>NZ_JAFBDY010000059.1 GCF_016908465.1 Lysinibacillus composti | reverse complement strand
TGAGGTTAGGTTAAAAATTTATTATCTCTTGATTTATACAATCCTGTTCGTAAAGAGTAATCGTTTTCCTGATAATGCATTAACACTGCACCTACAAGTCTAAAAGCAGATTGGGTATTCGGAAAAATACGGATTACTTTCTCTCTCCTACGTACCTCTTGATTTAATCGTTCAAGTGAATTTGTACTGCGAATATTTACGCGGATTTTTTCTGGGAAACTCATATATTGTACGGTATCTTCGAAACCTTCATCTAATACAGAAAGTGCCTTTTCAAACTTCGGTTCATTTCCATACTTATCCATTAACTCATCTTTAAATTTACGCATGTCCTCAATTGTAATTGCGTCAAAGATTCGTTTAATCATGAGGCGAAAATCACTTGAATCTTTTTTAGGAAGTTTCGTAATAATATTTCGTTTAAAATGCACATTACATCTTTGCCAAACTGTTCCTACAAATTCACGTTGTATCGCTTTTTGTAATCCTTGGTGGGCATCAGAAATTACTAGTTTAGGTGACTGAAGTCCACGTGATTTTAAATTTTGGAAAAACCTGCACCAACTTTCATAACTTTCAACATGATCCACACTCAAGCCAAGTATTTCACGTTTATTATCATTTGTAATAGCTGTTGCAATATAGACAGCTTTAGATACAACCCGATTATCTTCACGCACTTTAATATACATTGCGTCTACAAAGATATAGGGAAAATAAGTAGTGTTTAAAGCGCGATTGGCCCATTGGTTAATAACAGGATCTAACTTTTGTGTAAGTGAAGATACCAGTGATTTTGATACACTTTCTCCGCAAAGTTGTTCAACAATTTGTGTAACCTTACGTGTAGAAACACCATTTACAACCATCTCAATCATAGATAGTACTAACGCTTGATCGTGTCTAGCATATTTTTCAAATAGATCAGTTGAAAATCCACCATTACGAGTTCTAGGAACTTTTAAAGTTAATTTCCCCATAGTCATGACTAATTCCCGTTCGTAATAGCCATTTCGATAATCGAGTCGATCGTTGGAACGTTCATACGCAGCAGCCTGTAAATACTCATCTCTTTCCTTTTCCATAAATTCATTAAGGATTAGTATTAAAGCAGATTTAACAACTGTAGTTAGATTAGAATTTAATACTGAATCTTTTAAAACATCCATATCTAGGTTAAACTGTAATTGAGTCATTTTTATATCCTCTTTTCTAATGTTTATCGTCGTTGAAAACATTGTATCCAAGAGGGCATAAAATGACTCTTTTCTTTTTACACAATTATATGGACTTAATC
>NZ_JAFBDY010000058.1 GCF_016908465.1 Lysinibacillus composti | reverse complement strand
CTCTTTTCTAATGTTTATCGTCGTTGAAAACATTGTATCCAAGAGGGCATAAAATGACTCTTTTCTTTTTACACAATTATATGGACTTAATCGTTCTCTTCCGTTATTTATCTGATTGGAATCGGAATCCTAACCCTAATCTGAATCGAAATCTTAATCAGAACCCTAATCGGGATCAAAATCTTAATCGGAATCTCAATCTACCACCCCAACCAATAGACCACACCCACCAGCTACCCGTCCCCCCCTATTGTTGCCACCAGTAACCATAGGATTTCAGGATGGTGATCACACAAGCGCAATCAAATCACACAATTACTCATTTCTCAATTTATTTCCCAAACCTTTTACGATAGCCGCATTTTCTACATAGTTCCTCTACTGCTTCTCTTCGTGAAAAGCCATCGACAAGGTTTTTTGCTCGATCCATCTCGATAATCTCAGAAAATGAGTTTTCATTAATATTCCCAAGATTGATTACTCCCTCGCCATCTAAACAACAAGGAATGACGGTACCGTTTGCCAATATACCTGCTTGATTTCGTAGACCATGGCAGAAGCCTTTGCCATCATCTTCCTCCTCGTGTAACGCAGGCCACTGAAACTCGTAATCTTGGTTGATATAGATACGTTCTGCAATTTTAATGCCACTACCTGGTTCGACTCTCTCTTCAATTTTATAGTCTAAATCAAATTCCTTCTCAATAATTTCTAACAATTCTCGGTTTCGTTGTCGTTCCAAATTCGTCTTATTGTCCTGCGTAAGGTTCCACAGTCTTAAGGAAACAAGCATCTCTGATTGACTCGTTGCTTCTTTAATAAACGAAAGAATACTTTTCACATACCCTTCCTTATCTTTAGAACCAATATGGCCATCAAAGCTATGTAATGAGAAATTCATTTGTCTTAGGGCAGGTTTATTTAATAATTTATCTCTTTTTTTATTAATTAACGTTCCATTGGTTGTGATATTAACCTTAAACCCTTTTTCATGACATACATCTAACAATTGACCGATTTTCGGATGCAGCAGTGGCTCACCTTTTACATGTAAGTAGATGTAGTCTGTGTGCGGTTTAATTTGGTCTAATCTTTTAGTAAAATCCTCTATAGAGATAAATTGCTTCTGCCTTTCTGTTGGCGGGCAAAAACTGCATGCAAGATTACATACACTCGTAATCTCCAAGTAAAACTTCTTAAATTTTTTCGTCGTCATAAATTTCCTCTCTTTAGGGACACGGGGACAGGTCGAAGTCACTGAAAAACGATTACATTAAATGGAAATAGGTGAAAATAAATAAAAAAATACCTCTATTGTTTGTTAAAATGGAATTGACTAGAAAC
>NZ_JAFBDY010000057.1 GCF_016908465.1 Lysinibacillus composti | reverse complement strand
GGTTCTATGTCAAATGTTGGGGTGAAGTGATATTACACGGCACCCCGATTATCCTAAATGAATCCCAATTTTCTTAGATAAATTATTTAATAAAATTTTCGCTTTAAAGTGTTCATAGCTTCTAAAACCATAAGCATTACGCTTCAAAACTTTTGATTTATTATTAATTCCTTCTAAAAAACCATTTGAATATCCAAAACTTAAACTATTTAAAATTTCAACTTGCCAATTTTTTAGCGTTTGAATGGCCTTTAAAAATGCCGGAATATTTGCTTCTTCTACCTTTCGGTAAAAGGCTTCTAATCTTTTTTTTATTTCTATCAAATCATTTGAAGTTTTTGCCCAATCAAACCATTCGCAGTAAGCTTCTTTTAATTCATAGGCTTGCTTTAGTTCCTTCGACATTCCTATGTAACGATTTAAGTACCAACGATTCGTTTCTGTTAACTTATCAAATCGTTTATATAGTACATGACGCATTTTCTTACATTTCTTTCGATCATATGCATGCCATTCTTTTTGAACATTTCGGCGTACTTCATCTAGTGCCCAATAAATATAACGACAATAATGGAACCGATCCGCAATAATAATCGGGCGATTTAACGTCTTCCTAACTGCTGCTTTAAAGCTTGGATTCATGTCCATAACCACAATTTCTACATCTGCACCGTATTTCATCAAGTAATCCTTAATGGTTTCTTTTCTACGATTTGGTAAAATATCAATTGGTTCATGTGTTTCCGCATTGGCAATAATTAATTGATAAGTTCCCGCATCGGTATCTGCTTTATATTCATCAATCGCGATACATTTTGGTAAATGAACCCCTTCATTTAATTGTTCCTTTACTACTTCTTTAAATCGACGAATCACTGTTGAGCTTGATGTACCAAGTACTTCAGCTGCTTCTTTAAATGTTTTTGCCTTTATTGAACGGATTCGTACAACTTGATTCCATTCTTTCGAGAAACGTTGATATTTATCTACGAAAGGGGACTTTTCTGAAAAACGTTTTCCACATTGACATACATAACGTCGTCGTTTATAAAAAAGAACCGTTAATCGCTCAAACCATTTTAAATGTTTAATTTTTTGAATCCGATAATCATGGACTTTTGATGTTATATTCTTGCATGCTGGACATTGATGTTCTTTTTTTGGTATGGAAACGTGTAGAACAATACGTTCCCCCATCTCCTCCACCTTATGAACAGTTACACCTTTTAATCCTGGAATATTCATGTTAAAATTCATTTGCACGTATCACCTTTCATTGCTTGTTTTTCGACAATTCAAGTATATAGAAATCGGTGATTACGTGCTTTTTTATTTATGAAATTTTTTCAAACCCCAACAAATATTATAGAGCC
>NZ_JAFBDY010000056.1 GCF_016908465.1 Lysinibacillus composti | reverse complement strand
GCTTCCAAGACCTGAGTTCGGTATTCTACTGGACTTAGGTCTTTTAATTTTGCCTTCATTCGTTTGTGATTATAATAGTAAATGTATTCTTGTAATTCTCTTTCAAAATGTTCCATACTTTCGAAATCTTGTAAGTAAAGTAATTCAGACTTTAATAAGCCAAAGAAATTTTCTATGACTGCGTTGTCTAAACAGTTTCCCTTGCGTGACATACTCTGGCGAATACCGTGTGCCTCTAAGGTTTTTTGATACTTTTTCATCTGATAGTGCCAACCTTGATCTGAATGAAGGGTCACCTCATCTCCTGGTTGTATCCGTTTAACCGCTTCATTTAACATATCTCCTACTAGTTGATAAATCGGACGATTCATAAGTTTATAAGCAATAATTTCACCATTACATAAGTCTAGAACAGGTGATAAATAACGTTTCTCTCCAAATAGATGGAATTCCGTCACATCGGTTACCCATTTTTCATTCATCTTATAGGCTTTGAAATCACGATTTAATAAATTTGGAGCGATTCTTCCAACTTTCCCTCGATAGGAACGATATTTCTTCATTCTTACTTCACATTTTAATCCCATTTCATTCATTAAGCGATTTATGGTTTTCGGATTATGGGTAATATCTTTTTTCTTTAATTCTTTGGCAATTCGACGATAGCCATAACGACCTTTATGTTCATGATAAATAGCCTCAATACTTTCTTTAACACTTGCATACTTATCTTTACGATTTAATCGTTTTTCCCAGTAATAATACGTACTCCGTGGAATGTCAGCGACTTTAACTAATTCCACGACATCAAAATCATTCTTTAGTTCAAAAATTACTTGCGCTTTGACTTTGTTTGTAATTTTTCCTGTGCTTGAACTAAAGAGTTCAACTTTTTTAAGTATGTGTTCTCCATTCGTAAACGTTCATTTTCAGCCTGAAGAGCTTCAATCGATCCTTCAACTGGCAATTGCTTTTTTACATTCGATTTTGTTTCTTTTTTCATGGCCAGACGCCCCTTTTTCTTTGGTTTTAAGGCATCCACACCATCTCTTTCTACTAATTTTCTCCATCTTCTAACTAAACTAGGGGATGAAATGTTGAAAATCGCAGCGGCTTCATAGGAAGATGCACCTGTTTCGTTCATATATTGAAGTACATCCAGTTTAAACTGTTGTGAATGTTTTGTGTAGGGTTTAAAAAATGCATTAGCCCCTTGATCTTCATATAATTTTACCCAACCTCGAATAACGGATTCGGAAACATGATACGTTTTTTGGAGATCGTAATAGCTTACGTAACCATTTAAATAGTGTTTAACAATTTGTATTTTTTCTTCTGCTGTAAATCTGGCCATAAAAACACCCCGTAAAAGTTAGATTTGTGTCTAACTTTTACGGGGCAGTTCA
>NZ_JAFBDY010000055.1 GCF_016908465.1 Lysinibacillus composti | reverse complement strand
TCATCCTCCACCATATTTGCCGGTGTAGCTCAGTTGGTAGAGCAACTGACTTGTAATCAGTAGGTCGTGGGTTCGACTCCTATCGCCGGCACCATAGTTTCGAGCCATTAGCTCAGTGGTAGAGCATCTGACTTTTAATCAGAGGGTCGAAGGTTCAAGTCCTTCATGGCTCATAATTTTTTAGGGGCATAGTTCAACGGTAGAATAGAGGTCTCCAAAACCTTTGGTGTGGGTTCGATTCCTACTGCCCCTGCCATTAATTTGTAATTAATGATGGCGATTGTGGCGAAGTGGTTAACGCACCGGATTGTGGTTCCGGCATTCGTGGGTTCGATTCCCATCAGTCGCCCCATATAACTAATTGGATATCATCAATTTATTGGGGTATAGCCAAGCGGTAAGGCAACGGATTTTGATTCCGTCATGCCCAGGTTCGAATCCTGGTACCCCAGCCATTTTACTAAACAGCTAGGGTCACTTGATTTGAGACCAAATGGTCGCATGGTAATGCATGTTTATTTCAATAGGTGAAATTAGTTAGTTTACATATAAAAATTATGGGGCCTTAGCTCAGCTGGGAGAGCGCCTGCCTTGCACGCAGGAGGTCAGCGGTTCGATCCCGCTAGGCTCCACCATTATATTTATAAAACGGAGGCATACCCAAGTCTGGCTGAAGGGATCGGTCTTGAAAACCGACAGGCGGGTTAAACCGCGCGTGGGTTCGAATCCTACTGCCTCCGCCATTTTTAAAATTAATCAATCTTTAAGTAATATTATCGCGGGGTGGAGCAGTGGTAGCTCGTCGGGCTCATAACCCGAAGGTCGCAGGTTCAAATCCTGTCCCCGCAACCAAATGGTCCCGTGGTGTAGCGGTTAACATGCCTGCCTGTCACGCAGGAGATCGCCGGTTCGATCCCGGTCGGGACCGCCATTTAATGGGTCGGTAGCTCAGTTGGTAGAGCATTAGATTGAAGCTCTAAGTGTCGGCGGTTCGATTCCGTCCCGACCCACCATTTATGCGGGTGTAGTTTAATGGTAAAACCTCAGCCTTCCAAGCTGATGTCGTGAGTTCGATTCTCATCACCCGCTCCATTTTGTGGGCCTATAGCTCAGCTGGTTAGAGCGCACGCCTGATAAGCGTGAGGTCGATGGTTCGAGTCCATTTAGGCCCACCATAACATTTTTCCGAAGTAGCTCAGTGGTAGAGCAACCGGCTGTTAACCGGTTGGTCGTAGGTTCGAGTCCTACCTTCGGAGCCACGGCCCGTTGGTCAAGTGGTTAAGACACCGCCCTTTCACGGCGGTAACACGGGTTCGAATCCCGTACGGGTCATAAAGTTCATTAATTTGAACTTTTTAAATAGTCTAGTGATAATGGCAAAGAGGTCACACCCGTTCCCATACCGAACACGGAAGTTAAGCTCTTTAGCGCCGATGGTAGTTGGGGGCTTCCCCCTGTGA
>NZ_JAFBDY010000054.1 GCF_016908465.1 Lysinibacillus composti | reverse complement strand
CAGCGTTCGTCCTGAGCCAGGATCAAACTCTCCATAAAAGAAAATTTGATAAAGCTCAAATTTTTAGCTGGCATCAATTTTGATGTCCAAAATTTCGCTTCTTAATTAAAAGAAACGTTTATTTCATTAACGTTTTGTTGTTCAGTTTTCAAGGTTCATTTTACTCGCTTGTTTTCAGCGACTTTTATATTATATCGCTATAATTTTCTGTTGTCAACACTTCTTTTTTTGAAAAAGTATTTTTTAAAATGCGACTTTCACATCTTATCACTTAACAAACATACCTGTCAATACTTTTTAATATTAACAAACAATTCATTAAGAGACAACTTTTATAGTTTATCAAAATAATTATTTGAAGTCAACAACTTTAATAACATTTTTGATTTCTTAAAGCGACAATAAATAATATATCATTATCCTAATAATAAAGCAAGGAAGTTATTTAAACTACAAATTTTTAGTAATTATTCTATTCATAAATTAATTGAGCATTGTAGCTGTAGTAATCAGTAAACTATTCTTCCTGTATTCAAATGCAAGTAGACAATAAATCCAGTGTTTACAAAGATTATAGCACCTCCACATTGAATTAATTAATTCCAATTCTAGATCTCCATTTTTAGATATACATCCTATATCTTTCAAGTAATTTGAATATAAAGTTCTTAATTAACAAAAAAGTATCCTTTACTGTCATCAAATTGGATACTCCTTTAATATATTTTCTTTATTGTGGCTTAACTATTCATGATATTAAACATCTGTAACTTAAAAAGGAATTACTCCTATTAAGACTGCCGCTATAGTCATTACAATAGTTATTCCGTATGCCCATTTAAATAGGAATTTTTGATGATCTCTAAATTCCACGCCAGCTAATCCAACTAAAATAAAAGTAGCAGGACTAGTGGAGATAGTGGGAGTCCTGTAGTTGAATGTCCTAAAAGAGCGGCTAACTGTTTGTATAAATTTTCCTCCTCCTATCCACTTTACCGAAATTTAGAAAAACGACTTGAAACTCAGTAATATTTGCTAGCCTAATAACTTTATATTCTTATAATAAGTACGAACTATAAAAATTACTTGTCTTTTAATTTGTCTAATACTAATAGACAGACTATTAGTATTACTCTCAGATTCCCCCACCTAATATCGATCCAGACGCCTACATTCCTAAAGATATATGGGTATTTTTTAACTTTCCCTATTGAACTTACGATCCTTAGAACTTTACATATAAAAAAGCCTAAGCTTTTGCTTAGACTCAGATTGTCGACAAAAGGCCTTCAGAATGGTTTCATTCTGAAGGCCTTTTGTCTTTTTGAGATTTTCCGGGTATTTTTCAGTCTTATTTTAAACAAAAGTACTCGTCGAGTATTCTAATTCAGACCATTTTTGGAGCTTGCCAAGTCCAATTTGCAAGCTTCTTTAAATTCATGGCAGCAAAAGTAAGCATCGCCTGCAT
>NZ_JAFBDY010000053.1 GCF_016908465.1 Lysinibacillus composti | reverse complement strand
GGTAGTGACCCCTTAAAGTTAGAGTTTTTATTATGCAGCTAATTGGCTGGCATGTTTTCGGTAATTTACTGGACTCATGCCGGCCAATTTTTGTTTTATACGAACATTATTATAATAATTGATATACTCTTTTATTTTCTTTTGTAATGTTTCGTAAGAGATTAATTGTTCTCCATAATACATTTCTTGTTTTAATAAGCTAAAGAAGTTCTCCATGGCCGCGTTGTCTGCGCATGTTGCTTTACGAGACATGCTTTGAAAAATCCTGTTCTGCCTTAATGTTCTCACCCATGTATTATGTTGATAATGCCATCCTTGATCTGAGTGAATAGTTGTCCGATATTCAGCACGCTTTTGAATGATTGGAAGTACTTGTTTAAGTGAATCTAAAACAAAATCTAAGCTTGGCCGTTTTGACATACTAAACCCAATAATTTCACCATTATATAAGTCCATTATTGGACTTAAATATAATTTTTCATCATCCGTACATTTAAATTCAGTTACATCAGTCACCAATTTTTGAAGGGAATATGGTGTTCTGAATCTACGATTCAAAAGGTTTTTAGCGACTTTTCCAACTGTTCCTTTGTAGGATTTATAGCGTGATTTACGTATGAATTTTACACATTTCAACCCTAGGTTTTTCATAATTCGTTGTACCTTTTTATGATTAATTATGTGTCCTTGCACTCTTAATTCCGCATGAATTCGGCGGTAGCCATATCGCCCTTTATGTTGTTCAAAAGTCTCTAAAATTAAGGCTTTCCACTCTACATCTGGATCTTCTTGCCTCATCAGTTTGATATGATAATGATACGTTGCTTCTGGAATATCCACTTGTTTTAAAATATCTTTTAATCGAAATCCTTCTTGTTTAAGTTCGAATGCGATGGCAGCTTGTGCTTTTCGAGGAAGGCATCTGGATTCTCTCGAAAAGCCTTCAACTTTTTTAAATAAGCTACCTCTAAACGAAGCAGTTCATTTTCGCGTTCTAGCTGCTCCTCACGTGACATTGTTTTTTCTTGGTTATTCACTGTTGTTTTTTGTTTCTTAGACATGGATGGGCGCCCCTTTGGTTTGCTTTGCAGGCCCTCTATCCCTTCTTTTAAAAACCGATGATACCAACTAGCAACTAAAGTTGGATCATTCAAGTTAAAGTGAATCGCAGTATCTTGATGGGAAGCACCTGTTCGTTTCATATAGCTTAATACATCTAATTTAAATTGAACAGAATAAAACTGCTTCGTTTTCTTAACGGATAGGCCACTACATCCAAACTCTTTATAAGCACGTACCCATTTCCTTAACGGTGTAGCACCGACACCATATTTTTTCGCTATCGCTCTATATCCTAGTGAGCCACTTAAATATTTTTGAACCACCATCAATTTAAATTCTTCATTATATTTAGTCATAAAAAATCACCCCAAAAGTTAGTTTTTTACTCTAACTTTTGGGGTGCAGTACC
>NZ_JAFBDY010000052.1 GCF_016908465.1 Lysinibacillus composti | reverse complement strand
AAGCAGTAACTAACTTTTTTAGGTTAAGTTATTAAGGGCGCATGGTGAATGCCTTGGCACTAGGAGCCGATGAAGGACGGCACTAACACCGATATGCTTCGGGGAGCTGTAAGTGAGCTTTGATCCGGAGATTTCCGAATGGGGGAACCCACTGTTCGTAATGGAGCAGTATCTTGACGTGAATACATAGCGTCTTGATGGCATACCCAGGGAACTGAAACATCTAAGTACCTGGAGGAAGAGAAAGAAATTATTCGATTCCCTAAGTAGCGGCGAGCGAAACGGGAAGAGCCCAAACCAAGAGGCTTGCCTCTTGGGGTTGTAGGACACTCTATACGGAGTTACAAAAGAATGGATTAGACGAAGCGGTCTGGAAAGTCCCGCCATAGCAGGTAAAAGCCCTGTAGTTAAAAGTCCATTCCCTCTTGAGTGTATCCTGAGTACGGCGGAACACGTGAAATTCCGTCGGAATCCGGGAGGACCATCTCCCAAGGCTAAATACTCCCTAGTGACCGATAGTGAACCAGTACCGTGAGGGAAAGGTGAAAAGCACCCCGGGAGGGGAGTGAAATAGAACCTGAAACCATGTGCCTACAAGTAGTTAGAGCCCGTTAATGGGTGATAGCGTGCCTTTTGTAGAATGAACCGGCGAGTTACGATTACGTGCAAGGTTAAGTTGTGAAGACGGAGCCGCAGCGAAAGCGAGTCTGAATAGGGCGAATGAGTACGTGGTCGTAGACCCGAAACCAGGTGATCTACCCATGTCCAGGGTGAAGGTGAGGTAACACTTACTGGAGGCCCGAACCCACGCACGTTGAAAAGTGCGGGGATGAGGTGTGGGTAGCGGAGAAATTCCAATCGAACTTGGAGATAGCTGGTTCTCTCCGAAATAGCTTTAGGGCTAGCCTCGTGATTGAGAATACTGGAGGTAGAGCACTGTTTGGACTAGGGGCCCATCTCGGGTTACCGAATTCAGACAAACTCCGAATGCCAGATATTTATACACGGGAGTCAGACTGCGAGTGATAAGATCCGTAGTCAAAAGGGAAACAGCCCAGACCACCAGCTAAGGTCCCAAAGTAATCGTTAAGTGGAAAAGGATGTGGCGTTGCTTAGACAACCAGGATGTTGGCTTAGAAGCAGCCATCATTTAAAGAGTGCGTAATAGCTCACTGGTCGAGTGACGCTGCGCCGAAAATGTATCGGGGCTAAACGATTCACCGAAGCTGTGGATTGACATCTATGATGTCAGTGGTAGGAGAGCGTTCTAAGTGCGTTGAAGTCAGACCGGAAGGACTGGTGGAGCGCTTAGAAGTGAGAATGCCGGTATGAGTAGCGAAAGATGGGTGAGAATCCCATCCACCGTATGACTAAGGTTTCCTGAGGAAGGCTCGTCCGCTCAGGGTTAGTCGGGACCTAAGTCGAGGCCGATAGGCGTAGACGATGGACAACAGGTTGATATTCCTGTACCACCTCCCCGCCGTTTGAGTAATGGGGGG
>NZ_JAFBDY010000050.1 GCF_016908465.1 Lysinibacillus composti | reverse complement strand
ACAAAAACCAGCTAATAGTTGTCAACATTTTTCAATAAAAAATATAAATCGTACATGATATACTAAAAATCGGTATACCAAATAAGCCTTCCTTTAATTAAATGGAAGGTTTTGTTTTATATACTTATATATGAATTTTAATCCGTATTTTGGAAAGTTATTTTCCTTTTTAATAGGGCATAAATCCAATGTAAGAGCTTATTTGCACAAGCGATTATTGCTACTCTAAAAGGTTTTCCTTCTTCTCGTTTTTTATCGTAGAACTCTCTTAATTTCTTATTTCTAGGGATAATCTCATCGCTTGTTTTTTGCTTACGTGCATCTCTTATACCGCATTGTACAGCCATAAACAACGCTTGCCTTAACCTGCTAGATCCCCTTTTGGTTATGCGATTAATGGAAGCGGTAAACCTACCAGAAGAGTATACGCTAGGGTCTATTCCAGCGAATGCAACTAGCTTTTTAGGATGATTAAACCGATCTATCTCTCCAATTTCAGAAATGATTGTTGCCGCAATCTTTTCTCCAATACCAGGGATAGACTGGATAATCTCATATTCTTCAATTTCTTTAGCGAGGGCATCTATTTCTGCTGCTAACTTTGATAGGTGCTCTTGATATTGAAGAACAATGTTGATAAACATCTTTAAGTTAAAAATATGGCTTTGGTACAAATTGTTTTGAAATGGATTACGTAACGCTGCTTCTCTCAATTTCTGTGCTTTTTCTTCTGCCCATTTTTCTGAACGAGTTGGACATAATTCTGCGACTTTATCACTCAAATCAGATTCACTAACACTTAGAACCTCTTCTGAAGTTGGAAAGAGTGATAGGATCTGTAAAGATATCTTTGAATAGAGATTCCCAAAGACACCCCTATATTCAGGAAATACTTGATCTAAAATCGATTGTAGCTGTAATTTTGTTTGTGCGGCGGTACTTGAGATTGTTTCCTGTTGCCTCGTGAGATTACGAAGATTTAAGAGATGAATTCCTCTTTTTTTGTATGGTTCTAACTCTTCCTTATAATACAATTCACATAAATGATAGGCATCAACTGCATCTGTCTTTACCTTTCGTAAATTTGTACTTCTAGCTCGGTGAGAGATAAGTGGGTTAACCATAATGTAGACATACTGTTGCTCATCTAAAAATTGAATAACAGGGATATGGTACTGTCCTGTAGATTCTAAAATAACCGAAGGTTGCTTTCCATCAGCCAATTTTTCAATATCCTTAAGAAATTCTACTAAACTTCCTAAACCTTCTAGAGTATGCTTGACACTAAAGCTCTTTCGATAGGGCTGCCCCTTATCTAAAAAGGCTTGAACCTGACTTTCTCCTTTTGAAACATCCAGACCTACGACTGGATTCATATTAGAATCTCCTCCTCTTAAAATACTAAATTAGTCGGTAACCCCTAAAGCTGCTTGTAATATCATAGGTTCGCTTGTTAAACGGGATCCTTGTCCCAACCAGCTTGAAACATGTTTATACAAGTAGGGGGTGAACAGTTTTGCGGACGGGATCAAGTCCCACGGGCGCTACGTTCTACCCCGACTACCGTTATAATAAGACCATATAGAAAAAGGTCAACCAGAAAAATCTGGCTAACCTTATATTACGAACGGGCGC
>NZ_JAFBDY010000049.1 GCF_016908465.1 Lysinibacillus composti | reverse complement strand
GAAGTCACTGAAAAAGTGCCTTTTTTTGAAAGAGTTTTTTTGATTCAAGCACATATTTTACGTAAATTATCAATTTCGTCGATGAATCTCGAAAAAGTGATTGAGAAGTCGACTTTAGAAGCTTTTTTAGAGGATAGTATTGCTGCTATCCTCTTTAAATTTACTGCTAAGGCAGTTAATTTAGCTTGTAAGGCCATGCTTTTTAGACCGTACCCTTTGGCACGATCTAATCCGTGGAAATTCTTCATTTCCCCATTTTTCCATTCATGACAAGCTCTATTTTTATATTTCTCTTTGAACTCGTCTGTTTTTTGGTCCTGGCTATATCCATAGAATTCTGGAGTATTTATTCCAACTTCCAGTATTCTTCCTACTGTAGAATCTTTAATACATTCCGCCCTTAGCGGGCAAGTTCTACATTTCTCTTTCTCAAAATAATAGCGATACGTTTGTCTTCCATTTTTACGGGTTTTGAATACTTTTTTTACGGTTTGATTCCCTTGGATACAGAACCATTCATCCGAGTCTTTATTATAGCTATATAAATCTTCATCAATCCTATAGGCCATTTCACTTACTGGTATGTATGCTTTAGCGTCCACTTCACGTATATTATCAAGTATTGGTTTTCTAAAATATGCTTTATCACCATAGACCTCTTCAATTGTAACGCCACTTTTTTGGGTTAAATACAATAACTCTTCGAACTTTGTTCCATCGACATAAGCACCAGAGCCAACATGCACGGCAGTAATAATACGATCCTCTGTTGTCATCATAAACTCTGTTTTGTATCCGAAGAAGTGAGAGGTTTTACTCTTATGACCAACTCTTGCGTCTTGATCTACAAGAGAACGAACACCTTTTTGAACTAAAAATTTAGGATCTTCTAATATTTCTTTTGCATTAGCTATAATCTCTTTTGTTTTAGGGCAGTTTCCTAAATCTATGTTTTCCTCTACTGTTTTGATAGTTTCCTCAAGGAAACTTTTCATAGTTTCTTTAGCCTCTTTTGGATCCTCAATACTTTTATAATTAGGAATATCTTGGTGAAGTCCCTCAGGGACTTCAATCTCTTCTTTTTCCATGGTTCTAAATATTTTCTTAGCTAGTCGTTTCATCACTCTTTCTGAAGTACATTTAAATGTATTTGCTTCAGTATGAGTCGTATCAATACTAATTCCAGTTCCTTTTAGAATCCCTTTTTCTACACATTGGTTTACAATACATACAATGATTTCATCAATAGTTAATGTATCTTCTAATTTATTTTTACGGAATTTTGCCAAAAGACTTGGATGTGGTAGTTCATCCTCTGGATTAATACCTAAAAAATACATGTGGGCAAGGTTTAAAGAAGCTTCTTCTATCACTCTTTCATCCGATAAATCGTAGAGTCTTTGTAAAACTAAAAGTTTTACCATTAATTCTGGTTCTTTGGCTGGTCTACCATAATACTTACTATAAGTATTTTCTAGTTCTTTATTTATAAAACTAAAGTCAATTTCATCACGAAGCACTCTAAATATATGATTTTCTGGAATTCTATTGTATAATACTGAGTAAATGCTTAATTGCATATCTTTGTCTTTAAGCATAAAAATACCTCCTTGTTTGGTTATGGTTTCTAGTCAATTCCATTTTAACAAACAATAGAGGTATTTTTTTATTTATTTTCACCTATTTCCATTTAATGTAATCGTTTTTCAGTGACTTC
>NZ_JAFBDY010000048.1 GCF_016908465.1 Lysinibacillus composti | reverse complement strand
GGTTTCTAGTCAATTCCATTTTAACAAACAATAGAGGTATTTTTTTATTTATTTTCACCTATTTCCATTTAATGTAATCGTTTTTCAGTGACTTCGGACAGGTTCCTTGTCCCAATTTTTGGCGTGGTGTGAGTTTGGTGAAATTGCTAGATTGTGACAATGTAAAATTATAAATCTCGTAATTAGTAGTAGGGAAATTTGTGCTATAAAGGATTATCTTTGTTCTTGTTTAAAGCCTTATTTTTGACAATTCATTTCAATTTAAGTAATGTAACTTTGAAACATATGAACAAGAGTATATGTTTCATTTTAAGTTTACGAACCATTGCAATAATAAATTAGCAGGTTAATAGAGAAGTAAACATTGATTATTAGGAGGTTATTTTATGACAAGTACACATACACTACAAAAACCTGAAGCGTTCTTAGATGTAATTCAAGAGCGTCGATCAGTACGTACATATGACCCTACAGTAAAAATTTCACGCGAAGAAATGTCCGAAATCTTAAAACTTTCAACGTTAGCTCCTTCATCTTCAAACTTGCAACCATGGCGTTTTCTGGTAATCGATACGCCTGAGCTGAAAGAAAAGCTTTTACCAATTGCTAACAATCAACAGCAAGTAGTCGAGGCCTCAGCTATAATAGCTGTTCTTGGAGATGTGAAAAGCTATGAGAAAGCTGAGAAAATTTATAAACAAGCGGTCGAAGCAGGTTTTATGCCAGAGGAAACAGCTAAGTCATTCATTGAACGCACTGTCGAAATGTACTCAAGTTTACCATCTGAAGTGGCTCGTCAAATTGTTTATACAGATGGTGGTCTTGTATCAATGCAATTAATGCTTGTTGCTCGTTCAAAAGGTTATGACACAGTTCCGATGGGTGGTTACAATAAAGCGAAATTCGTTGAAGCGTTCGGAATTTCGGAGCAGTATGTACCAGTTATGCTTATTGCCATTGGAAAAGCCGCAAAACCAGGACACCAAACAACACGCCTTCCACTAGAGGATGTAGTATTTTTTAATGAAATGAAATAAGTGGGAAAACCCTTTAGAAATATAGTTGTAATCAATGAAAGTTTCATCATTTGATGCGATCAAAATCCCTTCTCTGAATTGAGGTAGGGATTTTTTATGTACTTTATTTTAACGGAAAGTAGGAGGGAGTTTGATCTGACAAATGCAAGTAACCTAATATAACCGTTAAAAATAGGAATTGATCCAGTTTGTTGATTTTTAAAAATTTCTCATCAGATTTAACTATATTATGACCACCTTTGGGCAAATTACATGTGGAGGTGATAATCATGAGTAAAGGACACGACAAACAACGAATTAGTGTAGAACTAGGTGGTATGGAGATTTTTGGGACGACTTCCAATGCACCTGTTGGAGGTTACCAGGCTTCTGGTGATATCGAAAATGCCGGTAGATTAGATAAAGGCTTCAAAAAAGTTGAAGAAGCAGACCGTTTCCCAAAAGCTTCATTGAAAGAAGGGGAACAAAAAGAGTATTAAACTTTGTAAGCCAAAAATTGTAATGAAAAGGCCCCGGTTTAGTTCCGTGGGCCTTTTGGTGTTTAGTTCTATTATAAGGTATCGAGTATTAATAAAAAATGAGCTGACCAAGATGAATTGTCATTTGAAATTGGGTGTGTACTTGCGGTTGATTTGCATCACTATATTAATGGCAATTCAGCCTTTGATAAATTCGGTTGCAAGTGAGATATTCCCAATATTAACGGAAAATACTTCGCTTATCGAAGCACTAAAAGCTAGCACTACATGTGTTAACGAAAAAACTTCCTTATCTGAGCTTGAAAAGCCGGAACTACATACAATAACGGAAAATAATTCCCTAACCGAGCTTGAAAAGCCAGCCAAACACACAATAACGGAAAATCATTCCCTTATCTTAGGTTGAAAAGCCGGAACTACATACAATAACGGAAAATAATTCCCTTATTTTGAAAAATACCCGAATTTTTCGGATAATAAAGGAATATTATTCCGTTATTTTATCGAAAT
>NZ_JAFBDY010000047.1 GCF_016908465.1 Lysinibacillus composti | reverse complement strand
AATGTAAGCAGGGGTTTATTTATTGCCCAAAATTATTTTCTTAAGACTGTTGAAAACATTCGTATTGAAATTTACACAATTTTAAGGACTTGACTTAGAATTATCTCGCAAGTGTCTAGATTACTTGAAAAAGTGTCTAGATTTATCCAACTGTCTAGATTACTTGAAAAAGTGTCTAGAATTATCTCGCAAGTGTCTAGATTACTTGAAAAAGTGTCTAGATTTATCCAACTGTCTAGATTATTTAAAAAAGTGTCTAGAATTATCTCCCAACTGTCTAGATTATTTAAAAAAGTGTCTAGATTTATCCAACTGTCTAGATTATTTAAAAAAGTGTCTAGATTTATCCAACTGTCTAGATAATTTAAAAAAGTGTCTAGAATTATCTCCCAACTGTCTAGATTATTTAAAAAAGTGTCTAGATTCGTCTCCCATCTGACTAGATATTTTGAAAAAGTGTCTAGATTCATCCCCCACATGGCTAGATTATTAAGTAGAAGTGTTTATATTTGAAAGATAGGCGTTCCTCTCTAAAAATGGTATTAATTTTACTTTCGACTAAACCAAGTGTCGGAATTAACTCCAAAAATACAGAGATTTCCTTCAAATATGTCGAAAAGAATCCAAAATATGTAGGGATTCTCCACTCTTAACCAACGTGCAAATAAACTAAAACATTTCGTCAGATGTCTGACCTTTATTTTTTCCATTTTTTTATTTAAAATAGTAGTGAATAGGAGGACGTAATATGAAACCGTTCAAAAAAATACATTTAGTAGTAATGGATTCTGTGGGAATTGGGGAAGCACCCGATGCACAAAAATTTGGCGATGAAGGCTCAGATACATTAGGTCATATCGCAGAAGAAATGAATGGCTTAAACATGCCAACAATGGAATCATTAGGACTATCTAATATTCGCGAAATCAAAGGAATTGCACAAGTTGAAAAGCCAAAAGCTTTCTACGGAAAAATGCAAGAAGCATCTGTTGGAAAAGATACGATGACAGGGCATTGGGAAATCATGGGTCTTAATATTGACAAACCGTTCAAAGTTTACCCTGAAGGCTTCCCTAAAAAACTCATCGATCAATTAGAAGAAAAAACAGGACGTAAAGTAATTGGTAATATCCCTGCAAGTGGAACTGCTATTATCGATGAACTAGGGCCAGAGCATATGGAAACGGGCGCCATTATTGTCTACACATCTGCTGACCCTGTACTTCAGATCGCGGCTCATGAGGAAATAGTGCCACTTGATGAATTGTATAAAATCTGTGAGATTGCACGCGAACTTACATTAGATCCTGAATTTTTAGTTGGTCGTGTCATCGCGCGTCCATTTATCGGAACACCAGGAAACTTTACAAGAACTTCCAATCGACATGACTATGCTTTAAAACCATTTGGTCGAACTACGATGAATGAGCTTAAAGATGCTGGACTTGCATCAATCGCTATTGGAAAAATTTCTGATATTTTTAATGGAGAAGGTGTAACAGAAGCCATTCGTACGAAAAACAATACCGATGGAATGGATCGACTCGTTGAAGTTGTCCGTCGTGATTTTAAAGGACTAAGCTTTTTAAACCTTGTTGATTTTGATGCAAACTTTGGTCACCGACGAGATCCTCAAGGTTACGGAGAAGCGTTAGAAGAGTTCGACCGTCGTTTACCAGAAGTGTTGGAAAGTTTAGAAGAAGATGATTTAATCATCATAACTGCAGACCACGGTAATGATCCGACTTTCCCTGGTACTGATCATACACGTGAATATGTACCATTAATTATTTACTCACCACGTTATAAAAATGGTGGAGCAGAATTGCCATTATGCAATACCTTTGCTGACATTGCGGCTACTGTGGCAGAGAATTTCGGCGTAACACCACCACCATTTGGAACAAGTTTCTTATCACAAATTACTGACTAATTGCCACTTTTTTTGACCGATAAAGTGTCAATCTAAAATAACATTTAGTGGGAGGTTAATTCTCACTAAATGGTTTCACTTGATCCAAAGTAAAGTAGATTAGGGGTGCTAAATATGCGAATGGTTGATGTTATTGAAAAGAAGCGTAACGGAGAAGAACTCACAACAGAAGAAATTAAATTTTTTGTTAACGGTTACACAGAAGGGAAGATCCCTGATTATCAAGTAAGTTCTCTTATGATGGCGATTTATTTCCAAGATATGAATGACCGAGAACGTGCTGATTTGACTATGGCTATGGTGGAATCAGGTGACAAAATTAATTTATCGGGCATTGAAGGAATTAAAGTGGATAAACACTCTACAGGCGGTGTAGGTGATACAACAACACTTTCACTTGCAGCGATGGTAGCTGCTGTTGGTGTCCCTGTAGCGAAAATGAGTGGCCGTGGATTAGGTCATACTGGCGGCACGATCGATAAATTAGAGTCAATCAGTGGCTTCCATGTTGAACTATCAAGTGAACAATTTACAAAACAAGTAAACGACATTAAGATGGCAGTTATCGGGCAAAGTGGAAACTTAACACCGGCAGATAAAAAACTGTATGCTCTTCGCGACGTAACAGGTACAGTTCCAAGCATCCCACTCATTGCAAGTTCTATTATGTCAAAAAAAATTGCAGCGGGTGCAGATGCGATTGTTCTCGATGTAAAAACAGGCGAAGGCGCTTTTATGAAAACACTCGAAGATTCGATTTCATTAGCAAAGGCAATGGTTCAAATAGGGAATCGTGTTGGTCGAAATACAATGGCTATCATCTCAGATATGAGTCAGCCTCTTGGTTATGCGATCGGAAATGCCCTTGAAGTGAAAGAAGCCATTGACACGTTAAAAGGGAATGGTCCTGAAGATTTACAAGAGCTTTGCTATACACTAGGTGCTCAAATGGTCGTATTAGGTGGAAAAGCAAAAACAATTGAGGAAGCACGTTCATTGCTTGTTGAAGTTGTTCAAAATGGTAAAGCCATTGAAGTGTTCAAAAAATTCATCGAGGCTCAAGGTGGAGATGCATCCGTTGTTGATAATCCTTCTTTATTACCTCAAGCAAAATTCCAAATCGAATTACCGGCAAAACAAGATGGATATGTCGCAAAAATGGAAGCCGATGAAATTGGAGTTGCCGCTATGTTATTAGGGGCTGGCCGTGCCACAAAAGAATCGGAAATCGATTTAGCTGTTGGGCTGATTCTTCATAAAAAAGTAGGGGATCAAGTAAAACAGGGTGAATCACTTGCTACAATCTACTCAAATACCGATGATGTGCAAAATGTATTAGATAAATTATATGCCCACATCGTTATTTCGTCTGATAAAGTAGAAGCTCCAACGTTAATTAAAGAAATCGTCTTAGACTAATTTGATTAATTTGATTTTTGTATATGATAGGAGGCTGTCCAGAGAGTTTAACTTTCTGAACGGCCTTTTTATATTTAATAAATATCTGTCAAACTTTATGCGACTGCAGAGGACACCATTAAATTTCTTGTCACAAAATTACTGTCCAAACAAGTCTTTCACTGCAGCAAACGCGAATTTTTTAGTCAAGTCCTTAAAATTGTGTAAATTTCAATACGAATGTTTTCAACAGTCTTAAGAAAATAATTTTGGGCAATAAATAAACCCCTGCTTACA
>NZ_JAFBDY010000046.1 GCF_016908465.1 Lysinibacillus composti | reverse complement strand
TTCAAAAGCAAAAGAAAAAATCATGGGCTTTGCCCAAACCCACGAGGGAAAAGTTTCCCTCGACCCCCTCCAAAAAGCTCCCCCAACCCCCTCACTTTTTGAGGGGGCTCCCTCGCCGGTTGGCAGGTCAAAAGGTGTTGCCTTTTGACGAGCCAAGAGGGTTCGGGTGTAGCGAAATTATCAACTCCTTAAATTCCTTTCGCTGTCGCTTCAGTCAGACATTTACCGTTGACAATTGCCACGTATTTTCTTCTGCAGCAAGTTTCACTTTTGGCTGAAGAAAATAAAAAGAGATGGCAAATTTGCCACCTCTTAAATATTTCGGGTCTTGAACAATCGCGCCCGATTGCTTAAGAAAGCGAGAAGTCATTTAATTTATCTCTGGTATTCAACTTTTAAATTGAATTTGTCTTCGTTTATATACATTCAAGGTGATCAGCCAACTAGTGACAACGACTCCTGTAAAAAGGAATAGCATATTACTATACAAGTAAGTGGATTGATCAAGGTCCATAGGTAGCAACTTCTGATTCAGCAAGCGTACAGATAATAAACCACCAACAATTGCAATACCTGTTCCCTCTGATAAAAAGCTGGTAAAATTAAGCAAACTCATTCCGGCACCAGCTTCCTTTTGTTTCAAACTACTTGAAACAATTGTAGATATAACTGTTTTGGTGAATGACAGCCCACCAAAAACAAAAACTAATATAATTGTCAGTAACCATGGTGTTACTTCTAAAAAAAAGGCAGCAATTAAAAAGCTAACGGAAAGAAATGTAACTCCAATGGTTAACACGTACAATGGACCTTTTCTATCAACAAGTAATCCACCAATGTAACCGAAGATAATAACGCTCATTGTTCCAGGGAAAATAATCACACTGCCAATTGCAGCAGTGCTTAGTTGATGTACATCTTTCATCATGTAAGGAACCATAGAGATAAACCCTGCTACTGTACCAAATATAAGTCCTCCACAAAGGACACCAATTATAAAAGAAATATTTTTCCCCAGTGCAGGTTCAACAAAAGGTTCTGTTACTTTCCTAATATGTTTTACAAATATCAGGAATGACAGAATACTGATGATCAGAAAAGAAATGTTATAAGATGTTGTAAACAACATAAAAAATACAATGCCTACAGACATTAGTATAATTCCTTTGATATCAAAATGACCTTTTATCCTTACTTCTTTCTTTAATAATTTCATAAGAAACGGAACAGTGATAATTGTTATCATAGGAATGAGTAGAAGATAGGACCAATGAATATAATGGGCTATCATTCCACCAATCGCTGGACCGACTCCTTCTCCCATGGCTACTATCGATCCAATAAGACCAAATGCTTTACCCCTATTTTCCTTTGGAATATAGCGCGCAACTACAACCATTACGAGTGCTGGAAATGCAGCTGCACCAGCCCCTTGAATAAAACGAGCCATAATAAGTAAGGAAAAGAAAGAATGGCCAACAAACCCAATTACCGACCCGAAACAATTTATTATAATTCCAAATAGGAGTAACCTTTTGATGCCTAATTGATCAGATAGCTTTCCATATACAGCTGTTCCAATGGAAAAGGTTAACATAAAGGCTGTGTTCACCCAGTTTGTACTCGCAGGTGGTTTATTAAAATCATTTGCAATATCAGGTAATGAGACGTTCAAAACCATTTCATTTAATACGCTAAAAAAAGATAGAACGCAAAGCCAAATTAAAATTTGGTTGTGTCGTAAATTTGATTGTGAATAAGACGTATTCACATTTCGCCCTCCAATAATGAGGGTAGACGCAGTTTATAGGGCTAATGATACGTTTCCCTCTTTTAATTGAACCCTGTTACATTCATTGCACTTCATAATTAATGCCTCCTAATCTTGATTGAAACATTTTACCACATACAGACTAAGTTTTAAATTCAGTTTTCATCACTTATTCCGTTAAATGGCCCGTTTGCTGAGCAACTCTAATTTTTAGTGAATTACATGTATCCTACCATCTTCGAAAATTTCCACTGGTTGATAGCTATTCATGAAATCCAATGAATCCGTTATAAAACCATCTTCTTTGAGTTTTTGAAAACCATCAAAATATTGTTGTCTGTCTAAAATCAAATGGTAAAAATAAACCTTTTCATCGCCGATCATTTCGGAACTTGCCATAACAAAACTATCGCCGTATTTATTTTTAAAAAATTTCCGAGCATGTTCATGACTATCAAATTCGGGGAATTCAGCTTCGGCTTGTCTGCTAATTTTCATGTTAATCAACCTCCTTTTCATCAATGAGTTGACCGTTAATTTCCTTCATTTCTTCCTCGGTTAGATATCTTTTTTCGAGTTCTAAATATTTTTTTCCGCCCCAGTTATACATGATGGCATACACATACTTCGTCACGTCTTTTTCTTTGTAACCATCTAATTCGCCATTTTTAAATTTGGTCATGGCGTCTTTAAACAGCCCGGAAAATACGATTAATCGTTTTCCTTTCAAGGCTTTATAAAATACCTCAAAAACTTCTTGATTAATTAAATAGTCGCTGTCTTTCGCTGAGTATTTAGCAATCTCGTAAACTTTATCGTCCCGACCGTTGCGAACTTTGCGCACGTCAACTTGTGTAATCAGAGGATTTTTTGTGACTTGCTGCCACAACTCCAACCACCGATCCCGAGAGATATATTGAGCTGTTTGTGTAAAATAACTTTTGTTGACTGCAATCAGCACATGAAAATGTGGGTGGTAATCATCACGTTCTTCGTTGTAGGTGATTTCTAATTTTCTAGCATAACCCTTTACAATCTTCTTAATTTCCTTGCGTTCCATCAGCTTTTTAAACGAATGATTATAGTCTTTAATCTCATCTTCCAATTCCTCAGCTGGCACGTTTGGTGCTGTTAACGTCAGGAAGATAAACTCTTTATTTTCTTCTTGCTTTAGATATGCCATCATGACGGACAAAGCCAACGCATCTTTTCGAGATTTTTTCCACGCACAGATGGGGCAAAAACGATTTTTGCATGTGTTGCCTTTATGCTGTTTTTTCTTTTCCATACTTTCATCAGCAACCATCATCATGAACGTATTGCACTCCCTTATGAGTTTTAAAGTATTTTCCGAGACCACGTTTTCAGAAACTAGCTTTTCCATAAAGTAAGCTAATACACCATTTTTACGTTTTTTCTTTGTGGATTTAACCATAATATCTTGATTCTTTTTGGTTTTTGCTTTATATTGAGTCATATAACTTAAGTTAATAAACGCCAATCAAGGCACTTAAAAACTTGCACCTTCCTTCTGTTTCGACTTTTTGTGTGGTAACTCAAAGTCTAGAACACTATTAGGAATTTTGCAAGTTTTTTTGTATTCAAGCCATATGTACCAAGGGCTCAAGACCGTTAAGGGTAAATCGAAGATGTTACCCTTATATCAAGATAAGAAAGAACGTATTTTTCGTTCCGAAAAATAAGGGGTTTTCGCTACGCTCAACCCCAAAGTTCAAAACCTAAAACCAAAAGCAAAGACACCTTCTCAGGTGTCTTTTTTTATCGCTCCAATCCTCGATTGCGCTCTTTATTCATTTCTCGCCTGTGAGCCTTCTCAAATTCGCCCCCAGGAAGTCGATCCTTCACTTTGCTTACAAACTCCTTTAACGTGCTTTTAAACGCTTGTACGCTTCCTGTATGCTCTTTTAGGAACGCCTTGGTACTCTGATAGATATTGGCTATCTCGTCCTTTAAATCGAGTATACGCCCTTCAAGATTACTGATTTCAAAACTTGCAGTCCGCAATTGAGTACGAAAATGGTCATTATCTCGTTGTAACTCATTCTTTTCATGATTTACTCGATTAACTTGCTGGCGCAAAGCTTTATTTTCTTGAACCAAATCTGTACGTTGCAATCGGTCATAATCTTTTTTTATTGTGCTTGCAGCATTCACAATCTGACGCATTTTTTGATATTCCTCACGAGTAATAACTAAATTCCCTGTTTCTTTTTCTATCGTTTTCGGTTTACCAAACGTTACGAGTTTATCTTCAACTACCGTTTTCTTTTCTTTCTTTGCTTTAATTTTTAATTCATCTGGGACAATTTCGCTTAATTTTCTCATCTCGTCCTTTTTAGAAGAAACATTCAGCTTCAGCAGCTCTTTTTTATTTTCTAATTCCCTGATATTTATTTTAGCCGTACGCAATGCTTGTTCCACTTCTTCAAGCTCCACCGTCATGTCATTTTTTTGTTGCTTTATGTCATCTGCATATTTTTTAAAATCTTTAATATCTTCAATGCCAATCGTTTGGCCATTTAAAATGCCTTCTTGATAAATTTCGGGAATTTCCTTTTTTAAAAAATTATCTAAGTCTTGATGAAAACTTTTTAATTCATTACGTGTCAAAACTTCTTTCGCTGAAACTTTCTCACGTTGTTTTTTTTCGTCCCAAACGACTGGCACAAAATCAAAGTGTATATGCGGAGTCGTTTCGTCTACATGGACATTCGCTGACACGACATTTTCTTTACCATAACGTGCAGCTAAAAATGCATACGTTTTCTCAAAAAATTGCCGTTGTTCTTCAGGACTTTTTTCTTCTAGCTCCTTTGGCAATGTAACAACCCATTCACAACATGCTTTTACATCTTTTCGTTTCATGCAATACACTTCGTCCAGTCGGTTTTGCAATCTCGAAAGTGTATCCCCTTCTTTTTCACACAAATCATAATTCAAATGTGAACGCTCAATATCAATTTCTTTATTGCTGTGATTTTCTGTTTTTCGGTCTAAATGTATGGATAAGCCTTTCATATTTTCTCTCGTAAATTTTTTCACGTGAGCCACATTGCAGCACCTCATTTCTTGCTTAAAGGATAACATGGCGAGCGAGCCAGAACAAATCTGGTATAACACGGTATACCAGAATTCTTCTGGACGTGCTCTGCGAGGCGAAAAGCAAGGGAGCAAAAACCGCTCCCCCAAGTTCAAAAGCAAAAGAAAAAATCATGGGCTTTGCCCAAACCCACGAGGGAAAAGTTTCCCTCGACCCCCTCCAAAAAGCTCCCCCAACCCCCTCAC
>NZ_JAFBDY010000045.1 GCF_016908465.1 Lysinibacillus composti | reverse complement strand
AAAGGAAGGCTTATTTGGTATACCGATTTTTAGTATATCATGTACGATTTATATTTTTTATTGAAAAATGTTGACAACTATTAGCTGGTTTTTGTGGAATATTTTTTAGTTAAACCACTTCCCTGCAGTTGAAGTAGATTAAAGACCTTTGCCTTGAAACATTTTCTCCTAAACTTTCAAGCCCCTATTCAAGAACCCTATCGTTATGTAAAATTTTTAACGAATATACTTGAAACTGTATTTTCAAAAACCTTTAATCATTTCAATTAGCACGTTATTAATTTATTAGACAGAATTTCTTATAAATATATACTTACTTTAGATACCTATATTCTTCTAAAAATAATTAATTCTAGTAACAATGTTTGATTAATTTAATAGACTTTAGAATATATACTTCATATGATATATTGTAATAATTAGTATTTTTACTATTTTTTACATTTGAGAGGAGAATTGGATTGATAAGTGATAGGAAAAGTAAATTAAGGTCCACATTAGTAAAGGTATTTATAATTACCGTTGTATTGGCTATCTTTACAATAGGAAAGACAGAATCAACGCTGGCTGCAAAATCGGTAGACGGCTATAAGCAAGTTTGGTCGATGCCACTCGGCAATTCTGGAGGCTTCTACATGGACGAAATGTTCACAGATGGCTCTATACTCTATTCTAAGCGTACGTTCCAACGAGGGTTTGAAGAATTTGGAAGAGTTGGACCAACCGGAAAAATAGTTTGGAAGCGAAATAACTATATATACTCTTCTAGTGTTACAGAAAATGCGATTATCGCTCATACCCCTGGTGCAGACTACCAAAACGATACGATTATGATGATAGATAAAAAGACCGGTAAAACTAAAAGCAATTTTTTGCTTAAATCAGTCGGTGTTAATAATCTTGAGAATTATACAATAGACAAACAACAGATATATATAAGTGACAAGAACAAACTAATAGCAGTCAGATATGGAGGGAAAAAAGCGTGGGAACTAACTACTCACTCGGAGCTGTATAAAGCAACGAAAATCCCGATTGGCTATCAACAACCAATTATTATTAATGATAATATGATCTTGACTTGGATCACCTGTGGCTTTTCGGAAATGTGTTCCTGGATTGGGGATGATTCTTATCAACTGATCGCTTTGTCACCTAAAACCGGTAAAGTAATCTGGTCAGTACCCGAGAGAGTAGTTGGAGATTATGTTACGCTGAATCAAAAGAATGGGCAAATCATACTTGACTCCTATGACGGTACGGTAGCCTATCGTTACAGCGACGGAAAGAAGCTTTGGAGCTATAAACCGACTAAATCGAGCTTTTCGATAGGACAAGATTTTGGTATCGAAGATCCTGATGGAAAAATTTATTTGAATGTGATAAATGAAAACAACGGCGTATACAGCACAAGTCGTTTTATTTCACTGAATGCAGATGGTTCAGTTGCATGGACAACAACCTTTAACGCTGGGGCCATTTTAAACTTACGAGGATTCAGCCAGGATAAAAAGATATTATATTTTGAAAGTAATCTACCTTATAGCAACAAGTCAAAATTTTATCTCGTGGATCGTGGTACGGGAAAGAAATTATCCAAAGGAAAATACGACTTGGAGTATCCAATCAAAAATGGACATGTATCAATAGAGCGTACGAATTCCAAAAACGGCTTTAATCGAGCGACAATACGAACGGCCAACGGTGCAAAGATCGGTAGAATTGACTACCGAGAAAATGAAGAAATCCATGTTGGACCTGATTATAGAGTTTATATCCTTTCCGATAAACTTACCAGCTTTTCACCACAGACACGGCAGTCTCCGTAGAAATCAACGTACAATTTCCTAAACTGCCTCAAGCTACGGTCATAAAAAACGGGTATACGTATGTTCCTATGCGCAGCATACTTGAACAAAGTGGTGCTATTGTGAAATCAGATGGTAAAGCTCAAAAATTGCGATAAAGAAAAATAACTCGTCCATAGAATTGAAAATTAACAGTTCAAAAGCTGTTGTTAACAGAAAAACGGTGCAGATTGAGGCGCCAGGGATTAAGATAGGCAATTCAACGATGCTTCCGCTTAGTTTCCTTGTAGAAATCCTAGAAGTCAAAGTCACATGGGACAAAGCTACAAAAACTGTCTGGATAAATACTTAAATATTTGTTTTTATGAAGGAAATTTATAAGTTTGATTGATTAATTTGAAAGTAAATTAGATTTTCTTAGTAACAAAGCCGTTGAAGTTTACGATAAGTTAAACTTCAACGGCTTTGAAAATTGAATTAATAGAAATTAGAAATAAAACTTTCAACTAAATCCAATCTAATGAAAGTATATAGGAACAATAAAAAATCATGTTTACAGCACAATCGTTCTCAAAAAAGAGACGAATGCTGATTCACTGTCCTCGGTTGTATAATCGAGCCCTATTCTGGAATAACGGCCAACTTCTATTGACTTGTTTATTGAAGAGCACTTAGCTTAAAAAAGTTAGATATCATTCTCCCACGCTTTAAATATGTTAAATAAATCTTCTTCGTTATCTCTTTCTCTTTTATCATTAATTATTTTAAGAGTTAGATTATAAACTATATTTCTAGGGTCTAATTCAATTCCTGTACTAAATCCCATAATTACTGGACTATTAACGTATATCAAAGATTTAGGTTTTGTAACGAATCCCCAATATAATTTATCAAAGTTATGAATAAATACTTCTGCAAAATAAATAGCTAAATCCATTGCTAAACTAAGACTTCCAACGGTTAATTTCTTTTTATTTTCGATAACTTTTTCCTTAAGCCATGCAGGAGCATTCTTTAATTCATCTTCAATTTCTTCATCAGACTTAGTTATCGTAACAATCCTAGGTATAAACCATTTCCATATATGAACTAGTGACTTCGGCGATAAATCTAAATCCTCTAATTTTCCCCCACTAGTTTCTAGATACGCCTTTTTAATTAATTCAACCCTCTTAGGTACTTCTCTTACATACCAATCAAAATGAATTTTCGCTTCTTTTTTTGTCATTTTTTCAAATGATTTTATTTCAAATGGTGGATCCATTAATGGGTATTCCAAGATATCACCTCAAAATTATTCTATAGATTTGCTTCCTTACCTATACCCTTCCCACAATTTAATTCAGCGCTCCTGTTATTCCATTAAATGGACCAAAAAAGAGCCCAATTCCTCAAGAACGCGCCCTTTAGCGGAATAACAAGTTGGTTTGATATCAATAGAATTTCTCTGATGTATTAAGCACTTAGAATAAAAATAATCCTACTATTAAGCCTATTAAACCTATATAAAATAAGTAAGTAACTGTATCTGCTGGTTCTGTAAGCATTAATAATATTGCTAATCTCTCTTTATTTGATTCTGCATCTAAAATACTTTTAACTATATTTATAAGTGTAATACTTATCAATATAACACTTATAAGAATAATAAATATTTTCAAATTCAATCATTCCTTTAATATCACTCTAATCATTCCTAATAACTCATTATTCCACAACCTGGCCCTAGAATGTAAAATAAGCGCCAATTCCTCAAGAATGGCGCCCGATTGCTGAAGATTGTTCTTTTACTAATACTTTTGATAGTAATTACCTATAAAATCTATTATCCCATTTGCAAAATGTTTTGTTAGATTATAAATCCGCTAAATACCATTCCAATATTAATTACGATATGAAAAACAATACTCGGATAGATACTGTTAGTTTTAAGTGTGATTAATGCGTAAATTACGCCTGCAACTGAAATTAACAAACTGAGAGAAATAGAAAAACCAATTGCCATATGTAGAAGTCCAAAACCAACGCTTGTAACGATAATAGCATATCCAGTGGACGTGAATTCCTTTAGAGACGAGAGCATTATTCCTCTCCAAATAACTTCCTCAAAAACTGCATTAATTAGTGAGAAAAATAAACAAAACAATAATAGCGATTGGATATACTCAACATCTTTTTGAAAAATAAAAAAGAAATATACCATTCCATTAACAACGATTCCAATCATCCAAAACCAAAATGTATTAACTTTATGGAACGGCAAGACGATAGGATTTTTCCAATTAGGTTTTTCATTGTACCAAAAAACCTTCTTATTAAAGATACGATGGTTAATAACTATTCCTATAATGATAAAAACAAGAAAAAGACGATTAAGAATGATTTTTGTTTCCTTTGAAATATTCATCGTTCCAACATAATGATTAAAAACAGTAAATATCAAAAAACCTATTAGAAACGATAACAGTAGTGTTATAACGAATCGTCTTTCTTTTATGACAAATAACAAAATAAATAGTCCCATAAAAACAAATAAGGAAAAAACTTCTTGTTGGAATGAAATAGAAGTAATCCCTAGAAAAAATAAAGCCGCAATAATAATTAAAAACAAAAAGTTCCCCATCCTTATTATTTTTCATATATCTAATTTCCCCCACTAAAGGAGAAATCCTTCTTCAACTAACCTGATCTGTTAGCTTAAGTGCAGTTCTTCACAACCTTTCCTAAATATTAACATTAATATCCGTTTTTTTTTAGGTGTTATTCAATTAAATGGCCCAACAAGTAAAGACGCGTTCCTAAATGAACGCGCCCTATTCTGGAATAACTAAAATATGACCTCTATCATAAAATTAGTTATTTCTTCTTACCTTTTAATTCTAAAAATATAGGTGCTATATTTAGCAAGATAGAAACAATTGTCAAAAACCAGAATGCCCTTGCCATACCAGGTATTACATCCGATAAAGCTGCCCAATCTTCCACTTTTACCCACCGATTTAGATAACTGTAATCTGCACAAATTGTTAATGCTGTGAATGATAATGCCATCGCCATAGCAAGCTTATAATCCTTTCCTGCTGCATACAAAGAAAGATTTATAACAGTTACTACTATTGCAATAAGACCTAATATTAACCACATATTGATGCCTCCATTATACTTCCATATTTTTAATATAGACATAGATTGTAATTATATGGTTCCCGAAGCATCGTTTGGTAACAACTCATAAAAACGAGCGCTAATTCCTCAAAAAGGTACTGCACCCCAAAAGTTAGAGTAAAAAACTAACTTTTGGGGTGATTTTTTATGACTAAATATAATGAAGAATTTAAATTGATGGTGGTTCAA
>NZ_JAFBDY010000044.1 GCF_016908465.1 Lysinibacillus composti | reverse complement strand
AATGTAAGCAGGGGTTTATTTATTGCCCAAAATTATTTTCTTAAGACTGTTGAAAACATTCGTATTGAAATTTACACAATTTTAAGGACTTGACTCGGTTAACGGAATTTTCATCCCTTATATCTGCCCAATAAGCCGCCTCTCCGCACATTAACGGAAGAAATTTCCCTTATTTTAAAAATTGCCGATATCTTATCCGAAATAAAGGAATGTTTTTCCCTTATCTCATCCGAACCTTTGAATTTCACCCTAATTTAGAGCAGTTAACGGAATTTTCTTCCCTTAAATCTGCCCAATAAGCCGCCTCTCCGCACATTAACGGAAGAAATTTCCCTTATTTTAAAAATTGCTGATATTTTACCCGAAACAAAAGAACGGTTTCCGCTTATCTAATTTTCACCTCCATTTAGAGCGGTTAATCACAACCCTCCGCCGTTCTCCCCTCCTAGCCTCCACTATATGCATTCATAAGAAAAAACAGCATGGTGAATTCCTTTACGAATTCCCATGCTATTTCACTTTTGTACTTCAAAAGAAGACCCGTTCATATCGCACTTTGAGCTGCACCTACATAGTAGATAGAATTCCCACCATCTGCAATTAGATTTTCAATTCCTTATAATATTTCTCCAATGCTAGAATCGCGTCCCTTACTCGTGTTGACGTGATTTCGCCGATGGACATTAAATGGATCGACTCTTCTGGAATTGTTGCTTTTTCAGCTACTTCATTCACCATCTCATCTGTAATCCCATCTATTCCTAACTCGCTAAGGGATAATGGTAAACCAAGTTGCTGATAGAAGGGCACAAGTCTTTGAATTTCATTCCAGCGATTTTCTAATACTAATTGCACTAAAATACCATAAGCGACTTTTGAACCGTGTAATGCGTGATGTGTTTCTTCTAGCATCGTTAAACCATTATGAATCGCATGGGCTCCTGTCACCCTACCGAAATGGTCTCCAAATCCCCCTACCATTCCACTATACATAATGATTGTTTCCACCACTTTGATGAATTCTTCGTTCACTTCGCCATTACGAACGGCACGAACAGCTTCCACGGCTGATTGTACTAAAATCACCTTACATTGCTCAGCTGTATAATGAGCGATCATCATTGGGACCGTTTTATTGGCAATAGCTCTTAGTTGGATGTCTGCTTCATACCATTTTGCTAATGTATCCCCAATGCCCGCCACGAACAGATCAACCGGAGCCATTACTAATATTTCTGGTTCGATTAATACTAGACTTGCCGAAACTGGATAAATATCATATCGAATAAACGAGCCCGCATCATCATATAGCACGCTTAACGGTGTCCATGGTGCACAATTGGAAGCCAACGTCGGGATTAAGATGATTGGTTTGTGTGTTTCATTACCTGTTGCCTTGACTAAATCTAAAACTTTCCCACCGCCAACACCAATAATCGCTTCATATTCTTGAGAAAGCACTAATTTTGAAACTTTCTCGATTTCCTCGAAAGAACATTCTCCGCCATATATGTATTCATCGTATTCAATTTGTTCCATTGTTGGCCAATATGCTTTTGCGGCTTCCCATGATTTCACTCCGCGCACAACCAGCACTTTTTTATGATTTCTTTCAATTAATTTAGACTCTAGTAAGTCCAATGCACCCTTTTGCAGAATATACTCACTCGGTGCCCCATGTACATGTATTGTTTTCATCCTATCCACTCTTTCATAGAAACATAACGTTAAAATATTATAACACTATTCCATTTATTAAAAATAGTCTGATAACATTACGCTCAAGAAAGCGATGTATAAGATAAAAGCAGGGAAACCGTTTGTGATTTCCCCACTTTTTTCTATCTAAATAGCGGTCCATCCGCCATCTACCTTAATGGTCTCACCCGTGACAAAATCAGCTAATTCAGATGCTAAATAGAGAACCGCACCTGAAATATCTTTTGGTTTTGGCATCTTGCCCAAAAGAATTCGACTTTCTACATCTTTTTTAAAGTTTTCATCTTTAAACATACCTGCTGTAAGTTCCGTCTCCACAAAGGTTGGAGCGACGGCATTCACATTAATTCCGAACGAAGACCACTCCACGGCCAACGCCTTTGTTAACTGAACAACGCCGCCTTTACTCGAACAATATGCCGCTCTCTTAATATAGCCAACAAAGGACATTTGGGAAGCAATGTTAATGATCTTCCCCTTTTTTCCTTGTTCAATCAAATGCTTGCCTACCGCTTGACTGAAGAAGAAAACAGACTTTAAATTCGTATCGAGGATGGTGTCCCAATCCTCTTCTGTCACCTCAATGGCGGGCTTTGGAATGTTGACACCAGCATTGTTAACCAGGATGTCGATTGTGCCATAATCCCGGACTGTTTCCGCTACAATCTCCTGGATACGAGAAATGTCATTCACATCCGCTACAACTGCTTTATGTTTTCCACTACCAGCCTCGTTTAGCTCAGCAAGCGTATCTTCTAAAGCCGTTGCTCCTCGTCCAATGATCAATACATGGGCGCCAAGTTTTACAAAGGAAAGCGCAATATCTTTCCCAATTCCTTTACTTCCCCCCGTAACCATAACCGTTTTATTATGTAGATCCGTAAAGTACGTCATCTTTACTCATTCCTTTCTCGGTCAAGTTTTAGGAAATGAATCAATGTTTCCTCGCGTTCAGCATTGATTTTTTTAGATGTCTCTTCATCCCACTGATAAAAGCCCTCTCCACTCTTATCTCCGAGCTTGCCATCCTCTACTAAACTCGTTAATATTCTGCCCGATTTTTCAGCAGTACTTAAGTCTTCGAATAGATAGTTAGAAATGGCAGAAAAAACATCAAGGCCACCCATATCTGCCGTCATTAATGGTCCCGTAACAGGCAATCGGCGACCTATACTGTAAACTACCGCAGCATCAATGTCTTCTTTTGATGCGACGCCTTCGTCCAATAAAGACTGTGCTTCGCGGAACAAAGCGTATTGCAGACGATTTCCGATGAATCCCGGAATTTCTTTATTGATGAAGATCGGATGCTTGTGCATTCTTCTCATAAATTCCATCGTCCGGTCAACGGTTTCTTGATTGGTCTTCTCTCCTTTTACTACTTCCACCAGGGGAATCAAATGACCGGGATTCCAGTAATGGGTCACAATAAAACGCTCAGGGTAACGTGCATTTTCTGCTAAGCTCGTCGGTGTGAATCCAGAGGTGTTGCTGGCGATGATGACATCTTTCCCAATCAGCTGTTCGAGTTCCTGATAAAATGCAAGTTTCATTTCAAGAACTTCAGGAATTGCTTCAATGATAAATGTCGCATCTTCTACCCCTTCTTTTAAGGATGTAAGAAGTGTAATCCGCGCATCAATCTTTTCAGCTTCACTTTGATCAAGTAACTCATTTTCTACCAATACGCTTAGTTTATTTTGGATTCCCTTGTTTGCCCTGTTGAGGTTCTCTTCATTGACCCCAACAACCTTTACGTCCAAGCCCGCCCATGCAGCTGATAACGCAATGGAATGACCCATCGTACCGCATCCTACAATTGATAACTTCTCCACTAGATTCACCCCTTTACACTACTTTTTTGACCATAGCGACGTACACGTAGTAAGGCTTGTTCTGCATGACCCGCAAAGTTCTCCAATTGGCATAGACGGGCTGCATATTCCCCAATGTACGCAGAGGCTTCCTTCGTTACTTTTTGGTAGGTTACCGTTTTAATAAACTTCCCTACCCAAAGACCGCCAGTATAACGGGCTGCCCCTTTTGTCGGCAATGTATGGTTCGTCCCAATGACTTTATCGCCATAAGCAACGTTTGTTTCAGGCCCTAAAAATAAAGAACCATAGTTCGTCAGATTTTCTAAGAAGTAATCAGGGTTCTCCGTTAAAATCTCCACGTGTTCAAACGCTAACCTATTCGCTTCCACAACGGCTTCTTCAAGACTATCTACGACTAAAATCTGACCATAATCTGCCCAAGAAACACGAGCAATATCTGCTGTTGGCAGTACTTTTAGCTGTCTTTCAATCTCTTCAATTGTTTCATAGGCAAGCCTTTCAGATGTTGTAATTAACGCCCCTGGTGAAGTTGGCCCATGCTCCCCCTGTCCAAGAATATCCGTTGCAATCATTTCGGCATCCGCTGTTTCATCAGCTACGACTAATGTTTCAGTTGGACCAGCAAATAAGTCGATTCCGACACGACCAAATAATTGACGTTTTGTTTCCGCAACGAAGGCATTCCCAGGTCCAACAATCATATCCACTGGCTGGATCGTTTCCGTTCCAATTGCCATCGCCGCCATTGCCTGAATACCACCAAGTAAATAAATTTCATCCGCACCTGCTAGTGACATCGCTGCAATTGTTGCCTTTGGTACTTGTCCGTTAATTGGCGGCGTACAAGCGATTACACGTTTTACACCCGCAACCTTTGCTGTCAACACGCTCATATGCGCAGAAGCAACCATTGGATACCGTCCTCCAGGAACATAACAACCAACACTACTTACAGGAATATTTTTATGACCCAGTATGACGCCAGGAATGTTTTCTACTTCTATATCATTCAGGGAAGCTAGTTGTGCTTCGGCAAATTCACGAATATTTTTTTGCGCAAATTTAATATCTTCAATAACCTCTGCAGGCACTGATGCCACAATCTCCCTGATTTGCTCTTGAGTTAAACGGAACGATGCTGGAGACCATTTATCGAATTTCTCTGAGTATTCACGAACTGCTGCATCCCCGCGCGCTTCAATGTCTTGAATTGCATCTGCAACAATTTTTGAAACTTGAAGGTCATTTTTTGAAACTTCCTCTTTTGATTTCCCCGCCTTAATGATTTTCACCATGAACATGTCCCCCTTAAAAAAGTGCATACCTTATAGTTTATGATTACTAATCTATATAAATGATAGATTGGTAGAAGTATTTACTAGATAAATAAAATAAGGAGGATGGCATCAAGTATTCAGTAAAGGTTGTGCCTCTATGAAAATCCCAAGGGCACTCGAATGTTTGAAATATCTAAATATTATGATAAATTAATATGATTTTATTGAATATATACCATTTAGAAAACACAAAATTATCATATTTATCGGAACACTTGTGTAAAAAGTCTAGCTTACTCCCTAAAGTGGTGATAAAATAAATGAAATTCACCCTAGAAGGAGCATAATTATGCAACAAAAAATATCATTTTCTACCTATGCCATCATTGGTACGATGCTGTTTGGCATGTTCTTTGGTGCAGGTAATTTAATCTTTCCGATCCAAATGGGGCAACTTGCTGGAACGAATTTTTGGCCGGCTTTAATCGGATTCTTAATTACAGCAATTGGACTACCATTTTTGGGGATTTTGGCATTCGGTTTATCTGGTAGTAATGGATTACGTGACTTAGCAAGTCGGGTTCATCCGCTATTTGGAATCGTCTTCGCTGTGGCGTTATATTTAACGATTGGACCGTTTTTTGCCATTCCAAGAACAGCAACCGTTCCATTCGTAGTTGGTTTTGAACCGTATATCAATCCAGCACACAGCTCTTTATATCTTGGACTATTTAGCTTTGTGTTCTTTGCGATCGTTTATTACTTCTCTTTGAATCCAGCAAAAATCATCGACTATATTGGAAAATATTTAACTCCTGCGTTTTTAGTATTTCTATTCATCTTAATTATCATTGCGATTGTTAAACCAATGGGTCAGTTCGGAAACCCAACTGGTGACTATAGCGGTTTAGCCTTTATTACAGGCTTTAAAGAAGGATATAACACGATGGATGCCCTTGCTTCACTGGCATTCGGTATTGTGGTCATTTTAGCAATTAAGGGACAAGGTATCACTGATCGTAAGGAGATTGCGAAAGCTACTTGGAAAGCAGGTATTTTCGCGATGATTCTCATGATGCTAATTTACGGGCTTATTACGTATATGGGGGCATCAAGCGTATCGGCAATTGGTACATATGATAATGGCGGCTTAATCTTTGCAGCGGTAGCTCAGCATTATTTCGGTCCATTCGGCGCTATCTTATTAGCTATTATTATCGTCCTTGCTTGTTTAAAAACAAGTATCGGCCTTATTACGTCTTGTAGTGAGTTCTTTAATCAGGTTTATCCGAAAATAAGTTATAAATGGTTCGTTCTGATTTTATGTCTTCTATCATTTACGATTGCTAACTTTGGTTTAAACAATATCATTCAATATGCGATACCAGTTTTAATGTTATTGTATCCGTTAGCGATTGTTCTGATTTTATTAGCCCTTTGTTCACCTTTGTTTGGTCATAAGCAAAGTGTTTACGCAGCGGCAATGATCTTTACGTTTTGTGTAAGCTTCTTCGACGGCTATAGCACGCTAGTAAGCAGTCTACCTGGAGCAACGATTGCTGTGTTTGAATCTGTTAAATCGTTCTACACAAATTACTTACCACTTTACGATATTGGGCTTGGTTGGATGTTACCAGCTGTCGTTGGTGTCATTATTGGGTTAATTTGGCCAAAGAGCGCTAAAACTGTTCAATAACGAATAAAAGATGGAATAAAACCGAAGAACACCATTTCCACAAAGGAAATGGTGTTCTTTTGTTGTTAATTCCAACCGTGAACTAAAAGTTTATTCTAATAAAGAATTTAAATTAAGTGTCTGGTGAGAGCGGACTAAGCACACAAGCCGCAAAGCCACGTTGAAAACGCGTCTTTACGACTTGTCTTTGTGCTTTGTGTAAGCGTATAATGAGTCCTTCTAAACTTTCCGGAAATTTTGCGCGGCTTACAGTGGTAGGCCGCGGTTTCTCGATAATGCTAACAGTTATTAATCTCAAATTATAAAGTATAAACTTGCTAGTAGCCAGCGCAAGTAAATAGGGGAAGATTTTTCCCTTATTTTCAAAATAGGGTTCACTTTCGAGGTAAATAAGGGAAAGTTTTTCCGTTATACATAGTAAAATCCCCTTCTTTTCATGTTTTTCGGATGAATAGAGGAAATTTCTTCCCTTATTTAAGCCGTTTTTCATGTTAATTTACCAATTAAGGGAGTTCTCTTAGTCAAGTCCTTAAAATTGTGTAAATTTCAATACGAATGTTTTCAACAGTCTTAAGAAAATAATTTTGGGCAATAAATAAACCCCTGCTTACAT
>NZ_JAFBDY010000043.1 GCF_016908465.1 Lysinibacillus composti | reverse complement strand
TTTATTAAATAATTTATCTAAGAAAATTGGGATTCATTTAGGATAATCGGGGTGCCGTGTAATATCACTTCACCCCAACATTTGACATAGAACCTTTTTTAATACACCTGTCGCTGCAAAACTTCAGTAATTTTACTAGAATCCAAAGAAGGATGATTTCTCTCCCAATCTGAAATTAGAAGAATATAGGTTTTAAATAATATAAAGGCCAAAAATTCAGGGTCTTGTTGAATGTTTTCTCCCGTTTTTATTTGCTCCTGAATTAGATTTTTTAAATAATCGATTATTTTCTGATCGATTTTTTCAATTGTTTTGATGACATGAACGGTTTGGATATCCCGAGCTTCTTGAACTATTTTCATGATAAGGGAGTGACTTTGTCTAAATGCTAAAATTGCTTCAAGCACGTGACGGATATTTTCATGAAATGGTAATCCTGGTTTAATTGCTTTATTAGCAACATTCATCATTTGTTTGATGGTACTATCAACGATTTCGTCGAATAAATCTTCCTTATTGTCAAAATAAGTATATACTGTTCCTTTTCCGACCTTTGCAATCTTTGCAACACTATCCATTGTTGTACCTTTGAAACCAAATTGGCTGAACGAGGTAGTAGCTGCTTCAATAATTCTCTCTTTTTTTTCCTCAATCATTTTTCGCATTCCCCTTTATTTTCTTGGAATGTACTCAATGACAAAATCCTGTCTTTTTTCCATTAATTAATTTCATTTTAAGTTTATATTAAAATGAACTAGAATTCCATTTGGAACTTAAAAATATGAACTAAAAGAAAATTTTTCTAGATTAGTTAAGTAATATATGGTATATTTTACTACGTTCAGAACTAAAATCCATTTTTGGTCATTCAGTATCGTAACTGTTAAGAAGGGGGTTTTAAAGTGATAAAGGCAAGACTTATTTTAGTTTTGTGCCTTATTGCTGGCTTAATTGTTGGTGGTTTTTTCCTGTTAGATAAAAAAGAAGCAGCAGGAAAAAATCTTTTGGAAGGACAGCCAACAGCATATATTGAAGGAGATGAAAGTAAGGTCAGTTTTAAGCTAGATGGACGAATTGAGGAACTTCTCGTAGATGAAGGAGATGTAGTTAAAAAAGGCCAGGTTATTGGAGTTCTACAAAATGATGAATTAAAAGCTAAAGTATCGCAGGCAGAAGCTGCGGTAAGTGTAGCAGATGGACAGATAAATGAAGCAAAAGCAGCTCAATCGACTGCGGTAGCTAAAACAGAACAGGGCAATGCAGCAGTGAATGTAACAGCAGAAACCGCTGCAAAGAAAGTTGCTCAGGCTGAAGCTGCATTAAAAGCAGCAGAAGCAAATTTGGAAGCATTACAAAATGGTGCTCGTCCAGAAGAAATCAAGCAAGCAGAAAGTCAAATGAAAGCAGCGGAAGAAATTCAAAAAGTAGCGAAGGATAACTTAGAACGTCTACAAACCTTACTGGAACATGGTTTAGCTTCCCAGGCGGATGTTGATAAGGCTAATACAACCTATCAAGAAGCCAAAGGGAAGTATGAGGTGGCAAAACAGCAATATGAAATAGCTGTCCAAGGTCCACGTGAAGAAGAGATAAAAGCTGCCAAAGCACAAGTAGATCAGGCAAAGGCTGCTCATGAATTGGCTGTAGCTTCACAAGATGAAGTTTTGGTGCGACAAGGTGAAGTGAAAGCAGCGGAAGCAGGTATTAAGCAAGCTGCTGGGGCAGTATCTACGGCACAATCAGGTAAATCTCAAGCAGAAGCCGCCTTGGCTGAAGCCAATGTGTACTTATCATATACACAGCTAATCGCCCCAACTGACGGAGTAATTAAAACGAAAGCAGCAGAAGTGGGTGAACTAGTAAGTGCAGGATTCCCAGTCTTTACATTGGAGCAAGCAGAGGAAAGATATTCGAAATTTTACTTCCCTGAAACCGAGATTTCTAACATACAAGTTGGAGATTGGGTTCAAATTGAAGTAATCGCAACCGGAAAAAAATTAAAAGCAAAAGTAGTTTCCATATCGCCTGCCGCCGATTTTGCAGTTCAAAAGGCTACACAAAACATGGATGATACAGATATTCGTTCTTTTAGTGTTAAAGTAAAATATGAAAATATTCCTAATGATGTGAAAACAGGCATGACAGTCAAATGGTTGAAACTTTTAGGTGAACATAATGGAAATTAAAGTTTGGGATATCCTTTATCGTGAATGGATGCATATTGTTAAGAATCCACATACAATTGGGCTATTATTTTTAGTTCCACTAATATATACATTCCTGTTTGGATATTCTTATTCTGGTGCTCAACTAAAAGAAGTAAACACCGTTGTGATAGATCATGATAATAGCCAATTAAGCCGACAAATCATACAAGCGTTTGATGAAAGTCAAACCTTTCATGTGACTGGTTATATGGAAAGTGAGAAGGAATTGAAGGATGCGTTAGCAATAGGAGAGATAAAGGTCGGCATTGTAATACCAGAAAACTTCTATAAACGACTTTTACAAGGTGAGAACCTTCCTATCGTCACTTTGATTGATGGCAGTAATATGATTGTAACTAATTCAACAAGTAGAGCAGCGAATTCAATCATTAGTACTTTCAGCTATGGTTTTTCACAGACGAAGCTTCAACAGCAGGGATTCCGGGATGAGGAAATTAATTCAACTTTTTTTCACATTCCTTATCGTACACGTATTTTATATAATCCAACTTCCAACTACAGTGACTTCATGGTCTATGGCTTAGTTGGAACGATATTGCAGCAGGTGTTATTTTTAGGAGTAGCTTTAACGATTACACGTGAAAAAGAAAGTGGGTTATGGGGGCAATTTGCCAAATGGAAGTTAACACCTTGGAGATTAGCTTTTGCTAAAGTCTTTCCCTATTTCTTAGTAAATTTAATTAATACACTTACGACCTTATTAGTTTGCTTATATTGGTTCAAACTACCAATGCAGGGTAACGTCATACCGCTAGTTTTGTTGTCTTGTAGTTTTACTTTTGGGGTATTAGGTATAGGATATTTAGCAAGTTTATTTGCTAAAGATCAACTAAGCGCTACTCAGGTGACTATGCTTGTTGCTGTCCCATCTTTTGTGTTATCCGGATTTACTTGGCCATTAGAAGAAATGCCTAATTTCTTAGTTGGACTCTCACAAGTCTTACCTTTGACTTATTATTTAGATGGAATTCGTCATGTATTAATTAAAGGGAATGGCCTATCATTTATATGGGGCGATATTATTAGTCTCTTACTAATTGGTCTTGTAACTTTCTTTGTCGCTTTCCTTGCTACGAGTACGATTGTATTTAGGAAGAAAGATGCTCTTTAATCGGAGAGATTAGTGAAATTGAAATAGATGTACCTAATATAAAAGTAAAATTAAACATAATACTAAAAGGAGATTACCATATTCGCCAAATTGGTAATCTTCTTTATTTGAGTCAAGTATTTGTTGGCAGTTAAAGGAAGGGACCCATAACTTTACAAATCAGAATCTCTTTTAATTAAAAACGATATATTTTACAATTAATCCCCAATCAAACGTTGAAGTTCCGTTTCGATATTAAACACCCGTTTGTTTAATGCAGATGTTTTGTAATCTACATCGGATGCTATTTTTTCGGTGAAGTCACCTAAAGTTCCAATAATCTCATTTCGAAGTTCAGCATGATCTGTTCGTAATGCTTTCACTTCTTGCTCGATTGAGTCGAGACGCTGATCCATTCCGTTTAATCGTTGTTCCATTGAGTCTAATCGGTTATTGACTGGTTCTAACTCTTCCTTTAAAACTGAGCGTAACAATTCTGCTATTTCGTTATTCATCCTCATTACCTCCACGTTTTTTTATATTATAACATAGAAGTTACTAGAGAATAATCTACTATTTGAAATGTAACTGAATCAAACACTCCAAACTTGAAATCATGATTCCGTTAATATTAGTAAGTATTCATTAAGTATAAATAGCGTCTGCTAAGAAGATCTGACAGGCTCTATTTAAACGACAAAGTAATTATTACTTGAACAACTTAAATTTGCACAGTAAGTATTCTTTTTCAATCAAAACTCCTCTATCTCCTCACGCGTTAACACCTTATTTCCATGATAGTACAATTGGTATCGATTATTACTTTAAAAGGTAGGTTGGGAGTTCTCTTTTCAAATAAGGCTGAGCATGATCTGGCCATTGTTCGATTGGTTTATTTATATAAAGCTTATAATCAAAGTCAAGATTTGTATTAAAACTATGGTTCATGTTGTCAAAGTTTAAATCATTTACTTTTGCAAAAAGTAAATCGTCGGATACTTGTACAACTTTTTTAATATTACGAATCACTACGTCTTCGTAAAAATTCGAAGCAGCTAATTGGAAAATCCCATCCTTATAGTACATCCAATTCCAATTTTCCAAATCAAACTCTGAAGGCAAGTCTAGACTATTTGGGTCTAAATCCACGTTAAAGTATTCTTTTATAGCATTTTTAACTGTTTGCTCAGTATAACCTGATCCATATTCCCCTGAGGCATCTGATTCAACGATCTTTTGCAAAATGACATATGCAATCATCGATTCATAGGTAAGGGCATCACGTTTGTCAATATTTCCGAAATAACTATAATCTGTAATTGCTTGTTCTAATTCTGGAGTCATAGTTGCTTCCTTACCATTAGCAAAATCGCCCATGTCAGTGGTTAACGTGTTAATAACATTTTCTAGAGAAGATATAGGATTTGAAAGATCCATTGCAAATTCCTTCGTTCCAATTGAACTTTTTATAATTGGTTGTTCCTCTCCTGTATAAGTATCGAAGGCTTTTTCATATGTTTGCTGATCAACTGTATCACCGTTGACCCCATAGAAAAGATTATCCTCTTCAATGTTATTGTTTAATGCGTAATAAAACTCGTCAGATAAAGTAATTGCTTTATCATGAAGCGTAAAGAATAGATTGTGCGAGTATTCACTTCCTTGTCCAGTCATATCACTAGAATGTTTGATAGCTGTTGTATTATCTTTTAATTTTACTAGTGTTACAGCTAAATCTGATGCTGTGCTTGAATCAATCGTATAAAAAGCATCCCATAGAAGTGTTGGGTCCGATTCGGAAGCTCCCCATACTTCTTCTATGTAACCATTTTGATTCCGATGTTCCATTGGATCCGTCTGATAGTCATTACTTTTAAATAAAATATACAACTCTTTTTTCGCATCGTTATTAAAATCAATTAATTCAGTGTAGACAACTCCAGTAGAGTACTCTGATTCATGATAGCTATGATTAGGTGACGCAACTCCGTAGTTTTCATAAATATCAAGCAGTATAGATGCTAATTGTTTATTTTGAGCTATGAGATCTTCAACATTATGTAATTCAGTTTGTACATTTTTAAGTAAATCATTATGTTCCTTACTAGAACTTAAAGTTTCCTCCAGCTCTGTTAAAATTCCTTTTGCCGGTTGAAATTCGTTTAGGTTTATTAGTTCAATCGCCTCTTCAAATTGTTGATTGAATTGTAACGTCTCTTCTTGCTTACTATTATCATTGCACCCAAATAAAAACTAATAGTAAGACGAGAAGAAGTAATATGTTTTTCATTTTAACACCTCGATAAAATTTATTTCATTATCCCAAATATAATCATAATTTGTAATTATTTTAATAGAAAACAAGAATATGGTTGAAAATTAAACATTTAATTATCTAAATTTTTCTAGTTGACTTCACTTAAATACTTGAAAAAATCATATTAATATATTTCCAACCATATAATGATTAAGATTTGCAGAGTTAACATACAATCACTTTTTTATGAAATTTAACCTAATAATAGAGAATGAATAATTTCTAAAGGTATTCAGAATAACTGTTTCATAGAACTTTTATACTTTATAAATCGACAATTTATAACAAAAATCTATCAATTGACCTCTAATATTTACAATTGTTTCACAAAACTACTAACTTAAATTTACAAACTTTCTCTAGTATAAATATTGGTTGATTTACAATTTAAATCCAAATAAAGGGGATGAATTAGTTTGAAGAAGAAATATCAAAAGTATTTTATTGCTACAATGGCCGCTACGGTGGCTGCATCAGGGGTGGCGACGTTAGCACCAAGCACAACAAGTGCAAATACAAGCTTTTCGGATGTTCCTACTAATTATAATTTTTATAAAGAAGTGACGAATCTAGCTGAACGCGGGATTATTAAAGGATTTGAAGACGGTACATTTCGTCCAGGTGACTATGTAACTCGTGGACAAGCAGCAAAAATTATTGCTGGTGCCCTAGATTTAGACACTAAAAATGTAAAAAATCCGGGTTTTAAAGATATCCCAACAAGTCATCAATACTATGGCGCTATTGCAGCACTAGCGAATGCAGGAATTATTAGTGGTTATGAAGATAATACGTATCGTCCGGGTGAACCAGTTCAACGCAACCATATGGCAAAAATACTTGCTGGGGCTTTTGAACTTAAACCTTCTACTAATTCACTTCCATTTACAGATGTGAGAAGTGATTATAAAAATTATATTTCGGCTCTTTATGAAAACGGTGTAACGACAGGTAAAACAGCAACTACATTTGATGGTTCTTCAAATGTAACACGAGGTCAATTAGCTGCATTCGTTATCCGTGCAGAAAAAATAAAACCTTCTGACCAACCAGAACAACAAGATCAACAGCTTACTTTAACAATTGAAAGTGTTTCAAATAATACGATTCAAACTTCTGAAGGTGAATTAAAAGTTGCTTCTTCTTTAACGTCAATCTTTCATTCTAAAAATGCGGCTGCTTTGAAAGGTGCAAAAGTAACAGCAGTTGTTTCGAATGGTGTCGTTACAGAAGTTTCATCACTAACATTTAATGCTTCTGGAGCTAAAGGAAAAGCTATAGTATTTGATGGCAGCAATACAACAATCCAAGGAGCTGTTACCGTAAATGCTGATTTTGTTGCTCTTAATAATATGACAGTGACTGGTAATGTTACGCTTACAGATAAAGCTGTTACTAATTTTTCAGCCGAAGGTCTTACTGCAAATGGAGAATTAATTATTGAGGAAGGAGCTGCAGACCAAGTCGCATCAATTAATGGCTTTGTAGCTGCGGAAACAACAAAAGGACCAAAAATTGATTTAAAGAAATCAAAATTTAAATCAGTTCATGCAAAACGTAACAATGTATCCTTATCTTCAGATACAAAATTTTCTGAAGTAAGAGTATCAGCTAAAGCATCGACGCTAGAAATCAATGCAGATGCTGAAAAAATAACAATTAACACTACTGTAAATTTAGGCTCTATAATATTTGTTGGGGTTTGAAAAAATTTCATAAATAAAAAAGCACGTAATCACCGATTTCTATATACTTGAATTGTCGAAAAACAAG
>NZ_JAFBDY010000042.1 GCF_016908465.1 Lysinibacillus composti | reverse complement strand
ATAGTCATATGCTTCAACCACTTGTTGAGAAGGTAATGGAAAAAGTGAAGAAGCCAATTGCTGTTGCTGCCGATGCTGCTTATAAAACACCTGCACTCACTAAATTCTTATTTGAACATGAAATTCAACCAGCACTTCCTTATACACGACCAAAAACGAAGGACGGATTTTTACGCAAACATGAGTATGTTTATGACGAGTACTATGATTGCTACCTTTGTCCGGAAGGGCAAATCCTAGAATATTCAACAACGACTAAAGATGGAAAACGCCAATATAAATCGAACCCTACTCAGTGTGCAACCTGTCCTTTGCTTGCTCAATGTACAAACAGTAAAGACCACCGAAAAATCATTGAGCGTCATATTTGGGCACATCATGTAGAGGAAGCGGACCATCTTCGTCATCAAAACGAAATTAAACAAATATATGCTAGACGTAAAGAAACGATTGAACGTGTCTTTGCGGATGCGAAAGAAAAGCATGGTATGCGATGGACAACCCTACGTGGGATTAAAAAATTGTCCATGCAGGCGATGCTTACTTTTGCTGCCATGAATTTAAAGAAGCTTGCAAATTGGACTTGGCAAGCTCCAAAAATGGTCTGAATTAGAATACTCGACGAGTACTTTTGTTTAAAATAAGACTGAAAAATACCCGGAAAATCTCAAAAAGACAAAAGGCCTTCAGAATGAAACCATTCTGAAGGCCTTTTGTCGACAATCTGAATCCGCCTATTTATAGGCGGATTTTTTATTGGGCCATTTGTTGGGCTCAAATGGCAAAAGTATTCGTGCGAGTATATGACATGTAGCACAGTTAAACGGTCAACATCTCTTTATTTAATCATAACTCCATTTGTTTCAACCCATCAGGTGTGTGAAAGTATAAGAAGCCATCTTCAATAAATAAATCTTTGACTTCATCACGATAAACGATAGATTGTTCGGTGCCATTTGTTTTAATTTTTGTTAAAAAAGCACCGTTAGAGTAATTACTGAAGTAAATCCAGTTTCCGTATCCAACAATAAATTGTGCACGTGCTTCAGTTAATCGTTTCGTTTTCCCTGTCGATAAATCTAGAATATACAATTTATGATTGTCATCTACATTACTATAATAAATAGCGCCATCAACCTCATATGCATGGTCGACCTGACTCATCACTGTATACTTGTCATTTGTAGCCGTCGGATAATCCGATTGGTTCCAACTATGATCCAACTTCATTTTGGCATCTGTAGTTAAAAAGTATTTGTAGCTCACAATATTTTTCCGATCAGGAACAGGGTCATTCCAAGTTGTGTCAAGATGATACCACTGGCCATCAACTTTGACTAAATTCCAGGCGTGTCCACCAGTATAAACTTCCCCCACAACATACTTCGTTTCAACACCAAGCTCTTGCAACATCTTTAATGCAAGTAACGCATATCCCTGACAAACGCCCTTTCCTTCTTGTAATACTGCACAAGCACTATGTGGACTTATAGTTGTTTCCGTACTATACGCTGTGTTTTTGACAATATAATCATTTACAAACTTTACCTTTTCAAAATCCGTCATCGATTCCGGTGATATTGTAGAAAGAATACTCGCTACTTCTCTGTTGACAATTTCCTCTTGTGCTGCATTCGTTAAATATTGTTGGTGTACTGTAATTTTAGCATCTAGCTTACTATACTCATATTCGATTTTACGGTCAGATAAATGCCCCTGAATGTATTGATCACGAGCAGCAGCATCTTTGGTCGCCCGTTCAATTATATTTTCAATGTCACTTGTACTACCTACATAGTGAATTGTAAAATTCGTTTCCCATTGGCTAAAGTAGTAATAGAATGCATCTGTTAATGCTTCTACTGAATTTACTTTGTCAGGCAAAACTGCACCTGATGTTGTTGCAACCATTGGAGATTGAGACTCTTCAACTGAATTCGTAACAGTTTTCTCAATATCCTTCATAACTTCTCCCGATAAGACTTTAGAAGTTACATCGGTTATTACATTATCTTCACTTAATATGTTTTGCGCATCTGATAGAATCTGCTTGCCGTAATCATAGGCTGGCTTTATGAAAACCAGAAGGATGACAACAAGAGTTATTCGTTTTAACATCGTATACACCTCAAATGGTTTTACTGTTATCCATTACTATACTATTTCTTGCTCTACATTATATTGATATTGGTCACCAAACATTTTTTTCAACATTTGATGCGCTTCTTCTTTCATATCATCTGAAATTGAATGATAAATAACTGAAATGGCTTTTGCAATCACAATCGCATCATCAGTTAGTCCGACCATTGGCAAAAAATCTGCTACAAGGTCAACCGGTAATATAAAGTAACCGAGTACACCTAAAATAAAGAGTTTATCTTTTTTTGGCATTTCTGGACTTTTTAACGCGCAGTATAATGTCGTTGCACTATGTAACCCTTTAAATCCTAATTTCATTCCATATTCCTGAACTTTATGCATGAACTTTTTAGGTGAGTAATGCTTCTCTTTTCCTTCTATGACCTTTTGTAATTGGAGATCCTCATCCATTGTACTTCCTCCTCTTAGCAGCATCCAAAAAGATTATTTATTTAATCTCAAAGACTTAACTTATGACTATTATTTCCAAACAAACAAAAAAGTACTACATAAAAGAATTATCCCTGCAAGAATAGTAGCCCTTTTAGTAGTACTATAAATATATACGGTGTTGTTTCCTTAAAGGTTTCATTGTCTATTTACTAATTTAAAATTTTCCACTCATTAATAGCTAGCTAGCATTACCTTCCGAATACTTTTTTCGCGTTGCTATTAAATCGAGTCCTTCCTAATCTACTTCGATAGATATATGCTCAAATTTTGAAACATCAAACAATCCTGTATCAGTTAATTTTAATTCTGGAATGACTGGTAAACTTAAAAATGAAAGTGTTAAAAAGAAGTGGAAATTCAACTCTGGATGAATCTGATGAAGTGCATCATGAACTTCCTGAAGTTTAGTTAACGCCTCATATGCAGGGAGTGTTGACATAAGCCCTGCTATTTCCAATGGTAAGGAACCAATAATTTTCCCCTCATTAGCAACGACAAGACCACCTTTGATTTTTTGAAGTTCTTCTAATGCAACTACCATATCTTGATCATTCGTCCCAACAACAATCGCATTATGAGAATCATGAGCTATTGTTGTAGCTACTGCACCCTTTTTTAATTTAAAGCCATGAACAATGGCAAGACCCTTCGTTCCTAATTTATGATGACGCTCAATTACTGCAAGTTTCAGAAGGTCCCTTTCAATAGAGGGTTTAAAATAACCATTTTCCACTTCTACTTCCATTACGACCCGCTTTGTTGTAATTTGATTTGGTATAATTTCAATCACATTTGCTTTGTTGCCTTTTAAAAATGGAATTGCAAGATCCTGCTCATTAAATGATGGTATGTGTACGGAGTTTAGTATGGCATCATCTATTTTAATAGGAGCTAGCTCTGTTCTTAGAACTTGTCCATTTTCGGCAACTTTCACCCCATCTTTCCACACTGCTTTAGCTTTCATTGTTTCCAAATCTTCTAATAGTACAAAATCAGCTATATATCCTTCTGTGATTGCTCCTTTACCAAATAAACGATAACATTCTGCTGCGTTAAGAGTGGCTAGTTGGATGGCTTGAAGAGGTTCCATCCCATGTTTTATGGCAAGGGCCACAGCATAATTAATACTTCCTTCTTCAATTAATTCATCTAAATGTTTATCATCTGTACAAAACGTAAATCGTCTTGCATTTACAGTGTTGATCGCTGGCAGTAAGTCTACCACATTTTTAGCCGCTGACCCCTCTCTCAACAGAACGTACATCCCTTGTTGAACCCGTTCACGTGCTTCTTCTGCGGATACACATTCATGATCGGTATGAATTCCAGCTGCTCGATAACCACGTATTTGAGAGCTATTAAGTCCTGCCCCATGTCCATCGATTATACATCCAGAGTCCACTGCCATCATTAACTTATCAAGCATGTCAGAATCACTATTTAGCACTGCTGGAAAATCCATAACTTCTGCCAAACCTAGAACTTCCTTATTTATAAGAAATGGTGCTAAATCCTTTGCCTTCATCACCGCGCCTGCGTGCTCAAAAGAAGTAGATGGAACACTTGAAGGGAGCATAAAGTAAATATCAATCCCCGCATTTCTTGCATCTTCTAGCATAAACTTCATTCCTTTACTTCCTGATACATTGACGATTTCATGCGGATCTGTAATAACAGAAGTAATTCCATGTGGAAGAATGACTTGATTAAATTGTGATGGAGGTAGCATGGATGACTCAATATGAATATGTGCATCAATTAACCCTGGGATTACATATTTTCCTTCTGCATCTTCCTCAACTTTTGCGAAAAAATCATCATTTTCATCCACAGCTATAATCTTACCGTTTTTCACCACAATGCTTGCCTTTCTCCACCTTAAGGAAAATACATCGGCAACGACCGCATTCTTTAATATAAAATCGGCTTCTATTCTTTTTTGAGATGCCTCTATTTGTTGACTAAGCGTATTTTGATCCATTTGATTTCCCTTTCTTAAATTCCATATTTTTATATTTTATTTAAATAGCGTTTTAGTTATTTCCTTCTTGTATAAAAATTAAAAAAGAGTGCCTCACTACTTTGTATAAGTAAGTAAAGCACTCCAGTTTACTTATTCTATTAATACCCTAAGTGAACATTGGTTAGTACTATACATTCATGGTAAGAAACATTAACCTTGAATAATACCTGTTAGCTAATTTTTTCGTATCCCGGTAAAGTCAAGAATTCTACAAATTCATCTTGTTCAATTAAATTTTTGAATAGATCTGCCGCTTCCTTATAAAGGCCACTACCATAAGCATGCCCTCCAACTGCTTCTTTAATATTCTCAAGCTCTTCTTGTAAAATGTCTAAAACAAATGGTAATGTAATGTTTCGTCCATCTTCTAGTTTTCCTTTTTCATGTCGAATCCATTGCCATACTTGTGTACGGGAGATCTCTGCAGTTGCTGCGTCTTCCATTAAGTTATTAATTGGTGCTGCACCATTTCCACGTAACCAAGAAGCAATATACTGGACACCTACGCTTACATTTACACGGAGTCCCCCTTCTGTAATAGTACCCTCTGGAACGGCAACTAAATCTTCAGCTGTTACAGCAACATCTTCACGTTTTTTATCTATTTGATTTGGTGTTTTCATTACTGCATCAAATTGCTCCATTGCAACTGGCACAAGACCCGGATGTGCAACCCATGTACCATCATGGCCATCTGTTGCTTCACGACGCTTATCTTCTCGTACTTTTTCAAATGCCATTTCATTTGCCTGTTCATCATTTTTAACAGGAATTTGAGCAGCCATTCCACCAATTGCCGGTGCATTGCGTTTATGACACGTTTGAATACATAAAGAGGTATATGCACGCATAAACGGAACGGTCATGGTTACTTGACCACGGTCAGGTAAAATAACCTCTGAATTATTACGGAGACGTTTAATATAGCTGAAGATATAATCCCAGCGTCCACAGTTTAACCCTGCTGAATGCTCACGTAACTCATAAAGAATTTCATCCATTTCAAATGCAGCAACTATTGTTTCAATTAATACAGTAGCTTTGATTGTACCTTGTGGAATGCCTAGATACTCTTGTGCATAAACAAAAACATCATTCCATAAACGGGCTTCTAGATGGCTTTCAAGTTTTGGTAAGTAAAAATATGGCCCTGTTCCACGTGCTAGCGCTTCCTTTGCATTATGGAAGAAGTAAAGACCGAAATCAAAAAGACTACCAGACATTGCCTCTCCATTAATTAGAACATTCTTTTCTAGTAAATGTAATCCACGAGGACGAACTAAAAGAACTGCTGATTGTTCCTTTAGTTTATATTGCTTTCCATTTGAAGCTTGTGTAAGTTCAATTGTTCGTTTTACAGCGTCACGCATATTTATTTGACCTGCAATCATATTCTCCCAAGTAGGAGTTGAAGCATCCTCAAAACAAGCCATAAACATTTTAGCCCCAGAGTTTAAAGCATTAATTACCATTTTACGGTCTACTGCAGGTCCAGTGATTTCTACACGACGGTCTTGTAAATCTTTTGGTAGTGGCGCAATAGTCCATTTACCTTCACGAATATGCTTCGTTTCTACTAAGAAATCTAGCTTTTCTCCAGCATCAAGACGTTTTTGCCGAGTGGCACGCCTCTGTAACAATTCCTTGCGACGGCCATCAAATTTTTCATGTAATTGAAGAAGAAAGTTTAATGCTTCAGTTGTTAAAATCTCATTTACTTCCCTCGTTAACTCTCCAACTATTTTCAATTTCTGAGATGTTGCCTGTTTCATTCTAAAGATCCCCATCCTTTTATGAAATAACTGTAATTTGATATTGCTTAGAATCAGTCTTTATCCTTTTTCAAAACACTGTCACTAAACAATATAATTACAATTGATTTGCGAACAGATTTTGCAGCCTTTAATGCTTGCTGCAAAATCTGACGCATAGAGTGAAAAGTGCTAAATGTACTCAGTTTAAATAATTCGTTAAATGAATTGAGCAGTCTCCGTTGACCCCTTCATTGCTGTAGTTGAAGATGTACCACCTGAAATTGTTTGAGCCACTTCGTCAAAGTAACCTGTACCCACTTCACGTTGATGTCTTGTTGCTGTATACCCCTTTGATTCTAAATCAAATTCAGCTTGCTGTAATTTAGAGTAAGCGGCCATCCCATTATCTTTATAATCAACTGCAAGTTCAAACATGGATTTATTTAAAGAGTGGAAACCTGCAAGAGTTACAAATTGAAATTTATATCCAAGCTTTGCAAGCTCACGTTGAAATTCAGCAATTTCTTTTTCTGAAAGTTTAGCTTTCCAATTAAATGAAGGTGAACAATTGTAAGCAAGCATTTTACCTGGGAATTTTGCATGAATTCCCTCAGCAAATGTTCGAGCCTCCTCAATAGAAGGCTTAGACGTTTCACACCAGATTAGATCAGCATAAGGTGCGTATGCTAAACCTCGAGCAATTGCTTGTTGAATACCGGCTCTAGTACGGAAGAATCCTTCAGGCGTACGTTCGCCCGTAATGAATTCAGCATCACGAGGGTCAATATCACTCGTCACCATATCAGCAGCATCTGCATCTGTGCGAGCAATAAGAATTGTCTCAGTACCCATAACATCCATTGCTAGTCGAGCAGCTACTAAGTTACGTACTGCATTTTGAGTTGGAAGTAATACTTTACCACCTAAGTGACCACATTTTTTCTCGGAGGCAAGTTGGTCTTCTAAGTGAACACCTGCAGTACCCGCTTCAATCATCCCCTTAACAAGTTCAAATACGTTCAGAGGTCCACCAAAACCTGCCTCTGCATCCGCAATAATTGGAGCAAACCAGTCAAAGTCATCATTACGACCTTCTGCATGATCGATTTGGTCAGCACGTTGTAGCGCTTGGTTAATTCGCTTAACAACTTGTGGTACTGAGTTTGCAGGATATAAAGATTGATCAGGATACATTTGACCTGCCAGGTTGGCATCAGCTGCTACTTGCCACCCAGATAAGTAAATAGCCTTTAAACCTGCCTTCACTTGTTGCACCGCTTGGTTTCCAGTTAATGCGCCCAATGCATTAATAAAGTCTTCTTCATTTAAAGACTTCCATAAACGAGCTGCCCCCCGCTTAGCCAATGTTTGTTCAACTACAACAGAACCTTGTAATTTTACAACTTCTTCAGCAGTATATGGACGATTAATTCCTTTCCATCTTGGATTCTCAGCCCACTCTTTCTTTAATGCAGCAATCTTTTCTTGTCTTGTAGACATAAACGATTCACACCTTCCCCTTTGTGTTAAAAAATTCTTCCCCCAGCTGTTCCATAACAGATTTACTTGTTGTAAATTAATATATAACAGAATGGAAATTTTTGCACCACTTTATGACCAAACACCATATTTTGAGGATAACAATAAGATATAAAAGGATGAACGTTGATTTTGTATTTCACAAGGGGGAAATTGTAAATATGAAATTAAGAGAATTACATATTCCTGAAGGGGGATTTGAACAATTAAAGATTATTTTGGAAGATTGGATTCCTAAAGAAGCTTCTATCGTTGTAGCAATAGGGGACTCTTACGTTTATTTAGCACAAAGTACACAACATAATCATTTAAAACTGAGGGAAAAGGTACTACCAGATAGTATTGCAGCGCGTGTTCTAAAAACTAGACGAAAAACAGACAAAGTAATCGATCAGTCAATTTTCGATGTTCCATATTACGTAGTCGGATATCCACTAACTATTGACGACTTGGAAGCTGCCTTGGTTATTGTCCTACCTTCAATTTTCTTTAATGAGAACCAGCCATACAAATTTTTAACAGGTAGGCAGAATGAGGATTGGTCACCTGTTCCGACTGATCAAATCTCCCATATTGAAAGTTTGCAAAAACGCACATGGTTCTACGCGCTAAATGAACAATACAAAACGAATATTACTCTAAAGGAGCTCGAAAGAAGGTTACCAGAACAATTTATCCGTATCCATCGGTCGTATATTTTAAATATTTACTACATCCAAAAAATAAAAAAAGATTTAGCTTCAAATTTTGTTGTATTACTGAAAAATGGAGTAGAACTTCCGATTAGCCAAACTTATCTAAGTCATTTAAGAAGTGTTTTGGAATTTTAAAATTTATATCACATAACTTACAATATAATTAATAAAGAGAAGGTAAGTTTATACTTAAACCTTAGGATTCGTTGTCGATTAATATTCACAGGTGACGGAGATAAATTTCTTTGTCACTTGTCGACTCTCGATCTTCCACCACTTTCTGATGAATAAAAACAACCTAAATACTGTAACCGATGTTATTCATACGTACGTTTTTGTTAATAGTTTTAGTTAAGGTTTTTAAAATTAAATAAAAAAAGCCTAAGCTTTTGCTTAGGCTTTAAATTGCGTAGCGACGTCCTACTCTCACAGGGGGAAGCCCCCAACTACCATCGGCGCTAAAGAGCTTAACTTCCGTGTTCGGTATGGGAACGGGTGTG
>NZ_JAFBDY010000041.1 GCF_016908465.1 Lysinibacillus composti | reverse complement strand
TCGCTCGACTTGCATGTATTAGGCACGCCGCCAGCGTTCGTCCTGAGCCAGGATCAAACTCTCCATAAAAGAAAATTTGATAAAGCTCAAATTTTGCCGGACATAAAAAAATGTCCGAAAAACATCTGCTGGCATCAATTTTGATGTCCAAAATTCCGTTTCTTATTTAAGAGAAACGTTTATTTCATTAACGTTTTGTTGTTCAGTTTTCAAAGTTCATTTTTCTTCACTGGTTTTCAGCGACTTCCTTATAATAACAACATATCAAATCACTGTCAACATTTTTATTAAAAAGATGTATTGATTTATTATTGTAAGTACGTCACTCATTTGCGACGTTTATTATCTTACACTGAACTAAACCATAGGTCAACACTTTTTTACTTAAAAAAATTCTCAAGGTGTTAGGTATACACCTTGAGCGCCTAATAGGAAGCTTATTCCGATTTAATAGTGGCGGAATTAATACAGTAATGACGGTGATAAACTGTTTCACTCTTCGACAGAATTGGTTTAATGGAAATAAATCCTTTATCTACTAAATATTCAACAAAGACTTCTAAATCTTTTGAGTAATATTGAAGCTCTTTATGTGTATGTAATTCCTGTATTGACCAAGTTTCTTTAGAAAGCATTGATTCTAAAATATGATTCGCACCATCTTGCGTTTTTGAATTAATTAAGAAATCTATTCCTAAGAATAAAAGCTCTAATCTTTTTTCTAAGCTTTCATTACTTAAAACCAATTCTTCATATAGCTTATAAATAGATGGTTCGATTTTTTTCACTTGATCCCACACTGTAATTTCTGGATAAAGTCCACTATCAATTACCGAAAGTCTTGCTAAATGCTGCAATGATTCCACTACATGAAAGTAAGCATCTAGGTAATTTTTTCTTTGGAAAAATTCTTTCCCCTCAATATAATGCCGTATTAGCTTAGCAAATTGTATTCCAATTTTTATTTTCCGCCCAAAGAATGAGAACTCTTGAAGTTTATCACGCAAGTTATGTAGATACTCATTTCGATCGAAGATAATTTTGCCATAAATGATCCAATCCACAATACGACGGTTGGCACTTCCATAGAACCACTTATTCACTTGTTCCTCTGTTATGACATGCATGACCATTTTTTTACCTTCGTGCAAATAGTGTTTTGTAAAGATTGGCTCTTTCGCGTCTTTTACAATAATAAGTAAAACCGTATCAAACGTATCTGTAATGTTTGTTTCGTCATTACGTTTATTAACTAGTATGACACCTAAAGTTTCAGGTTGGCTAGCACGCTCTTGATAAATCGGGCGTAATATGTACTCCATGGGTAGTCCTCCTTTACGTTATTTGTTTCGACATGAAATATTAGAATCCTTCTTGACTTTTAGTTTCTATTTTTATGGTAATGAAACGTATTGTAATTATGTCTAAATCTCGACTTGTTTATATACGAGTCAACGCATTTTCAGAAGCTAAGTTCCCTACAAACAACCTAAATTGATTTACTCACCAAATGAATGAAGATCACAATGTATTATGATATAGTAGAAACTAGATTGGGAGGCAGAAACATGAAAAAATATAAAAATAAAATAAATAGAATCCGTTCCTTTGCCCTTTCCCTTATTTTCATTGGATTTGTCATAATGTATGGGGCAATTTTTTTCAGGGAAAATCAAATATTAGTCATTCTTTTCATGTCTTTAGGGTTAATTTGTATTATTGGTAGTACCGCTGTCTATGGTTGGATCGGATTATTATCTACAAGAGCCGTTCAGGTCGTTTGTCCAAACTGTCAAAGACATACAAAAGTACTCGGCCGTGTAGATATGTGCATGTATTGTAATGAACCTTTAACATTAGACCCTGCTCTTGAAGGGAAAGAATTTAGCGAGTCATATAATAGTAAACGAAATTAAATGAAACTATCCTTCAGCAATTGTTCGGAGGATAGTTTTTCTTTTTAATGGTTCTACTTAAAACATATACTTTAAAAAGCGAAGAAAAAATAAATAGATATTTCATCTACACGACTTAATTAAAAATAAGTCGTATCTCAAACACACTATTTTATAATCTTACTCATTTCAAAATAAAATGCATTACTTTAACACCTAATAAAAAAACCTAGCAACTCATGATTGCTAGGAGTTAAGTTTATTGAACTCTTTTTTCTACACCAACACAGTCTTGGCAAGTACCGTAAACTTCAAGTCTATGAGAATTTACCTTGAAGCCTGTTACGTGTGATGCAAATTGCTCCACTTCTTTTAATGCAGGATAATGGAAATCCACAATCTTACCACAACATTCACAAATCATATGATAGTGGTCGTTCGTAACAAAATCAAAACGACTAGCTGAATCTCCATAAGTCAGTTCCTTCACTAGCCCTGCTTCGCGAAATACACGCAAATTATTATATACAGTTGCGACACTCATATTGGGGAATTTCCCCTCTAGCGCCTTGTATATATCATCCGCTGTTGGGTGATTCATAGCTTCAATAAGATATTCCAAAATAGCATGACGCTGAGGAGTAATTCTTACACCTGTTGCCTTCAACGTGTCAAGTGCATCTTTTAAATGCAATACAGACATCGTCATGCACCTCTTTTCATACATATTCTTAATTTATAATTGTTACAATTAGTGTAACGAATTTTAAGAACATCTGTCAACACTTCAATATTATTTACTATTACTTTACGTTAGTATCTAGTAAATATTCATCAATTACAACAATATTATTTGATTCTAATTGAGAATAAATGAGAATACACCAAAATATTCCCTCTAATATCCACGTAAAATATCCATTTTATTTTCTACATCATGATCACCACTCAACCATTTCTTTAAGCTAGGTTTGAATATTTCTAAACTCCGCTCCACATAACGAGAAGAGTGACTTGAGAAATGCGGTGACACTGTTACATTGTCAAACTTCCAAAGTTTGTGATCTGCTGGTAACGGCTCTACCTCGTATACATCTAGAACCATATGGAAGATCAGTTCGTCTTCTAATACGCGAACTAATTCACCTAGACTTACTAAATCCCCACGTCCAAAATTCATAAAAATTGCATCTTTCCTCATCAATTTAAAATCTTCATAAGAAAGTAGATTTTTCGTTTCCTTTGTACTCGGAAGCATGCTAATGATAATTTCCGCTTTTGGAAGCTGTTCTTTTAATTCATCAATCCGATAGGTTTCATTCATGAATGGAGCAGGTTGACCACTACGATTTAACCCAATTGTATATACCTCAAAAGCTTGCAATAATCTACCTATTTCAGCTCCTATTGCACCAGGTCCAATGATTAGCGCAGTACTTCCGTTTAACTCGGAAAGTCGTGCTTTTTTATTCCATTCACAATTTTGTTGGTTCTTATATACAAACGGTAATGCTCGTTTCAAGGATAAAATATGGGCAATTATTGATTCTGCCATAGGCTTTTTATGAATACCACGCACATTTGAAACAAGGATTCCGCGCTCGGCAATTTTTTGAGCAGGCATTTTTTCAATACCAGCTGAAACAACGAAAATCCATTTTAACTGCTCTGATAATTCAATGTGATGGTCATTTAAATCTTCCCCGTATGTAACTAAAACATCTGTATCAGCTAATTCACTTTCATCCAATTGTTTATGAAAAGTGAAGTCAATTTCCGGAAACTCACTTACTAATGGTTCTTTTAAATCTGGTCTTGGATCTAACGTAAAATAAATCTTCATTCCATTACTTCCCTTCACGTAAAAACGTTAACACTTCTTCAATATGATCCTTCACTTTCACTTTTCGCCATTCTTTTATGACAGTTCCTTCTTCATTGATTAAAAAAGTAGATCGTTCAATTCCCATAAATTCACGACCGTACATTTTTTTCAACACCCAAACTCCATATTTTTCTGCTACAGCATGGTCTTCATCTACTAATAGTGAGAATGGCAAACCGTATTTATCTATAAATTTTGTATGTTTGGCTGCATTATCAGGACTTACCCCCAGAATGACTGCATTTAGTTCTGAAAAGTTTTTATATTGATCTCTAAAATCACAGGCTTCTGTCGTACAACCCGGTGTCATATCCTTTGGGTAGAAGTATAAAACAACCTTTTTTCCTTTAAAATCACTTAAACTTACTTGTTCGTCTTTTTCATTTAATAAAGTAAACTCAGGTGCATTTTGATTAAGTAATGTTTCCATTTAATTCAACCCCTCCATAATACTATCGTACCCAACAAGTACGACAGTTTCAAATTCTTTGGCGTTCAAATAAAAATAAGGCTACAATAGGATTGACTTAATTAATTGGAGGCATTTACATGAATCATTCAAAATCTGAACTAATACATCAAGAAGCCCTAGAGCATATTGTTGGTGGCGTAAATAGTCCATCACGTTCTTATAAAGCAGTTGGCGGTGGAGCACCGGTTGTCATGGCAGAAGGTAAAGGCGCATATTTTTGGGATGTTGACGGAAATCGTTACATAGATTATTTAGCAGCCTATGGTCCAATCATTACAGGTTTTGGTCATCCTCATATTGCTAAAGCAATTACTCGTGCAGCTGAAACGGGAGTACTTTTCGGGACACCAACTGAACATGAAGTAACATTCGCGAAAATGTTAAAAGAAGCAATCCCATCTTTAGATAAAGTGCGCTTTACAAACTCTGGTACAGAAGCTGTTATGACAACAGTTCGTGTAGCACGTGCGTATACAGGTCGTACTAAAATAATTAAATTCGCTGGTTGTTACCACGGACATTTCGACCAAGTGTTAGTTGCAGCTGGTTCAGGCCCTGCAACACTAGGTTCACCAGACTCAGCTGGTGTACCAACAAACGTTGCAACTGAGGTTATTACCGTTCCATTTAACAATAGAGAACAATTCCAATTAGCGATGGATAAATGGGGTGACCAAATTGCGGCAATCTTGATCGAACCAATCGTTGGAAACTTTGGAATCGTTGAGCCAAACCAAGGCTTCCTTCAATATGTTCATGAAGTGGCTAAAGAAAAAGGCGCTTTAACGATTCACGATGAAGTGATAACTGCATTCCGTTTCCATTACGGTGCAGCTCAAGATTTACTTGGACTTACACCAGATTTAACAGCGATGGGTAAAATCATTGGAGGAGGGCTCCCTATTGGTGCATACGGTGGACGTAAGGAAGTAATGAATACAGTTGCCCCTCTAGGACCTGCTTATCAAGCTGGAACAATGGCTGGAAACCCAGCGTCAATGTTAGCAGGAATTGCATGTCTAGAAGTGTTAAAACAACCTGGTGTTTATGAAAAAATGGATCACCTTGGTGCAATCCTTGAAAAAGGTATTTTAGAAGCAGCAGAAAAGCACGGGGTAACAATTACAGTTAACCGCTTAAAAGGTGCTCTAACAATCTACTTTACAGATGAAAAAGTTGAAAACTATGAGCAAGCAGAAAAATCTGATGGTGAAAAATTCGGTCGTTTCTTTAAATTAATGCTTTCTAAAGGAATTAATTTAGCACCATCTAAATACGAAGCTTGGTTCTTAACGACTGAGCATACAGAAGAAGATGTAGTCGAAACAATCGCAGCTGTAGATTACGCATTCTCCCAACTTTAATTAGAAAAGCGAAGGCGGCTAGTTCACACCCGACAAGCACTGGAGACAATACCGGTGAAGGCGCTCTTTGCCTTCGCTGGTATTGTCGAAGTGACCTCGAGGGTGTAGCCGCCGTAGCTAGACAAATAGAAAAGCGAAGGCAGGCTCGTTTAGTTTAATTCTAAGGTCAGCAAGTAGTTCGTAATTGCAGCTACACACTGTAAAAACTTCAGAGGTTTTTCACATTCATAAAGATTATCATCTATGTATTCTTGACCAATGCAATTTTATTAGGTAAAGTAATGTAATTTGATAATTTGTATTTCCGAAAGAGAGGGCTATTTTTACATGCAGTTAGGTGCCCGAGTATTAAAAACAGGATTAGCGATTGTTTTTGCGCTTTTCTTTGCTGAATTACTTCAATTACCTTCACCTGCCTTTGCAGGGATTGCAGCAATTTTCGCTATCCAACCTTCTATATATCGATCTTATTTATCGATCATAGAGCAAATCCAAGGAAATCTTATTGGTGCAACCATAGCGGTTTTCTTTGGGTTGTTGTTTGGTCACCATATTGTTGCCATTGGGATTGCCGCTATTATCGTCATTGCCTTAATGCGCAAGTTTAAGCTGGATAATTCTTTGTCCCTTGCCCTCGTCACCGTTGTGGCGATTATGGTCTATGAAGGGAATGACTTTTTAGAATTTGGTCTTATTAGATTTGCAACTGTAATGATTGGAGTATTTGCAGCGTTCATCGTGAACTTGTTTTTCCTTCCGCCACGTTATGAAAGTAAACTGTTTAAGATGATTGATTTTTTACAGGATGATGTGATTCGATGGACACGATTAGCCATTAGACAGGCATCAGAACACACATCGACAAAAGCTGCTTTAAATAAATTTCACTCACGTTTATCCGAAGTAGAATCAATGTATGACTTCTTTAAAGAAGAGCGGCATTATAGAAAAAGTAAAAGATATACCCAGGCTCGTAAACTTGTTGTGTATCGTCAAATGATTACGACTACCAAAAAAAGCCTTGAATTACTACAGCGACTGCATAAGCACGAAAATGAGATTCATGACTTACCTACTCCGTTCAGGATAATGATTCAAGAACGACTAGATTTCTTATTAACCTTCCATGAACAGTTATTATTAAAATACGCTGGTAAACTTCGACCGGAGCATTCTAAGTGGGCAGTCGATCAAGAACATTTACAAAATGCCGACGTATTGGAGCAACTATTAGAGCAAATTGCCTTTGAGAAAACACGAGAAGGCGAAGAAGAATTTACGAGTTATCATTTATTTTATATTTTCTCAAGAATTCTCGATTATGAAGAAAACTTAGAACATCTAGATACGTTAATTGTCTCGTTCCGCAGTTTCCATGGTAACGATAAAAATACAGATTTAGAGATAGATTATTACTAGAAAAGCGAAAGAACGCCCGTTTAGCTCTGCGACGGCATAAACGCGATGTCCTGTGTCACATTGCCGTCATGACTCACATCGTGTGAGCCTCAACAACTGGCCGACAACAACGCCACATCGTGTGGCATTGTCGGCACTAGCACATCCTGTGCGTCGGAAGAACCGACAAAAGGTCGCTTTTTGACCTTGCAGGCAGTTCTGAAGTTGTCGAAGAGCTGGCGTTCGCAGCTAGACATAAAGAAAAGCGGAGCTAATTGCTCAGTAAAAAAGGTTGGGATAACGCAGTTCATCAGCGTTGTCCCAACCCTTTTTTTAGTCTAACTTTTGAATTTGGAATAAGTCGTAATACACACCTTGCTTTTGCATTAACGATTCATGAGTACCTTCTTCAACTAAAAGCCCGTGATCAATGACGAATATTTTATCAGCATGTGTGATTGTGGAAAGTCGATGGGCAATGATAATCGTTGTCCGATCACTCGCTAAACGATTAAGTGAGTCTTGAATTAACGCTTCACTTTCTAAATCAAGTGCTGAAGTGGCTTCATCTAATATTAAAATTGGTGGATTTTTTAAAAATACACGGGCAATGGCAATCCGTTGCTTTTGACCACCAGAAAGCTTAACTCCGCGCTCACCAACTTTTGTGTCATACCCCTCTTGTAATGACATTATAAAGTCATGCGCATTGGCTGCTTTTGCTGCAGCGATTACCTCTTCTTCAGTTGCATCTGGTTTCCCCATCAGAATATTTTGCTTTACTGAATCACTAAATAATATATTGTCTTGTAAAACAATTCCGATTTGTGAACGTAATGATTGTATGACGACATCTTGTACATTATGTCCATCAATTAGTACTGCACCATCTGTTGCATCATAGAAGCGTGGAATTAAACTAACAATTGTAGATTTTCCTCCCCCACTCATTCCAACAAATGCAGCAGTTTCACCCGGTTGTATATTTAAATTTATACCTTGTAGGATGTTTTCTCCATTTTGTTCATATTTAAAACAAACATTATCAAAGGTAACTTGACCTGATACCGGGGGCAAAATTTTCGCATTTGCTTTATTTTCAACATCATAATCTTCATCCATTAACTCAAACATACGGTCCATTGAAGCAATCGATTGAGTCAAAGTAGTAGATGAGTTCACTAATCTTCTTAGTGGACTATATAAACGTTCAATATAAGCAATAAAGGCAGCCATTGTACCAACAGATAACTCCCCATTTATTACCTGATATCCTGCATAAGCGATTACTAATAATGGTGCAATGTCTGTAATCGTATTCACTACTGCAAAGGATTTAGCATTCCATTTTGTATGGTCTAGTGCCCGATCTAAAAATTCACCATTTTCATCATCAAAAACCTTTTGTTCATGCTTTTCCAAAGTGAAGCTTTTAATAATGCTTATTCCACTTACACGTTCATGCAAATAACTTTGCACACTTGCAAGTGCCTGAGACCTCTTCCTCGTCAAATCCCGTAGTTTTCCAAAGAAGAATTTTACGCTAAATGCATAGAAGGGGAAGGCGATAATGGCAACGATTGTTAGTTTTACATCCATTGTCATCATAATACCAATAGCAATCAAGATTGTTGAAACATCTAGCCATAGGTTCATTAAGCCAATCATGATGAAGTTTTTCGTTTGCTCAACATCATTAATAACACGGGATATAACTTCCCCAGCCCTCGTATTGGCGTAATATTTTAAACTGAGCTTTTGTAAATGGCCAAACAATTGTTCTCGAATGTCATATAACACCTTATTTCCAACATGTTGCGCATAATATTGACGGTAATATTCAATCGGTGGACGAATGATGAAGAACAAAATAACCGTTCCACCTAGCCAATAAAATAGCATTTTCATTTTTTCGCTATCTGATAAATCTGTATCGATAATATCATCAATGACGATTTTGATTAACAATGGGATAAATAAAGGAATTGCAAACTTTAATATCCCAATAATAATGGTAATAAAAATTTCCCATTTATAAGGTTTTACAAAGCGCATATAACGTTTAATACTATCCATGTATTTAATTCACTTCCTTACTAGAAAAGCGGAGAACGCTCGTTAAGCTCCGAAAACAACTGGCCAACAAAAACGCGACGTCCTGTCGCATTGTCGGCACTAGTACATCCTGTACGTCGAAGAACCGACAAAAGGGTTTTTGCGCCTGACGCTTCACTTTCGGCGCAGAAAATTGTGTGTTTCATTTCATTGAAACCACACAATTTTTGTCCTTGTAGGCGGTTTTAAAGTTGTCGAGGAGCTAGCGTTCGCAGCTAGACACTGTTCAAACTTCAAATTTTTCATACTATGCTTATCCTATAAACATACCAGATCCATACTATCCAATCTTTCTATTGCACGAATATCACTATACGCTATTTTAATTAAAAAAAGAAAAATAATAGCCTACCAGGTGCTCCCCGATAGGCATTATTAATTTACTTTTGGTTTTCATTGGATTGTAATTCTTTATTAAATAAGTAGCGATTTGTCCAAACTTCGATAAAATCTGGTGCAAATGGTCCTCTTCTTTGTTTTACCCAACTTTCAAGTTTGTTCACATTGCGCTTTAGGATTTGATCAATTACTTCGGGATATCCCATTTCTCTTTTATGTTGCTCATATTCATCTTCATCCAATAAAGTATAAGACATATCTGGAAAAACTTTTACATCTAGATCATAGTCAATATATTTTATTGCATTATTATCAAATACATATGGAGAACTCATATTACAATAATAATAAACCCCATCTTCGCGCAACATACAAATAATATTAAACCAGTGTTCTGCATGGAAATAACAAATTGAAGGTTCTCTCGTTAACCAGGTACGGCCATCTGATTCTGTTACGAGCGTTCGTTCGTTTGCACCAATAAAAATATTTTTTGTACCTTTTAACACCATCGTTTCTTGCCAGACACGGTGGATACGACCATTATGTTTATAACTATGTATTTGTATCGTTTCTCCTTCTTTTGGTATTGCCATGATAAAGCCCACCTTTTCGTCAATGCTACATCCGTATAAAAGTATATAATCTCTAGTATATTATACCAATGGTCAAGCAATACTTGTAGTTAAAAGAATACAATTTTTCCAAACAAACTATACCTGTTTTTATATTTTTATTTCACATGAGGAAAGTAGGGCTAGATTTCGGATATTATTTGGACTTTAACAAGTGGTCGAGACAGATCAGTCAAATCGTTAAGACAAGCGGATGTTTTCATTAATTTCAATTGTTTATTTGGGTCCCTACTCATGAATATAAAAAATTAAGGTATAGACTTAGCGTCTATACCTATGGTTAGCGAATATATTTATTCACTTTGGGTAATGCATTAGTTATTGTTATTATTGTTGTTATTGTTGTTGTTGCGGTTGTTATTACGTTGTTCGTTGTTTTGTTGACGTTGCTCTTGGTTGAACTCTTGTTCAGCCGCGAACTCTTCACGATTGTTGTTGTTGTTGTTGTTATTATTGTTGTTGTTGTTTTGTTTACGTGCCATGTCGAATCTCACCTCCGTCATACATATAGTGGTCGAGAAAAGGTGAGTTTATTCGACAAGTTGAAAAGTAAGTTATTTCAGAACATTCAAAATCTTTAACATTGGTACTGGCATAGGGTATTGCTCAAGTTGTTCTAATGTAAAGAACTGCGTATGCGTCGGTAAAAGCTTTTCCTGATTGACTTCAACAAGTATACAATCCATAAACCATGTCAGATGTGAAAACACATGTTTAAACGTTAAGAATTCTTCATCTATCGTATGGGAAATTTGCAAATGATATGTTTGTTCAAACTTTTTGTTAGGCTCGTGTTCTTTCTCAATTAAAATCATTGGGAATTGCCACATATTTGCTAGCAAGCCCTCTTCAGATCTTTTTTCTAATAAAAACTGCCCATTAGAATTCCGAGCTATAAACACTTTATATTTTTCACTTTTCGTTTTTGTTTTCTTTGATTTTACCGGAAGGCTTGCCGGATCCCCTTCATTATAAGCTGTACAAAATTCTCTTACTGGACAAAGCAAACATTTTGGAGATGTTGGTGTACAGATCATCGCCCCCAAATCCATAATTCCTTGGTTGAATGAACCTGGATCGTTTTCATCTATTAATTCTTCTACTGCTATTTCAAAGATTTTTCTTGTTTTCGGTAAAGCAATATCATCGGTAATATTTAAAACACGGCTTAGTACACGCATAACATTTCCGTCAACTGCATGTTCTGGCTTGTTATAAGCAATACTTAATATTGCACCAGCTGTGTAAGGACCAACACCTTTTAACTTTGAAATATCATGACGATTATCAGGTACTGTGCCATCATATTTTTCAACAACTTCTTTCACTCCAGATTGCAAATTTCTTGCTCTAGAATAGTAACCGAGTCCTTCCCACATTTTTAACAATTCTTCTTGGGGAGCATATGCAAGAGTTTCTATTGTGGGATACTTATCTATAAAACGATTGTAATAAGGAATTACGGTATCAACCCTTGTTTGTTGAAGCATCACTTCTGAAACCCAGATTTTATATGGGTCAGATGTTCGTCTCCAAGGTAAATCTCTTTTTTCTCTATGAAACCATTCGACTAAATTTTGACTAAATTCTTTTTTATATGGATAATCCACGTGCAACCTCCGGATAACGATTTTATTTTAGATAAAAAGGGTATAATATGTTGTAAGGATTAAAAGAAAATATATCCAATTAATAACCGATAAGTATATGGTAGAAAACACTCCATATGCAAAATGCAAGGAGTTGATACTTATGGATTCAGCTACACATTTGGTAATGGGAGTTGCTTTAGGAGGGTTAGCTTTAGCTGATCCCGTTGTTGCAGACAATTCGGTCACTTTCGCAGCTGTCATGGCAGGAACAATTCTTGGTTCACAAGCACCAGATGTTGATACAGTATTAAAACTTAGAAATAATGCAATCTATATTCGACATCATCGGGGCATCACTCATTCGATCCCTGCTGTTTTATTATGGCCAATAGCGTTAACAGTTTTATTATCATTCATTTTCCAAGAGGCTAACGTTCTTCATTTATGGCTATGGACATTTTTAGCAGTCTTTCTTCATGTTTTTGTTGATATATTTAATGCATATGGAACACAAGCACTAAGACCCTTTTCAAGAAAATGGGTAGCTCTAGGTGTCATTAATACTTTCGATCCGTATATATTCGGATTGCATTGTATTGGGATCTTAATTTGGGCATTTGGTGCAAATTCAGTGTTAACCTTTAGTATCATGTATGCCATAATTTTTTGTTATTATATTGTAAGATTCATGTTACAAGCTGCTGTTAAAAAAGCTGTCCATCATGCCATACAAGATGAAGATTACGTAATCGTAGCTCCAACAATGCGCTTCCTCTATTGGCGTGTAGCCGCAGCTTCAAAAACACATTATTATGTTGGACGAGCGTATGGTCGAACAATCAATATATACGATAAATTTGAAATCCGTCCTATTCCAAAGACAGAAATGATTGAGAAAGCCCTAGAAGATAGAAATCTAGCGGCATTTACTTCTTTCTCCCCACTCTATCGATGGGAAATCAGTGAATTAGAATCAGGCTTAACAGAAGTGCGCTTAATCGATTTACGTTATCGCAGTAACGACCACTATCCATTTGTTGCTGTAGCCCATGTAAATGAAGAACTAAATATCGTCAATTCCTATACCGGTTGGATTTTTAGCGAAGATAAACTGCAAAGAAAACTACAAATCGGCTCAAGTGACTAAGAAAAGCGGAGAACGCCCGTTAGCTCCGACAACAACTGGAAGAACCGACAAAAGGACGCTTTTAGTCCTTGAAGGCGGTTCTGAAGTTGTCGA
>NZ_JAFBDY010000040.1 GCF_016908465.1 Lysinibacillus composti | reverse complement strand
GTTCCCATACCGAACACGGAAGTTAAGCTCTTTAGCGCCGATGGTAGTTGGGGGCTTCCCCCTGTGAGAGTAGGACGTCGCTACGCAATTTAAAGTCTAAGCAAAAGCTTAGGCTTTTTTATTTGCAAAAATCCAAGAAATTGGATTTTTCCTTTTCCATAAGAGATGAATAAAAAAGAACTGTAATAAATGTCTTACAGAAATATATAGGTTCTATAATATTTGTTGGGGTTTTACTACAATTTGAAAAACAAAAAGCACGTAATCACCGATTTCGATATACTTGAATTGTCGAGAAACAAGCAATGAAAGGTGATACGTGCATATGAATTTTAACATGAATATTCCAGGATTAAAAGATGTAACCATCCATAAGGTGGAGGAGGTTGGAGAGCGCATCGCAATTTATGTTTCGCTCCCAAAGAAAGTACATCAGTGTCCCGTTTGTAAGAAAAAAACATCTAAAATTCATGATTATCGAATTCAAAAAATCAAGCATTTAAAGTGGTTTGAACGATTAACAATCCTTTTCTATAAACGCCGTCGCTATGTATGCGAGTGTGGGAAACGCTTCTCTGAAAAATCCCCTTTCGTGGATAAATATCAACGCTTTAGTAAGGAATGGAACCAAGTTGCCGGAATCCGTTCTGTAAAGGCTAAGACTTTTAAGGAGACAGCGGAAGTCCTTGGTGCATCTAGTTCAACCGTAATTCGTCGCTTTAAAAAGCTTGTAAAAGAGCAGTTAAATGAAGGCGTACATTTACCAAAATGTATTGCGATTGATGAATATAAAGGAGATACAGATGCAGGAACTTATCAACTAATCATTGCCAACGCTGAAACACACGAACCAATTGATATCTTACCTAACCGTAGAAAAGAGACAATTAAAGAATATCTAATGAAGTATGGAGCGGATGTAGAAGTCGTCGTAATGGATATGAACCCAAGCTTCAAGGCGCTGTTAGAAAAGCATTAAATCGCCCTATTATAATTGCGGATCGATTCCATTATTGTCGCTATATTTATTGGGCATTGGATGAGGTGCGGCGCAAGGTGCAGAAGGATTGGCATCCATATGATCGTAAAAAGTGCAAAAAAATGCGCCATGTTTTATATAAACGCTTTAATAAGTTAACAGAAAAGAATCGATGGTATTTAAATCGCTATACTGGAATGTCAGAAGAATTGAAAAAAGCATATGAGCTAAAAGAGGCCTATTGTAAATGGTTTGATTGGGCAAAAACAGCGAACGACATAGCAGAAGTGAAAAAGAGATTAGAAGCTTATTACCGCAAGGTAGAAGAAGCAAATATTCCAACATTCTTAAAAGCCATTCAAACTTTTAAGAATTGGCAAGTCGAGATCTTAAATAGTTTTAGTTTTGGTTATTCAAATGGTTTTTTAGAGGGAATTAATAATAAATCGAAGGTACTGAAGCGTAATACATATGGCTTCAGGAGTTTTAAGCATTTTAAAGCCAAGATTTTATTGAATGATTTATATAAAGAAATCGGAGTTCATTTAGGTTAATTAGGGTGACGTGCGAAACATATCACCCCAACATTTGACTAAGAACCATAAAAAAGAACTGTAATAAATGTCTTACAGAAATATATAGTTTTTCTCAATGTTGAGTAAAAATTGCTCATCTATTATAAAGGAAAATAATGCAAGATTTAAACTCACAAAACTGTACATTTATTTAGAGAAGTTAACAAATAATTAATTCATCTAATAAATTAGGGGAAGTGTTTTTATGAAAAAAGTGATATTTTCTATATTAGGCTTATTCCTTATAGGTGTAGCTATATTTTATGTAAAAGACACTAAGAATGAAAGCATTTCAGCAGATCGTGGACGAAAGTATTATGAAGAAGCAGGACAGATAATATGGGACATAAAAACAACAGAAAAAGTAGTTGCTCTGACATTTGATGATGGCCCACATCCAAAATACACTACTGAAGTTTTAGATTTACTTGAACAATACGATGCAAGAGGTACTTTTTTTATTGTGGGTGAACATGCTGAAAAAAATCCAGATATTATATTACGAATGTACGAAGAGGGACATGAGTTAGCAAATCATACCTATACACATCCTTTCAGTACGAATGTTTCGAAAATCATGAAAGAAATTAAACAAACAAATGACACCATTTACAGTATAACTGGTTTTAAGCCATTTCTATTTCGTCCTGTCGAGGGACAATATACTGATGCAATGATTGATGAAATCGCAAAAGATGGTTTTAAAGTTGTCATGTGGTCGTGGCATCAAGATACATTAGACTGGAAGAATCCAGGTGTGAATACAATCGTGAATAATGTTTTAAAGGGAACAAAAGAAGGAGATGTTATTCTGTTCCATGATGGTGGCGGAAATCGAGAACAGACTGTGAAAGCATTGGAAAATATCCTACCAGAACTTCAAAAACAAGGTTATCACTTTGTAACGATTACAGATTTAATAAAGATACAAAAGAATGAAAATAAAAAAGATCGTCATGAAACAAAAAAAGAATGAAGAAGATTTAGTAAAACCAATTATAGAATAGCTCTAGGGTCTTGCGTAACAATGAAAGGTGGCAAAACTTTTGTATCGATTTATGATTCACTTCATTACATTAACTTTAGTATGGAGCTTATTCCCAGGTAAAGGCGAATCTGCAGAAAAAGAAGCCCCATCTAGGGAAGAAATCTTAGAAAAACGAATGCACTATTATTTTAAGTACCAAGATGAACTTGTCCCTTGGTACTATCTTGCCGCAATCGATCAATACGAAAGAAATGTACAGGATGTTCGGAAGGATATTCCTAAAAGAGAAAGCGTTGTGGCAATTCAATATTCTGATGAATTTTGGTCAGGCGCATTAAATCCGAAGTTGAATGATACCTCCATCACGACCATTAAATATTTTGGTGGTTTAGGCCTTGATGGAAATAACGATGGCCTAGCAGATGCAAATAATGATGATGATATATTGTTTACAATGGCATCTTTTTTAAGTAAGTATGGTACACATGATGATGATTACCAGTTGGCTTTATGGGATTTTTATCAAAATGAGCAGACTGTGAATCAAATTGCTACGATTGCTAAACTTTATAAACATTATCAAACAATTGATTTAGATGAACATACATTCCCCGTAGCACTTGGTTATAACTATAGCTATCGAGGTACTTGGGGTGCTAATAGAGGGTGGGGCGGTCGAAGAATACATGAAGGAACAGACGTTTTCGCAAGCTATAGTACGCCCGTTCTTTCAGCCTCTTATGGTGTAGTTGAAATAATGGGATGGAATCAATTTGGTGGTTGGCGTATAGGGATACGTGATAATCATAATTCCTATCATTACTATGCACATCTAGCTTATTTTGAAAAAGGTTTAAAAGTAGGAGACGTTGTTGAACCAGGACAGGTCATTGGTTATGTAGGAAGTACGGGGTATGGAAAAGAAGGAACTTCGGGAAAGTTTCCACCACATCTCCATTATGGAATTTATAAATTTAACGGCATTAATGAATGGGCATTTGATCCATATCCATCACTTGTCCAATGGGAAAAAGAAGCAAAAAAGAAGAAAAAGTAGACACAATGAATACTTAGCAATTTCTTGAAGCACCTATGACCTAGGTGCTTTTTATATGACTACAGTAATAACAATTCATAAATAATGCATTTACTCTGGTGAGAATATATGGTAAACTCATGTTTAACAATATATTGTGTTTGTTTTATAAAGGTACTACTATATGTAGTTTAAAAGGGAAGTTCGGTTAAAAGCCGACGCTGTCCCCGCAACTGTAATGCTAACGATGATTCAAAGCCACTGTGCACAAGCATGGGAAGGGAATCGGAGGAAGAAGCAAAGCCAGGAGACCTGCCTTATAAAACAGTTACAACATTTCTTCGGGGATTGGGAAATGGAGACGTCGCCATTTTTCAATTTTTGAACGTTTCCATTTCAGGCTATCTCTTTTCGAAGAGATAGCCTTTTTATTTTGCTATAAGGCCAAACAATTACCGAAGTTTTACTTTAAGAAAAGAGGGATTCCAATGAAACTTTATACGAAAACCATTTGTCCAAAATGTCTTTGGGTGAAATCAGAATTACAACGTGCAGGGATTGATGCAGAGGTCATTAATATTGATCAAAATGAACAGGCAAGACAAGCGATTGTAGATGCTGGGTTATTTTCGGTACCTGTACTAGAAAAAAATGGTCAATTTATAGGTGATGTAAAGGAGATTGTTTCTCAAATTGAGCTGATTACACAATGATTGCATACGCAAGTCGTACTGGAAATGTGAAATATATCGTTTCTAAATTAAAAGTGAAATCGATAGAAATTTCAGAGGGATTAATGCTAACTGAGCCTTACCTATTATTTACCTATACAGATGGGCTGGGGGATATTCCAGTAAAGGTAGCTAGATTCCTTGATCACAATGCCAATCATTGTAAAGGGGTCGTCGTCAGTGGCAATAGTAACTTTGGACATGCGGTATTTGGTGGTGCAGGAGATAAAATTGCTACAACCTATCAAATCCCATTAGTCCGAAAATTAGATTTACGCGGCTACCAAGCAGATTATGAAGCCATTCAACAGTATTATGAGACGAGGGTGACAGGATGAAGACCTACTTAAAGTTAAATAATGATGTCCTCAATCGATATAGCACAACGGGACAATTAGAGCTAGAGAAGGACCGAGAAGCGACACGCCGTTACTTTTTAGAATATGTGAATGTACGGCTGCGTTATTTTATAGATATTGAAGAGAAGATTCGCTATCTTGTAGATGAAGGCTACTATGAAAAAGAGTTTATTGAACAATACGACATGGAATTTATTAAAAGGTTGTACAAAAAAGCATACGATTACCATTTCCGCTTCCCATCGTTTATGAGCGCAAGTAAATTTTACGATAGCTATGCAATGAAAAGTCGTGATGGGGAAGAAATTCTAGAAAAATATGAAGACCGTATCGTCATTATTGCATTGTATTTAGCACAAGGGGATTCCTTACTTGCGGAACGTGCCGTCGAAGCATTGATGGAAGCCTATCAGCCAGCAACACCGACTGCTTTAAATAGTGGTAAAAAAGCACGTGGTGAACTGGTTAGCTGCTTTAAATTATCTATGGATGATTCGATGAATAGTATCGCAGAAAACATCGGCTATTGTTTAGAATTATCCCGACTTGGTGGTGGAGTAGGGGTAAACTTGACGGATTTACGCCCATTAGGTGATCCAATCAAAGGAATTTTGAATCGGGCAAGTGGTGTCATCCCGGTTGCGAAATTACTAGAAAACTCTTTCTCTTACTCGAACCAACTTGGTCAGCGTAATGGTTCAGGTGTGGCTTATTTAAATATTTTCCATGCCGATATCGAAAACTTCATTTCAAGTAAAAAGCCAAATGCTGATGATAAAATCCGACTAGCTACGTTATCAACAGGCATCATTATCCCAAGTATATTCTTTGAGCTCATGCGCCGAGATAAAGATATTGTGTTGTTTAGTTCTTACGATATTTACAAAGAGTATGGTAAACGAATGTCTGAGATTTCGATTACAGAGATGTATTACGAGCTATTGGACAATCCGAACATTCGCAAAATCAAACGTCTCAACGCTCGCAAGTTATACACAGAAGTGAAAAAGGCACAATTCGAATCGGGTTATCCCTTTGAAATTTTCGATGATAATGTGAATGAGGTTCATCCCCTGAAAAATATTGGACGCGTAAAGATGTCGAACTTGTGCACAGAAATACTCCAAGTGCAGCAAACTAGCATGATCACTGACCAAGATCAACCAAATGAATACGGCTTAGATGTTTCTTGTAATTTAGGTTCGATTGATATTCATGCGGCAAGTAAAGTAGAAAATTTTGAGAAATTAATTGATACTTCCATGAGATTGTTAACGAATGTTTCGCTCATGACAAATATTAAAAACGTTCCATCTGTCGCCAAAGCAAATAAATTAATGCATTCCGTTGGTTTGGGTGCTATGAATCTGCACGGCCACCTCGTAACGCAAGGAATACTATATGGATCAAAGGATTCTGTAGACTTTATTGATTGCTTTATGGAAGCGATGAACTATTACTCGTTGAAATCTTCAATGGAAATCGCGAAAGAGCGAGGAGAGGTATTCTACCGATTTGAGGACAGTGATTATGCATCAGGGGTTTATTTTAATCAGTATGTAGAAAAGACAGATCAAGAATTATCCGTTGAAACATTAAAAGCACTTGGGAACATTCCAATCATCACAAAAGAGATGTGGCAAACACTAAAAAAAGATGTGATGAACTATGGATTGTTCCACTCCTATAGATTGGCAATCGCTCCGACGGGTAGCATTAGTTATATCCGTAGCAGTACGGCCTCCATCGCACCGTGTACAGAAAGGGTGGAAGTACGAGACTACGCGGATAGTCGGACGATTTATCCAATGCCACATTTAACAAATGATAATGCTCATCTATATGTTGAGGCGTATGATGTAAATCCTTATGACTTAATTGATTTATATGCTGCGGCTCAAAAACATGTGGATCAAGGCATATCCATGACGCTGTATGTGACCGATGCGTGGACAACCGAGCAATTAGCAAAAATCTATATTTATGCTTGGACGCGTGGCATCAAATCGGTGTACTACGTTCGTCAACGATTACAAACGCTAGAGGAGTGTGTAGCATGTCAAATTTAACCTATGAAGCGGTCAATTGGAATAAACCAACAAGTGAGCTCGCACAAATCTTTTGGGATCAACAATGGAAACAAATTTGGTTTCCTGAAGAAATTGCGGTCAGTAAAGATGTGAAGCAATGGCAAACATTCGAACATCAAGATACATATAAGAAAGTATTTGCCGGACTCACATTACTTGATACCGTCCAAACAAATGTTGGGATGAATCAAATTGCCGCCTTCACACCGGATTTACAAGAAAAGGCTGTACTCACAGTCTTTGCGTCCTTCGAAGCGATTCATGCCAAATCCTATTCTTATATATTTACTACGCTATGTACGAATCCAGAAATCGATGAGCTATTTGAATGGGTAAAGAAAAATGAATTTCTTCAATATAAAGCCAATAAAATCGGTGAATTGTATCAGGCCATTGAAGAGGGGAACCCGGAAAGTTTATGGAAAGCGATGTTTGCTTCTGTCATGCTTGAAAGCTTCTTATTCTATAGTGGATTTTTCTATCCGTTATATTTAGGTGGACAAGGCTTCTTACGTAACAGCGCGGAAGTGATTTCGCTTATCCTTCGAGACGAATCAATCCACGGAGTAGCAGTAGGCTTCTTTGCTCAAAACATATTCAAACAGTTTTCGCAGGAAAAGCAAGATGAATTAAGAGTTTGGGGTTATGAATTATTACTAGATTTATATCAAAATGAAATGAACTATACAGATGATGTCTACGCGGAAACTGGATTATCCCCGGAAGTAAAAGCCTACGTCCGATATAATGCGAATAAAGCCTTAATGAACATTGGCTTTGAATCGATGTTTCCAGAAGAAGAAGTAAATCCGATTGTGATGAACGGTATTCGTAATGAAGGGTCAACATACGACTTCTTTTCACAAAAAGGATCTACCTATGCAAAAGCAAAGGTGGCCCCAATTACTGACGAGACCTTCCAATTTAACCGATAAAGAAAAAGGACAATGCCCACATTGCGTTATGGCATTGTCCTTTCTTCTATGAAAATTTTGAGTTTATCTACATGAAATCTTAATAGGCTTTACGTATCTGCTGGGTTATCAACAATCACTTACCATCAAGATTTAAAAACTCTTTAACTTCCTTAACATATTCCTCTTTCGGATAGCCTTGATAAAGCTCACTGGACAAACGTAATGGGTCTCCGAAAAAGTAACGCTCATATTGAGTTTGTCTTGTGCCAAATGCGCTCATCGTTAAATCCCATGCTAAGCGGAAAATCTTCACACGCTCCTCGGCATGCGTATTCTTCGCTTGCAAATACTGATCTAAATCAGGTCGAATTTCAGATTGAAATGCTTTTTCTGTTGGTAAGGCTGTCATACCACTAGCCCCCATGATTTGAAGAATTTCTGTAAAGCGAGGATATAGTTTAGGGTAAATATTACTTGCCACTTTTAGTGGAGTTATGCTCGGTCGCATAATGCCGTATTCATCTAATAACGCATCGTTTTCGGCTTTCTCAAGTAATGCTTTCATTGTTTCAAGACCGATGATAATTTCAGAGATTTTTTCTTGAATATGATGATAGCCATTGACATTAATCGTTTGTGTCAGTAACTCCGCAAGGCCTAATATAAATTCTGTTTTTACAATTTGTCTCGTTAATACTTGGTGGATAGCAAAGTGGTGAAACGAACTTTTTGTCACAAATTCCTCAGCAACATCTGCATTGTTGTAAAAAAATACACGATCCCAAGGTACTAATACATTATCGAACACGACAATAGAATCCATTTCTTCATAGCGTGAACTTAAAGGATGATCAAAAGTCGATTCTCCGCCAACGAATGTATCTCGGCAAATAAATTTTAACCCCTTTGTATTGGAAGGAATGGAAAAAGCAAATGCTTCATCTTCGTTAAAGAGGAAACGACCGATACTAAACACTAATACCTCATCGGTTAACCCACCTTGCGTTGCGAGTAGGCGAGCACCTTTTATGACAATGCCTTCATCATTTTCATCAACAACTTTTGCGGCGATTGGTTCTTTTGTTGTTTCAATATAAGTAATAGAGCGATTGACCTGTGGTGTAATAAAAGTATGAGTGAAGGATAAATCGTTCGCCTTTGCTCTTTCATATAGAGCTCGCAGGTTATTTGGAAAACAATTTTCTTCTCCCTCAAGAAATGCTGCTGTAGAGGCAAAGCTCATAAGTACCGTACTCAAATAGTCTGGACTTCTTCCCATAATACCATTTGTCTGCTTAGCCCAATGCTCAATCATCTTACGTCTTCTCTTTAAATCCTCTATCGTTTTTGGTTGTAAAAACGCAAGCCCAATTGGTTCTCCTGATTCAGGGGAGACATAGGTCATCTCATCTTTAATTTTTGGGTCAAACTGCAGATCATAGAGGGAAGCTTTTGATTGTAGTATTCCTTTAAATGCTGGATGTTCAGAAATGGGACCTTCAATTTTTTCACCATTAAACCAAATTTCATTGTTCAGTTGATTTAAGCGGTTTATGAATTCCTTTCCATTAATTGCTCCCATGATAACACTCCCTAAACGAACAGATTATTTACTTTTATCTTATGGAGGAAAATAGATTTTGTACTTCTTGATAGGAAAATAGAGTGGTGTTTTTTGGAAATAGCCGATTTTGAAAAGTTAATGCAAATTCCACGTTTGCCCCAGTTCTATTTGGATGGAAGCCATAAATTGTATCGAAAGGTTAAACAAATCCCTCGGAGGTGACGTTTATGTCATGTGAAAACGTTGGTGGAAGTTACGATCGTAAAGAAAATAAAAATGAGTTTGTATTACTAGTAGTATTGTTTATTTTATTAATTATTGTGGGTACTCACTTTTGTATGAAAGGCTACTAATCTTAATTTAAAAATTAAATGATTACACCTATTTAGTAAGAGGTGTCTTTTAATATTGTTGGAAGTTGTTAAGGCTTTCAGGTGGTTTAAAAGTTAAATATAAAATATCGCTTGAAATTAAACGTTTGCCCCTACAACTTTTTTGCCAGAGACATAAATTAAAAGGTAGATACACTTAAGGGAGGTGAAAAATATGGGTTACGGAAACGTAGGTGGTGCATACTGCGGTAATGGCGGAAACGTAGGTGGAGCTTATGACCGTTGTAACAACAGTAAAGAGTTCGTACTTCTTGTAGTTCTATTCATCCTATTAATTATTGTTGGTACTGCTTTTATGAAAGATAGATACTAATTATTGTACCTTTCTAGGTAACTTAGAAAATAGTCGCCTTTAAGATACCAATCGAAAACACCCTAAAAATCGAATGGAGACACCTAATAGTTTATTAGGTGTCTTTTGCTTTTTAAATGGAATAGAGACACAATTCTGGATCCAATATCAAGCCAAAAAATAAGGGAAAAACTGTTATAGAATTAATTGATAATTTTAAACTTTTCCTAAATTGTGACGAAAAACGAAAATTTGGCCATAAAGTAGAATAAATAAGGGATTTGTGAATAAGTTATCAATAAGCTCATATCACAACAGCTTGGGGTTTTCTAAATTACTCCGGGCTGTTTTCTATTTATCCTACATTTCGGATAGGTTAATTTAAAGATGCACTGTACATATGGCAACTAACATTAGCAACTTGAAAACTAGCACTGATTGGAGTTTTACTTTTATTAATAAGAGCTTATGTTGCATGAATGACTAGAGCAATCCACACGTAGTGGATAAATTGTCTTAAAGAGGAGGCTAATCATGAAGGGTCATTCCTTCATTTACCTTATACTTGCAATCTTCGTTGTATTGATGGTTGGATGCTCAAACAAAGCTACCCAACATGATGATGAGTTTTACAATGTAAAACTTGTTGCTTGGGAGTTTTTAAAGGAAAAGGGGTGGGATGGACGAGCGAAGGAGAATTGGGAGACAGCGGAAGTATCTGAGGTAATGACAGATGATGATTATAAATTAATCGATCCAAGTTATAAAGGAAAATTGGTATTATCGGTCATTTTTGAAGATAAGGAAAATGCAGCCATTGGCACACCCATTGTACTTGTTGACCCAGAAAAAAATGAAGTGGTTGGCTATATGTATGGAGAATAAACTAAGTTTACGTTAAGTGCAGTTGACTCAGCCTTGTTAAAATGCATAAAAAATTCCCAAAAGCATGTTTCGTGTACTTTTGGGAACAGATTTACTACTCTTCATTATCTTAATTCTCAAACGGTGATTGTCTAGATGCATTTTTTGAATCATTCTTTTGGGGAGCAGGATGATGTTCTTCTGCGAATTCTTCACGAGTATGTTGAATAGAATAATCGATTGTTTTAGCTTTCGTTTTTTCTACTTTTGGTCTGTCATCATAATTTGAATAGGCATCAAAGTCCTTTTTGTCTGACACGTCTTCATCTCCTTTCGTCACTACTAGGAGTATGAGAAATTTGCTTTTGAATTATGTAAGGGAATCTGCTTACCTAAATAAAAAGAAGCTATTGCTAGCTTCTGGATAATCGTTAGTTAGATGAAAGCATTTCTTCTGCGATCAGTTTATAGGATGTGATTCTGTCCTCTGGAGAGTGTGTAATCGTGAGGATCATGATTTCATCCGCTTTATATTTCTTTTGTAGTTGTTCAAGTGACTCCCTGACTTCTTGCGGATTACCTTTAATCAATCTTTGTTTCATGACCGTTAATTTCTCATGTTCTTTTTCATTCAGTTCATATTCTTTAGCTTCCTCAATGGAAGGAACGGTTTGTCCCAATCCCTTTTCTTTTTGCAACGACCATATAAGAGAACTCAGTGCAACTTCTTCTGCTTTTTCCGTCGTTTGCGCACAGATCACGGGGACAGTTAGTAAAACTTCGGGAACTTGACCGTGTTTCTTCGGCAAAAAGGCATCTAAATACTGGTTAATCATAGCGACACTGTCTTCTTCACTCATGAACAACCCAAAGGCATAAGGCAACCCATTTTGCGCGGCAAGTTGAGCACTCTTACTACTTGTCCCAAGAATCCAAGGCATTGGTTTAACTTTTGGCATAGGGGAGGCGGTGATTTTTGAAAACTCATGAGTTGTTGGATAGTCATCATCCAAAAAGTGAAGCAGTTCTTCTACTAACTGTGGCATTTTAAATACCTGCTGTAAAAAGTTATCCGATAAGGCATTTGTTGCTTCAGCAGAACCACCAGGGGAACGGCCAATTCCTAGGTCAATTCGACCGGGGAATAAGGTGGCCATCATATTGTATACTTCTGCCACCTTATACGGCTTATAATGTGGTAATAACACAGCCCCAGCACCAATTCGAATCTTCTTCGTATGTGCCCCGATATACGGAATCATCACTTCGGGTGCTGAGCAGGCAAGTCCAGGCAAATCATGATGCTCCGCAATCCAGTACCGTGTATATCCCAACGCTTCACCAAATTGCGCTAATTTTAAAGATTCATCTAATGCATCCTTGGCAGTTTGATTTGAAGCGATAGGGGATTGATCTAATATACTTAATTTCACCAAAACACGCTTTCCTCCTATTGCTTCACTTCAAGTAAGCAAACGTGATAATCTCCAACTTCACCTTTCTCGTATAAGTTTGTAATGGAAGTAGAGTATTGCTGAATCGTACCTCTAAAGGCAAGGTTTCGTTCGGGAACTTTTACATTGAACGTTCCCTCATATAAAAGAACGGCAATGTCATGATAGTCCTCACTTGTTACTTTAAAATCGAGCACCACTTTTCGTAAATTGTTCACCGTTTCTTCTTTATAATTCTCTAACTGAATGACAGTATCATTTAAGACTATTTCTTTAACCAAAAAATCGGCTCCTTTTAACGTCGTTATGAAAAGAATAGCATTTGCAAAATGGTGGGGCAATTCATTGAACACCTTCTAAACGAATATGTTAAGTTGAAACCAAATAAATGATGGGAGATGGCATGGGCTATTATATAACGGTAGAGCCGGGAGTTAATATTTATATTGAAGATGTGAACCCTGGTGGAGAGAAGACAATTGTGTTTATTCATGGTTGGCCGTTAAGTCATAAGCAATTTGAGTATCAGTTTAATATTTTGCCCACATTAGGTTATCGCTGTATTGGGATTGACTGGCGAGGGTTTGGTAAATCAGATAAACCGTTTTCTGGATATACTTACAATCGACTTGCAGAAGATCTCCATCATATTTTCAATGCACTGGATTTAAGTGATGTCACACTAGTAGGCCATTCTACTGGTGGAGGTATTGCTATACGCTATATGTCGCGTTACCAAGGACAGGGAGTTGCTAAATTAGTCCTGGTTTCAGCAGCAGCACCTACTGGCTTCACGCCAGAAAACGCAAGGCAACTTTTACAAGAGACGTTGAGTGACCGACCAAAAATGATGCAAGGTGTTACGGATCAATTCTTCTTTCAATATATCACGAAGCCCTTTTCAGATTGGTTTAACCAAGTAGGCTTCGAAGCTGCAAGTTGGTCAACGGCAGCCGTCATTATTTTACTAAGAGATGAAAAGTTGCATGCGGATCTTCAAAGAATCCAATGTCCTACATTAATTATTCATGGGCTTCATGACAAGGTGATTCCTTTTCCACAGGCGAAAGAAATGAATATGATCATTAGAAATTCCCAACTAGTGCCTTTTCAATATAGCGGTCACGGTACTTTCTGGGAAGAGCAAGACAAGTTTAACCAGGTATTACACCAATTTATCTCAGGTTAATGAAAGAGGGGAGGCTCTGAGTATGAGCTTTCTCCTTTTTGTTTGAGAAATTATAAAGATGCTAACAGTGGATAACTTTCATAAATCAATAGCAATATCTGTAAATCCCTCTTGACGATTTTGTGACTTATAGGGTTACATAATACAGTAGAGGAGTGGTCACATGATCGGCACAATTATAAATACCGTAGCCATTATCATTGGCAGTATTGTAGGTAGCGTTTTAAAAAAGGGAATTAAAGAAGAATACCAATCGGCTCTATTTACGGCAATGGGTTTTGCAGCCGTTGCACTAGGTATAAATGCAGTGGTACAAAATATGCCGAATAGTAATTATCCAGTATTATTTATCGTCAGTTTATCCATTGGAGGATTAGTGGGAACCATCATTAATATTGATGCTAAATTTCAACAGATGGTGAGTCGATTTTCGAAGTCAGATTTAAGTAAAGGCCTATCAACGGCGATTTTACTTTTTTGTATTGGAACTTTATCCATTTTAGGCCCTGTAGAAAGTGCATTAAATCAAAACCATACATATTTATTTACAAATGCTACGCTTGATTTGGTAACTTCGATGGCATTAGCCGCAACATACGGTATAGGAATTGCTTTTGCAGCATTGGTGTTATTTATATGGCAATCGTCCATTTACCTTAGTGCTCAATATATCGAGCCATTTTTAACAGACGCCTTAATGACGGAAGTATCCATCGTTGGTGGGATATTAATCTTAAGCTCAGGCTTATCGATTTTAGGAATAAAAGACAGCAAAGCGTTAAATATGCTACCTGCCTTATTTATACCCGTTCTTTGGTTTATTGGGTTAGCTTTATTTACATAAATTGTCCCAAAATGCAGTTTGTATGTGTTCTTCTTTTTCGTTAAACAAAAGGGAATATCCATCGCTATACAGGAAAAACTGTTATAGATGATAACGAAAGGAGTGATCACACCATGGCAAAACCAAAAAAGCCACATGAACAACTGACAACAAATGATAATGGACTAACAACGATGCAAGAAGTCACTTATCGAAAAGAATTTAAAAAGGCTGATAATGCAACAGGCAATCAAAAACGAAATAAAAAGTAAACGAAACCCCTCGGAAATCACTGTTCCGAGGGGTTTGATTATTTTAATTTTGTCCATATTATTAAAGAAAAACTAAGTGAATACATAAAGCATTAAGGAAAACTTAAAATAAAGAGAGCTCAATCTTCACATTCATGTTACAGTAAGGAAGAACATAAATGAGTGAGTAGGTGAACAATATGATCGAGGTAAAAGTGTCTCCAATCAGTGATGGAGAATTTAATAGAGGGGTATTTGCTACCCAAGATATCAAAAAGGGTGAGCTTTTCCATGAAGCACCCGTTATTGCATATCCAAACGAACAGCATGAACACATTGAGAAAACCTTACTTGCGGATTATGCTTTTGAGTATGGAATCAATCATACTGCAATCCTTCTAGGGTACGGAATGCTATTTAACCATTCTTATAAACCGAATGCAACTTATGAAATTAATTTTGATAATCACACATTCGATTTCTTTGCTTATACAGATATCAAAGCAGGAGAAGAAATCCTCATCAACTACAACGGAGATGTGGATGATCAAGAGCTATTGTGGTTTGATAAGGAAGAAAATGAATAAATAAATTAAGCATTTAACAAAAAGCTCCCTTGGTAATCCTGAACTGCCCCGTAAAAGTTAGACACAAATCTAACTTTTACGGGGTGTTTTTATGGCCAGATTTACAGCAGAAGAAAAAATACAAATTGTTAAAC
>NZ_JAFBDY010000039.1 GCF_016908465.1 Lysinibacillus composti | reverse complement strand
ATCCGTCCCCCTCCACCATTTTCGAGCCATTAGCTCAGTGGTAGAGCATCTGACTTTTAATCAGAGGGTCGAAGGTTCAAGTCCTTCATGGCTCATCATTTATTTCATAATTGCACGTGCGGAAGTAGTTCAGTGGTAGAACACCACCTTGCCAAGGTGGGGGTCGCGAGTTCGAACCTCGTCTTCCGCTCCAAACGTGCCGGGGTGGCGGAACTGGCAGACGCACAGGACTTAAAATCCTGCGGTAGGTGACTACCGTACCGGTTCGATTCCGGTCCTCGGCACCAGTATTTTTTATCAAGATGTAGCGCCTGTAGCTCAATTGGATAGAGCGTCTGACTACGGATCAGAAGGTTGTGGGTTCGACTCCTGCCAGGCGCGCCAAAGATCCGAGAAGTAGCTCAGCTTGGTAGAGCACTTGGTTTGGGACCAAGGGGTCGCAGGTTCGAATCCTGTCTTCTCGACCATTTAAAAATTTTTTGGGGCCTTAGCTCAGCTGGGAGAGCGCCTGCCTTGCACGCAGGAGGTCAGCGGTTCGATCCCGCTAGGCTCCACCAAAAATATATAAAATCATGGCGGCGTAGCTCAGCTGGCTAGAGCGTACGGTTCATACCCGTAAGGTCGGGGGTTCGATCCCCTCTGCCGCCACTTTAAATACGGAGGCATACCCAAGTCTGGCTGAAGGGATCGGTCTTGAAAACCGACAGGCGGGTTAAACCGCGCGTGGGTTCAAATCCTACTGCCTCCGCCATTTTATTTAAATAATACATAAAAGGTCCCGTGGTGTAGCGGTTAACATGCCTGCCTGTCACGCAGGAGATCGCCGGTTCGATCCCGGTCGGGACCGCCATTTTAACTTCAGTAATCTCTTAATAATAAGCAATAACTAATTTTAATAGTTATGATTTAATTGTTGAAGAAAAACTACTGAATGAAGTTAAAATTGCCTCCGGCGGATGCCACAGATTTTTAAAGGAATTATTGAGCAAGCTCAATAAAATCTGGGCGCAAATACGCCAAGGCGCATTTGATATAATGGGTCGGTAGCTCAGTTGGTAGAGCATTAGATTGAAGCTCTAAGTGTCGGCGGTTCGATTCCGTCCCGACCCACCATTAATGCGGGTGTAGTTTAATGGTAAAACCTCAGCCTTCCAAGCTGATGTCGTGAGTTCGATTCTCATCACCCGCTCCAAAATTATGGGCCTATAGCTCAGCTGGTTAGAGCGCACGCCTGATAAGCGTGAGGTCGATGGTTCGAGTCCATTTAGGCCCACCATAGTTTTCCGAAGTAGCTCAGTGGTAGAGCAACCGGCTGTTAACCGGTTGGTCGTAGGTTCGAGTCCTACCTTCGGAGCCATGGCCCGTTGGTCAAGTGGTTAAGACACCGCCCTTTCACGGCGGTAACACGGGTTCGAATCCCGTACGGGTCATATAAAAAAGCGTAGCAATTTGCTACGCTTTTTTCATTTCCTTTATAATGTCTGATATATAATAAGCTTGAGAAACTGCTTAACTATACCTCAAGCTTATTATTTTATGATGATTTGGGATCTTATTTGAGAAAACTACAAACGATATGACCTACTGATTTTGCTGCTACAAGAAGGGCATCCTCATCTAAATCAAATTTAGGTGAATGAGTGAAATGTGGATTTTCTATTCCTTTTGGTTTACATCCTATGAAGAAGAAAGTGCCAGGAATTTTTTCTAGGTAATATGCAAAATCTTCTGAGCCTGAGAGCATTGGATATTCAAATATTTTTGTAATTTCTGTATCATTTGCTCCTTCTAGATATGAAATTACATCTGCTGTTACATTAGGGTCATTGTACAATGGTGGATAATCTGCTGTATATGTTAATTCACAAGTAACACCAAATTCCTCTTCAATACCTTTTACTATCCTACGAATCTCCATTTCAATAAGCTTTTGAGTCTCGGCTGTCATATATCGAACATCACCTTCGAGTTCAACAGCATCTTTGATTACATTAAAAGTCCCTTTACCATCAAACGAACCAATTGTGATGACACCCATATCAAATGGATTTAAACGTCGGCTAACAATTGTTTGGGCTGCAACTACAAAATGAGAGCCTGCAATAATGGCATCGTTTGATAGATGAGGTGCAGAGCCATGACCACCAACACCTTGAATTTTTAGATTGAAATATGTTCGTCCTGCTAACATATAGCCTTTCCGTAATCCAATATATCCTGAGGGATGTGTGGGCATTACATGTGCACCAATAATGATATCTAGATCGTCTAAGATATCAGATTCTATAATACTTTTTGCGCCTCCAGGAGGCATTTCTTCGGCATGTTGATGGATAATTTTTATTGTACCTTTTATTTTTGATTTTAATTGAATTAAACAGTCTGCTAGAATTAGAAGATAGGCAGTGTGTGCATCGTGTCCACATGCATGCATAACGCCTTTATTTATTGATTTAAATGGAACATCTGTTTCTTCAAGTATCGGAAGGGCATCGAAATCTGCGCGTAATCCAATAGTTTTCCCCGATTTACCTCCTCGAATCGTGACAACTATTCCGTAACCATTTCCAACATTTTTTTCAATCTCTACTTCTTTCCCATTGTAAAAGTCCATAATAAATTGTGAGGTTTTTTCCTCCTGGAAGGATAACTCGGGATTCTTATGTAAATAACGGCGTATTTGGATTATTTCATCTTTTCTTTCCTCTAACATTTTCATTAGTTGATCTCTCATGATTATATCCGTCCTTTGACTAAATAGACTTTTTGTAAATTCTTAGTGAATTAAACTTTTTATAATAATATTATAATAATACCTAGTTTACAACTAAGATAAATAATATTAATATGTAATTGTATACCTTATTTAAATATATAAATTTTAATAGTAAGAGGATTATATGGGGGTTTTAGTATTTTAAATATATTTTGATAAATAACGGAAACTTTAACATTTTCTTGATTAATACTATTAATATAATATAATTTAATTTATGGACATTTCTAAAAATTTTAAATATTAAGGAGTAAGTTTATTGTGGGTAATAGTAAATATCGTTTAGGTGTTGATATCGGAGGAACATTTACGGATTTAACGTTATTAGATGCCGAGAGTGGAGAAATATTGGGATTTAAAACACCAACGATCCCAGAAGATCCTGCAAAGGGTATCTCTAATGGACTTTCTCTTATTAGTGAGAAAGGTGTAGATCCATCTGAAATTACTTATTTTGTACATGGGATGACGATTGGTTTAAATACATTACTTCAGCGCAAGGGCGCTAAAATTGCGTTGTTTGTAACAGAAGGCTTTCGAGACATTTTGTTCTTACAAAGATTACGGTTACCAGTACCATACGATTTCCGATCTCGTTTACCAGAATCTTTAATACCAAGAAAATATGTTTTTCCAATAAGAGAAAGAATGCTTCATGATGGAACTGAAAGATGGCCGCTTGATTTAGATCAGATTGATGAAGCAGTAAATAAGGCAATTTCAGAAGGAATTCAAGGGATTGTTGTTTCATTCTTACATAGTTATAAAAATCCAGTACATGAAAAGGTTGCAGCTGAAAGAATTAAAAAAATTGCTCCTGAACTAGATGTTATTACATCTTCCGAACTTTGGGCTCAAATGCGTGAGTACGAGAGAACAGTAATGGCTGCTGCAAACTTATACATACAGCCAAATGTTAAAAATTACTTTGAAACACTTAAAGAAAGAATTGTAAGTGAAGGGATAAAAGCAACACCTTTTATTACCCAGTCTAACGGTGGCTTAATGGATATTGAAACTGCCTCAGCTGCACCTGTTCGAACGTTGTTTTCGGGACCAGCTGCTGGTGTAATTGGTGCCATAAGAGCTGCAGAATCTGCAGGGATTTCAAATGTTATTACTTTTGATGTTGGAGGAACAAGTGCAGATATTTCCATCATTGAACAGGGTAATGCAACGTTTACACAAACAAATCAACTTGCTGGAATCCCAATCATGATACCTTCTGTTGCAATTTATTCAATTGGTGCAGGTGGAGGTTCATATGCGTGGATTGATAATGGTGGAATGTTGAAGGTAGGACCAGAATCTGTTGGTTCTAGCCCTGGACCAGCATGCTACGGTATAGGAGATAAAGCAGCATTAACAGATGCTTTCCTTGTTTGTAACTATATTAATCCAGAACGCTTTGCAGCGGGTAATTTAGCATTATATAGAAATAAATCTGAAGAGGCCTTGCAGCCAGTTGCTGACTATCTTGATATAAGTGTTCAAGCAACAGCTGATCGAGTAATTCAGGTTGCAATCGCAAACATGTATACAGAACTAAGTAATGTTATGGAACAACAAGGATTTGATCCTCGTGAATTTAGTCTTTTAGCATTTGGTGGAGCAGGGCCTGTTACGGCAAACTTCCTTGCGGAAGAAATTCAAGCGAAAAATGTACTTATTCCTCCAAGTCCAGGTACTTTATGTGCACTTGGCGCTCTTACTTCAGATTTCATTTATGATGCTGTCTCATCTGGACAAGAATTGCTAGAAAACATATCTGTTGTACAATTAAAAGACAAATTTAATAGTCTCTCTGCTGAAGCAGTTGAATGGATTGAACAGCAAGAACTGAATGTATTAGAAGGTACAACTCTTCTGTATTCAATAGATGCAAGATATAGGGGACAGGCTTTTGAAATTGAATTACCAATTTCTTTATCCTGGTTAGAAGATGAAAATTACGAACAGTTTTCTAAAGCATTCCATGAAATTCATCAGCGTCAATATGGTCATAGTGATCCAAATACAAGTATCGAACTTATTAATTTGCGAGTTCGAATTGTCGGTCATACACCAAAACCAGAGTTTAAAAATATTGAAAAGACTAATGATTCTCAACCCAATGCTATCTCAATAAGAAGGATTATGTTAAATGGTAAGGAATATGATGCAGATATTTATTCACGTACTGAATTGAAATTTGGTCATCGAGTGAATGGACCTGCTATTGTAGAACAAGATGATACAACAGTAGTCATTTTACCTAAATGGGTTGGGAAAATCGATGTTAAAGGTAACTTAATTATTGAACGCTTAGAGGGGGAAGAGTAATGCGAACAGATCCCGCACAACTAGAAATTATGAGAAGTTACTTTAATGCGATTGCTTCGGGTATGGGGCATGTCATTGAGCGAACTTCTTTTACAACCTTTGTAAAAGAGTCAGCAGACTTTGCTACTGCATTAGCAACACCAGATGGGGAATTTTTTGTTTATCCAAAGACGGTTGGCGTAACTATCTTTATGGGACTAAGTTTAAAAAGAGCAATTGATGAATGTGGGCCATTTGAACCCGGGGACATTGTTATAACAAACGATCCTTATTCTACAAATGGTTTAGCAACACATTTACCGGACGTTCATGTATTCAAACCTATTTTCGTTAATGGAGAGATTATTAGTTATGCATGGGCATTCGTTCATGTAAGTGATGTTGGTGGGCTTGTTCCAGCGAGTATTTCTCCTACAGCCACTGATATTCATCAAGAAGGCTTACGAATTCCCCCAGTGAAACTTTATAAAGCTGGAATAGAAAATAAAGAGGTAGTAGCCTTATTAAATGCTAATAGTCGTGTTCCACATTTAAACTATGGTGATATTAATGCGATGATTGCTGCCGTAAATACTGCAGAAACACGATTAATTGGGATGGTAAATAAGTTTGGCTTAGAAGCATGTAAGAATAGTATGGAAGATTTACTAGAACAAGCTGAAACAAGAGCAGGTAATATAATTCGTGAGATCCCAGATGGTACGTATTCTTTTGCAGATTATTTAGATGACGATATGGTTTCAGATGTGCCGATTCGCCTTGCAGTTACAATAACTATTAAAGATCGAAAAATCATACTAGATTTTTCTGAATGTGATCCACAAGTTCAAACAGCATTTAATCTAGTGACAAATGGAAGTAAACATTCATTCCTATTCCAAGGGCTAATCAACTATATCATCAGTAATGATCCATTTATTCCTGTTAACGGTGGGATTACAAGACCAATTGAAGTTATTGCACCAAAAGGTACATTGGTAAATCCAGAATATCCGGCTGCAGTTGGGATTCGACACTCTATTACCATGCGTATGTACAATGTTATTTTAGGTGCATTAGCACAAGCATTACCAACAGCAGTTCCAGCAGCAGGTGCAGGTCAATCAGCAATCGTAGTACTTTCAACTCCTGATGATACAGATGGTACAAGAAAAATCGCTGTAGTCGAACCAATGGGCGGCGGTGGTGGTGGCCAATTTGATATGGATGGTGTCGACGGCATCGACCATGCTTCAGGATTCTTGAAAAATACACCAATTGAAAGCCTTGAGCAACATATCGATATTTTTGTTAACAAATATGAACTGAAACAAGATACGGCTGGAGCTGGATTCCATCGCGGTGGTCATGCAATTCAACTTGATTTTGAAATATTGAAAGCTGAATCTATTGTAACAGCACGCGGTATGGAAAGATTACGATTCCAACCATGGGGCTTAGCAGGTGGAAAAGCTGGTGCGTTAGGTAAAGTGGTTTTAAACCCGAATACTGAGGAACAAACTGACTTACCTAAAATTGAAATATTAAGACCAGAACAAGGACAGGTAGTAAGTATTACCTCACCAGGTGGTGGAGGATGGGGTAGTCCTCTAGAACGTGATGAAACTCTTGTGCTAGATGAAGTAGAATCAGGTTTGTTAAGTGTTGACTTAGCTAGAGAACTTTATGGGGTTGTACTAACTAATAATTCAGAAGGTGCTTTAGTTGTAAATCTCGATGAAACGTTAAATTTACGTAGTGAAATTAGTAAAGGAGAACGTCCAACTTGGGATTTTGGTCTAGCTCGAGAAGTGTATGAGTCCAAATGGACAGCGGAGGCAAGCATAACTTTGGCAGTAATGTTGAGAAAACTACCTGCAAACCAACGCTCACATTATAAACATTTAATTCATGATTATTTTAATGATTTAGAAACGACTTCTAAAATTGATAGTCAAGCTATTAAAGATGTTTTAGATAAATTAACGAACAACAAATTAATAAAATAAAATGAGGAAGTGAATAAATGATGAAGAAAAAAGGATTTTTGGTGTTTGTAACGACAGTAATTATGGCACTGCTTTTAGCAGCATGCTCTGGGAAAGAGTCATCTAAAAGTGAAAGTGCAGAACAACCTGAAGTAACAGATAAAGTGGTAATTGGTGTTTATGGGGGAGATTGGGAAAAAAATATCCGTCCAAGTATTGAAAAATTCCAAGAAGAAACGGGCATTAAAGTAGAAGTTGTAGCAGGAGCAGATGCTGAATGGTTTACAAAGATAAAAGCATCAAATGGTAAAAATACCCAATACGATTTACTAATTTTGCAACCAGATACAATTGAACGTGCGGTTGCAGCGGATTTACTATCACCATTAGATGCAGAAAAAGTGCCAAATTTAGCTGACCTATATAGTTCTGTTCAAGAAAAGCTAACATTTGACGGTCAACAGTATGCCGCTGGATTTAGTATGGGACAACTTGGTCTTGCTTATCGTAAAGACTTAGTGCCAGTTGAACCTAAAAAATGGACGGATTTATGGAATCCAGAATATAAAGGCCATGTAGCTATTTCATCACCAAGTTATTCAGCAGGTTTACAATTTTTCTCTGGGCTAATCAATGCCCAAGGTGGACAAGAAAGTAATCCAGAAGACGTAGATGCTGCATTCGAAAGTTTAAAAGAATTAAAAGATAGCATTGTTGCTTATCCAGATAATCCTGGAACAATCCAAACATTATTAGAACGTGGAGAAGCTTGGATTGTACCATTCTGGGATGGTCGAATTTTAGCTCTTCAAGAATCAGGTATGGATTTAGGCTTTGTATATCCAGAAGAAGGAGCAGTTGCAGCAGCAGCAAGCTGGGCAGTAACTAAAGGTAGTCCAAATGAATTGAATGCATATAAATTATTAGATTATTTAATTAGTCCTGAAGTACAAAAAGACTTCTCAGATAAATCATTCTATGGAATGACAAATAAAAACGTAGAATATAGCGATTTATTAAAAGAAAAGATTGAAATCGGCGAAGAAGCATATGGCAAATTAAAATGGGTTGATTACAAAACAGCTACACCACAATTAACAGAATGGACTAATCGTTGGACACAGGAACTTGGTGGTCAGTAATGAAGGGTATTAAAATTGATCATGTAAGCCGTATATTTAATGATAATGTGGCTCTTGCAGATGTTAGCTTGGATGTTAAAGAAGGGGAGTTTTTCTCCCTTCTTGGCCCAAGTGGTTGCGGGAAATCTACGCTATTAAACATTATCGCTGGTTTTTTAGAACCGACTGATGGATTAGTTTATATTGGTGGAAATAATGTAACAGATCTTCTGCCATACCGTAGAAATATCGGTATGGTTTTTCAAAATTACGCTCTTTTCCCTCACCTCACTGTTTTTGAAAACGTTGCCTACGGTTTGAAAATAAAAAAACTCCCACGTAAAGAAATAGAAGAAAGAGTGACAGAGGCACTATCTCTTGTTCAGCTTTCCTCTTTTGCAAAACGTAGACCACATCAGTTAAGCGGTGGTCAACAACAACGAGTAGCAATTGCACGTGCTCTTGCAATCCAGCCTTCTATTCTTTTATTGGATGAACCGTTAAGTAATTTAGATGCAAAGTTAAGAAAAGAAATGCAATTTGAGTTGAGAAATATTCAACAACGTGTAGGAATTACAACGGTTTTAGTAACACATGATCAGGAAGAAGCGTTAAGTATTTCGGATAGAATTGGCATTTTAGGTAAAGGACATCTTCAACAAGTAGGTAGTCCATTAGAAGTTTATCGTAGACCAGCAAATCGCTTCGTTGCTGAATTTATTGGACAAGTAAATCTTTTCGAAGCTGTGGCTAAAAAAGATGAGACTGGAATTTATGAAGCATTAGATTATCAAACTGACGAAAATACAACTTTAAATTTAGATGTAGGTAATCTGGTGATTGAGCAAAAGCAGGAAAAAGTTTTATTAATGCTACGACCTGAAAGAATACATATTTCTAAAACTCTGGTAGAGCAAAGACTGAACTCGGCAAAAGTTAAACTGCAGGAAGCTAGTTATATAGGAAATGCATTAAGATTAAAAGTTGTGATGAATAAGGGAGAATTATCAATTAATACACCTGATCTCATGTTTGAAACATTGCCGAATATTGGTGATGAATTCTATGTGTATTGGGATGCAAAGGATCTCATTCCATTAGAAGAGGGAGAATAACATGCGAAAAACTAAGAAAGAAAAACAGCAAGTTTTCCAATGGTTATTATTAATCCCAACTGTACTATTTTTCTGTGTATTCCTTGTTTTACCGTTTGTACTATTAATTGTACTAAGCTTTAGAGATATTGATAGTATGCAAAATCTATTAGACACTTATAGCTTTTCACATTATATAGAAGTATTTACTTCAGATATTTATATTGATGCAATTTTGTCTACTCTAGGTTTAGCTGCAGTAACGACAGTACTTTGTATTGTATTTGCATACCCAGCAGCCTATTTATTAGTTAGGGCTCCAAGTCGACGATTACGTGCACTGTTTTATATTTTATTAGTATCACCATTATTGACAAGTGTCGTAATTCGAACGTTTGCTTGGATTGTACTCCTTGCACAAAACGGGCTTATTAATGATATATTGCTAAAGCTTCATATTATAAGTGAGCCACTTTCCTTACTTTGGAATATGAAGGCAGTTGTAATTGCATATGTTCAGGTAATGCTTCCATTTGCGGTTCTTCCAATTGCTACCTCGTTAAGTGAAACAAATCCAAACTTAAGGAATGCCTCAATGAGCCTTGGTGCAGGAAGAATTCAAAGCTTTTTAAAGGTCACATTACCATTAACGATACCAGGGATTATATCAGGAGCAATGATTGTATTTTCTTTAGCAGCAGGTAGTTACATTACTGCATTGCTAGTTGGAGGTAGAATGCAACCAATCTTCCCACTGTCAATCTATCAACAAGTAATGCAAGTTTTTAATTTGCCTCTTGCTGCAGCTATGTCTATTAGTTTAGTGTTCATTGTCTTAATCTTTGTTGGAATCTTAGGCTTGATCTTAAAAAGATGGGAGGCGAGAATGCATGGCTAAAAAAGCAAGGAAAAAACTTAGTTTACTTGACACATTAGTTTGGATTATCGGGATTGTGGTATATCTGTTTTTAATTCTTCCAATTCTTGTTATTGTATTCTCAGCCTTTAGTCCGTCTGAATATCCTGAATTCCCACCAACAGGGTTTTCCTTAAAGTGGTTTACTGCGGTTTTTGGAAATCCTCAATGGCTTGATTCGCTTTGGATTAGCGTAATTTTATTAATAATTGTCACACCGCTAACTGTAATTTTAGGAACGATGGCTTCATACTCATTAGCAAGGTTAAACTTTAGAGGAAAAGAGTTAATTCAATCATTAATTCTATCTCCATTAATGATTCCCCAAGTAGTACTAGGTATCGGGCTACTTTATTTATTCACAATGATGGGGATTAATGGATCAATAATCGCGTTAGTAGTAGGGCATATGATTGTATGTTTCCCTTATGTAGTTAGAACTGTTTCTGTTAGCGTGTCTAACTTAAATCCTGTTTTAGAGAAGGCTTCTATGAATTTAGGGGCTACTCCAATGCAAACCTTCTATAAAGTAACGATTCCATTAATTAAGCCAGGGATTCTCGCTGGAGCAGTGTTTTCAGCAGTGACATCTTTTGGAGAAATATCGATTAGTCTATTTGTTTCGGCGCCTTCAACAGTATCAGTACCCGTACGAACATTTGGTTATATCGATCAAACATTTGATCCGACAATTAACGCCATTTCTGTTATTTTTATTATTATTTCTGTATTTGCGCTAGTGATTATTGAAAAGACAATCGGCTTGTCAAAAGTAATGTAATTTAAAAGGGAGTAGTATGAGAAACTTTTACTTTCTCATACTACTCCCTTTTTATTTGTTGTGTATAAAAAAACCTCTTTGCAAATAGCGAAGAGGTTTTTTGGATACTATGCAACCTGACATGTATGTATGCAAAGCCGCTTTGCCGTATTTATTATAGAAAGTTTTAAACCACCACTCCTCAAAGTGGGTGTTCGCAAAAGATATCCTGTATATCATCATTCACCGCAGTGTGATGTTCGCCATTCCATCTTCGATATAAAACTCCCTTTTACAGTTCAAAGGTTAAAACTTAATATTGTACGAACAATGCAGCTTTAATGTTATATTATATGATTGTTTCTTAATGCGCAAGTAAGTACCTATAATGAAAAAAGTCAAATATCAAGATGAAGAAAAAGAGGGGTAAATTTATGGGAGTCTAAGAAGCTAAAGGAAGTTATAGCTAATTAATAAGTCCCATATATGAAAGTGAAAGAGGAAAATAAAAAGCCTTCCTTTATCGGGAAAACTTGTTCGATCCTATTATGAGACGTTAAATGTTAAATTGTGATTTGGTTTGAATTGAACCAAATCACAATTTAACGGTCGGGTTTATTAAGAACTTCATTCGTGAGAGCAGCGATATTTATGTGTGTTTCTTCACTAATAACATCACGTAAAATTTCTTCTTTAAAATAGCGGACACTCACATCAAGAGGCATTTTTAGTAGCTTTTCTAATGCTTGTTGATACATAATGATAAATTCCTTATCGGTATTTCCACGTTTAAGTTCAGCAAATGATTCGTAAAATTGGTCTAATTTGTCGGAAAATTCTAGTAGACGGCCTTCTAAAGTCTCATCTTTTCCTTCCTTCATTCTCTCTAAAAAGATTTCTTGGAATTCAGGTGGAATTTCTTCCCGAATGAACTTTTCCATCATTTTTTCTTCTACATGAGCAAGCATTTGTTTTAATTCAACACTTGCATGCTTAACGGGTGTTTTAATATCTCCAATAAAAACCTCAGCAAAGTCATGGTTAATTGTTTTCTCATAAAGCGATTTCCAGTTTACTGTTGCTCCGTTCAATTCTTCTAGAGTACCAAAGAACATCGCATACTGAGATACTTTCCATGAGTGAGCAGCTACATTATGCTCTTCAAATTTGAAACGACCTGGTGCACGGAAAATACGTTCAAGATCATTTAAACTTGTGAAAAACTTATGGATACCTATAATAATCACTCCTAAATTTAGTTTAGGCTTTTGCGGATAGCATGACCTTTAACTGCATCTTACTACGAATTATTAACGAATAGGCCAATTTATTAATGATTTAACAATAACTTTAATCAGTGTTTACAATTTTCATAAATTTTATATACTTTTTTCACCATAATTGTGGAATATATGAATTGTCACCATTTCATCAAGAAAAAAGTGCTTTTGGGATGCTATACTGTTAGTAAGAAACAAGCATAGTTGAATGGACGTGAATCCAGTGTTTCATACTCTTTTTTTATATATACACGTGTTAAGTGCGGTCGTTTCCATAGGACCACTTTTTGCTTTAATACCAATATTAAAAAGGATGGAAAAAGCTCGAGAATCGGAAATGAGTGGGTTTGTTCAGTCATTTCAATCAGCTATTACAGTGGTTAAGCATGCAGGCCATGTTCTTGTAATATCTGGAGTAATGTTAATTGTTATAAGTGGATGGACTTGGACGACTTCATGGGTATTATTAACCAATATCGTAATGGTTGGTTCCATTGTTTTTTTAGCACGTGCATTTAAACCGACGATACAAACATTTGGCACAGCTCAATATAACAGACATGAGTTTATTTTAAAACTGCGAAGAAAAACATGGCAATATATAGGGTTATTGTTGATTATGCTTTGGTTAATGGTTGTGAAACCTTCCTTTTGGTAAGTCAATCTAGCTATTTAAATATTATATGTAAAATGATAGTAAGATGTTATTGCTAGAGATTAGTTTATGTTCATTCTATTTGATTGCATTTTCTCTACTACCATTATAAATAGAAATTATGAGAGAAGGGACACCAATTATGAGGTGTCTCTTTTCTTTGTTATACAGATACGTCAATAGCTGTGCCTTTAATAGGGTGAGTAGCCGTTTGTTGTTGTGGCAATTCACGAAGCATCTCTACAGCAGCCGTGGTATGCATATTTAGAGCACTTTGCATAACACTCAGTTGGACTGTTTGTTGTAAATCAAGTAGTTGTGAAGCCATTATTGAAGAAAGTTCCATAACGCACCTCCTCTAACCTTTATATCGGAACTATTCCAGTAAAGATTAGCGCTATCTAGAATAGGGGAGATTCATACATTTCAAATATCATATCGAATATTTATTCCAATCTGTGGCAATACTCCTCTCGAGGAGGGATCATGATGAAAAAAACTTTTGTAATCCTATGTGCAAGTGTAATCGTTTTAGGCGGATGTAATTTCTTTGGAGCATTCAATCCTGATGAAGAACTTCCAGTAGTGGCACCTGAAGCAGCAAGTGCTAATGCGTCAATGGTAGACAAAGACGGAAATGAGTTGGGTAACGTAAAGTTTACTGAAACTACAGAGGGTTTAAAAATTTCCATGGACTTAAAAAACGTTCCAGCAGGAGAACATGGAGTTCATATTCATACTGTAGGGAAGTGCGAAAGACCTGACTTCGAATCAGCGGGTGCACACTTTAATCCAGAAAATAAACAGCATGGAGTTAAGAATCCAGAAGGGCCACATGCTGGTGACCTACCAAATATTACACCGGACGGAGAAGGAAATGTCCAAGTGGAATATGTAGCAAATAACCTTACACTTAAATCGGGTATGGCCAATTCTCTATTTGATGAAGATGGTAGTGCAATTGTTTTACATGAAAAAGCAGATGATTATGTAACAGACCCATCAGGTAATTCTGGAGTACGTATCGCTTGTGGTGTTATTACGAAAGAGTAGGAAAAGTTAATAGTTTAATCTCAAAGATATGACAAATTGTCATATCTTTTTTTGTGCAAGTTATTCGACAAAGTACAGTAAGAAAGTAGTGTAAATTCGATTTCTATTGAGGTGATTCTATCAAATAACGTTTAAAAGATTGTATCAATTTGATTTGTTGTTTCTCATTAATGTTAATTATATTCTCTAAAATACCTATTATTTCTAGTATTTAGTTGACAGAAATTATTAAATTTATGTAGAATTGGAAAAGTAAGGGGATTTTTACAAAGGGGGTAATTTATATGAAACTAAAAAAATCGTTACTATTTTCCTTACTAGGTGTTGTGATGTTATTTTTACTTGCAGCATGTAGTGGAACAGAAAGTGAAACAGAGGAAACAACTCCAACTAGCGGAGAAACAGAAGAAGCAACTGAAGGTAAAACTACTTCAGATATTAAATTTTTAAGTTTAGTTACTGGTGGGACACAAGGTACTTATTATGCATTAGGTGGTACTTTTGCTGATCTTATTTCAGAAGAAACAGGAATTAAAACAACAGCTGAAGTTTCTCAAGCTTCAACTGCAAACATTAATGCATTAAAAGATGACAATGCAGAGCTTGCATTCGTTCAAACAGATATTGCTTACTATGCGAAAAATGGTGAGTTAATGTTTGAAGGTGCTCCATTAGAAGACCTAGTTGCAATCGGTGGACTATATCCAGAGACGGTTCAACTTGTAACAAAAGCTGATTCTGGAATTGCTTCTTATGAAGATTTAAAAGGTAAAAAAGTCTCTGTAGGTGCGCCAGGTTCTGGTACTTACGCGAATGCAGAGCAATTATTAGAAATACATGGTTTAACAATGGACGACATCCAACCACAAAACTTAGACTTTGGTGAATCAACTGATGGTTTACAGTCTGGTCAAATCGATGCGGCATTCATTACGGCTGGTTATCCAACAGCTGCTGTTGAAGCTTTAGGAGCAACAACAGATGTTACAATCGTTCCAGTTGCAGCTGACAAGGCTGAAGCACTAATTGCAAAATATCCATACTATGCAGTCGATACAATCCCTGCAGGCACTTACGGTTTAGAAGCAGAAGTACCAACAGTGTCAGTATTGGCAATGATTGCAGCTAAAGCAGATTTACCAGATGATGTTGCTTATGGAGTTGCAAAAGCAATTTACGCAAATACAGAAAAAATTGGCCATGCTAAAGGCGAATTCATTAAAGTTGAGACTGCCTTAGATGGTATCGGAATCGACGTTCATCCAGGTGCTCAAAAGTTCTTTGATGAACAATAATTCGTTTGAATGAAGTGAAGGGCTTGAGGGCGTATGTACTTCAAGTCCTTTTTGAATTGAGGCGATTAAATGAAACGTTTGGCCTTACTTATAATCATCATAGTTGTAATGGGGATTGTCCTTTTTGTTTCACCGATGTTTACGGTCATTTCGTTTACTGAAACAAGAATGAATAATCCACAAATGTATTACATAAACGTTTTTAAAGATAAAAACTTTGAAATTCGGTATACACATTCAATTCACCTAACTGATGTACTAGAAAAGTATGAAATCACAAAATCTAGGAGACTAAAGCTAGTTTCTATGGAGTATGAAGATGTAGCTGTTGGGATGCCTGCACACGCAGAAGAAGGTCAAACATTAACCTACGAAAACGGTAAATACAAACTAGAATATGAAAACACCACAATGGATCAATTCACACTCTATATAGGAAATATTGATCTTGATTTATATGTTAATTATGGAGATAAGAACTACAATTTAAAAAAGTCTCTCAAGCGAGGCAACTCTTATGTATTTGAAGTAAAAAAAGTTTCATTATATGACAAATTGAAAGGAGTTGTAATGAAGAATGAAGATCGCTGAAAAAGAACTTGTAACGGAGAATTTAGAAGTCTTATCGGAAGAACAGCAACAACAATTACTAGAAAAATATGATACTGAAGCCAACATGCGTAGATTAGTAGGGGCAATGAAGTGGATCATATACTTTGGTCTACTAGCATTCTCATTGTTCCAATTATATACTGCTATTTTTGGACAATTTACTGCATACATTCAACGTACGATCCATTTAGGTTTCGGGTTGACGTTTATATTCTTACTTTTCCCAGCGCGAAAGAAAGGGAATAAAACAAAAGTTGCGTTCTATGATTACATCTTAGCGATTTTAGGAGCTGTAACAGGTGTTTATTGGACGCTTAACTACGAACGCTTAGTTACAAGTCTTGGCACAATTAATCAAATGGACTTTATTGTTGGTTTAATCGTATCGATTTTGGTGCTAGAAGCTGCTAGGCGTTCTGTAGGGCTTCCAATCGCCATCATTGCGTCCCTATTTTTGATTTATGCATTCTTCGGACAACAAATGCCAGACTTTTTAGCACACCGAGGTCAAACGGTGGAACAAATCGTCAATCTCATGTATTTCTCAACCGATGGGATATTAGGTACACCTATTAGTGTATCGGCAACTTATATCTTTGCATTCTTACTGTTTGGAGCATTCCTCGTCAAAACAGGGGTAGGGGAGTACTTCAATGATTTAGCCATTTCGGTTGCAGGGAAATTAATTGGTGGACCAGCGAAAGTAGCCATCTTTTCTTCGGCGCTACAAGGTACAATTTCAGGTAGTTCTGTTGCAAACGTTGTTACTTCTGGTTCCTATACAATTCCGTTGATGAAACGTCTTGGTTATAAAAAGGAATTTGCAGGTGCTGTTGAAGCATCATCTTCAACAGGGGGGCAATTAATGCCACCAATTATGGGTGCCGCAGCATTCTTAATGGTTGAATTCATTGGACGTGGTATTACGTATTGGGATATCGCAAAAGCAGCGGCTATTCCAGCTATTCTTTACTTTTCAGGGATTTGGATCATGACTCACTTTGAGGCAAAACGTTTAGGGCTTCGTGGATTAACTGATGAAGAAATGCCTAATCGAAAAGAAATTTTTAAGAAAATTTATTTATTAATTCCTATTGCTTTAATTATCGTAATTATGATGTTAGGCGTACCAGTCATTCATTCTGCTTTGTACGGAATTATCGCTTGTATAATTGTAGGATTGATCAATAAAGATGTTAAATTTGGTCCAAAAGAAATGGTGGATGCACTTGTTGATGGAGCCCGCACTGCACTAGCGGTAGTTGCAGCGACTGCTTGTGCAGGGATTATCGTAGGGGTTGTAGTAAAAACAGGTTTAGGTTTAAGTTTAGCAAATAGTTTAGTAGACCTTGCAGGTGGACGCATCTTCTTAACGTTATTCTTTGTAATGATTGCCTCACTAATTCTAGGAATGGGTGCTCCAACTACAGCAAACTATGTAATTACGTCAACGATTGCAGCGCCTGCCATTGTAACGCTTTTAGCACCTGATGTACAACAAGCTGCTGTACCGTTAGTAATAATACTATCTGCACACTTCTTTGTTTTTTATTTTGGAATTATTGCAGATATTACGCCACCAGTTGCACTTGCAGCCTTTGCTGCTTCAGGTATTTCCGGTGGGGACCCAATTAAAACGGGAGTCCATTCAGCAAAATTAGCAATAGCGGCATTCATCATACCGTATATGATTGTTTATTCGCCATCACTACTAATGATTGATGTAACATTCTGGGAAGTAGCATGGGTTGTCATAACAGCATTTATGGGTATGATTGCAATAAGTGCGGGAATTATTGGCTATTGGTATCGCTCAATCAATTGGATTGAACGCCTAGTCGTCATTGCAGCAGGACTTGCAATGGTTTACCCTGAATCTCTTTCAGATATCATAGGTTTAGTTGTATTTGGTGGGATGTTCTTACTTCAACTTGCAACAAAAGATAAAGGAAACAAACCGAAAAACGGTAAATTAGAAACAGCTAGTTAGTTTGTATTAGGCATGTACAATCCTTTCTCTTATTAAGTCGAAGTAAACTTTATGTAAAGTTGGGCAGAATCATTTGTTTTTCACGCTTACCTTTCTTAGACTAGAGAGAGAATACTAATTTAGTAGTGGAGGTATGTATGAAAAGTATCGCTGTAGATATGGATATGGTGTTAGCAGATTTTGTAGGGAAGCTAAGGGTGTCTTTGAAGGAACGTTTTAATATAACTGTGGCGACAGATAATTTGCAGATTAGAAACTTACAACCTGAGATTGCAAAAGAAGTATTTATGATGATTAATGAACCGGATTATTTCCGAGATTTAAAATTACTCGATCCAAATGCAGTTGCAGTTTTAAAAGAGTTAAGTGAGCACTATGAAATATACATCGCTACAGCTGCAATGGATGTGCCAGGGTCATTTAAAGCGAAGTATGAATGGTTATTAGAACACTTCCCATTCCTAGACCCACAGCGTTTTATTTTCTGTGGTAATAAAAAGGTTGTGAAGACAGACTTTTTAATTGATGATAATGTTCGACAGTTAGAATCATTTACAGGTGAAGGAATACTTTATTCCCAACCAAATAATATTCAAGAAACGCGTTTTAAACGTGTTCATAATTGGAAGGAAATTAGAGAATTATTTTTACCTGTAAAAGCGTAAAATCTACATTGAAAAAAATTAAGTGAATTTGGGTAAGCACTTTATGAAAAAAGCCGTTCGTTTCGACGGCTTTTTTTTATTTTAATGGCTCTATAATATTTGTTGGGGTTTGAAAAAATTTCATAAATAAAAAAGCACGTAATCACCGATTTCTATATACTTGAATTGTCGAAAAACAAG
>NZ_JAFBDY010000038.1 GCF_016908465.1 Lysinibacillus composti | reverse complement strand
TCCTCTTTTCTAATGTTTATCGTCGTTGAAAACATTGTATCCAAGAGGGCATAAAATGACTCTTTTCTTTTTACACAATTATATGGACTTAATCTAATTCTAGACACTTTTTCAAGTAATCTAGACAGTTGAGAGAGATATTTTTAGAATCTTATTTAAATAATCTAGATTATATGCGGAGAAATTCCGTCAAATGAATATTATGTAATCTTAAGAAGCTGATATAATCGTAGAATTACCGATTAATTGAGGTTATTTTCACCTTAATTAAACAAAAAAATGGAGAAAGAATATCACTGTGATTTCTACCCCCATTTTCTATAGAATTCCTTAGGCCCTTGGATGGAATTGTTTGTACACTTCAGAAAGTCGAGTCTTACTTATATGTGTATAAATTTGAGTTGTTGAAATGTCGGCATGACCTAACATTTCTTGCACTGCGCGTAAGTCTGCACCATTTTCAATTAAATGTGTTGCAAAACTATGGCGTAATGTATGGGGCGTAATTTCTTTTTTAATGTTAGCTTTTGATAAATGTTCTTTAATCAACTTCCAACAACCTTGACGCGTTAAGCGTTTACCTCTTTGACTAATGAATAACGCTTCTGTTTTTGGATAGTCCCCTTGCAATTTACCCCTTGCACTTTGCAAATATTCGTTACATGCTCGAATTGCACTCTTTCCGAGAGGGACGATGCGTTCTTTTCCACCTTTCCCGAATACACGGACAAACCCCATCGTTAAATGGATGTCTTCTAAATTTAACTCGATGCATTCACTAATTCGCATTCCTGTTCCATAAAGCAACTCAAGCATGGCCGTATCACGAATCCCTTGAGGCTTACTTCTGTTAGGAGCTTGAATTAATGACTCAATTTCTTCAAGCGATAGCACCTTTGGAAGTCGCTGCTCAATTTGGGGCATTTCAATATGTACAGTCGGGTCATGTTCTGTCACTTTTTCACGCAATAAAAATTGATGAAAGGAACGTATAGATGAAATATGTCGAGCAATCGTTCGAGCTGAGATGCCATTAGAACGTAAAGATTCTAAGTGCACTAATATATGAGATCGTTCTGCATCATTCAAGGAATTGACACCCTGTACTGTATGTAAATGTTCAATATAACTTGCTAAATCTCGTTGGTACGAGGCCAATGTATTTTGTGAGAGTTGACGCTCTACTTGTAAAAAATGTATATAATCTGATAATGCATCCTTATCACGTTGCATCCAAAACACCTACCCTTTTATACTACCAATGATAGTTTTTTTTCCAAATGGTTACAAGGTAAAACATTTCTCTATATTGAATGATGTTGCTTTTGATAAAGGCTAGTAAGCACCAGCGAGTGAAAAGTCCAGGCTATTTGGATTGGAGTTCAAATCCAATTGAAAGGCACCTATTAACTTAGTTCCCCGTTTCACGCTACGAAAACGTAAGAAGTGAAATTGTAATAATAAAGTAAAGTTAATTCTTCTACATAGTCCGGATGAAAGAGGTTTACAAAGCAAAAGTACCCTATTCCCCTCTTCATCACCCCGATGAAAGAGATTTACGATACTCATTTATCGTATTTCTCCTTCATCTCACTTATTCACATCTCTTGTTTATTAGTCTTAATTCTTACCGATCCAAAATTAAAAGAGTGTAAACAAAGTCGACTAACTTAGTTTACACTCTTTGCGAGTCCAATTATTGATTTTCTTGTTTGTCGTGGCAACGCCAGCAAATTCCGTGGAATGTTAAGCGATGATCTTTAATAATAAAATTCCAACGTTTTTCTACAACAGCTTCTACATCGTCTAATAGGTCTTCCTGAATTTCATCTACTGCACCACATTCGATGCATACTAAATGATGGTGGAAATGTTTTGCACCTTCTTGACGAAGGTCATAGCGCGATACGCCATCTCCGAAGTTGATTTTATCGACAATTTTCAACTCTGTTAATAATTCAAGTGTGCGATAAACCGTTGCTAATCCAATTTCAGGCGCTTTATCTTTTACTAGTAAGTACACATCTTCTGCACTTAAATGGTCTTCTTCATGTTCTAATAGTACTGTAACTGTCGCTTCCCGCTGAGGCGTCAGTTTATAGCCAGCACTATGTAATTGCTTTTTAATACGATCGATACGGCTCTCCATACGACGCCCTCCTAAACTCATCTTATTATACCAAATGAATTCGAGGGATTACAAGATTCTGATTCATTTAAAAATGTAAGAAATTGTTACAACCTCTCCCGCGCAAACAATTGCTAGACAAGCTACGATAAAGATAAATAATTTTTTAGAAAAAAAGTGTTTTCGATTTGGTCCTACTTTTCTTGTACCATAAACCGAACATAACATTAATAATAGAATGGCATAGACAAGTTGAAATGGGAACCACCAGGCACTATACGTTAACATCGATTCTGATTGTGTTAATAGAAATACCGAACTAAAGCCAAAGAAGGTAATTCGAATGGCTACTACAAATCGCGCAAAATATTGAATATAGGGATTTGTCGCAAACACTAACACAATAACAATAGAAACAACTAAGGGAAGAATCGTCTGCCACAACGAAATGTCTGTTTGATCTAAAACTCTAGGATCAATATATCCAATTAGTTTCATAGACTTGTCCATTGAAAACGCCTGAAAACATACTACGCCACTTACGAAACTAATAGCTAAGATACAGGCATATTGTATAGCAGTCAAAGAACGAAACATAAGCATTCTCCTTTCGTTGTTACAGCTTATGCTCGTCCTCTATCAATATACCCTTTTAATAGCTTCTAATTTTAGAAAAATCTATCATAATTAGCTTCATAATCATTCATCATTTTTTGTAAAAAGAATCAGACATTTATAGAATAAATTTAGTTAAAGATTCTCACTTGGCAAAATTATATTTTCATCATTGCTTATGAAGTAATTTAAGCCCTACCACTATTTAATTTCATCCATAGTACTGCAAATGCTGTTTTGGCGTCGTAAATTTTTTGATCTTCCACCATTTCTTCCGCTTCTTCAATCGACACTTCCATTAGAGAAACAAATTCGTCTTCATCGAGTTCTGCTTTTTCTTCAATTTCATATAAATTTTTTGCCACATAAAGATGGATTACTTCGTCCGCAAAACCGGGAGAAGTCGCAAAGCTTTGTAAATAGGAGATTTCATGACAACCATATCCTGTCTCTTCTTCTAGCTCGCGTTTAGCAGCTAGCTCTGGTTCTTCCCCACGCTCTAATTTACCAGCAGGAATTTCGATAATCGAGCGTTCTAATGCTTTTCGATATTGTTCAACTAACACTAATTTACCTTCATTTGTAATGGCAATAACCGCCACCGCACCGGGGTGATTAATAATCTCTCGTTTTCCTTCTTTACCGTTAGGAAGTAGCACATCATCAACTTTTAATGAAATAATCTTTCCACTATAGATAGGTGTTGATTGAATTGTTTTTTCTTCAAATTTTTTCATCACTTCAATGCCCTCGCTTGTCGTTTTTGTTCATTTCATTGTACCATTAGTTAAGAAAAGTTTGGCAGAAAGCAGGGGGAAATATGAAAAAAAGAAAAGTTGGTCAAAGTGACATTGAAATTTCAGAACTTAGCTTAGGCTGTATGTCGCTACCACCTAAACTAGAAGACGCAAAACCTGTTATTGAAATGGCACTTGAACAAGGCATTAATTATTTTGACACCGCAGATTTATATGATCGAGGCGCAAACGAAGAAATACTTGGCCAAGTATTAAAGCCACATCGAAAGGAAGTCATCCTTGCAACAAAGGTTGGCAATCGTTGGCACGAAGACAAAGATGGTTGGTTTTGGGATGCCACACCAGAACATATTAAAAACGGCTTAAAGATGAGCTTACGTAGATTACAAACAGACTATATTGATCTCTATCAATTACATGGTGGGACGATTGACGATTCATGGGATGAAATCATTGAAACCTTTGAAGATCTAAAAAAAGAAGGTGTGATCAGACAGTACGGGATTTCCTCTATTCGCCCGAATGTCTTTACAGCCTTTACCAGAAAGAGCCAATGCGTTTCAAACATGATGCAATACAGTATGTTGGATCGACGAGCAGAAGAATGGTTTGATTTGATCGCAAGTAACGGAGCTTCTGTCGTTACACGCGGTTCTATTGCTAAGGGATTGTTAACTAAAACTTGGCGAGAACGACTGGATAAAATTACGAACTATATGAGTTATTCAAAAGAAGAATTAGCACGAGTTTTAGAACAACTTGAATCTGAATATGAAGACATACATGCAGCAGCCTTGGCATTTAATTTAAGTCATCCTGCGATTGCTTCAACTGTAATTGGGGCAAGAACAACAGAGCAACTACTTGAAAACGTTAAGGCCTACGAAAAAGCAAAGGACATCAACAATATAGCGAATGTAAATAACTTCTTAAAGCGAGACATCTATCAAGAGCACCGATGAAAAGGTATATTCTAGTAATCATCGCAATCCTGATCACGCTATTTTTTGTTTCAAGTATGTCCTATCAACAGCAAACCATCGTCCCTTCTCTACAACAGGTATTAGCTGACAAACCATTTGAGGAGTTGTTGAGTAAAATCGAAGTTACCTATTGGGGGCAAACGATTTCTGTTGAAACGAGGGGATATTACCATTTCGTTGAGTTTTTAATACGTAAAGCAACTCATTTTGTCGGATTCGGACTCATCGGAATCATCATTTACTTACTTTATCGGAAATTAAAATTAAAGCATGCTGCACTTTTTGCGATCATCAGCACTTTTATTATTGCGGCAATTGATGAATTCCACCAAACTTTTGTACCTGGTCGAACAGGCATCTTTAATGATGTTCTACTAGATACAGCTGGCGCGTTTACCCTAATCATTCTTTTCAAAGTAATCCAGCTAGTCACAAAGAAGTGGATGAAGGAAATTTCTATATGTAGGAGCTAACTGATAAGGTTAGCTCTTTTTTGTAAAATACTATGCAATTATACATTTTACGTACCATCATACTTTACTCCTTCCGCGAACTCGGTTTCACAGCAATTTCTGTATCCCACGATTATCTATACTCGAATCCTGGATAAGCATCTACTTTTTAACCAGAAAACGAACGATTTTTAAAATTAAACTACACAATGTTCGCATTTTACATTTCGCACTTACTTTTCAAATCCATTTGAGAGTTCTTTTTTATACAACTAATTTCTCTCTTATGAGTTTATTTCTCTAAAGATAACGCTTTCAATCGACAATCGTCCTTTCTATCGATGAAATTATCTAACAAATAGTCTTGATAGATCCCTAGAATATTGTTAAGATTTCTACAAGAAAACAACGTAGAATTTTGTCGAAATAAGACGGATAGAAGTTCCTGATTTTTTCCGACATCATTAAAATTTGTTAAGTTGAAACAAAATAATAGCGTTGAAAACTAGAGCATACACTTTAGTTGGAGCAGTTTCTGGAGAGATCGCATTCAAGCGACGCCGAAGGGTTAATAATCTCAGGCAAAAGGACAGAAGATAACAGATTTTTTGTTATTTTTAAAGTTCTCATGAGATAGAAAGTCTATCTCTTTTTTTATTATTAAAATTGAGTGAATTTTTTAGACAATCTATGCTCATGTAGGTAAAGCACAAATGTGAAACTCTAAATTAGAAACGGCTCTTCCTACAAAACATCAGGGGGCTATCACATGGCACAACAAGAATTAAAACGCGACTTAAAAAATCGACATGTACAGTTAATTGCAATCGGCGGAACGATTGGTACAGGGTTGTTTTTAGGGTCGGGGGCAGCAATAGAAAAAGCGGGTCCTTCTATTATATTTGTTTATTTAATTATAGGGATTTCATTGTTTTTCGTCATGCGTGCTTTAGGTGAGTTACTATTATCAAATGCAGGTTACCAATCATTTACAGACTTTGCAACAGATTATATCGGTCCATGGGCAGGTTTTGTAACAGGATGGACTTATTGGTTCTGTTGGATTATGACAGCGATGGCAGACATCATTGCCGTTGGGGTTTATGTAAGATATTGGTTTGATATACCACAATGGATTCCAGCTCTTGCTTGTTTAGTCATTTTACTATTTTTAAACTTGCTAACTGTAAAACTATTTGGTGAATTAGAGTTTTGGTTTGCTATTATTAAAGTAATTACAATCGTCGCATTAATTGCGATTGGTATTTTCATGCTTGTTACTGGATTTGAAACAAACACTGGGAAAGTTTCAGTAAGCAACTTATGGGAACATGGCGGTCTTTTCCCGAATGGTCTTACAGGCTTCCTATTTGCCTTCCAAATGGTAGTATTCGCATTCGTGGGTGTGGAATTAGTTGGGGTATCAGCCGCTGAAACAGCAGATCCAAAGAAAAACATCCCATCTGCCATTAATAAAATACCTGTTCGAATTTTATTATTCTATGTTGGTGCGATTTTCGTCATCTTATGTATTAATCCATGGACACAATTAAGTGCAGCAAACAGTCCATTTGTACAAGTTTTCACTTTAGCTGGAATTCCAATTGCTGCAGGAATTATTAATTTTGTCGTGCTTACATCTGCTGCATCTGCAGGTAACAGTGGATTATTCTCAACAAGTCGTATGATGTATAACTTAAGCAAAAATAAACAAGGGCCAAAATCATTTGCCAAATTAAATGGTAATCATGTTCCTTCAAATGCCCTGATCACTTCAGCAGTAGTCGTTTCAGTTGGAGCATTATTAAGCTATATGATTCCTGATGCAGCATTTAGTATCGTTACAACGATTAGTGCCATTTGCTTCATCTGGGTGTGGAGTATTATCCTTATTTCACATATTCGATATAAGAAAACACGTCCCGAGTTACATAAAAAATCAACGTTTAAAGCACCGTTAACTCCGTTTATTAACTATGTTGTGCTCATACTATTTGTAGCGATTTTAGTAATTATGTTTATTTCGGAAGAAACAAGAAGTGCCCTATTATTAACTCCGATTTGGTTTATTATACTAGTTGCCATCTATAACCTAAGAGGTAACAAAAAATAATAGTGTAGTATAAAATTGGGTGAGACAAGCCCATTGAAATGAGATTTTAGCGCGTGCCAGTTCTATTTTTAGAATTGGCCGCGCTTTTTATTTTTTAAGAGTCTACTAGGTACCCTTATCTAGTTTGAATCTTTAAATTTCGACTTAATTTAGAGCGGTTAACGGAAATTTCTTTCCTTATATCTGACTTCTAGGAGTTCTCTAGGTTAAATAACGGAAGAAAATTCCGTTATTTTAAAAAACCCATTTATTTTTCTCCAAATAAGGGAATCTTTTACCCTTATCTCATCAAAATCTTTGAATTTTTCCTTAATTTAGAGCATTAACGGAAATTTCTTCCCTTATATCTGACTTCTGATGTCCTTCTAGTTTAAATAACGGAAGAAATTTCCGTTATTTTAAAAAACTCCTGTATACTTATCTCATCCGAATTTTTTAATTTCAACTTAAACAAGATCCCTTAACTGGAATTCCCCCACTTATATTCTTAATAAGTCTCCACTATTCTCTTCAAACAGTAATTCTACCTAATGATTTTCACATACAAACATAAAAAACATGGCGAATTCCTTTTCGAATCGCCATGCTATCTTGTTAATTATTTAACTAACTTTCACTTTTTGAACTCCAAAAGAGAACTCTCTCCCTAAAGGAGTTGCAGATCAATTAACTTTAAAATTTCGATCCTTGATTGCCATACTTATCAAGAAGCTCTTCGAAGGACATGTTTTTTTCGCGTTGTTTGCGTTCGAAGGCTAGACGCGCTTGACGTTCTTCTTCTTTTGCTTGTTCTTCAGCCACTAAACTTTTCTTCGCAGCTTGTAGCTTTGCTAACACGTCCCCATTGATTTGGTCCTTTAGTGTTAGTGCTTCATTTTCTTGATTTTTGTTTGTTGTTTGTTTTTGCGGTTGATTTTTCTTTTTTGCCATGCTTTTCACCTGCTCCATTTCGTACATATATTAGTACGATACTACCCTTAGTCCTTCGTTGCAACCCCTTGTTTATTTTCTAGGTACGAACGAACATTAAACATTATCTTTGGATAATCGTCGCTACTCCTTGTCCACCACCAATACATAGTGTTGCTAGGCCATGTTTTGCGTCGCGTCTTTTCATTTCGTGCAGCAACGTGACTAGAATACGCGCACCGCTTGCACCGATTGGATGACCAAGGGCAATTGCCCCACCATTCACATTTAATTTATTATGATTAAAGGATAGTTCACGATCTACAGCAATTGATTGAGCAGCGAAGGCTTCATTCGCTTCGATTAAATCGATTTCATCCAGTGAGAGATTTGCTTTGTCTAACACTTTTTTAACGGCTTTGATTGGGCCTGTCCCCATAATGGCAGGGTCAACACCTGCGCTTGCATTTGCAATGATTATTGCTAGCGGCGCTATGCCTAGCTCATCTGCTTTTTCTTTTGACATTACTACAACAGCTGCAGCTCCATCATTGATTCCCGATGCATTTCCAGCAGTCACCGATCCGTCTTTTTTAAATGCTGGACGTAATTTATTCAAAGATTCAACGGTTGTTTTTGGTCTTACGTATTCATCCTTTGCAAAAATAATCGGATCCCCTTTTCTTACTGGAATCTCAACCGGCACGATTTCTTCATCAAATTTCCCTTCATTAATTGCAAAAAATGCACGTTGTTGTGACCGAGCTGCGAACGCATCTTGCTCTTCTCGCGTAATATGATAATAATCACATAAGTTTTCGGCTGTCATTCCCATATGATAATCGTTAAATGCACACCATAATCCATCTTGAATCATACTATCAACGACATTTTGATTTCCCATACGATATCCTTCACGAGCATTCATTAGTAAATATGGCGCTTGACTCATATTTTCGAAGCCACCTGCTACAACAACTTGAGCTTCACCCGCTGCAATGGCTTGAGCTGCTAAATGAATAGCTTTTAACCCCGAACCACAAACTTTATTAATGGTCATTGCTGGAATTTCATAAGATAAGCCCGCTTCTAAAGTTGCTTGACGTGCAGGATTTTGTCCCAGTCCAGCAGATAACACATTTCCCATGATGACTTCATCAACATGACTTCCATCTATTCCAGCTCTTTTTAGTGCATCTTTTATGACGATGGCACCTAATTTTGTTGCAGGTACATCCTTTAAAGTACCTTGAAATGAACCAATCGCTGTACGTACAGCACTTACAATGACAACTTCTTTTGACATGAACAATTCCCCTTTGTTCGAAATAGTAAATCTTATTTAATGTATTCCATGTAATATAAGATTTCCCTCTATTTTGAATGTATTTTTACTAGGGGTGTAATAAAAAATTTTTCTTAAAACTAATGTAACATTAGTATAGGTGAATAATGACAGGCTGAATATTTTATACTAAAGAGGAATCGAGGTGTTTTTATGAAACGAAAGAAAGTATTGATCGTATCAAGTATTTTTACGTCCGTCATTTCCGCAATGACTGCAGCTTTTGGCATTTTGTTAACCAATCGACTTATGTACATTAAACAAAAAGATGCAGACTTTATCTATGACCGTGAATTAAAAGCACAACGTTTTGATGAATCATGGTATAACAATTGCCGAAAAGATGAGTTAAGTATTGATTCACCAAATGGTTATCCAATAAAAGGTGTTTTTCTACAGCCTTTAAATACAACGAACACCATCATTATTTGCCATGGTGTGACAGAAAATAAGATTAATTCGGTGAAATATGCTCGAATGTTTGAGCGACTTGGCTTTAATTCCTTCGTTTTTGACCACCGCCGTCATGGTGATTCTGGTGGGAAAACAACAAGTTACGGATATTATGAAAAATTCGATTTAGCGGCAGTTGTAAAAGCCGTGAGAACGATTGTTGGCGAAGATGCACTAATCGGCATTCACGGAGAATCAATGGGTGCAGCGACAATGCTTCTATATGCTGGGCTTATTGAAGATAGTGCGAATTTCTATATTTCCGATTGTGGATTCTCAGACTTCGAGAAATTACTATCACAAATTGTGAAAAAAGAAACCCTTTTACGTCCAAAACTACCGGTTCGAGTTGCTGACCTTTTCTTGCGTCTTCGAGATGGCTATTCAATCAGAAGTGTGACACCCAAACAGGCAGTGACAAAAATCAAATCACCAGTTCTGTTTATTCATAGTTTAGAGGACGACTTCATCCTACCTGAGATGACGGAAGAAATGTACGAAGCGAAAGAGGAACCTAAAATGTTAAAGCTCTTTAGCATCGGAGCTCATGCCCAATCTTTTAATCAAAACTCGCATGAATATGAACAAACGATTCGCGAATTTTTAGATCAGTACGTTTTAGTGGATGATGATGAAGATGATTTTTTATCACAGAAGGAAATTTCATAATTTTCATTTATAACGGCATTTTAGGTGTTGATTTTGACCTCAGAATGTCGTTTCTATTTTTATTAAAATGAATTACGTTCATTGAATGAAGAAGATTCTTCGTTTAGCCACCTGATGAACGAAACTTTCTTACATATCTCGAGCACTACTTGCAATAATAAGAATGGTGTGTTTCACCAACTAACAACGATGATGGAGGGATTTTGATAATGAATAACTTTCGTGAAGGTTTAATCCCAACTGTTCTTGGTTCTGCCGTTACGGCTGCGGGCTATGCAATGAAACAGAAACATGGTTCAAACAAAATGATTGCCAATACCATTTTCGGTTTCGGTTTAGCCCATATCGTATTAGGAGCCATTGACCTAGTCGAACATCGTCGTTAGTAATTTGCCGTCTCTATATGTGAGGCGGCTTTTTTAATGAAATCTTTTAAGCCTGTAAACAAAATAAAAACAACAGCTTCGACATCTGCGAAAACTGTTGTTGATTGACTTATTTGTCTGAGAATTTGTTCATTTGTGCCATCATTTGACGAACTTGTTTTTCTGATGGTTTTCGACCCATTTGAGCCATCATCACACGAATCATTTGTTCGTTGATTGGTGGGTTTTCTTTTAAATATTTCATCATATATTGACGAGCTAAGTAGAAACCAAGTGCTACACCGCCTGCTAGCGCTATAATCACAATAATAATCCAAATCCAAGTATCCACAGTGCCAACCTCCTCCACTACCAATTAATACCGAGAAGAACTCTCCATGAAGGATTATACACTATAAACTTTGATGTTACTAGCGTTTGCTTTGTTTTTATAGCGTTTTTCTAGTGTTTTAGTATCATTTTTCACAAAACAAACTAGCTTTTTCTAGTATGAGGCATGTTTAATTGGTTTCAACCATCCACATTCCGAATCCGCTTTATTGAACGCAAGAAACGAATCATTCATTTGACTCAATGATTGGAATAGATCTAAATCTAGCATGCGCGATCCTTCACAAACCGCTTCTATATGATAAGAGTATACTCTTAATTTTAAGCGACCTTTAATTTGATGCTCGAATTTTAGATAATCCTCGATTTTTACCATTTCCGGGAAACTTCTTTGTAAATGTTCATAGATGAACCCCTGTACCACACTACCTTCTATTGGCTCACAGAGATAACTAATTTGTTTGGATACAGAGGACTCTTTTGTTTCATCTATAGAAGATACCATTTCAAGAAGCAATCGTTCTCGTCCAAATACAAATGATTGATATTGTTTTTTTATATTAAATATTGAATAAGTTCTCATTTTTAGTCCTCCTTCCTTTACTAACATTATAAAAGAAGCATTTCAAATATTTTGTCAAAGGCTGTCATGACACTTGTTCTATTTTTGTCAAATAACCATGAAACAATAAACTCCTACACTTTGCCTAGATGACCTCAGCCTCTAGACCTAGGTAAAGATGCTATCCGGGTCCGTTTTAGGAAATCACGTAATTAGATAACATAAGGTTACAAACGAAAGGAGCAAAAAAGAAATGAAAAAATTAGGTTTAATACTTTTAGGAGTTGTCGCAGTAATTGTTGCACTTCACATGTTAGGTCCATTAGTTGGCCTTGCCTTCTCAGGTCTGTTTGTATGGCTCGGCATGCATTACTACGTCAAAGCTAAATCAACATTCGCGAAAGTGATGTGGGTAGCAGTTGGACTTGTTGGTGTATTATCAGCTATTTCAAACATCCCAGCATTAATCGGTCTTGCAGCAATCTTCGTACTTTACGTAGTGTATAAAAAATGGAACAACGAAGACGCGCCACTTTCATTAAATACAACAAAAGAAAATGATCCATTCACGAATTTTGAAAATGAATGGGCAAAATTAACGAAATAAGGAGAGAATTCAAATGACAAGTTTATTAAAAAGATTTAAATACAGTTTAGAAGCAGATTTACATGAGTTATTCGATAAAAAGGAAAAAAAGAATCCGATTGCGATGCTTAACCAATACATTCGTGAAGCTGAAAAACAAACAGAACAAACTGGTATATTACTTGAACGTCAAGCGCAATTAAAAGAAAAACTTGAGGGCGAACTAAAAGAAGCAAGTGAGATGTTAGAAAAAAGAACGAATCAACTAGCCCTTGCAACAAATAGTGGTGAAGCAGATTTAATTGAATTTGCCAATAAAGAAGTGGAAACTTATAAATTACGTCAATACACATTACTAACTTCAATTGAAACAACAAAAAAGGAATTTTTAGAGTTAGAACAAAAATTCGAAACAATGAAGCACAAAATCAAAGACATGAAAGTTCGTCAGCTTCAATTAATGGGCAAAGAAAATGTAACACGTGCAAACCACAAAATGGACCACGTCTTAAAATCAAAAAATGAAACAAATTTTGATGAACTTTCAACTTACATTGACAACCTTGCAACAAACATTGAAAAGGATTATGAAACAACGCAATTAGAAGCTCGCTTACGTCATCTTGAAACGCAAAATGCTTCTAACCCAACGCCTGTACTTGAATTACCTGTCTCTACGAAAGAATAATTTAGTCAATTGGGTAAAATAAGTTTACCATCCGAATAGTGGGCGAACAAACAATGTCCCCAAGCATTTAAAATGCCCCTATAGTAACAGTGATTTTTAGATTTAACCGCAGCAACTTTAGAGATAAACTTCTCACGAACATTTAATAGAACATGGTATAATTACCTAAAAAAGGAGAAAGCTATATGCTTTCTCCTAACTTTTGATTAAAACTAAATCATGTTCATCCTTGCGAACAAATACATACTTGATGAAGGGAGGACCCATTATGAAGAGATTTTCAACAGATCAACTTACACTTCTAGTGATTATTCTACTTTTAATCGTCTTCGCGGAACTTGCAATCTTTAATAATGGCGGTGCCTTTTTACTTATTATTGGAGCGTTATTTCTCTATTTCAGCTTTTCAAAAAGCAAAAAGTATTATTTTTGGGCCGGGTGCTTCTTCCTCTTCCTAGCCGTCATGAATGTTTGGAGTTTACGACTGTTTATCGTAGGAATTCTAATTTATTTATTGTATAAACATCTTACAAAAGAACAGGAAACTGTTACAATCGACGGTTATCATTTCCAAAGAGGAACTGTTCAGAAGAATGATTTATTCGGCAGTTTTTCAACACCCCTTGAAAATTACAAATGGCAAGATATTCAGATACAACGATTTTTAGGTGATATTTCTATTGATGCAACTGAAACCATTTTACCAACCGGTACTTCAGTTATAACCATTCGACAAGCAATCGGTAAAGTGAGTGTAACGATTCCCTATGAGATTCCGTTTCGAATCCAATATACAACCATTTTAGGAGAAGCAAAACTTTTGCAATATGCTCCAAAAAGAATGATGAATGAACGATTGGTTTTTGAAGATGGAAATCCAGAAGATGCAAAACGCAACCTAATAATTCACGTAGCGACATGGCTCGGTGATGTGGAGGTGATTCGAAAATGATTGCTTTTATCTTCCGCACCCTCACAATCTTTTTACTTTTAGGCGGGATGATTTTTGGTCTAATGGTATTATTATTTGGCGTACCTAATGAAACAAACTGGAGCTTTTTATGGGAAACAAACTATCAGGGACTCCCCCTTTTCACTGTTATTATGATCGCTATTTTAACCATTAGTTTGATCCTAAGTATTTGGATGAGCTCCATTGGTAAATCTAAACAAGCCATTGCAACAAATTATGTCAAACAATTAATCGAACCAGATTTTACAGTAAAGAAGAAAAACGTTTCATATCCTTTAAGAAAAGCTTTGTTACAAACGAATGAATTAATTGAAACACAGCGTAAAAGCTTACAGCGTATGACGAATGAAAAAGTCGAAGCAAACGATAAAATCATTCAAGAACGGATCATTGCCGAAAGACAAAGACTAGCCCGAGAACTTCACGATTCCGTTTCACAACAATTATTCGCTGCATCAATGCTGTTGTCAGCTCTAACGGAACAAGAGGAAGAGCAAAGCAAATCTGGGTCACTTCATCAAGTTGAAAAAATTGTCCAACAAGCTCAGCTTGAAATGCGTGCACTTTTACTACATTTACGCCCGATTGCACTTCATAACAACACGCTTTCACAAGGTCTTCGCGATCTAATTATCGAGCTTCAACAAAAAGTTTACTTCCATATTGACTACCAAATTGAAGATGTTGAACTGTCTAGAGCAGAAGAGGATCACCTATTCCGCATTGCACAAGAAGCGCTTTCCAATACACTGAGACACGCAAAAGCAAGTGAAGTGGAATTATTATTAATCGCCCGTGATGACCTCGCTATTTTACGAATACAGGATAATGGGCTTGGATTTAATATGGAAGAGGATAAAAACTCCTCATATGGTCTAAAAAATATTGCCGAACGAGCCGTTGAGATTGGCTGTAAATATAAAATTGTGTCGGTTCCAGGTGAAGGCACAATTGTTGAAGTAAAGGTGCCGATCAAAAAACATGAAGCGGTGGTTCAAGCCGATGATGTTGAAGTAATGGTTCGCGATGAAACAAATGAGCAAAAGAACGATTTGGGGTGAGAAAATGATAAATGTGTTAATTGCAGATGATCATGAAATGGTAAGGATCGGGGTGTCTGCCTACCTTTCCGCTCAACCGGATATGACGGTGGTCGGTGAAGCGAGTAACGGTGCAGAAGCGGTTGAAAAAGCCCTAGACTTACGGCCAGATATTATTTTAATGGACAATGTAATGCCCGTCATGACAGGGGCCGAAGCGACAGCTGAAATCATTAAACAGTGGCCACAAGCTAGAATTATGATGGTAACCAGTTTCCTTGATGATGATAAAGTCTACCCCGCTTTAGAAGCTGGGGCAGTCAGCTACATATTAAAAACATCAAATGCGAAACAAATTGCAGACGCTATTCGCAAAACTGTATCCGGTGAAACAGTTTTGGAACCTGAAGTGACAACAAAAATGGTCACTCGCATGCGAAATGGTGCAAACAACAACGAATTACATGAACAACTAACAGAACGCGAAATGGAAGTATTACTTCTTGTTGCTCAAGGAAAAACAAACCAAGAAATTGCGGATGAACTATTCATTGCACTCAAAACAGTAAAAACCCACGTGAGTAATATCTTATCTAAGTTAGAAGTGCAAGACCGCACCCAAGCGGTTGTTTATGCTTTTCAACATGGTCTTGCGAATTAATTAAAATAATTATAAAGAACTGATTCGAATTTTGCGAATCAGTTCTTTTGTTTATGGTGAGTGAAGTTTATTAACTTTCTTTACTCTTCTTTTCTAGATTTTTATCAAAGTCCTCAGAAAATTCTGCTCGGGGAACCATATTCTTTTGAGGAGTTAGCGCATTATTCTCATCCATTTCTTCTTTCAATAGATGATGATGATCAATTAAGTATTTATGGAAGTAAAATTCTCCAGCTGCAATAAACATTGACGCTAGAAAGGCTGATGAAAAGACTGAGATGTCTGAATCGAATCCGTATAATCCATATACGTAAATAACGATAAACGCAAGTATTAAATCACCTGCAGTGGCAGAGAGTCCCCCAATTCTCGGCATTATACTGAAGTCTGCTACATAACCAATAATTGTTAAAATGATGCCTAGTAAAAGTATATCACCTAATGATACTCCAAAAAACAACCCTAGCACTAAAAATAAAATAGCCATTGTCATGACGAGTTTTATAATAAAAGCCTTCGTTTTCAATAAAATCTTCCTTTCCTTTTTATTTTGCTTTAGGTTGTACCATTCTAAAAGCTTCATACATTTTTGAATGGCTTAAGTATGAAAAATAAGAAGTCGAAAGGAATTCTATGGTTCATTTTCGTGAAAGTTTATGTCTTCCCTACTTTTAAAAACGCAGAAAGACTCGTATCTCCTTTAGTAGGGATACGAGTCTTTTTTCTTTAATTATAGAGCTTTTACTTTCGCTACAACATTTTCAACTGTGAAGCCGTATTTTTCCATTACGATTTCACCAGGAGCACTTGCACCGAATTTATCGATAGCTAGAACATCACCTTCGAAACCAACATATTTATGCCAGCCGAAAGATGATCCCATTTCAATTGCAAGACGTTTTGTAACAGCTTTTGGTAATACGAACTCTTTGTATTCCGCAGATTGTTGTTCGAAAAGATCAACTGATGGCATAGAAACTACAGAAGCATCGATCCCGTCAGCTAATAATGATTTTTGTGCTTCAACTGCTAAAGAAACTTCTGAACCAGTCGCAATAAGAATAGCATCCGGAACTTCTTTCGTTGCTGGAGAAACAACATATCCACCTTTAGCAACGCCATCTTTAGCTAATGTTGCTGACTTTTCTAGTACCGGTAAATTTTGACGAGACAGTACTAAAAGTGTTGGTACATTTTTAGATGAAACAGCTAATTTCCATGCTTCAGCTGATTCGTTTGCATCTGCTGGGCGGAAAACTGTAAGATTTGGCATCGCACGGAATGCAGCTAAATGTTCAACCGGTTCGTGTGTTGGACCATCTTCCCCAACTGCGATTGAGTCATGTGTAAATACATATGTTACAGGTAGACCCATTAACGCTGATAAACGAACTGCTGGACGAACATAGTCAGAGAATACGAAGAACGTCCCACCGAATACGTTTAACCCACCATGTAAAGCCATACCGTTTAATGCTGCACCCATAGCAAATTCACGAACACCAAACCAAATGTTACGGCCTTCTGGAGTTTCTGGTGAGAAGTCTCCAGCACCTTTGATTGTTGTTTTATTTGATCCTGCTAAGTCAGCACTTCCTCCGAAGAATGAAGGTACTTTTTTCGCTAAAGCATTAATTACTTCACCTGATGAAGAACGAGTTGCAACTGATTTTCCTGCTTCATAAACAGGTACTTCTGCATCGAAATCTTCTGGAAGTTCGTTGTTCATTGCTTTTTCGAATTGAGCTGCTAATTCTGGATATTCAGCTTTGTAAGCTTCGAATTTTTGATTCCATTCATTTTCAGATTGTACACCTTGTACTTCTGAAGCAGCTTTAAATGTATCATATACTTCTTGTGGAATCGCAAATGGCTCATGTTCCCAAGCGTAGGCAGCTTTTGTTAATGTCACTTCATCTGCACCTAGTGGAGCACCGTGAACATCAGATTTACCAGATTTATTTGGTGAACCGAAACCAATAACTGTTTTAACCTCAATTAAAGTTGGTTTACCTTCAGATTGTTTTGCTTTTTCAATTGCAGCATTCACTGAATCTACATCATTGCCATCAGCAACATGAATATAGTTCCAACCATTTGATTCAAAACGTTTTTGAACATTTTCTGAGAATGATTTTGCTAAATCCCCATCTAGAGAAATATCATTTGAATCATAAAGTACAACTAGTTTTTCTAATTGTAGGTGTCCTGCTAATGAGATGGCCTCAGAAGCAACACCTTCCATTAAATCTCCATCACCGCAAAGTGCGAATGTGTAGTGATCAACGATTTCGTGACCAGGTTTATTATATGTAGCTGCAAGATGTTTTTCAGCCATTGCCATACCAACTGACATGGCAATCCCTTGTCCAAGTGGACCAGTTGTTGCTTCGACACCAACAGTATGTCCATATTCAGGATGTCCAGGAGTTAATGAACCCCATTGACGGAAGTTTTTGATTTCTTCTAAATCTAAACCATAACCACCTAAGTGAAGTAAGCTATAAAGTAACATTGAACCGTGACCTGCAGATAATACAAAACGATCGCGGTTAAACCATTTTGGATTTTGTGGATTGTGACGTAATTGTTTTGTCCATAGTGTGTATGCCATTGGAGCCGCGCCCATAGGTAAACCTGGATGACCAGAGTTTGCTTTTTCGATAGCATCGATTGATAGTGTTCGGATTGCGTTAATCGCTAATTGATCCGCTAGTTGAGCCATTTTTTGACATCCTTTCTCGTGCTTGTATTGTACTTATACAGTTTAGACAAATTTGATTAAGAAAACAATCCTATATGCGCAATTTTTTGGTATTATGTCATACTATTTAATAATTAAGCCTCTACAGATTCCCTCCAGATTTCGGAATCGATTAATCCTTTACGAAACCTATGGTAAACGCGGTTAATATTGAACATTGTTTCGTTTAAACTAGAAAGTGAAATGTCCTTTACATACAAAGGCTACCATTTGTCAAAAGTATTCTGCTAACACTTTTTAAAATAGTGTGTTACATTATGAAACTATCATTCATTAATTAATAAACTTCTTATTTTCTTTAATTTGTTTTAATTTTTCTGGCGTTACATCATTACCTTCATCATCCACTACTTTTACATGTTCGATTGTGTCGCGGAAAGCAGAACGGAAAGTATCTAAATATTCTTTACGTAACTGTGTACGCTCCTTTGCTTCTGCCTCTGTTAATTTGCCTGCTTTCGCCTTTTTTGATAATTCATTAATACGTGCAATTTTTTCTTTTGATAACATAATTTCTCACCCTTCATTGTTCCAATACTTTAAAGGGTAAGAAAAAAAGAAACGAAGCGCAAGTATTTCACCTCCACTCGTTTCATTTTATTTAGTAGTAACCTAAAATTTTTAAGTTACTAAAATTTTATTCATCTTTTATAAGAAGGAACTGATCAATTCTATAAATACTTAGTGAGACTCATTACAAATTCATAAATAAAATATCCGGCAAAACCAAATAATAGTATTCCAGCTGCGATGGTCAGCCAATTAATCATTTTTCGACTCATCGCTTTTCTTGAAATGGATACTATAGTTAGTAAACCTAAATCATGCAATAAAATACCAGTTATAATGCCCAATGCGACGATTGTAAACTGACTTGAATCATTTGAATAATTTTTTGCTAGTACTACACCAAATACATTTACCCAAAAAACTAGATTTCCTGGTGAGACCGCAACGAGTAGTCCATTTTTATAGGAACTAAAAAATGATTTTGTCGCTTTTTCACCTGATAAGGTTATGCCTTGGTTAGCATTTTTTATGGAGTCATACCCTAGATAAAGTAAAAATGCTGCACCAATTAACCACATAGGAATCTGAATAACTGGTAAAGCCAAGATTGAGGCAAGTCCCATGGATAGTAAGAAAATTAGCGTTAAATCAATGGTCATTCCACCAAGGCCAACTGCCCAACCATGCATAAATCCATTCTTCAAACCTTGCTTCGTCATCTCTACCGTAATGGCACCAACTGGCATCGCAATGGCAAGTCCAACCATTACATAAGCAAAATACAAACTCAAAAAAACACTTCTTTTCTATTAAAAGGTTGCTTCTTACGTCCGTTTTATAAGAATTATTATACGTTACGTTCTATAAAAATTCAATGAAGTTTGGTATTAAAAAGCCTCGTGCTTTTGATCTGACCCAAAAAAGTTAGACATAAAGTTAGGCGGCTTCCAAGACCTGAGTTCGGTATTCTACTGGACTTAGGTCTTTTAATTTTGCCTTCA
>NZ_JAFBDY010000037.1 GCF_016908465.1 Lysinibacillus composti | reverse complement strand
TTATTAAATAATTTATCTAAGAAAATTGGGATTCATTTAGGATAATCGGGGTGCCGTGTAATATCACTTCACCCCAACATTTGACATAGAACCATTTTAATTTGAGAAGTTTAAAAGTGTCTAATGGAATGGGCTAGCCGCTTGAAGTCGCTCTCATTTCTTCAGGCGAGGACAAAAGCACATTCACGATGTCTGGTCTGAACGAGCACACTCTGCTTTTATTCCTATCTCAAAACAAGAATGGTTTTATACTTTTTATGCATAATAGTTATAAAGAAGTTGTATGTAGATAGAAATCTGTATATGATGTAGGGAATCTGAAAAATCAAACAATAAGGGGTGTGATTATGAAAGATCAATTATTATCCAAGTTTGAGACATATTTATTGGATGAAGCTATGGAATTAAGAAATGAAGAGAACAAACAAGAAGAAGTTGTATTAGATATAAAAGATTACAAGGAATTTCCAAAAGGATTCTTCTCGAGCTTATAACAAAGTCCTACATAGGATTTTGTTTTTTTTATTGTCGTCATAATAGGCATAAGCTATTAATTTTTCTAATTTACTTATGTATAATATAGAAAAGTATTAAATCGAAAAATTCGAGGTGCGAAATATGGGTCAAGTAGAAACATACGAAGGAGTCATCTATGGTTGGTTTGATCATTTTCATGCATATCCAGAAGTAAGTTGGAAAGAGTTTGAAACAACCAAAAAAATTGCTTCTATACTAGATGAGTTAAATATTAAATACTATACCTTCCCTGATGTTACAGGTCTTGTAGCAGAAATAGGTACTGGAGATGAGGTTATTGCTGTAAGAGCAGATATAGATGCGTTATGGCAAGAAGTAGATGGTAAAATGCGTGCAAACCATTCATGTGGACATGATGCAAATATTTCGATGGTTTTAGGTGCCCTTATTCAGCTAAAGGATTTACCATTACAAAAACGAATTCGCTTCATTTTCCAACCTGCAGAAGAAACAGGTGGCGGCGCAATAGCAATGGTGAAGCATGGGGTTGTAGATGATGTGTCGTATTTATTTGGAGTACACTTACGCCCAATCGAAGAACTACCTTTTGGAAAAGTAACACCTGCCATTCATCATGGGGCAGCCCTATTTTTACAAGGGTCAATTCATGGAATAGATGCGCATGGAGCTAGACCGCACCAAGGGAAAAATGCTATTGATGTTGTTTTTGCAATTCAACAAATGCTTCAAAATTTACACATTAATCCGTTCGAAGTTTACAGTGCGAAGTTAACTAAAATTGTTGCAGACGGAGGTAGTGTGAATATCATCCCTGGGAATGCAACGTTTTCAATCGATGTTAGAGCGCAAAAAAATTCTGTGTTAGCGGAATTACAGGCTCGCCTAGATGAAGGATTTAAATCGATTAAAAACATGTTTAATACTGATATAAAATGGCAATGGATGGATCGAACACCAGGAGCAGATGTATCGAAAGAGGCTACAGAGATTGCTACGTCAGCAATTATTGAGGCATTAGGTGATCAGAGTTTAGAAAAGCCAATCTCAACTCCGGGTAGTGACGATTTCCATTACTATACAGTTTTAAGACCCAATTTGAAAGCAACTATGATTGGAATTGGCGCAGATTTAGAGCCAGGCTTACATCATCCAAATATGACTTTTAATAAAGAAGCGCTGATCATCGGAGCAAATGTTTTAACAGCAACTCTAAGAAAAGCAGCCCAAAAATAACCTTATTAAAAAGAAGGAAGTTTAATATGAAAATTAAGCAAATAGAAGTTTTCGCAATAAATCTACCATTAATTAAGCCATTCGTTATTAGTTATGCAACATATCCGAATATGCCTTCCATCATAGTAAAGCTAACGACTGAATGCGGCTTAATAGGATGGGGAGAAAGTGTACCAGACGATCATGTAACAGGTGAAACACCAGAGGCAACCTTCGCAGTCATAAAAAATACACTAGCACCAATTTTAATTGGCCAAAACCCAATGCAGTTTGAGAAAATCCATGAGTTAATGGATGCGGCTGTGAAAGATGTACCAGCCGCCAAGGCGGCCATCGATATTGCGTGTTTTGACGTTGTAGGGAAAAAGTTAAGTGTTCCTGTTTACCAATTAATTGGTGGTCGTTATCATGAAAAATTCCCAGTTACACATGTTTTAAGCATTGACGAACCTGAAAAAATGGCAGATGAAGCTGAGCAATGTGTTGAGTTAGGGTACAGTTCTTTTAAAATGAAAGTTGGCAGAGATGTAGCGGGTGATGTGAAGCGAATTAAAGCCGTTCGTAACCGTGTAGGGGATGAAATCGCTATTCGTGTAGATGTAAATCAGGGTTGGAAAAACAGCGCCAATACTTTACAGGCACTTCGCCAATTAGAATCAATAGGCCTAGACTGGCTTGAACAACCTGTTGTAGCAGATGATATTGATGCAATGGTGGAAATTAAATTGAAAACAGCTACTCCAGTCATGATTGACGAAGGCATCCGAAACGTTCGTGATATGCGTGAAATTATTGCAAAACGTGCAGCAGATAAAGTGAACATTAAGTTAATGAAATGTGGAGGTATCTATCCTGCGATGAAGCTGGCGAATATGGCTGAGATGGCAGGAATTGAATGTCAGATTGGGTCGATGGTTGAATCGTCAATTGGTTCGGCTGCTGGATTTCATGTAGCATTCTCTAAGAAAATCATTACTAGTGTTGAATTAACAGGGCCATTAAAGTTTTCAAAAGATGTGGGTGACTTAAAAGAAAGTTATATGATTCCATATATACAATTAAATGAACTCCCTGGACTTGGTGTAGATGTTAATGAAAGAATTCTTGCAGAACTAACACAGTATTCGGAGGTAGTTCAGTAATGGGCTCAAGAAGTGAAGCAATCTACGAGGGGGCAATTGGGGACAAGTCTTTTCAGGTCCATTTGTTAAATCAAGACCATTTACCTCAAATTGTTTCTGTACAAGAAGACGTATATAATGTGCTGCCAGATAAAAATAGTTTACAACCGCTATCGAGTGAAGAACTGTTATATATCTTAAATGGAAACGGCATAATGATTGGAGCCTTTATAAATGAGGAATTAATTGCGTTCCGTGCACTGTTAATTCCAATAATTGATGAAGAACATTTAGGTTATGATATTGGATTAACCGAAGAGTCAGATTTAAAACGTGTATTATATCAAGAAATCTCAAATGTTCATCCAAATTATCGAGGATTTGGCTTGCAAAAAACATTAGCGAAAGTCATTATGCAACAAGTTGACCCAAGTGCTTTTGATGTCGTTTGTGCAACAGTAATGCCCTATAATATCGCAAGCTTAAAAGATAAGTTTTCACAAGGAATGCACGTAGCCGCATTGAAATATAAATACAATGGAAAACTACGGTATGTATTTGCCAAACCTTTACATACAGAAATTGAGTATGAAGATGAGGTTATTAGTAAAGCAATGAGTGATGTTGAAGGCCAACAAGCACTAGTGAAAAATGGATACCTTGGTGTTTCCATGAGACAAGTTGATCATGATTGGGTAGTGGAATATAAAAAAGGGACGTAGGGGACAGGTACCTCGTCCCATTATAAAAGAGTGATAGTACAAAATATAGCTCTGCTAAGTAGAAAACTAATACAGGATTTTTAAAGTAAGTACTTTTGAAGTTTTGGTAATTTCTTTTATATGAAAAATACAGCTCCAGATAGAAAAATGGTCTTCATACAAGCGATGAAGACCATTTTACTAGTTATTCTCATTTAATCGGGCAAAATTCACATCGTAGTAGCCCGGGTATGTCTTTTGAGAAACAACAGCTTTTACGTACGGGCCTATTGACGAGCTGCGCGGGATTTTTCCCTTCGGTATATTGTAAAAACCAAGATTTATTTGAAAACGGTTCCCACACTTTTGTACCTTCTAATATTTCTAAATCCTCAAATGCGCGATCAGCAAGTAGTGGATTTTCCAGCTGAACATGGTAATTCCATAGCATATAACCAAAAATATTCTCCCAAAGGGTAAGGGGGGAGATGGAAGTCGTTTTACGTAATTGAGTGATGACCTCATGACATTGAAATAATAATTTGGCAATCACGCTTTCACGTTCATCATCTTCTACATATCTAAAATCGGTTGCTGTAATAAAGGTACCTAGCGTATTTACTCCATATTCGTTTACGATACTATATCGGATATCTTCAAATTTTCCATCCCATATTTCATCATACATCGATAACATGTAAAATTGCATAGCCATAAACATCCCGTAACGGCGTCCGAAATGTGAAATCGCAGCTGTTTCAGTCGTAGCTTGAGTAACACCCATCATTAGGTTACGGAAGTCAGTTAAGTAAAAGTCTTTATGTATATTTGCTAAAGTGAAGAGTGGTTTATCTGGATTTTCCGTAAAAATACTATAGGAATTCAATACACGGAGTTGATCGTAAGTTAAAGCAGGCATAGTATCACCTTTCTTTTTCATTTCGTCTTGAATGACATAATAAATGGATAATTAAACTACTATCATTATATTTAACTATACCATTTCTATGTTGCTCTTTGTTTAATGGAAGAACTCATCTTGCGTAATTAAATCGTAATTCATTTTAAACATTTTGACTATACAAAGGGAATAATTATGAGTAAAATAAAGAAAACGAATAGGAAAGGTTGGTATTAGGATGTCGCAAGTGCAATCAATACCACGTCCGTTAGTTAGAACAAATCAATGGACGATTTTTCTCTCAGTTATTTTCACTTGGGTTACTGGAGAAGCATGGATTCTCACAATTCCACTCGTTTCAAATATAATGGGCTTATTATTTAATTTTAATCCAATTATGAAGTTCGCAAGACTTTTCTTAATTAAGAAAGGAAAGCAATATATACCTGAAGATGTAACACAGCAAAAGTTTAACTCTTGTATTGCAATTTTCTGTTTAGCACTAGGATTCATTAGCTTTGTTGCAGGTTGGACAATTGTCGGGTACATTTTTACAATCATGGTAGCAGTGGCTTCATTCATTGCAATATTAGGCTTTTGTATTGGATGTTTTATTTTCTTTCAATTGAAACAATTTAAGTATCGCCGGTCATTAAGGAATTGATAGATATTATGAGATCAGGGGCTTCTCTTTTGGAGCGCCCTGTTTTTTTATTGATATGGATATATTGGATTAATTCAATTAATTCATCTTAATTGTGCCATGGTAATTAGAATATTTAAATTATTGAGTGAAACTGTTGACATTATCAATGAAAATGATTATCATTATCATATAAAGAAAGAAATTCTCCTTAATTAAAAATTGAGGCGATTGTTATAGCGACTTTTCTCCAGAAGAAGCTATCTTTTGACGTTCTACCCCCCATAATAGAACGGATTGTTATCTCCACATCAAGATATTACATGTGAAATTTAGCCAAACTCCAATAAAGGAAGTTTGGCATTTTTCTTTTGGTGGATAGGAAAGTATAAGCGTTTTTGGAGTGTGCATATAAAGAGGATATCAGCTCGACTATTCAGGGTCGAACTGAGTCTCCCCAATAGTTACCTTTTTGGATTGTAGCAAGGTATGGTAGCTGTGCAGTAGCATACCGATAATAATCACCCCTAAACCACATAGGGCAATTGGGTCTGGCAATGGAAGGCTTAATAAAACCATTTCACCAATAATGACGAAAATAACTTCAGTTGATTGTGTAGCTTCGACAGCTGCTAGTTTTCCCTGATCATCACGAACTCTGTCAGTCGCGATAAAAAATAATACTGTCGCTATGACGCCTGAGCTAATCCCTACAATTAATGATTGAAAAACCTGGCTAGGAGAAGGGAGGCCCACTGTAAATAAGGCATAGATAGCTAGAATAATCCAAGTAGGCATGGAGGCAATTGTCATTCCCAGAACCCTTTGATATGTATCGAGACGTCCATCACAAACTTCCATCATCTTTCGGTTTCCTAGTGGGTAAGCAAAAGCTGCTACTACAACAGGTAAAATTCCGAGTAGTAGACTATTAAATGAAACGGATTGTGCTTGAGGGATTTGTATTAAAATAATCCCGATTAGGATCACGCTTGAAATAAGTAAAGAAACGATGGGAATTCGTTGCCGAATCCTTTCGCCCCCAATCATAGTTATAAAAAGGGGGGCTAGCAGAACACCTGCCACAATAGTAAATTGCCACGTCCCCGATACGAGCCATCCTGGACCAAAAGCGGCAGCAAAAGTAAGAGGGGCATAGAATAATACAAATCCTACGAAACTCCAAAGTAACCATTTAGTTGGTTGAGCTTTCATTTCTTTGGTAAGAAGATTCATCCCCCTACGATACAAAACAATGACTAGCAAAAAAGGGAGCATAAAGAAATAACGCAAAGATGAACTCCAAAGCCAACTACCACCTTCAAGCTCCATCGAGTGGTTCAAAATAAACGTAACAGCGAAAAATAAGGCAGCTAATATCCCAAGGGCGATTTCTTTCAAACTATCAACCTACTTCCTTATAAAAGGTGCGAAATATTCAGATTTCGATGCAGTTAGAATAGCGAAGTAAGGTATGCCTACTTCGCTATCAAAAATTATAGATTTGTGAATTTAAAAAGGGGCAAGGGACAAACGCAAACTGATTGCAAGTGCGCCTTCCACTTTTCTTACTTTTCTTGAGCCTCGAATAATTGTACAATTTCTACTATTACTTTCGCTGCCTTTTCCATTGTTTCAGCGGATACGAATTCATATTTCCCATGCATATTTTCCCCACCAGCAAAAATGTTTGGTGTAGGTAATCCCATGTATGATAGTTGTGATCCGTCAGTACCGCCACGAACCGGTTCAATAACTGGTTTAATATCTAAATTTTCCATTGCCTTATAAGCAATGTCAACAATTTCTTTTACGGGTTCAATTTTCTCACCCATATTGTAATATTGATCAGCAAGTTCAACAGTAATGGCATTATCGCCATACTCTTCTTTGATCATCTTTTCTACTTTTAAGAAGTGAGCCTTCTTTTCTTCAAATTTTTCTTTATCATGATCACGGATGATATAAGAAAGGGTTGCTTCTTCAATATGTCCATTAAAGTTCATTAAGTGGATAAACCCTTCATAGCCTTCAGTTTTTTCAGGTACCGCATCTTGAGGCATTTGGTTTTGGAATTTAGTGGCCATTGTAATTGCGTTGACCATTTGGTTTTTAGCAGAACCTGGATGCACGCTAGTACCACGTGTTGTCACTTTTGCGGCAGCTGCATTAAAGCTTTCGTATTGAAGTTCACCTAAAGGTCCGCCATCCATTGTATAGGCATAGTCTGCGCCAAATTTTTCAACATCAAATTTATGTGGACCACGACCAATTTCTTCGTCAGGAGTAAAAGCAACGCGAATCTTACCGTGTTTAATTTCAGGATGCTCCACCAAATATTCCATTGCTGTCATAATTTCGGCAATGCCTGCTTTATCATCTGCGCCAAGTAGTGTCGTTCCATCAGTAGTAATTAATGTATCACCTACGTAGTTTTTTAAGTTAGGGAAATAGCTAGGTGACATCACTAAATTAGTGTTTAATTGAATATCTGTACCATCGTAATTGTCAATTCGTTGTGGGTTTACATTTGCCCCTGAAAAGTCAGGTGATGTATCAACGTGTGCTAAAAATCCAATTGTCGGAACTGACTTCTCTGTGTTTGCTGGTAATGTAGCGAATAAATAGCCATGTTCATCTAATGAAATGTCAGTTAATCCAATTGCCGCAAGCTCATCCTTTAAAACATTTAGAAGATCGAATTGTTTTTGGGTAGAAGGTGTTGTAGAACTTTCAGGATTTGATTCTGTATCAATTTTTGCGTAACGAATTAATCGTTCAATTACTTTTTCTTTCATTGGATTGGCCTCCTATATTCTATAAACTGCATCTATTGTATCACTTTCTTCTGATATTGGAATAATTTGCAATACTCATCGCAAGGAAAAGTTGGGCTAAGTAATAAGACGTCATGATGATTTCATGAGAGTACGTGAGATCTAAAGCAAATTTATTTAGTGCTAGGATGGAATCCGAAACAATAAACAGTATGGCACCTGCAGTTGCAAAATTTGAATTTGTACGAAAAGCGGTCATACCCATTGTTAAGATTACGAGAATATAAACTGTTACAGCTATTGTTAAAAGTAATCCTTCAGAGTTGAAAACCGAGCTACCAATCCAGGTAATCATGATGGTACCAAAGATAAATAGTGCCGTCTGAATAAAGGAAGGTACCTTACTTTCTTGAGTTGTAAGAAAAGCTCGAATAAAAAAGACGTGTCCAATTAAAAAACAGATAAGTCCAATAGTAAACCATTGTAATGTAAAGTCCCCGATTGCACAGAAAATAAGGGCTATTATTATGTTAAATTTATAATCTCTAGCATTCTTCGCTTTTGAAATGATCGCCAGGATAATAATTAAAAACATAGGGATTAATTTATAAACCATTTTCATAGAGTCTTCAATGGACGCATAATTAAAAGTGTAGTAATAGCTAAAAGCAATTGTTAACAAGATGAAAGCTAAGCGGAACAATCCATCACTCCTTATCTTTGTTCGGAATAAGATTTACACTAATAGTTGTTGAAATGCTGTAGGACGTTTATCTTGTTCAATTGACATTGGAAGCCAACTGAACATAGATAGGGCCTCCCGTGGGTGCCACAGATTTCAAGAGGAAAAATACCTCGTGTATATAAGAATTTGAAATCTGGATTCAATTACAACAAGGTGTAATTGATTAATTTAACAAACTTTCTTAATTGAATTTATGAAACTAATGGTGTGGCTATTCCGTAAAAGTATTATAAGAAAGGGTGGAAAGAATGGAGCAATTATTTTTAACAGCATTAATTGTAGCGATAATCGCAACAATTATTATTGTCCCACTAACTAAAAAAGTACCAAAAGGGCAAGTGACAAATAAACAACTTGTCCAAACCGTTATATTTGTAATAATTGCAAGTATGATTGTTTGTTTAGCAGTTATTTATATTACAAAAATTGATTTGCATTGGACTGTTTTTATTTATGCTTTACCAGTAGCTGCGCTGCTAGGTGCTATTCAGTCAGTAGGTGTAGAGCGAAAATTAAAGGGTTTACTACTTTTTGCTAGTATCATTGTTTTAGGCTATATGTTATCTGCACCTCTTTGGAATGCAAATGAAAAATATAATTCGGCAAAGATGGATGTACAGGTTGAACTAAAACCTTTTGACGAAAAACAAACACCTGCTAGTGTACCTCCAAGTTTTGCAAAAAATAAAATGAAAAAAGCCTTCGGACAAGTGCCAAACACTAGCTTTTACGAGTTAGGAAATTTGCAAATTCAAAAAGTTAATGGTGAGTATGTATATATTGCCCCCGTAGAATTCTCGGGCTTCTTTAAATGGATGAATGGCGACACTACGCCCGGTTATTTTACAATGAGTGCAACAGATTCAAGTGATAATCCAAAGTTTGTTAAAAAAGAAATGGCGTATGTTCCTTCTGCCTTCTTTAATAAGAATCTTGAACGTCATATGCGTCTCCAATATCCAACATTAATCTTTTACGGTGCACCACAATTAGAGATCGACGATGAGGGTACGCCTTTCTATATCCGCTCCTACGGTGAGTTTATTTCTGTTCGTGATGGATTTGATGTAAAAGGGATAGTTATGGTAGATGCCAATACAGGTAAGAGTGAAAAGCTTTCAATTGATGAGGTACCTGCGTTTATTGATGGTGCTGTATCACCTGAATCGGTAAGTCTTCAAAATAGTTACTACGGTAAATATGTTCACGGATTCTGGAATAGTCTGTTCGGTAAAAAGGATGTCAAACTACCGTCAGATGAAGGAACAGAAGCAAACGTAAGCCCAGTCTTCAATGAAGAGGGGGATATGTATTACTTTACTGACTTTACAAGTCCAAAAGAAGGCGTGGATTCTATGTTAGGTTACTCTTTAACACATGCAAGAACTGGTGAATCTACTTATTACACTGGAAATCTAGAAGATTCTTATATGGATTCAAGAGGTGCTTTAGAGATTGTTGAAAAGAAATTCATTGAAAAGCAATGGCAAGGTGAAATGCCAATTTTATATAACTTCTATGGAGAAGCTAGTTGGTTAGCACCAGTTCTTGATTCTAACGGTTTCTTACAAAACTACTTTATTGTTTCAGCAGCGAACCCTGAAATTTCTGCATATGGTACGACACCAAATGAAGCATTAAAACTATATAAAACAGCATTAAGTCGTGGTGGTAGCTCAGTAAATGGCGGTACATCGGATGCAAAAGAGACGACAATTTCAGGTGAAGTCCTTCGGGTTTATAAGGAGCGAGTAGGGGAGTATACCATTGTCTCATTCTTATTAAATACAGGACAAAACTTTATTATTAGCTCACAACAAACACCTTTAGCAATTTATTTAGAACAAGGTGATGAAGTGGTTGTAACATATTTTGCTACAGATGAAATGTTCCTACCAGTTAAAGTAATGCAAATAAAAGGGATCATTGGAAACTAGCAGACATAATAAAACCCGAAGCTGCCAATAGCATGCTTCGGGTTGTTTTAAATTATAGTATTTACTTTGGAGCAAACGGTCGTTCTCCGCTTTTCTTGATGTCTAGCTACGGCGGCTAGGCTCTCGCGTCGCAGAGGCCGACAGGATGTCGGTCATGCAACCGTTCCCACAGGACGTGGGGCTCTTAGGTTGCCTTCCGAATTATCCTACGCATGCAAGCATGCTTCTCGGAAGTCTCCGCAGTACAAGGATGTACAAGTGCCGACAATGCGACACGATGTCGCGTTTTTGTCGGCCAGCGCGTGTCGAGCCTAAACGAGCCGCCTTCGCTTTTCTTATTTCCAAGAGAATCCTTTTGATTCAAGGAATTCTTTCATGTGAGGACGATGTTGTTCAATTAGATAATCTGCCATTTGTTTTGTCCAGTTTGCCATTTTTCTATTTGAACTTCGACTTGCATAATAGTCTTCCATTACTTGATCGTAATCATTTAAGAGTGAATGATATTTTTCAGCATGGTACTCATTTTCGTGTAGAACGGCAGATACAGGAAGTCGAGGCTTTGTTTCATTGCGTTTAGTTGGTTTTCCAATCGTCATAGCAAATAGTGGGAAGACATATTCAGGTAAATTGAATAGTTCACTAATTTCAGCTGGATTGTTGCGAGCGCCACCTATATAGCAAATACCATACCCTTCAGATTCAGCAGCGATAACGAAATTTTGTGCAAAAATTGCAACGTCTGCCACACCTACAATTAGATTTTCAGCAGTGTCCACAACGATATCGACCCCATGTTTTTGACCAGCCATTTGTAAACGTTTAAAATCTACACAAAATAAAAACGAAGCTCCGGCAGTTTGAAATTGGAATTCATTTTTAGAGAATTCCCCTAGTTTTTTCTTTTTTTCCTCATCACGGATCCAAATTAAGCTATAAGCTTGTACAAAGTGAGAACTTGCGGCCATTTGAGCGGTTTCGACTAATTCCACAATTTTATCTTTTGTAATGACTTCCCCTGTATATTTTCGAACAGAAGAGTGATTTCGTAATACTTCTTTTACTGTCATTTGTTTCTCCCCCTTTGTATATGTAAAAATGATATCTTTTAAGAGTATTTTAGTATATTTTTGTTTACTTTACAAAATTTTCGCACAAAAGAGTTTTTACTAGATGTTTCTTAATAGAAAGAGTAGCCAAGAAAAAAACGATTACAGAAGGTATGATCCTAATGTAATCGGTGATTTTATTTTGATTTTTTCTTAAAGGCGGAAGTAACTTTTGGCTCTGTACCGTGGCGCATGCGTTTCATATTTTCTTTATGAAGATAGAAAGCAATTAAAAATAATAGAAATGAGATAATGGAAGGCCAGATAGACGGTTCGAATATAAGTGCTGAAATAACAAAGATAGCATATAAAACAAAGACACCAATGATTAAGTAATCTGTAATTAATGAAAATACGATAATTGCAATAAAACCTATTAATCCCATTTTCCAATCTAATGCAATAAAAATACCAATAAGTGAAGCAGTTCCTTTCCCACCACGAAATTTCATATGAATTGGAAAGTTATGACCAAGAATAACAGCTGCTCCTGTTAAATAAAGCAGAATGGATATTTCTGAGTCAGTAAAGCTAAAGTAATCATTTAGGATAAAGCGGAATAAAAGAATAGCAAAAATGCCTTTGCCAATATCAATGAGTCCAACTAGGATTCCATACTTCCAACCTAGAGAAAGAGTTGCATTGGAAGCACCAGCGTTTCCATGCCCTGCCTTTTTTAAATTCACACCCGATAAAATTTGAGCTGCATTTGAACCATGAATACAACCGATGAGGTACCCTGCAACCAATACAGTTAATAACGCTACGGTCATTTGACTTCCCCCCTACAAATAACTTATTATCTATTATACTCTGATTATATGTAAGAAGTTTCTAAAAATTTAGAAAAGATAGTTGACAGAGTGCATTACTATGATTTATAGTTAGTTCAACGATGGAACATGAATCAAATACCTTTATCCAGAGTGGCGGAGGGACTAGGCCCGAAGATGCCCAGCAACCAGCGAATTCATCAACTTGTTTTTGCAAAGGTGCTAATTCCTACAGATTCGAATCGGGATCTGAAAGATAAGGGGAGGAAAAATGCGTAATTAGCAGCCCTCTTCTCTTCTGAAGAGGGCTTTTTGTTTTTCCAAGAACTCCTCCTCACCGATCATCCATCGAAATAATTCTAGGAGGAAACAGATACATGTCAGAATTACGTCCAGAAACACATTTACTTCATGGTGGGCAACAACCAGACCCACAAACAGGAGCAATAGCTGTACCAATTTACCGTACAACTGCATATGCATTCGAAAATACGGAGCATGCACGTAAACTATTTGCTCTAGAACAATCAGGAAATATTTACTCTCGCATTATGAATCCGACAGTTGATGTGTTTGAAAAGCGAGTTGCTTTACTTGAAAAGGGAACTGCTGCTGTAGCACTTTCTTCAGGGATGGCAGCCATTGCGTTTTCAATTTTAAATATTGCTGGAGCAGGCGATGAGATCGTTGCTGCAGGGTCTTTATACGGCGGTACGTATAATTTATTTGCAAATACATTACCTCGATATGGAATTACAACAAAATTCGTAGATGAAAGAGATCCAGAAAACTTCCGTGAAGCCATTACAGAAAACACAAAAGCGATCTATGCGGAAACAGTAGGGAATCCAAGTTTAAATATTTTAGATATTGAAGCAGTAGCACAAATTGCACATGAAAATGGACTTCCATTAATTATTGATAATACATTCCCATCTCCTTATGGCTCGAACCCAATTGATTTTGGTGCAGATGTTGTTGTTCACTCAGCAACAAAGTGGATTGGTGGCCATGGTACGACAATTGGCGGAGTTGTAGTAGATGCAGGGAAATTTGATTGGACGCAAGGTCGATTCCCAGGATTCACAGATCCAGATGAATCATACCACGGTATACGTTTCGGAATTGACGCGGCAGGGGCTGCATTTGCCACAAAACTACGGGTTCAATTATTACGTGACTTTGGTCCAACTTTAAGTGCAGATGCTGCATTTAATTTCTTACAAGGTTTAGAGACGCTTCATTTGCGTTATACAAAACACGGAGAAAATACATTGAAAGTAGCAGAATACTTAGAAAACCACCCATTCGTGGAATACGTAAATTATCCTGGAAACGAAAACTTCCCATCGCATTCATTAGCGAAAAAGTATTTGAAAAATGGCTTCGGTTCAATCCTTACATTTGGTATTAAGGGAGGCCGAGAAGCAGGTAGTCAAATTATTGATAATGTGAAGTTGTTCTCACATGTAGCAAACGTAGGTGATGCAAAATCATTAATTATTCACCCAGCTTCTACTACTCACCAACAATTATCCGCTGAAGAGTTAAAAATTGCTGGTGTATCTGAAGAGCTCATTCGCTTGTCAGTTGGATTAGAAGCAGTTGAGGATATTATTGAAGATTTAGATCAAGCCTTAGCTACAGTTACAGTAAGTGAAGGTGTAGCAAATATAAACGCATAGATCTGCACAATAAAAAGTGTGTTTGCCTTAGTAAATTCTAAAATTTTGCATCATTTCGCAAAATTTTAGAGTTTACAAGCATACAATACGCCATCCATTCGGCTGAGGTCTTTAGTAAGTAGAAAAATTTCACTACTTTAGAAGCTAAGGTAAGTGAAGAATTTATTTGTTTTTTTTGGTGGATGAATTGAACTTCTAGAAAAAAAGCCTTTTGGCGATAGTCAAAGAATTCGTAAAGGAAATAGACTAGCTATAATTCAATTTCGAAATCTGGACGCAATTACGCCAAGGTGAATTAATATAATTCAAAACCTAGTAACTTTATTTGTTTTATTGACTTTATAGTTATTAGGTTGTATACTGTTTAACATAGGGGGAGCAGTATTTAATGTAACCAACCAACCAACCAACCAACCAACATTAATTCTTTCGTTAAATTCCCCCTCCCTTGTAAAGTATTAGCTTTTTTACACTGTAGCAGTCTAGTCGCCCCCAGACTGCTACACCTAACATATTAAAACTGGAGTGTTGTAAGATGGGAAATGTATATAATGCACATAATGTAGCTTCGTATTTTATTTATGAATTGAATGAACTACATACATTTATAAACTGTACCTCTTTACAACATCTTTTAAATGAGGTTGACAATAAATGGGGACAGATTTTTGGGCATAGTATTTATTCAGAACATGCTCATTCCTTAAACTCAGATGAGAACGCCATAAACGAAGTATTGAAAGCCTATCAAGAACATGGGGATCATCATATAACGTTACCTGCCAAGGAATGGCATTTGGAGTATGGTAAGTTTCAATTAGTTTATAGAACGTACGGGGTTCCTAATTTTACAGAAGATGAATTAAAGATCATAAATGAAATAATTATTCGATATCATGAGTATGAAATCAAAAAAGTATCATAATATAAATAATGAAAGCAGTCTTAAATTGGTTGAGTGGCAACCTTAGGGCTGCTTTTTTTGCGTGTATAAAAGTTAATCAGGTCCATAAAATGATAATTTATACCTAAACTTTTCTTGGGGGATAATGACTCTTAAACCATTTTCGGTAGCAAATTCATATTGTAACAGATAAAAAGTTTTATTAATATAAGATGATGTCCTGTTAAATTTTAGATATTTAGAACTATTGGTAATTATTTATAGCGAAAAGTATGGTGAGGAAAAGCATGAAAAAGAAAAAGATAAAAAAGGGGTTTTCGGTTAAATTTCGAGTAATTGTAACCTTTATATTAATTTTGTTAATTCCTAGTGTGTCAATTGGAGTTATATCCTATTTCTACTCTAGTATAGAGCTTGAGGATACGCTTAGTAAACACACGGAGCGAGAAGTTGAGTTACTTGATGAATTAATTACGAAAGAAATAAAACCAGTTGTTGCGCAAGCTGATTATTACAGTACAATCATTTCGAAGCGTTGGACTGAACAACAGATTTTAAAAGAGTTGGAGCGATATAATTCTTTAGAAGATGGCGTTAAGTCAGTTTCAGTTGTACAAAAGGGAAGAAATTTTATGCGTAATCCTTATTTTAATTTTGATGATGATTTTGATCCTTTTTCGGAACCTTGGTATTTGAAGGCAATTGAAAATCCACAAAGCCCAGTTGTGATTGACCCATATATTTCTTCATCAGATGGAACACTAATGATGTCCGTAGCAGCTGCATTAAAGGATGGTTCAGGTGTAATCTCTTTTGATATTAATCTTGAAACTATCATGGATCTCGTTAAATCTGTTAAGATTGGTGATACAGGATTTGCTTCATTAATGGATGCGAAACAATATTATTTAGCAGACCCGAATATAGAGAATGGCGTAGCCGCAGATAAGCAGTATCACATACAAATGTCTAATGAAGAATCTGGTAATTTTAAAATTCATGAAGATGAGGTACCAAAGCACATTTTCTTTAAGAAAAGTGAATTTACTGGATGGTATATTGTTGGAACGCTAATGATGCAAGATGTAGCTACATCGACAAATGGAATATTAACTGTAACAATCATCATATTAATCGCTGCTATTATTGTCGGTGTTGCAATTGGTTATCCAATGATTCGTTCTATATTAAGACCATTAAGAATATTAGGAGAAGCAGCTGGAAAAATTGGTGAAGGTGATTTACGCAATAAAATTGAGATAAAAAATCAAGATGAATTTGGCCATTTAGCGGGCATTTTTAATAAAATGATTGATTCATTACAAACACTAATTCGACACGTAAGCGATCAATCAAACACTCTTGCAGCTTCATCTGGAGAATTAACAGCAAGTACGGAAGAAAACCAGAAAGCAACTAGTCAAATTGTTGAATCTATACAACAGCTTGCTAGTGGAGCTGAACAACAATCAGCAGCTGTAGCAAACAGCACAATTGCAACAAATGAAATGCAACAAAGTATACAAACGATTTCAAGTATTGCAGAGAATGCATCAAATAAAGCAAGACAAGCACTTCAAGAAGTACAAATTGGAGATCGAACAATTCAACAAGCTATTAATCAAATGCAGTCAATTAGCGAAACGGTTAAAAGTATAGAGGTTGCTATATTAAATTTAGGGAAGCGTTCCAATGAAATTGGTCAAATTGTAGAAGCAATTAAACAAATTGCAGATCAAACTAATTTACTAGCGTTGAACGCAGCAATAGAAGCTGCTCGTGCAGGAGAAGCTGGGAAAGGTTTTGCTGTAGTAGCAGACGAAGTAAGAACATTAGCTGAACAATCTGCAACAGCTACAAAACAAATTGCAGGGATTATTAATAAAATTCAATTTGAAACCAATGAAGCTGTAGAGAAAATGGCTACAGGGACTGAAGAAGTAGGTAAAGGAATTTTAGTTATGAATGAAGCCGGTCAAAAGTTTATCAGTATTCAAGAAAATGTTATGGAAGTGACAAATGAAATTAAAGAAGTTTCAACTACGACCATTAACATGTCACAACAATCATTACTAGTATCAGATGCAACTCAAGCTGTTCAAAGCCTAACAAATCATACATTAGGAGGGATTCAAAATATCTCCGCTTCTACTGAAGAACAACTTGCATCTATGGAGGAAATATCAGCCTCGGCTGATGAGCTAGCGATTATGGCAGATAGTTTACAACAAACTATTAAGAAGTTTAAATACTAAACTATAAAAAGGGAATTTGCGAAGCCCCAGTAGCAAAACTAACCAGGCAAGATGAACACCTCACAATTCAGGTGAAAACGAATGAGTAGGTGGAGGTTAGAGCTACAAAGGCGTGCAAATTCTTTTATTTTATTTCACTCATTAGGAAGTGACCTTTGACCTTTCTAAGAAAACAAATGTCCTTCTTGAGAAGATTCCCCTTGTTTTCCGTCTGAATATAAGATAAAATTTTTATAATATTGAAATATTCTAATAGTTCGTTTTGGATTGAGAGAAGAAGATGGAGGCGAGTATAGGTATGGCAATAATTAAGGCGGCCATCTTAGGGTTTGGCACAGTCGGTCAGGGAATATACCACGTACTAAATGAAAAAAGAGAAGAGCTAAGGAATAAATTAGGTCTTGAATTAGAAGTAGCAAAAATTTTAGTAAGGGATACATCCAAAGAACGTGTACCAGGAACAGCTCATTTATTAACGGATAGTATCGACGATGTGTTATCAGTTAAAGGTCTTCAAGTTGTATTTGAAGCAATTGTTAATGAAGAGCCTGCTTTTACATATCTTAAAAAAGCTGTAGAGCATAAATGTCACGTTGTGACTGCCAATAAAGTCATGTTTGCTAAGCGCGGACTTGAGTTGCAAGAGTTAGCAAAACAAAATGGAGTATTTGTTGGTTATGAAGCTACAACTGCTGGCGGCGTGCCCGTTATTAAAACAATGAAAAATACTTTATTAGTAAATGACGTAAGTAGAATTCAAGGGATTCTAAATGGTACATCTAATTATATTTTAACAAAAATGCGTGCTGAAGGCTGGTCTTTCGAAGAGGCACTACGAGAAGCCCAAGTACTTGGTTATGCAGAAGCTGATCCATACAATGATGTTTCTGGCCAAGATGCATTCAAGAAACTTATGATTCTATCTGCTTTGGCATTTGGTGAGCAACCAGATTGGGCAGATGTAGAAGTAATTGGAATCGATGGTATTACATCAGAACAAGTGATGGATGCAACAGAACAGGGGTTACGTTATCGTCATGTAGCGGAAGTTGAAAAACTCTCAGATGGAACAATCTTTGCAAAAGTTGGTCCAATGTTAGTTGATAAAGAACATCCTTTATATCCAATTGATGATGTATTTAATGCGGTCACAATGGAAACAAATTATATTGGGACGTTAACACTTGTTGGACCTGGAGCAGGTATGTATCCAACTGCAAGTGTAATGGTTGAAGATTACGCAGAAATCATTGGCAAACGTGCAGGTTTCGTTGTAACAATTTAAAAACTACTTGAAGCGCATTGACGACGCTTCAAGTAGTTTTTTGCTTGTTCTGGTTTATGAACAGTTACTAGTGTGTGAAGCAAAACCTAAGAATTTTGTGGAATGCACATTTCTTTTGTTAATCTTCATCCTTTACATCGATATCCTCAGGGATTGGAGTATTGCGCCAAATTTCAATCTCCTCTTTTATTCGCTCTAATTGTTCGAAATACGTGTCAAATTGGGTGCTATTAATAAGAAATTGTTTTCCATCATGAACAGCTTTAATACGGCCTTCATAAATGTAACGTAATACTTGATCTTCTGGCATTGAAATGTCTTTTGCAGTTTCAGCAACGGATTTATACATATTATGAGACCTCCTTTATTTAATATCATCTCCCATCATACACCAAAACTTTTGATAATGAGTAATTTGTAAAATTTTAACTTAATATTACTATTAAATTAGATTGAAGTAATTGTAAACTATGGTAGCATCATTAGTAGTAGAATTTGTCAAAGGGGATGAATGAGCGGTGAATATGTTGCCTTACATATTTGTATTGATTGCTGGAATCTTGTGGGGAACGACAGGTACTTTACAAACCTTTTTACAAGATGGAATTTCACCTATTGCGATAGCGGGGGTCCGTTCTTCAATTGGGGGAGGGGTACTTCTCTTAGTGGTACTTTTAATGAAGAAAATTAACTTTCGAAACTGGTCTTGGAAGTGGACGCTATTGGCAGCAATTACGATCGCACTATTCCAATCCTTCTTTTTTACTTCAATTCGATTTACAGGGGTTGCAGTTGGAACGGTTGTTACCATTGGAAGTTCTCCAGTGTTTGCTGGATTAGTTGAATGGCTTTTGTGGAAACGGAAACCAACCCGCATTTGGGGGGCAGCTACTACGTTAGCAATTATTGGATGTATTTTATTATTTGTTAATAAAGGGGAAGCAACAGTTAATTTAACAGGGGTGCTACTTGGACTTTGTGCAGGTGTTATGTTTGCATTTTACACAAATTGTAGCAAGCAATTAACAGAGAAAGAAGATACGTTACCAGCTGTGGCAATGACGTTTTCTTTATGTGCCCTTCTTTTATTACCATTCTCACAAGATGGCATTAGTTGGGTGTTTTCCTCCCAAAATAGTTGGCCAATGATTTTGATGGGGTTAGGCGCAACAAGCCTTGCTTATGTTTTATTTTTAGCTGGGCTAGGGAAAATTAGTTCTTCATCTGCCGTAACATTATCGCTGGCTGAACCGTTAACCGCAGCTCTGCTTGGTGTATTTCTAGTCGGTGAATATTTAAGCCTAACTTCATGGGTTGGAATAATGTTACTTCTGGGAGGCATTATTGTGTTAACGATGGGAAGTAGAAAGTCGACGAATGAAACTGTCCAATTAGAAACAAATAACGAAGAGATAAAAACTACTTAGGGGGTTCTCTCTAAGTAGTTTTGCTTTTCTCCTGAGTAATTATAAATTTTCGGAGTTTGAACAGTGTCTAGCTATGGCGGCTAGGCTCTCGCGTCACTTCGACTCCTCCTGCGAAGGCAAAAGGCGCCTTCTTCTCGGAGTCTCCAGTGCGTGTCGAGCCTGAACGAGCCGCCTCCGCATTTCTTGGTGTCTAGCTATGGCGGCTAGGCTCTCGCGTC
>NZ_JAFBDY010000036.1 GCF_016908465.1 Lysinibacillus composti | reverse complement strand
CTGTTCGTTCTTATAACTGCTTAAAACGCGCTGGTATCAATACGGTATTAGAGCTTGCTAATAAGTCAGAAGATGACATGATGAAAGTTCGTAACCTTGGTCGTAAGTCATTAGAAGAGGTTAAAGCGAAATTAGAAGAGCTTGGTTTAGGATTACGTAAAGAAGACTAAGCTAGTGAACATTTTCAACTAGATCTGAATATAAAGGAGGGAACATCCATGGGTTACAGAAAACTTGGACGCACAAGTTCTCAACGTAAAGCGTTACTACGTGATTTAGCTACTGACTTAATCATTAACGAACGCATCGAAACAACTGAAGCACGTGCGAAAGAATTACGTTCTGTTGTTGAAAAAATGATTACTTTAGGTAAGCGTGGAGATTTACATGCTCGTCGTCAAGCGGCTGCATTTATCCGTCGCGAAGTAGTAACAACAACTGACGAAGAAGGTAACGAATCAACTTCATTTGCACTTCAAAAATTATTTAATGATGTTGCACCACGTTATGTAGATCGTCAAGGTGGTTACACTCGTATCCTTAAAGTAGGTCCTCGCCGTGGTGACGGTGCGCCTGTAGTTGTAATTGAATTAGTTTAATTCTATTCACTCGAGTTTTCTCGAATGAATTACTCTTTCAAATTTAACATACGGCACTAGAGGGTGTCGGTTCATCGGTGAATCTGACCCCTCTTTTTTTCAAATATAATGTTTTTTAATAATGATTTATACGACAATAATTAAGCTTGAGCGTTATAATGAGCGAGCACTTTTAGTGCGGCGTCTCGTCTAGCTCTCCGCACCTCATTCACAAGGACACGGAAATGAGCAGCCGTTGTTCTTATTATTAAATGTAGTGATTTTAGCGCATTTCTCTGAATGAGGTGCGCGCTTTTTTATTATTTTAAAAGTGGTAGATCTATACATTTTTAATATATTTTTATACATACGAAACCTTTAATTTGTTGTTAAATGCTAAATACGTCACTTAGCTATAACAACTTTTTTATTTATATATAAAACTAAAATATGTGTAGTGTACTTCTATAATAAGATGAATCGACTATTTCAATGTAGAACGTATCTTAGTTTTTTATATAAAATAACAACGTTAAATAGTTTGAATTTTGTGGCGTTGTGTTGTAAAACAGTGTAATTTATTAGTAGAGATAGAGAAGAGAGGAGCCTAGAAAGTGAACGAAATTTTATCGTTTAACAATGTGAGCTTTTCCTATACACCTGATATTAAAGATTCTAGAAAAGCAGTAGACAATGTATCGTTTTCTATAAATGAGGGTGAATGGATTGCAATAGTAGGTCATAATGGTTCTGGTAAATCTACATTAGTGAAACTTGTTTGTGGATTACTTTTTCCGCAAGATGGGGAAATACGTGTTATGCAAAATGTCCTTACAGAAGATAATCTTTGGGAAACCCGTTCATCCATCGGCATGGTTTTCCAAAATCCAGATAATCAGTTTGTTGGAGCAACAGTTCAAGATGATGTTGCTTTTGCTTTAGAAAATAATGGTGTACCGTTTGAAGATATGGTTGAAAGAGTACATTTATCATTGAAACAGGTGAAAATGGATAACTTCTTAAATCATGAACCACATCATTTATCAGGTGGTCAAAAACAACGTGTGGCTATTGCAGGAGCATTGGCAATGAGACCCAAACTTCTTATTCTCGATGAGTCGACTTCTATGCTTGACCCCCAAGGAAGAGAAGAAGTGTTGCAAACTGTACAAACGCTACGTGATGAAATAGGATTAACGGTCCTTTCCATCACACATGATGTAGAAGAAGCGTTATTAGCTGATCGCATTTTATTTATGAACGCTGGGAAAAAGTATGCTGAAGGTACTCCTCAAGAAATATTTGCTTTAGGCGATAAACTAGTGGAGTTCGGATTAGAACTTCCATTTGCAACAAGAATGACAAACTTATTGCAATCAGAAGGTGTTCAGTTAGTTGGACAACATATGACAGAAGAAGAGTTGGTGAATGATTTATGGACATCAAACTTCAACAAGTAAGTTACGCTTATTCAATGGGAACACCATTTGAAAAGTTTGCTTTATTTGAGGTGGACTTAGATATTCCTTCTAAAACTTATCAGGCTATTATTGGACATACAGGCTCTGGAAAATCAACGGTCTTACAGCACTTTAATGGTCTTCTAAAGCCTTCAAAAGGTGAAGTACATATTGGAGATCGAAAAATAGAGGCTGGCAAGAAAGCGAAAGAGTTAAAATCGGTTCGCCAAAAGGTAGGAATTGTATTTCAGTTCCCTGAACATCAACTGTTTGAGGAAACGGTTTTAAAAGATATTATGTTTGGTCCGATGAACTTTGGTATTTCAGAGGAAGAAGCTGAGAAAAGGGCACGTGATTTAATACACCTGGTAGGGCTACCAGAGCATGTTTTGGATAAGTCACCGTTTGATCTATCGGGTGGACAAATGCGGCGTGTAGCGATTGCTGGCGTGCTTGCAATGGAACCTGAAGTAATCGTATTAGATGAACCTACTGCTGGGCTAGATCCTCGTGGACAGAAAGAAATAATGGACATGTTCTACACTCTCCATAAAGAACGAGGATTAACGACAATTTTAGTAACCCACAGTATGGAAGATGCAGCACGTTACGCAGACCGCATATCAATTATGCATGAAGGGCGATGTGTATTAAGTGGCACACCTCGTGAGATTTTCGCTGATAGTGAAACACTTGAAAGCTACCGATTAGAGCTACCGCGTATTGTGAAATTCCAACGTAAAATTGAAAAGATGATTAATCAAAACCTATCGAAGATTTGCTTAACTGAAGAAGAGTTATCTGAGGAAATTGCCCACGCGTTAAGAGAGGGGCGTGATCAGTCATGATGGAAAAAATGATTTTTGGTCGTTATATTCCTGGGAACTCGTATGTTCATACGTTAGATCCTCGGTCAAAGCTTGTTTTCGTTTTTGCGTTTATTATTATAGTTTTTCTTGCAAATAATGCGGTAACTTATGCGTTGCTTTTGGCTTTTACCCTACTTGTGGTACTTCTATCTCGTATTCGATTATATTTTTTAATTAATGGCTTAAAACCAGTCATTCTATTATTGGTGTTTACGTTTATAATTCATATTTTATTTACAAGAGAAGGCGATGTTATTTTAGACCTTGGCTTCTTAAAAATTTATGAAGAGGGTTTAAAACAAGGGATCTTTATTTCCATTCGATTCTTAGTTCTTGTATTTATGACTTCTATCTTGACTTTAACTACATCACCAATTTCAATTACGGATGGTATTGAAGTGCTCTTAAATCCGTTAAAGAAGGTTAAGTTGCCTGTTCATGAACTTGCATTGATGATGTCAATTGCACTTCGTTTTATACCAACTTTGATGGATGAAACAGATAAAATTATGAAGGCTCAAATGGCACGGGGTTCTGATTTAAGTGCTGGACCGATGAAAGATCGAATCAAAGCTGTTGTTCCTTTACTAGTTCCTCTGTTTGTAAGTGCATTTAAACGTGCAGAAGATTTAGCAACTGCCATGGAAGTACGAGGTTATCGTGGTGGTGAAGGACGTACAAGATATCGTCAGTTAAAATGGGATTGGAAAGACTCACTTTGTTTAGCAACATTAGTGTTATTTGCTGTTTTACTATTTATTTACCGCAGTTAAAAGAGCAAGGAGAAGGTATTTGAAAATGAAGCGTTTAAAAGCAACGATTAGTTACGATGGGACATTGTTTTCTGGCTATCAAGTACAACCCGGAGAAAGAACGGTGCAACTTGAAGTAGAACAGGTACTAATGAAAATGCATAAAGGGGATAAAATAAGTGTAACTGCAAGTGGTCGCACAGATGCTCGGGTTCATGCAACGGGACAAGTCATTCATTTTGACACACCTTTAGTTATTCCACCAGATCGTTATCAAAAGGCGCTTAATGTTCAATTACCACGTGATATACGGGTTTTAAATGTTGAAGAGGTATCAGATGATTTCCATGCGCGTTTTAGTGTAACAGGAAAACGATATCGCTACATATGGAGTACAGAGCTAATTCAAAGCCCCTTCCGAAGACATTATGCAGTTGAAACTAACGGTGTTAAGCCAAATGTGGAGGAAATGAATAGAGCAGCTCAATTTATTGTAGGCACTTATGACTTTTCTAGTTTTTGTGCGGCAAATACAAGTGTGGTTGATAAAGTAAGAACAGTTCATTCATTAGACTTTGAGTGGCATGGTGAAGAATTACATATGATAATTGAAGGTAAGGGTTTCCTCTATAACATGGTTAGAATCATTGCGGGGACACTTTGGGATGTCGGAATAGGAAAACGTGAGGCAAGTAGTTTAAAGTCAATCATTGATGCTAAAGACCGCTCAAAGTCTGGGAAAACAGCCCCAGCACATGGTTTATACCTTGAAAAGGTATTTTACTAATGCCGAATTTTAAAACGCTTGTAAGCCTTAATTTGGGGCTCTAATTGGATGTGGACTCTTCTTTGAAATAAGTAGTCAACTTCTCCAGGTGTTTTATCTTTTTTCTTGACTTCCCTTGTAAATTATTATAAGATGACATATGGTATTTTCATTACCACCACTAAATAAGCCCCGAAACTTATAAGTGTATAATAATGAAAAATAACGGTAATTGAATCGATTAGGAGGACATATAAATGCGTACAACATTCATGGCTAAAGGTCACGAAGTAGAGCGTAAATGGTTAGTAGTAGACGCAGAAGGCCAAACTCTTGGACGTTTAGCTTCTGAAGTAGCTGCTATCTTACGCGGTAAACATAAACCAACATTCACACCAAACGTAGACACAGGTGATTACGTTATCGTAATCAACGCTGACAAAATTCACTTAACAGGTAACAAATTAGAAGGTAAAATTTATTACCGTCACACTCAATTTGCTGGTGGTTTAAAAACACGTACAGCTGGCGAAATGAAAGAAAAATACCCAACACAAATGATCGAATTAGCAGTTAAAGGGATGCTTCCTAAAAACTCTTTAGGTCGCAAAATGTTCGGTAAACTAAATGTTTATGCAGGAGCAGAACATCCACATGCAGCACAAAAACCAGAAAGCTATACGCTTCGCGGATAATTAATTAGAGGAGGATATACCCTTGGCACAAGTTCAATATATCGGCACAGGTCGCCGTAAAAGCTCAGTAGCTCGCGTACGTTTAGTACCAGGCGAAGGTAAAATTGTTATCAACAACCGTAACATCGAAGACTACCTACCATTCGAAACTTTACACTTAATCATCAACCAACCATTAGATGCAACTCAAACTAAAGGTAGCTATGATGTATTTGTAAACGTAAACGGTGGTGGATTCACAGGTCAAGCTGGAGCAATCCGTCATGGTATCGCTCGTGCTTTACTACAAGTTGACCCAGATTTCCGTCCAGCACTTAAATCTGCAGGTTTACTAACTCGTGACCCACGTATGAAAGAACGTAAAAAATACGGTCTTAAAGGTGCTCGTCGTGCGCCTCAGTTCTCAAAACGTTAATTTTGGGCATACAAAACCTCCAACCATTTTGGTTGGAGGTTTTTTTTATGCCTAAAAGTTGTAATAAAACTGTTGTTTGTTGACCCCCGAAGGAAATATGAATATTTTTTAAGTTTACAGAGGTGGTATACTCTAAAATGAGTTGTGTAAAGATTGGTAATTAGGAACGAAATACACTTTGTTAAAAGGGTTAAATATATGAACAAAAAAAGGATTCCATTGCAAACAAAAATATTAGGACTAATTAGTACGCTAATACTTTTCATTGTTTTTCTTCTCGCAAGTATATTTGCATACATGCAATATACTGATGCAAAGGCTCAAGTAAAACAATTAGCATTACAATCAGCTTTGACCATTTCTCTTATGCCAGAACTAAAAGAATCAATTAAGGGAAATGAATTAGAGACTCGTTTTCGTCCAATTGCTGAACAGGTAATAGATCAGGTAAATGCAGAAAATATCATCATTGAAAATTGGGAAGAGATTATTTATTCCCATACGAATCCAGGTCAAGTTGGTAAGGAAAATTTTGACCATACAAATAAACATGCGTTAATTTTTGGAGGTTCCAATAACTTTGAAGTGGAACGAGAGAGGGGGGGCGTTCTAATTGGGAAGGTTCCCATAATTGAAGACAATGGAGAATATACTCATGTCGTTGGAACAGTTTCAGTTGAGTTTTTAAAAAAAGATATATACCAAAATATTTATAGCAGAATTAAGACGATTCTCATTGCCTCATTAATCGTTTTAATTTTAGGAATCATAGGTGGTATATTTCTATCCAAAAGCATTAGGAAAGATACAATGGGGCTTGAGCCACATGAAATTTCCTCATTATATAAAGAAAGAAGTGCGATTCTTTTATCAGTTAAAGAAGGCATTATTGCTTTCGATCGAAATGGTTTATTAACTTTAATAAATCATTCTGCAAAGTCTATGTTAAATCTTTCGAGGGAGGATTTTATCGGTCAACACATCCAATTTGTCCTCTCAAATATAAAAATAGATGATGTGTTACAAAAGGGTAAATCCATTCATAATGCTGAGGTAGTAATTAGTGATAAAGTTTTTATCTTTAACTTTATACCAATAATTGAAAGTGAAGACGTAGTGGGTGTAGTATCTAGTTTCCGCGATAAAACAGAACTAAAAAAGCTAATTGATACAATTTCAGAGGTTCGTGAATATTCAGAGGGGCTTCGTGCACAAACACATGAGTACGCAAATAAATTATACTTATTATCAGGGTTAATACAATTAGAAAGATATCAGGATGCATTTGAATTTATCCAAAAAGAATCTACCATTCATCAGCATCAAAACCGAATATTATTTAATCAAATTCATGATATAAATGTTCAAGCAATCTTATTAGGAAAACTGGGAAAAGCATCAGAAAAGAAAATTACTTTAGAAATTGATGCAAATAGTTATGTAGATCCTTTACCGAGTCACATAGAAGTAACAGATATCATTACAATCATTGGTAATCTTATTGATAATGCATTTGATGCAATCGCGCTTCAGCAGGAAAAAAAGGTTAGTTTTTCAATTACGGGAATTGGTAACGATATTATCATAGAAGTTACTGATAATGGAAAAGGAATTCCTGAGGACTTGTTAGATTCCTTATTTTCTATAGGTTATTCTTCAAAAGGGAAAAATAGAGGATATGGTTTATTTAATGTAAAACACATTGTAGAATCCTTAAATGGGATGATTGAAGTCAATAATGGAGAAAATGGAGGGGCCATTTTTACGATATATCTTCCCAAAAAGGTATAGGTATGAAGTAAGGAGAGGGATAAAATGATTAAGGTTGTCATTGCAGAAGATGACTTTCGAATTGCACAAGTGCAAGAACAATTTTTACAAAAGGTGCCAGGGGTAGAGGTTGTTGATAAGGCGCTAAATGCAAAAGAGACAATGGAAATACTAAGCGAGAATGAAGTTGATTTGCTTTTTCTAGATATCTATATGCCTGATGAATTAGGGACAAATTTGTTATCAAAAATTAGAGGGAACTATCCGACAATCGATATTATTATGGTGACTGCTGCAACAGAAAAAACGATGCTAGAGACTGCTGTTAGATATGGTGTAACTAACTATCTATTAAAGCCAGTAACAATGGAGAAGTTTGTAGAAGCCGTTGAAGATTATAAAAGGAAGAAAAAACTACTAAGTCATAGTAATGAGGTAGACCAAACATTGATTGATCGATACTTTGGAAACGCCAATCAATCAACAGTAAGTCAAAAAGATCTCCCTTCAGGTGTTGACCGTCATACTTTAGACAAAGTGAAAAGGGTAATGGAAGAACTTGATGGTGGTATTTCCATCGAAGAAATGGGCGAAAAGATTGGGGCTTCTCGAACAACTGCAAGAAGGTATTTAGAGTATCTAGTTTCGATTGATGTTTGTAGAGCAAAACATGAGTATGGAGTTGTAGGAAGACCTGAAAGAAAATATTATTACAATTCATAACAAGGTACATATGAACATCAAAATGTAATCGAGGTATGAACAATGCGAATAAAAATAATCGTCGTTTTCACGGTTGTTGTCATGCTTTGTATCGGTTGTACAAAAGAAGAGGGGCAAGATGCGATTACTGATACAGTAACAATTATTGCTCCGAGCTCTTTTGGTGGAGGATGGGACAAAACAGCGAGGGCGATACAGGATATTTTAAAAACGGAAAATATAATAGATGAGGATATTTATGTACTGAATAAAATTGGTGCAGGTGGAGAGTTAGGGTGGAAATATACAAAACAACAAGATAAGCATGTATTAGCTATGAACTCAAGTTTGCTCATTACCAATCATTTGTTAGGTCAAAGTAAGTTAACCTATAAAGATTTTACACCTATCGCTACTTTGGCTACTGAATGGAATGTTGTAATTGTTTCGAAGGATTCAAAAATTAACAGTGCCAAAAGCTTAATGGAAAAATTGAAAGAAACACCTCATGCTTATAAAATAGGTGTCTCTCCAAGATTAGGTAATGATGATCAGATTTCATTTGTATTAGCGAGTAAACAAGCTGGAATACAGCCTGAAGAACTTGATTTTTTTGTATATGAAAATAGTGGACAAGTAGTTGAAGCACTATTAAAAAATCAAATAGATGTTGCTACGATGACTCTATCGGAGGCAAAAAAATATTATGATTTAAATCAAGTGAAACTGCTAGTAATCTCATCTGATGAAAGATTAAAAGAGCTTCCGGAAATCCCTACATGGGCAGAAGAAGGAATTGGGATAGTATTTAAACATTGGCGTGGTATTATGGGGCCTCCTAATATGTCGAAGGATGAAATCGAGTTCTGGGATCGGACTTTTGCAAAAATGGTAGAAACTGAAGAATGGAAGCAAACTTTAGAAAAGTATATGTGGGAAGACTTTTATATGAATAGCAGAGAAACTTCTCAATTTCTTGATGAGGAAAATAGGAAATATGAAAAACTAATGGGATTATATTAAGAAGACATTAAATATTGGACAAGTAGGCAAGTGTATATTTGAAGTAATCCTCGTGAGGGTATCAGCTGTTATTAACGATCATTTTTAGATATAGATATTCAATAAAATTTTACTTAGGTTGACTTTTGAGACATATGTGTTAACCTCTCAACCGCGCCATTCAAGATGGTAGAGAGGAAATACATAATCGAAGGTTAGCCTCTTCTTTTTTTCTAAAAAGTAAGTTTGACAGATAGATATCTCATCATAAAGAATTGAAGAGAACAGTAAAAATAATGTAAGTTCCCTCTTATTTGCATCTAATACTTTTCGTGAACAAAATGTACGAAATAGATTCAAAGAAATTAATAAATATTAATTTGAAAACGATTACATTTGCTCGAAAGTACTTTATTATAGGGCGTAATATTCTAAAAATTATTTATTTATTGAATATAGTAAATAATTTTTATTAAGCAATTGGGGGGGAGTATTATGCTAGCAATTTTAGGCTTTGCAATGATAATAGTATTTATGATTTTAATCATGACAGGTCGACTTTCGGCAATGATTGCTTTAATCATTGTTCCAATCGTTTTTGCAATAATGGGTGGGTTCGGTAGTGAAATGGGTCCTATGATGTTGGATGGGATTAAAAGTGTAGCACCAACAGGTATCATGATTTTATTTGCAATTCTATTCTTTGGCATTTTAATTGATGCAGGAGTATTTGATCCAATCATTAATACGATTCTTAAGTTTGTAAAAGGGGATCCTGTAAAAATTGCTGTTGGAACAGCAATTTTAGCTCTTATCATTTCTTTAGATGGCGATGGTACGACTACATATATGATTACAATTTCTGCATTTTTGCCACTTTATAAACGAATTGGCATGAGACCAATTGTCTTAGCAGGTATTGCGGTTTCAGCTTCAGGTGTAATGAATCTTTTACCTTGGGGAGGACCAACTGCAAGGGTTATGACGGCTTTGAATCTTGAGATGTCCGAAGTTTTCACACCAGTAATTCCTGCGATGATTGGAGGCGCTCTCTTTGTTCTGTTTATGGCATTTATGTTTGGAAGACAGGAAAGAAAGAGAATTGGTGTAGCAGAAGTTGACTATCAAGCGATTGCTCAGATGGCAGCTACAGTAGAGGATGATTATTTAAAACGTCCAAAATTAATTATCTTTAACTATGTTTTAACGATTGCTCTGTTAGTAGCATTAATCTCAGAGTTAATGCCACCAGTTGCATTATTCATGCTTGGTTTTGCAATTGCGATTACTATAAACTATCCAAATATAAAAGAACAAAAAGAACGTGTGGCGAATTATGCTGATAATGCTTTATCAGTTGTTTCAATGGTTTTCGCAGCAGGTATTTTTACAGGAATTTTATCGGGGACTTCGATGGTAGATGCAATGGCAAACTCTGTTATTCAATATATTCCAGATGCATTAGGTCCTCGCTTCGCTGTCATAACAGCTATACTAAGTGCACCGTTTACTTTCTTTATGTCCAATGATGCCTTTTACTATGGAGTACTTCCGTTACTTGCTAAGGCAGGAGCAGTATATGGCATTGATCCTGCTTTTATTGGTAGAGCGTCACTTTTAGGAATGCCAGTACACTTATTAAGTCCGCTTGTTCCATCTACTTATCTATTAGTAGGGATGGTAGGAGAGGATTTTGGTAAATTACAACGTATCTTCTTAAAGTGGGCATGTGGCTCAACACTCGTTATGATAATCATCTGTGTAGTATTAGGGATTTTCCCTCTTTAATACTATAAGATATATAAAACATAATAATTAGAACATATTTTATATACACCGAATAAGTTAAGTAGATGTGCATAAGAAACTTGCGCATCTATCTTTTTAAAAATTAAAGTAATCACATTTTAGTGTAGATATAAATGATGATATTTCTAATTAGAATACATCATTAAACATGTTTTCCCCTACTTTAGGACAATATAAAATTAAAGGAGGGATTTACATGGCTCGAAGAAATCGAAATAAAATTTTAGTTCCAGAGGCTCGTGAAGGGCTTGACCAATTAAAGGCAAAAATAGCCGGCACAACGAATCCGGAACAAGCAAAATTTGAAATTGCTGAAGAAGTAGGAGTTCCACTAAAAGAAGGATATAACGGAAAACTTACATCTGAACAAGCTGGTAAAGTTGGCGGTAAATTAGGTGGTAATATGGTGAAAGAACTTGTCAGAATGGCGCAAGAGAACTTAAATAAAAACCAATAGTGCTTTAATGGCGAGTCCGAGTTCTAATAGTTCGTTATGATTACTCTCAACTATATGGTTGAGGGTTTTTTTGTGCAAAACTGTAATGAAGATTTGTGTTAACACGTTTTGTTCTAGTTCGGTCAAAGATAAGCAAAGGCACTAAATGAATACTCTTTAAATTATTACATTACATAGGTTCTAGGAAAAGAAGGGATGGACAAATCTGAAGGAGTATTTTAAAGAAAGAGCATTTTTGTACATATAAAGCTTTATCCTTAGTCATTGGGCTACCGATAAGTGGCCTTTTTTTGGAACTGTTGTCATGACTAGCAAATTCCTTTAATTTATTTTGGTACCGATTATTGGTGAATAGCGTCTCTTTTAATAAGTGTAAATGAAAATGGAGTAAAAGGAGAAGAGAGAGATATGAGGTATCTTTATTTAAGTATTTACTTAACTTGTATACTTTGTTCAATTTTAGCGTTTGCCCTCACGAATTATTCAACAATACCACCTGAGGCTTATGTAGGGGGAAATGGTAACCTAGGAATCATACCGGTTGTTTTTGGGATGCCTTTTATACTGTTTTTTATGGTCCTGACGATTATTTACGGCTATCAATGGATGTTTAATAAACTAGACGTAAAGAAAATGGCAATCATCTCAATCGTCAGTTTACTGGGTATAGCTATAATTTCTATAATAACTTGGATTAAAGCAAAACAGATGGTCGTATTACTGAAAGAGGTGCATCCTATTTATAGCGAAGTGGATAATGTACCAATGCTCTCGATTAATTCTAATGCAGTCTTCTTTAATATATGGACTTTTATTGCTGTAATTCTCCTATGCTTACTTATTAGTAGTTTGATGGCAAGAAAGGACAGAGTAAAAATACTCAACAAAAAGGGTGGTTAATATGTGTGGTAGGTTTACGTTGTTTACAACATTTGAGAAACTAATCGAACATTTTGAGATCCAACAGGCATTTGATGAAGCGTTATATCATGAAAGTTATAACATTGCCCCAACACACCAAATAATCTCCATTATTAATGACGGCACAAAGAATCGAATGGGTTTTCTAAAATGGGGGTTGGTTCCATCCTGGGCAAAGGACGAAAAGATGGCTTCGAAAATGATTAATGCTCGCGCAGAAACGGTAGATGAAAAACCTAGCTTTAAAAAATCATTTTATCAACGACGCTGTATTATCCCAATGGACTCATTTTATGAATGGAAACGAGAAGGTAAGACGAAAAGACCGATGCGTATAAAAATGAAGGATGATTCTTTGTTTGCAGTAGCTGGTCTATGGGATACGTGGCTTTCACCTTCAGGACAAGCGATTCACACATGTACAATTTTAACAACAGAACCTAATGCATTAATGGCAAATATACACGACCGGATGCCTGTTATTTTATCGAAAGAACAGCAAGCATTATGGTTAGACCCACGTGTGAAAGAGCGTGACCAACTGAAGTCATTATTGGTTCCATTTCCAGTAGATGAAATGACAGTATATGAGGTATCGGATCTAGTAAATTCTCCTAAGAATAACTCGAGGGAGTTAATTGAAAAAGTCGGTTAGGAATTAAAAATTAGGAACTCTCTTCTTATTTTGAGAAGAGAGCCCTATTACGATCGTGGAGAAAGCCCTATTTAAAAGGATTCTTCCACTCCATTAATACCCCGTAATTCAACGACTCTTCATCATCTAAGTAATTTTCAATAACAGCGATAGGAAGTCTACCACATTTAAGTAAAAAGGTAATGACGGGATCTTTCAACTGTCCAGACAAGACTGCTTTTAGGTAATCATCTGCTTTTAGTTGATTTGCATGTTTGTGGTACCCAGGCATTCGACTACCCCCAAGTAATCGGTCCAACCCCCTTTCTATGACAACTTGATACATCGACTGCATCATAATTTTTCCTAGTCCTAGTGACCGATATGATGGACGAACACTAATATCAACAATATATAAAGTATTTCCCTTAGGTTGATGGTTAGTTATATAGCCTTCGTCAGTTATTTCAGCCCAAGTATGTGATGGATGTGTAGGGTCAAAATCGACACAAACGCCTGTTAAGGAACCGGCTAATTTCCCGTCAACCTCTACGCATAGAGCTCCTTCTGGAAACAACGTGACATGATTCGTTAATTGTTCTTTATTCCACCATAATTCAGAAGGGAAAGGAGGGGGAAAGCATTCGGACTGTATGTCAATCATTTCACCAAAGTCATTTGCAGTATAATTCCGGATGATTATTGAAACTGGTTTTCCTTTATCAAATAACAGCTGTTCACTTCGATACACCCATGTCTCCTCCTCGCCAATTGACTTACTCCCAATCAGTATATAAATCAACACGTCTGTCACGCCAAGTAGTAACAGAGCCTTTTTCTCGTACTTGATATAATAATTCCAAATCCAGATCAGCAGTAATCAACATATCATTATTGATTTCCCCTTCAGCTAATAAACCTTTAGGAGGGAAAGGAACGTCATTTGGTGTGATAATAGCTGCTTGCCCAAAATTTGCACGCATAAAGTCAACAGTCGGAAGAGCCCCGATTGTGCCAGTTAAGACGACATACACTTGGTTCTCGATTGCACGGGCATGACTTGTATAGCGAACACGGTGGAATCCATGACGATCATCTGTACATGAAGGACAGAAAATAACATCAGCCCCTTTTGCTTTAGCCATACGTACGATTTCAGGGAATTCAATATCGTAACATGTGAGAATGGCAATTTTCCCTTTCTCAGTTTCAAAGATTTCTAACCCTTCCCCCTTAGACATATTCCATTCGTGTACTTCTGTAGGGGTAATATGAAGTTTTGCTTGTGTTCCAATTTTTCCATCAGGATAGAAAAGATGGGCGGTGTTACGTAAATGACCTCCTACTTCTACCACATGTGTCCCAGCAATAATATGCACATTATACTTCTTGGCAAATGTAGTAAAAGCTTGGTGATACTTTTCTGTAAAACTTGGTAAGTCATTAATAGTTAACGTTCTCCCGTTTTCTTTTATGGACAGTAATTGAGTTGTAAAAAACTCTGGGAATAAAATAAACTCTGTGTCAAATTCTAAGGCCGCCTTAATATAATGCTCGCATTGTTCTACAAATTCCTCAAATGAATGAATTGTGTGTAAATGGTACTGAACTGCTGAAACTCGTAACTTCATAAACAACCCTCTTTTTCTAATTTTTTCGATAATTATATTATAAGGAAAGATTGCTCCATACTACCAAGTAAATGTTAAAATCATCTGTAAAATTCTAAAAAATAAATTGTAAATTCGTATACCGGTGTATACAATTGTATACTAGAGGTGACTGAATAATGAAAAGAGACTTAAATGAGCAAATGTCTAATGAGGAGTATTCAAGTGAGAGAACTCCTCATGAACGACGTGGTAGAGGAGAGCGAGGAGCGAAAACCTTCAGACGTGGAAGAGCACTTGCATTTTATGAAAAATTATTAGTTAAACGGGATACACTCAGGCAACAATTAGAATCTCCTGAATTCCAATCTATTCAAACTGTGATAGCGGGTGAATTGAAGGCAACTGAAGCAATCATGAATGATTTTAAAGCCGCCTTCGAGTTAGATGAAATTTCTCATTCTGGTTGTGAAAAGAAAGATTAGTAAAGATTTGTATCTATAGAAAGAAGGTACACCATGCAGGCTGTATTATCCTTAAAGAAATATATAAAACCATATATGGTCTTCGCAATTATTGCCCCTTTAATGATGGTGCTAGAAGTTGGGATGGATTTGGTTCAACCGACAATTATGCAACACATTATTGATTATGGGATTGCACAAGACAATACAAGCTATATTATTAAAATGTTTGGATTGACTGTACTATGTGCATTTTTAGGTTTGCTAGGCGGAGCAGTTTGTTCTATTTATGCCTCAAAAACAGCGGTTAACTTTGCAGCAGATATTCGTCAAGATTTGTATGAAACCATTACTTACTTTTCAAATAGTAATAAGGACCATTTTACACTTGGGAAACTCATTACCAACATAACGAGTGATGTAGAAATGCTACAAAGGGCACTAACAATGTTATTAAAGGTTTTCGTCAGAGGGCCACTAACATTTCTTGGTGCTATTGTAATTGTATTTCTTACGGCACGTGAGTTATTTCCGATTTTATTAGTTGTCGTACCGATCTTAGCATTTTCCATCTATTTTTTCACCAAAATATCAGGGAAGTTATTTTTAAAAGTGCAAGAAGCGGTGGATGCGGTTAACACGCGGGTGCAAGAAAATTTAGCAGGGATCCGTGTCATTAAGGCATATAATCGCAAAGACCATCAAATTGATCAATTCAGATCAGTAAATGAAAAATTGATGAAGCGAAATATTACTGCCGATCAAATTATAGGGATTTTAATGCCCCTAACTGCTTTTGTTGTAAACATGGGTATTATTGCAGCCCTATGGATGGGTGCCTTTAAAGTAGAAAATGAAAGCATTGAAGTCGGAGTTATTATCGCATTTATCAATTATTTAATGATGATAATGGGAGGATTAATGAGTTCTTCCAATGTACTCATGCAAATTGCGCGGGCAGTACCGAGTGCAAAGCGCATTGTTGCAGTTCTTGAAGAAAAGCCAGAGATTACAAATAGCGAATCTCCTGTGAAATCGTCTATCAAAGGAACAGTTGAATTTGAAAATGTTCATTTTGCCTATAATAAACAAAATGAAGCCGTTTTAAAGAACATCTCCTTTAAAGTAAATTCAGGAGAAACAATTGGAATTATTGGGATGACTGGGAGTGGGAAGTCTACCATCGTAAATTTGATTCCTCGAATGTATGACACTGACCAAGGGCTTATTAAAATAGATGGTCGACCTATTTATCAATATGATTTAGAAACATTACGCGGGGAAATTGGATTTGCACCTCAAAAGGCAACATTATTTTCTCGAACAATCGAAGAAAACGTGAAATACGGAAACGATGAGGCAACAACAGAGGATTTAATCGAGGCATTAGAATCCTCTTGTGCCTACGAATTTGTTGAGAAATTGGATGAACAAGAGCAATATTTGATTACCCAAGGTGCTACAAATCTTTCGGGAGGTCAAAAACAACGACTTGCAATGGCCCGTGCCTTTATCCGTAAGCCGGCTATTCTAATTCTGGATGATACAACGTCTGCTGTTGATAGCATCTCTGAAAAGCGCATTCAAAGGGCAATTACAGAAAATTTTAAAGAAAGTACGAAGTTTATTGTTTCATCAAAAATTTCATCTATTCGACATGCTGATCAAATTTTAGTATTAGAGGATGGATGTATTGTAGGGCAAGGAACGCATGAAGAGTTGCTTGAAACAAATACAACCTATCAAGATATTGTTTCAACACAATTGGTAAGGGGAGGGACTTTACATGAATAAACCAACAGGAAGACAAGTTGGACCTCCCTCCCTAGGAAGACATCCAGGACCAAGATTTAACGGACCTGCAGAAAAAGCAAAAAATCAAAAAGCGACGCTCTTGCGAATTTGGTCGTATTTGAAAAATCAACGAATCGGCATTGTCAGCTCTGTATTCTTTGTGATTGTGTCATCGATATTAAGTTTAATCGGACCATTATTCATTGGTTTGATTATTGATGAACATATTTTAAAGCTAGATATTGATGGAACGATTCGTATGGTGTTAATTCTAGCAGCGATTTATATAATTTCTGCAGTATTTACATGGCTACAAACATACGTAATGATTCGAGTGTCACAAAAAACAATTCAACAATTACGCCAACATCTTTTTGAGAAGTTCCAATCACTTCCGTTATCAATTTTTGATAAGCGACAACAGGGTGATTTAATGAGTCGTATGACAAATGATGTTGAAAATTTAAATGCCGCCCTTTCACAAAGCGTTATTCAAATTGTGTCTACCATCTTAACCGTAGTAGGAACTGGAATTGCAATGTTTTATTTGAATTGGGTGTTAGCGGTAGTGACGTTACTTGTTATTCCAATCATTGTTTGGTCGACGAAACAAATTATTAAACGCAGTAGTAAAAATTTTGTCATGCGCCAAAAAGATTTAGGAAATTTAAATGGTTACATTGAAGAAACAATTTCCAACTCAAATATTACAACGTTATTTGGGAAAGAAATGCAAACAATTGAGCAATTTAAAAAAGCAAATGAAAAACTACGAGCTTCTGCTTTAAGTGCAGATATTGCATCTGGCTTCCTCGGTCCAGTTAATAACTTTATTAATAACTTAGGTATTGCGTTAGTCATCGGTGTTGGTGCATTAATGGTAGTTGGGAATGTCGGTGTATCAATTGGAGTGATTGCTTCCTTCGTTACTTATACAAGACAGTTTTTCAGACCAATTAACCAATTGTCTAACTTACTAAATACATTCCAATCAGCAATCGCTGGAGCAGAACGTGTTTTTGAAATCTTAGATGAGCAAAATGAGGTTGCAGACGTACCGGATGCCATCACAAAAAATCATTATGATGGAGAAGTTGAATTTAGAAATGTTGATTTTTATTATCAAAAGGATAAACCAGTACTGAAAAATATCTCATTTCGTGCAAAAGCTGGTGAAACCATTGCATTAGTTGGGCCTACAGGATCTGGTAAAACAACGATTATACAATTGCTTAATCGCTTTTATGATGCAATGAGTGGAGAGATACTAATCGATGGTAATGAGATTAATCAATATAAAATGGAAAACTTACGTGATCATATAGGTGTTGTTCTTCAAGATACGTATTTGTTCTCTGGAACGGTTCGTGAAAACATTCGTTATGGGAAGTTAGATGCGACAGATGAAGAGGTTGAACGCGCGGCTAAAATTGCTTATGCACATAGTTTTATAAAATACCTACCACAAAAGTATGATACGATGCTTAGTTCGGGTGGGATGAACTTGAGTCAAGGTCAGCGTCAGTTAATAGCGATAGCCCGAGCGATTATCGAAGACCCAGATATTCTGATTTTAGATGAAGCAACTTCCAGTGTAGATACAATGACTGAGGTCCAAATACAAAAAGGATTAAATAATTTGATGCAAGGCCGTACGAGTTTTGTCATTGCCCATCGTTTAAAAACTATTGAAAATGCAGATCAAATCCTTGTCATTAAAGATGGAGCAATTCTAGAACAAGGAAATCACGATAAATTGATGAAAAATAATGGTTTTTATGCCTCCCTACAGCAACAACTACAGGTTCAATAATTAGTCCATCTCTTGATTTAAAAATTAGAAATTACATTTTAAAACGTCTTTGTAGTTTACGCATACTAGTCCAATTTGGAGCGTATAGTAGTGCAAAAGGTTGCAAAAGGCGGTGTAGTATTTTTGAAACGGTGGATTGCACTAATAGTTATTTTGATTTGTTGTGTGATTGTGGTTATTTATGAAACAAGCGCTTCTGACAGACGTTTCTTTTTACCAGAGCCATTAGGTGGCGTTAAGATTGTTCTGGATGCGGGTCATGGGGGGATTGATGGCGGGGCTTCGGCAGAAAATGTGATTGAAAAAGATGTTACTCTAGCAATTTCAGAGAAGGTTGAACATCAGTTAAAACGTTTAGGGGCAGAAGTTGTCATGACGCGTACAACTGATGGAGATGTTCTAGCCGAGCATGCCCCAAATGAGGAATTCCCAACTTTGCGTGAGCGTAAAAAACAAGATATTTTTCTACGTGAAAACATAGTAAAAACAAACAAGCCAGATATTTTTATAACAATTCATGCTAACGCTATTCCAGAGGAAAAATGGAGAGGGGCTCAAGTCTTTTACCATAAGGATGGACACGCTGATAGTGAACCGTTGGCAAAATCAATTCAAGCATCTATTAAGGAAACATTAGAAAATACAGAGCGAGAAGCTTTGGCTATTAAACAAATTTACTTATTAAAGAAAGCGGAAGTGCCTGCTGTGCTTGTGGAAACAGGTTTCTTAAGTAATCCAGAAGAACGTTCATTGTTATCAGATGAAAAATATCAAGATAAAATGGCAGACGCAATTGTAGAAGGAATTGAAAATTACGTAAATATGGAATATGAGTGATGCTTTGTTTCTTAGCTTAAAAGGAATTAATAGTCACTTAAATTAACCGTAATTTTTTACTATCACTATTAATAAATGATATATATCCTAAACCATTCACGAATTTTGTGAATGGTTTTTTTATTTTAAATTTAATGCAGTCATCGAACTGGCTAATGCGGCTCTTGGAGAATAAGCTTAATTAAACGCTAAATAATAGAGAATAGGGCGATTTCAATTGCTTTATTCTCTTTCTTTTTCTAGATAGTAAAATTAAAAAACTGGTAAAACTAAAATAAGTAAGTAAAGGATGGAGTGTGTGTGAATGGTAAAAATGCATTCTGGCAAATTAAATTATGGTGTTGGAGTTGTGATTGTATTAATGATAGGAGTTATTCTGCTTCTTGGTTCGCGGGAAATAGAAGCGGAACCAGCAATTGAAATGTCTCCAAAGATTTTTGCACACCGTGGGGCAAAAGACCGCTTTAATGAAAGTACTCTATCCTCCTACGAGATAGCTGCCAATGACAAGGTAGATGCCCTTGAATTAGATTTACGGATGACAAAGGATGGCGCGTTAATCGTGATGCATGATGCAACGATTGACCGAACAACTAATGGTTCGGGTAAAGTAAGTGACCTTACCTTAGAAGAAGTAAAGTCATTTTCGACAGAGGGTGAATTTAATAAAAAGGTATTGAAAGAGGAAATTCCAACTTTGGAAGAGGTTTTAAAGAAATTTGGTGGAACTCAAAGTTATTATATTGAAACTCGTCTTGTGAATGGTGAAACAATAATGGAAAAGCCGATGATTGAATTATTGAATACTTACCAATTGATAGTGAATAATAAAGTACTTATCCAATCCTTTTCAGAGGAAAGCTTAGAAAGGGTTTCAAGCCTTGCTCCACAGGTACCCTTAACATTGTTATTTAGAAAAGGTAAATTTGATTTAGAAAAAGCGTTAACAGTTCCATACGAAGCAGTTGGAATTGAATCGTCAGATGTGACTATAAATATTGTCAATGCACTGCATAAAGTTGGGAAAGAGATACATGTATTTTTTAATAATCCGAAAACCATGTTGGACGAGCAAAAGCGGATGAAAGAACTAAATATAGATGGATATTTTACGGATAACATTACTTATACAAAAGAGCTTTTAAACAGATAGTCTAGTCCAACTTTTAACGGTAAGTGCAAAGTAGTTAAAACATTTGAATAAAGTGATATACTAACATTGGAATTTAGAATAGGGGAGTGTTTTAAGTGATAAATGAACAAAAGGTCCGTGAAGTATTAGGACAAATACAAGATCCATTTTTACATAGATCGTTAGAGGAAACTAACGGAATTGTTAGTATTTCTGTAAAAGAAGAAAAGAACCACGTTAGTGTAAGAGTTGCCATTGCTAAGACAAATACACCTGAGCAAATGCCATTACAAATGAAAATTGTGGAAGCGCTTAAAGAAGCAGGTGCTGCTACTGTAGGAATACGCTTTGAAGAGTTAGCACCGGAAGTACTAGAAAGTTTTAGAAGTAAAGCAACAGTTACAGAGACGCATGATTTACTTTCCCCTTTATCAACAGTCCAAGTGATTGCGATTGCTTCAGGTAAAGGTGGCGTAGGGAAATCTACAGTATCAGTTAACTTAGCTGTAGCTTTAGCTCGCCAAGGTAAAAAAGTCGGGTTAATTGATGCCGATATATATGGTTTTAGTGTACCAGATATGATGGGCGTGCAAGACATGCCGGTTGTAAAAGATGAGCGCATATACCCTGTTGAACGTAAAGGAGTAAAAGTAATCTCAATGGGATTCTTCGTTGAAAACAATGCTCCAATTGTTTGGCGTGGACCGATGTTAGGGAAAGTGTTAGACCAATTCTTCCGCGATGTAGAATGGGGAGAAATTGATTACTTACTATTAGATTTACCACCAGGTACTGGGGACGTAGCACTTGATATTCACCAAATGTTACCTACTTCAAAAGAAATTATTGTTACAACACCACACCCAACTGCTGCTTTTGTTGCGGCTCGTGCTGGTTCAATGGCATTACAAACAAATCACGATATTCTTGGAGTAATCGAGAACATGGCTTGGTTCGAATCCAAAACAACAGGCGAGCGTGAATACGTATTTGGTAAAGGTGGAGGTCCAAAACTAGCAGATGAGTTACGTACTGAGCTATTAGGTCAAATTCCACTTGGACAACCTGATTGGACTGAAGAAGACTTCGCTCCATCTGTTTACGCTGAAGACCATCCAACAGGTAAAACTTATTTAGAAATCGCACAAAAAGTAATCGAAAAACTAGCGAAATAAAAGAAAAGCGGATTGCAAAATGCATGCAATCCGCTTTTAAGTGTATTTTGTTGAAAATAAACGTTAGCCTCCACTACTACTTTCACTGCCACCACCGGAATCACCGCCACCACTTTCGCCGCCAGAATCACCGCCACCACTTTCTTTGCCAGTTTCAGATGAAGCTTCACCACTCTTCTTAATTAGCTCTTGCCACTTTGTTTGTAGGAGTGGATTTTCAATTGTTTCCATAACGACTTCTTCCATTTGCTTTCTTAGTTTTGCACTTTTTAAAACAGTCTCAAGCTCTTTTTGCATATCTGATTGGCCAAAAAATTTAACTAAATCTTCTTGGTAGGACGAATCTTTTATGAGTGCTTTCATAATTTCAGTTTGCTGATCCTTCATACTCTTAGCAAGTTCTTCTTTAAATTTAGGATCTTGAAACTGCTTCTTCCAAAACTCTTCCGCGTCTTTTGATAATAAAGTATCACTAATAGCCTTTTGAACTTCATCATGTTCTAATACAACTAGATCACGTATAGATGGATCTTCCAATAATTTTCGAAGTGAGTTTTTACCTTCCTCTGTTTGGATAGCATCGATTACAATTTTTTTCATCTCATCGTAAGACGGAGTGGCAGTAGGGGCATCGGAACAACTAGCAAGTAATAAGACGGCGAGTAATATGGTTGATAAACGATTTAACATAAATTTATCTCAGTCCTTTCTTAAAGGCTCTCTTTCAATTATTGTTCACATTCTTGCTCATAATATGTATGCGATTGTAACGCGGATTAGCTTTTTTATGTGTCGATTGTTAGAATATAACTAATTGATATCTAAGATGGAGGACATTTTGTCGTGACAATACGCAATTGGGTTAAATTTTTTATAATGTGTATGATAATAGGTGGAGGCGTAACTGGAGTTTTTGGATTAATCATTCGCTGGAACTTTTTCCAACCTTACTTGGCATCAGGTGAAATTGGTGAATTTATTGCAGCCTTTTTATGGATGATTTTGTTAGGGTTTACAATGAGTGTAATCGCACAAGCTGGTTATTTTGGTTATCTAACATTACATCAAGTAGGAATTAACATATTTAAAACTTTAACATTATGGAATTGGGTTCAAGTATTGTTAATTATTATACTTCTTGTGGATTTGGTTATTTTCCGATTCGCACCAGGAGCCGAATCTTTTAAGGATTGGCTATTTTATGGAGCATTATTAATCGTATTAATAGCTGCCTCTATTGCAACAGCAATGAAAAAAGTGAAAATGACTGGAAAGAAACATATATTAATTTCATCCATATTCTTTATGATTGTCATCACATCACTAGAATGGATTATCGCTTTAATGGGTAGACAAGGTAATATCGATACATATGTAGCACTATTACTGTTCCCGTTATTGGCGGTTAATGCGTATCAATTATTAGCATTACCTAAATATAATGAAAAATCCGAAGAAGATCGTAAAAAGTTAGAAGAGCGAAGAAAAGCACGCCAAATAGCGAAACGAGCATAGAAGTAAGGATGTAAAAAAGCTATTACCAAGTGATTTATACCTGGTAATAGCTTTTCTTGACATAAAGTAAGCTGAAAAAATAGAACATGTTATATTTATTTAAGGCAATTTTTTAGATTTAATTGAGTAACCAAAAATATTTTCCTCAATAGATATAAACTTTTGTTTTTTAAGAAGCTCATTTAATTCGTCAAACTTAAGATGTGATTTTTCATTTAACTTCAATGAGATAATAGCACCTTTTGTATTTGGAAATGCATCGTCTTTTGAAAGGATAAAAGTTGGGGAGAGTAAATTAATCTCCTCATTAAAAACGCCCTTTTGTAATTCACCAGGATATTCGTAGTCTGAAGTCATAAACCATAGTGGTTTACTTTCAAAATGCTTTTCATAAATTGAAAGGTCCTTTTTAAAGGACTTAAATGTATAGTCTTGTTTGCCTTGTCCACCAAGCAGCCCCACCGTAATATTTTTTTGTTTTATTAATTCCACCATTTCTGGCGAGCGGTCAATCCAATTCGCATCTAACATAAGTAATGGGTAGGGTTGTTTTAAGGACTGAAGCCATTCCTTTAACCCATCGTGCGAAAAAGAGATCTCGACAATTAAAGATTGTCCATAATGACCTTTCGATATGACAACTGGTTCATCAGACATTTTAAATACAGAAATAATCGAATTCTTTTGCGGATAGAAGAAAAAAGTGACTATGAGGGCTAAAATCAGTGTTATTAACGTTTTACGGATCATTTATTTTCCCCTTTATAGACGATTTTTATTAATGAAAAATTAGATTCTCATAAAAACTTATGAAATCATGTTGACTTTCATGAATAAATGGTGCTATTATAAAAAAGTCGCTGTTACATAAAACGACAAAAACAGACATGAACCTTGAAAACTGAACAACAAAACGTTAATGAAATAAACGTTTCTTTTAAATAAGAAACAGAATTTTGGACATCAAAATTGATGCCAGCTAAAATTTGAGCTTTATCAAATTTTCTTTTATGGAGAGTTTGATCCTGGCTCAGGACGAACGCTGGC
>NZ_JAFBDY010000035.1 GCF_016908465.1 Lysinibacillus composti | reverse complement strand
CGCTCGACTTGCATGTATTAGGCACGCCGCCAGCGTTCGTCCTGAGCCAGGATCAAACTCTCCATAAAAGAAAATTTGATAAAGCTCAAATTTTTGCTGGCATCAATATGATGTCCAAAATTTTGTCTCTTATTTAAAAGAAACGTTTATTTCATTAACGTTTTGTTGTTCAGTTTTCAAGGTTCATCACAACTGTCTTTCGAGACAGGAATTATATTATATTATATATAATTTTATTTGTCAATCACTGTTTCAAAAAAGTTATTTATCTATCGAAACAGCTAGGTATATATTATATAAAAATAATATCCATTTTGTCAACACCTTATTTCAAACTATAATCGATAAGGTTTTTAACATATCGTCAACTTTTTGCGACAGCTAAATTATATTATCACAATAGCGATAAAGAGGTCAATAAAAAATTTAAAGGGAATATCTATTTTTTATTTTCCTACTATTATAAGAGTAAAAAATAGAATATATTGCTCTTTCCTGTTAGTAGATTATTAAAAAAGCATGCCTTTACGACTTAATAAAATCTTAAAAATTCCTTTACAAGAGATTAAAGATTCTTTTATAAGATTAAATCATAGGGTTTTGAATCCCTACATTTTACTCATTCCTAGTTAAATTTGTAGCGTTACAGAAAAGCAAAAAAACCTAACAGAACTTAGAAATGTTTCTGTTAGGTTTTTTTGCTTTTTATTCTATAAGTAATAACAAGAACTCCCTAACGGATTTAATCCTAAAACTTCCACCACTGTTTTTTCTTTTTCTTCGCTTCTTCAAGCTCTGTAACAGCCGCAGCAATCTGTCTTCTTGATTCCATCGATTCTTTTAAAGCGAGCATTAACTTATTATCCCGATCATCAATGCTATTTTTTATATATTGCTCTTGCTTTTGAAGTTGTTCAATTAGGGTTTTATTAAACTCCATTTGTTCTTTGTTGAATTCCATCTGTTCTCTTTTATACGCAGAAAATTCATCTAAAAGCTTTTTATAATCATGATTTGGTATTACTTCTATATCTGTTATATCTTCAATATTATCAATATCCGAATCTAAAATAGTTTTTACAGCTTGATTTAATGTCAATGATCCATCATTTTTAAGATCAACAATTTTCTTTATAACTTCGATGTCTCTTTTATAAAAAACTCGATGTCCAACTGAATTCTTGTTGAACTCATAGTTATGTTTTTGCATTAAAGAACAATATTTTCGAAGTGTGCTTTCTTGAACACCTAAGAATTTACTGACCATTGTTGTATCATAAATTAAATCATCTCCAATTGTTGTATCGGATATAACTGATATAACCGATATATCTGCTGTATCAGACATATCTATCACCCCTTCAATACATACAATTCGTAAAAAATAACTAACATCCTTTAAAAACCGTTCATCAAATACAGACATTAGATGGTGAAGATTGTCGGATTAAACACTTATTATTTTATTAATCTCACAAAAGTAGAAATTTCCACTTTTGTGAGATTAATAAAATAACGAGTTGATCCATGTTATAACAAATATAACTTTAATTTAAAGCCTAAGATTTACGTTTTAGTGCACCTTAATCTTTATAAGACAAAAAGATAATAATTCATTATCTTTTAAAAATGTAATCTTCAGTTTGAATAAGATATAATAGCGCCTTATATTTTTCACACTGTATCAGATATATCACCGTCTGGCAGGAGCCGAGAAGTTCCCCAAAAGGGGCTGGGCTAAAGCCCTTCTCGCCCCTAAAACATAAATAACAATTTTATAACTAAACTAATATAATAATTACAAACATATAAATAATCTACAACACTGCTACCAAACTAGTTTTACTTCTTAATTTGCATAATATATCAACTATAATATCATCGAACATCTAGACTGGAACTCTACTAAAACTGAAACGTAAATAGAAATATGTAAGGCATAGTGGAGTATTAATTTAACCAGGCCATCTTTCTTTATTTTCACGGGGAGTTGTTGGGATAATAACCCCTAATTTAGCCAAGTAATCTATCAATAAATCATAGCCTGCTATAGCTTCTAATTCTCCAATCCATTTAGCTACAACTTCTTGCAACCCAAAGCGATACAGCCCTTTGCTTTTTGAAAGCTCTGTTGCCTTATTTAAGACATACTGAATAAACAGGCTGATCGTTGTCCAACCCGTTTTGGCGTTACGACCTTTGCCTTTTGTTGTTTTTAATAGCCTAGTAGATTGTTTTAATAATGCATTTAAAGAGCTTTGTGGAATCCTAACTGCCTCACAAAGCTCTTTTTGTGTATGCCAAAGAAACATTTCTGAGTTGGATTTTTCAGCAGAAATGTAAGTAATGATATCCTGTTCCCATTCTTCATAATGAGAACGTACGCGATCTTCACGGTCTTTTTTGAACTTGTACCAGACACCTTTATAGCCGAGTTTGACTGGAATGGATGTGCTGCCTTCTACATACAGAGCCAATAACTCTTCAATATACTCCTTGCTTGCACCTTTGTATTTTCCAGAATACGCAGAGTTTAATAGACTTTGAATATCAGCTAGGGGTAGTGGGTAATTTAATTTCGAATTATATTCATCTAGAAAATCAAATGTGCGTTCCTTTTCCCAACCTTCAGAAAAGCACACTAAAGCGAGCGTAAACATGGTATTGTTTCGCCCTAGTTGTCCTTTTTTACCTTTTATATCAACTGCTTGAATTAGTTTAGTGAACCATTCTGATCGCATCACCGAAACACTTGTTAACTTTGAAGGCATAACAAATAAAGGTCTGTTATTTTCGTCATCTTGACGACGAGACCAATCGATTAATTGCGCCATGCTGTATGTTTGATCTAGTTGAAGCCATGCGATATTTTCTGGCTTCGGGATACGGAAAAACCCAAAATCATTACAGAAAGGGTCTGCATCCATACATTTCAGGCTCTTTTTTAAGTTATCTGAAATACGCTTTGCTATAGTAAGTCCTCGGAAGTCATTTTTGTTTGAGATAAATAGAGGTTGTGAAAGCACAAAATACACCTGGTAACCACGTTCCGATTCAACGATTAAAGTTGGGGCTCCGATGCTTTCATCTACGCAGGCTAAAAGAATGTCCTGTACACTATGGCGTTTTGTATCAATATCTATTACGAATGTATTGATTTGTAATAGATTCTTTTCTTCGAATCCACGGATCATGCGACGTTTTTCATCTGAATAGTTGTATTGGCGGTAGATGTTTGGCGTGAAGTGAGTGAGTCCTGCTGCATCTTCTAATAGCGTTTCTTTGGAAGTGACAATGTAACCTTTTACACCGTTTGATGTGAAGTCTGATTTAGAGCGTACAACAAAGACAGCGCCTTTTTTATTTTGCCTATCTGCTTTTTCAGCTTGGATGCGTGCAGGAAGTGTTGCTTTGGAGTATTTTGTTTTATAAGTAGTTAAACCTTCACGAAGGATTGTATTATAGACATCTAATAATTGATTAGTAGATACAAAAATAGCCACTGATAGTCACCTCTAGTTTATTTGGTGAATGCCAGTAAGCTATCAAAATAAAAATTTCCATAGTTAAAAAAGTACCAAAATCTATTTTTAGACTTAGAATATTGAAAATTATTTATTAGCTTGTTATAATCAGTACATCAACTATCATATATATGATATAAATATAGTCAGTGTGTTCCTGCACACCGATTATATGAAAATACTGCTAGCATTCACTTTTGTGTTTGTTAGGCGCGATTTGAAGTCATTCCATTGTCCGGCCAAAGACTAGAGGAATGGCTTTTTTATTTTGCCTAAAAATTTATTTAAGATATTTTTAATAAACCATAAAATAAAATTCTTGTAAACTACTGAAAACACTTGACTTTGATAGACTTTCTCGCAAAGGTGGAAATTTCTACTTTTGTTAGAACTTTTGACTTTCTCGCAAAAGTGGAAATTTCTACTTTTCCACTTTTGCGAGAAAGTTTGATTACAGACTGAATTTTTTCTATAAAAAAAACCCTTGATATGTCAGTTATATCAAGGGTTTTTTTTATTCCTCTATGAATTTCTACTTTGCAAAAGTGGAAATTTCCACTTTTGTTAAGAAGTTTGACTTTCTCGCAAAAGTGGAAATTTCTACTTTTCCACTTTTGCGAGAAAGTAGATCTAATATTACATTTGTGTTACAAATTATTTTATGGCTATTAGTAGTTTTCCAAACGTTAAGCTCTATATTTTTCTTTTCTCGCAAAAGTAGAACTTTGCAAATAATACTTTTGCAAAGTTCTACTTCTGTTTGATATACTGTTGCTACTAATTAATAGAAACGGAATCAAATAGATAAGGAGATTTTGAATATGGCGATAACGATTGTGGTTGGGAACTTTAAAGGTGGGGTTGGTAAAACGAAGGTATCTGTAATGGCATCTTGGGAGCTTGCTTTTGAACGAAATAAGAAAGTACTTTTAGTAGATATGGATCCACAAGGTAATGCGAGCACATTAATTGCTCGCTCAACAGGAGTAACAGAAATTAATGCAAGTATTTTTGATGGGTTCAAAAACGGCTCTTTAAAAGAATGTATTGTTCCATTAACTGATAACTTACATATGATTCCTGCACAAGTTTCGTTTAAAAACCTACCAAAGTTTTTATATGCAAATGTAAAAGAAGAAATTGACCAAGTTACATATTTAAAGCGGTTACTAGATCCAATTCGCGATGATTATGATTACATTTTTATCGATGTTCCTCCAACTATCAGTGACTTTTCTGATAATGCAATGATGGCAGCTGATTATGTTCTAATCATCTTACAAGCACAAGAATTGTCATTAGAAGGTGCCGAAACGTATGTGAAATACTTACAGTTTATGGCCGATAACTACGATGCGGATATTCAAGTGGTGGGTGTGTTACCAGTACTCCTTCGTCCAGGTGGTCGCGTTGATGTAGCTACTATAGAACGCGCAACAGAACTATTCGGTGAAGAGAATGTATTAAAAAATGTTGTTAAACACCAAGAACGACTGAAAGCATGGGATGTCACAGGTATCACTAACAAGGACCAACATGATAATAAAGCCCATCAAGTGTTTATCGATGTTGTAGACGAAATGCTTGAAAAACTAAAGCACTTCGAGGAGGCAGGTAAATATGAGTGGGTTGATTAAAAAGAAAAAACCCTTAATGGAACCCCCTGCACCTGTGAAGAAAACACAGGAAGAGGACTTTGCTTATACTGGACCAACTAAAGTTGCTGAACAGGAAAAGCCATCCAAACTAACAACAAACAATGTTGGTAAAAAGAATAGTACAAAAAGCATTAAAGTACCCGCAGTAATTCATTCTGAGTTAAATTTACTTGGTTCATTTATGGACGAGAATAAAACCTATGCGATTTTGCAGAAACTTATCGATAGTTATGTAAAAAATGAGCTTACCGATCGCCAACAGCGTCAGTTTGAGTTTATGGTCGAGGCTTTTAATAATGAGGAGAACTAATAAAACCACGAGATGTCGGATGAAGAACAGTCGACCCTCGCGGTTTTTCCTTTGTCAGTATTTATTAAAGAGATTTTTAATATAGCTTTGTTATATCATTTATTAAATATATATTTATATATTCGTATATTCGTATACGAAGTTGAGATGTTGAAAAACCTTATAAAAAGTAGGTTCATTTAGCGTAATAAGCAAATAAAACCCTCCCAAGGGGATAGGGTTTTAACGTTTTTTATTGTTAGACAGACATCCTCATATGAATATGTAGATAAACTTCGCTACTGCTCAATAAATCTATTTAACATTCTCCTTCTGAATAATCCATAATTACTTTAGGAGATGTGCCATGCTCCTTTAAATAGGAGACGATTTCTTTATTTACTTCTATTTTTTCCGTACGAAGGGCAGCTCGGTATTTTGCTCGTTCGTGTAGGTACTTTTCTTCAGCAGTTTCTGGAATCACTTTTGGCACGGGTGTTGGCTTTTTATTTTCATCCAGTGCTACAAATGTGAAATAGGAAATAGCTGCGATTTTTGATTGACCTGTACGTAAATCCTCTGCATGCACTTTAATGAAAATCTCCAATGAGCTTCTTTTAGTCCATATCACAAACGATTCAAAACACACCGACTCTTGTGGACGAATTGGATGTAAAAATTCGACTCCATCTACTGAAACTGTTACACATTCTCGTCTACTATGTTTTGCGGCTGTGATGGAAGCAACCTGATCCATATCGCTTAGTAAACGTCCTCCGAACAACGTATTATGGTTATTAAAATCGTTCGGAAAAACCCTACTTGAACGTAGTACACGTGATTCTCTACAAAACTTCGTTTCCATTTCCATATCATCGCCCCCTTTTCATTAGCTCAACGATCTCCTATATATTAAGAACACAGGTATCGTAATTTATTTGAAACAGTGAATTTCATTTAATTTAACAAATAAGTAAGGAACTGCTAACCCAGCAACATCTTTCCCTCGTTAGATACAAAAAATACTGAGTTTCTACTATTATATATAGCTAAATTCCATCTATATTTATATCAATCAAAAAAACGCCCCACTGACCTAAATTCGAGTGCTCAGAGCGCCTTCATCATAGTTATAGATTCTTAATTATATTTAGAGAAATTCGTTTTAGATTAAGACTTTATTAGACTGCTGTCTTGATCGTAGACAATCTCCTTTTTTTCTCTCCATCGGTAAAACATTTTCATTAAAGGCATAATGATAATAAAGATAAACAGTAGCCTGAAGGTTTGGAACATCGAAACAAGCGAGACTTCTGCTTTTACTGCATCAGCTAATAAAACCATTTGATCTAAGCCACCTGGTGCTGTGCTTAGAAAACTTGTAGCAAAGGATGTCTCTAATGCAAATGACATTAAGAAACTTGAGCCAAATGTTAGCGCAATTAATGCGAATGCACTAACAATGCCACCTACAAGGACGCGTACTGGAAGCTTAATCATATGTGGCTTGAGCATTAAACCAATATGCGCGCCAATTAACAGCTGTGCAATGACCATGACGATGCCAGGTACTTGTGGCATTGCGATGGGTGTTGTGAGTTGCAACGTAATTAACAAAATAATTGGTGTGATGAAAAATGCAACGGGCAAATGAAGGCGTTGCATTAAATGTGAGCATCCCCATGCAAGTGCAATCAATAATACTAAACTAATCGTTAGCTTCGCGTCATTTGGAGGCTTACTTATTACATGTCCGGCGACAATAAACGGTACGAATACAACGACCAGTAACAGCCGAATTACTTGAAAATAAGAAATAAGGCCAATTTCTTCAACTTTTTCTTCTTCAGCAAATACGACAATTTGTCCTAAACCGCCTGGGATAGCCCCTAGTACAGCAGCTTTCAGCGGAATTTTTGTCCATTTACTCGTTAAATAGGCGATGCCGATTGAGCCACCGATTAAAATAACGTTTAGGGTTATCATGTAAAATAAAATCGAACCCATCATGCCGAATAAATCGATGTTAAATTGTACACCAATTACGGTACCGACCATAACGACACCTAAATCACGCATTTGACCAGACCATTTGAGCGGTCCTTTATAAACAAATTGAGCTAACATGACGATAACAATTGGGCCGAGCATCCATGGAATCGGGATGTGTAGCAGGCTAAAAATATAACCGCCAATTAGAGATAAGACCAATACTTTTAACATTGCTGTCAACTGTAACACCCCTTCCTGTCAGAATTTCCTTATTCATATTTATTACCTAAGAAACCACCAGCGTTCATCATCATGAATACTGGTGGTTTAATTATTAGGCTTTTGCTAATTCTTTTACTTGTGCTTCACGATCTACATCATCGCGACGACGGTCACCCCAGTATGCAGAACCGTTTTTCAAATACTCTTCGTAACTCCATTTTACTGGCTCCCAGTCTGGCTCGAAGATTAAGTATCCGTTTGTAAAGATTTCAAGACGTAAACCGCTTCCTGGGTCTTTTACGTAAATGTACATGGCTTGAGAAATTCCGTGTTTCCCAGGACCTACGAATTGAATATCCGCTTCACATAAGATATCAGCAGCACGTAGTAAATCTTGTGCATTATCTAACCAGTAAGCGATATGGTGCATTTCGTTTGGCGCTTTTGAACGTGGTGTAGACATAATTGCTACGTCATGGACTAAGTTTGTTACTGATAACCAGCTCGCTACTTGTACGTCATCTGGATTTACAAAATATTCGCTCAATTTGAAGCCTAGTGCTTCTTTTAAATACTGTACAATCTCAGCGTTGTCGTGAGAAGTTTGTAAGTTTACATGGTCAATACGGCGTGGAGATACACCTTTCGCCCAAGATTTATACGTCTGATTTTTAAGCACGGATTTACGTGATTCATCAGCAGGTGTTTTTTCCATATCGTAGTAAAGTTCAAAGCGGTGACCACTTGGTAATTCGAAGCGGACTGCTTCCCCTTGTGCTACCTCTTCGCCAGCTTGTACGTAGCGTACTTCTGTTCCAGCAGCCTCTAATAATTTTGCGAAAGTTGCTACGTCCTCACGACGTTTTGTACGCCAGCCGATATGATCAATGTAAGATGTTTCACCAGCTGTAATAGATAATGTATGGTGTTCGAAGTCACCCCAAGCGCGTAAGTAGTGTACGCCATCTACAACTTCTGTTTCTTCTAACCCAATTGTGTCCCGGAAGAACTCTAAAGATTTTTCTAGATTTTCTGAAACTAAAGCTACGTGTCCTAATTTTGCAATTTCTGGTGCGTAAATAAATTTCTCCATCTATATTCACCTCATGGTTAGTTAGTTATTTTTATAAATTACATGTTCAGTTGGCAATGTTACCCTTGAATGTTTGTTTGAACACCAAACAAATGTCTACCGTAACCTAAAATGCCATCTTCATATAAAGAAGTAATGTGTGTCGCGATTGCCATTAAGTCTCGAGTGAATAGCTCAACTGGGTGACCTTTTAATAATGCGTGTCCCCCTAAAGTAAGTAGTGCTTTTACGCCAATTTGCGTACACTTATCAATAATTTTTGCACGGATGGCTTTATATTGGGCACCTTCATATGGGCCACCTTTATCTGTTTCCATCATCTTGATATATTCATTTAATAGTGTTTTAGCAGAAAGCATTTCAAGCTTTAACTCCGAAAGCACGCGTTGGCTCGTCGGTGAGTCTTTCTCGTTTACGCCAGAGAAACGTACGCGACCCGCTGTATGCTTTTCAAATTCTTCAACTACACGCTCTGCACCACCAACAGCCATCGCTGCGAACCCTACATAGAAGCCAGGGTAGAATGGTGTGTTGTAGTATAGGTAGTCTTGATCGAAATCTTCATACGGTGGTTGGCTCTTTTCGATAATTTTGCTAAAGCGCAAAATCGCATCAGGCTTAATGAACACATTATCGACGATTAATGTATTACTACCTGATCCACGAAGACCAAGCGAATCCCACGTTTTCACAACTTCTAAGTCAGAAACTTTTAATAAAATCCCTACACGCTCAGGCTTGTCGTTGTCTTCGAATTTCATCATTGCGCCAACGCCAACCCAATCACAGTAGTTGATACCGCTTACAAAATTGTACTTACCTGAAATCGTATAGCCACCTTCAACTGGTTCTACTTTGCCGATTGGTGCAAATACATCAGCTACGAAGCCACCTTGATTAATGACCTCATCACGAATATGCTTTGGATAGTAACATACCCAAGAGTTATGAGCTGAGAAAAAGTATGTTAACCATGCAGCAGATAAGTTGTGGTAACCAACCTTGCTTACTAGATCAACGAACGTACGCCAATCAAGTTGTGGATAGCCAAACTCTTTCGGCAAAATTAAACGATGAATTTCCTCTTCACGGATAATTTCCGCAATGCGTGGAGAAATTGTTGAGTTGCGATCAGCTTCAAGTGCTTCTAACTCTGCAGCTTCACCGATACGCTTTGCTTTTTCTATAATTTCTTCATAAAGCGCTTTATTTTCAACTACTGTTACCATTTGATCCTTCCTTTCTAAAATCGTTTATTGTGCTGTAACTGCTTGGTCTTTTCCCACTGCTAAAAAATCGATGACAAGTTTGTTCACGATTTCTGGTTGGTCAGTTTGTGCTTGGTGACCGCAGTTTTCGATATATTCGAATGTAATGTTTGGTAATAATTGCTCAAGCTTATAAGCTGTTTCAACTGGTGCAACCGCATCTTGGTTCCCCCAAATGAATAAGCCAGGAATTTTTAATTTTGGTAATGTATCTTTAATGCAATAACGATCCCAAAGCTTTGGTTCTTCATTCATTCTTGCTAAGTAAGCATCGAACGCTTGATTTGATTCTCTTACGCCTGGGCGAGTTGCTGCTTGATGACGTAATTGAATTAATTCTTCAGGAATGACTGTGTCTTCAGTTGAATTACGGTACATAAATTTACGTAACGACTCTTCTGTATAGTCATAACCAATCACTTCTAAGAATGAACGAAGCTTTCTTTCTGGTACTTCTTGCATTGCTTGATAAATTGTATTACTGCCAATGTAAACGACTTTATTCACTTTTTCTGGATGGTCGATTGCATATTTAGCTGCAACGTAAGCACCCTGTGAATTGCCGATAAGTGATACTTCATCTAGACATAATGCTTCAATAAAATCATGTACATGATCTACTAAGCTTTGGTGACCATTTACTGGCCATGCATGAGGGCGTGCATCTGTAAAGCCCATTGATAATTGGTCTATTGCGTATGCGCGATACCCTGCTTTTGCTAACGCCGGTAACATTAAACGCCACCCTGCTGCGCCGCAAGCTCCAGGTCCTGCACCGTGTAGTAAGATTACTGCTGGTCCTTCTGTTCCAGCCCACGAATAATGTGTACGTACACCATTTGCTAGTACGTAGCTATTATGAAATCCTTCAAAAATTGTCATCATTTTGCCCCCTTGTGTTGACTGGCTAATCTATTATGTTCTGAGTATAACGGTTAAAGATTTTTAACATCATAGCGATTTTTATTGAAAAAAGTAGTTTTAATCTTTAAAATTTATTGAAAAATGAATTCCACTTCTGTAACATGGTGAAATAGAAATTCAATGGGGATGTGGTGTTGGTGAGTCAAGTTGCCTTTAATTCTAGCGAAACAAAAAATATTTTAATGTCAGCAAATGCCTTCCAAACATTAAAAAGTAATTTAGTAAACAACATGGGCTCTCATAAAACGAAAGGCTTTTTATTCCGATTTGGTAAAGAGTTTGGAATGGAGTCAGCAAAAAATAAGCTCCAAAATACAAACAAAACAAATCCTGTCGGTAAAAGCCACTCACGCTTAGGTCACGTAAAAGATGTCATTTTCAAGGGGGAAATTGTGCGTCATCCAGATGGCACAATTGAATGCATCGATACGTGGGGACAATGGGTAGAATCATTTGAAGCCGAAATGCATCTTAAAAATTACGGTTTATCAAATGAATGTGTTTGCCATATGTTATGTGGTTTTGCGAGTGGTGCATTGACATATGAGTTTGGGGAATCAATTATTGCCATCGAATATAAGTGCATCGCAAAAGGCGATCCTTGTTGCGAGTTTAAAGTGCGTTTGGAGCGCGATTGGCTCGAGGAAAAGGAGGATCTTATTTACCTTTATCAAAACGACAACATTTTGACTGAGCTTGAAATGACCTACGATGCACTTTTGCATCACAAGCAAATGCTCGAAAAAATTTCCATGTTTCAGGGTCAGCTCACGCAAAAAGTAACAGACAAGCATTCAATGGATGAGATTGTGTACGCTGCGTATGAGCTGTTAAACATTCCAATTTTAATTGAGGATATACACGGCAATCCATTAAGTACAATTGGTTTAACAGATATACAGCATGATGTAATTCAAAAAGATACAGCAAAATTATCGGTTTTGACCATGAGCACAACGTTTCGCATTACAAAGGAAATAGCTATTGGAAGTTGACCGCTCCTGCTCTTATTAATAAAAAAAATTATGCAAACTGTTCTTTTTTTTACTTCGATGACGAGCGCATTGATGAAAACGACCACTTATTTTTAGAACGGATTTCAACTGTCGTGGCGTTGTGTATTTTATACGAGGAAGCTCAGTTTGAAGAGCAACAACGTCTGCGAAGCTCATTATTAGAACGGTTAATCCATAATCGAAATATTAAAGATATCGAATCATACTATAAATTTTTACCGTTTAAGTTTCAGCCACCGTTTTCTACAGGCATTATTAGTGTGCAAAAGAAAAAGAAAAATAACGAAATCATTGATATTCATGACCAGCTAACACAGTTATTTAAGTTGGCAAAAGAAGCGGAATTACCTTGTATTTTTGCGGTACTTGGAGAAGAAATTGCTCTTCTTAATCCACAAAATAACAATAAACAAAGCTGGCAAAAGAAAATTTTAAGGATTTTCCAAATGATGGAGAAGCAAAATTGCAATTATAAATATTCGATTGGGCTTAGCGGAACATTTAACGGTTTTAAGGACTTTGAACGTTCGCTAAATGAGGCGCGTATCGCACAACGCTTCCCAAACAAAAAGCTACTAACAGATTACGAGGATTTAGGACTGCTTGGCGATATCGTCAAAAATATGAGTATAGAACAGATCCATGAAATGGGGAAAAAGACGTTAAAAGGCCTATACGATTTCGACGACCCACGTAAAAAGGAATTGTTGTACACGCTTTACGTCTATTTATTAAACAGCCAGCGTTTAAAAGAAACGATGGATGAGTTGACGTTATCAATAGGTGGTGTCCAATACCGAATCAAACAAGTCGAAGAGCAGCTTCAAATATCACTAAAAAATGCATCCGCTGCGGCGTATACTTTATTGGTTATTCAGGCCCTAATCCTATCAAATAGCTTAAGCTTTGAAGAATTTGCAAAATAAAAGAAAAGTAGATTTGACGAATTTCAAGTGATTATTTGGTTGAAGCTTGAGATGAAGAAAGTAAACCTGCATCAGATTGACGACGACAAAAGACATGTAGAGTTAACCTCTTATGTCTTTTTTAATATGAACTAAAGTACTCCCAAGGTCACGGTCCCTATTTGATAGAAATACATAGGTAATTAGAGTTGGAGTTTAATAACGAGGATAGGCGACCTGAAATGAATTCTTTATTTAAACAAAAATAGACTATAAACAAACTCAGTTTAGAGCTTGTCTACAGTCATGGCAAATGGATAGTAATTTTATTACTCTACTGCAACATCTAAGTTCATTTGCTCTTCTTCAGCAGCACGACTTGCATCTTCTTTTTCAGTTGCTGTAATTTTAAATTTACGCGTAGCTAATAACACGATTACAGTTACAACATATAAACTAACAATCACTACTACCCCTGAATTAAAGCCAGCGCGAACGTCATCCCCTGCAAGTGTAATTAAGTAACCCGTAATCCATGGACCGATTATACCAGCCATACTTGCAATAAATAATGAAAAACCTGTTACACTACCTACTAAATTTTTCGGAATAACTATTGTTTGAATCGCAGAATTTAACGGTAATAAGCTTGTGTTCATGATTAAGCCCACCCCTAGGAAAACACAGGCCAAAACGGGTGAAGATACAACCGTTGTCATTGCGTAAGAAGCTGCACCAACTAGTAAGACTGTGACTAATACACGGTCATAAGATTTGATAAGACTTTTATTTTTCTTAAATAAGTAATCTGTAAATTTACCTGCACAAATGGCAAATACTGTACCTGTAATACCCATTCCAGCGAAGATTAAACTCATACTCTTTGGCTCAAGACCAACGATTTGTGTTAAGTAAGTTGGTGCCCATGTAAGAACCCAAGTAGTAATCCACATTGATACGAAACCTATAACAAAAATTGATAATACATAAGGGCTGATTAATACTTTTAAAATATGCTTGAACGGTACTTCCTTGTTAGAAGCTAAAGATTTTACGTCTTCCACCAGTGGTTGCTTTGGCTCGTCCCTCATAAAGAAGAAGAAGACTGCCCATACAAAGCTTGCTATCCCTAACATTGCGAATGTATGCTGCCAACCAAGGTTTGTAATACCTGCAACTAAAAGTGGTGCAGCTAAATACGTACCAACTGTTGTACCAGAAGTCATAATGGCTGTAGCGAGACCACGTTGTGAACTAGTAAACCATCGTGCAAGGTGTACTAGGCACATACTAAGCGTACTACCTTCGAAGAAACCTAAAACAACACGTAGTAAAATTAACTGTGTCAACGTTTCTACAAAATAAGCGCTTGCTAATGCTACTGTCCATCCACTAGCAATCATCATTAATAAATATTTTGAGTTGAAGCGATACGTTAATGTACCCAAAACAAGACTTCCGACAGCGTATGCAGCGAAGAAGCTACTTCCTACTAAACCAAACTGATCGTAAGATAAATTTAGTTCAGACATGATTGGCTCTGCGGCTAATCCTAAAACTGATTTATCTGTATAGTTTAAAACTGATAATAAGAATAGAAACCCTAAAATAACCCAACGCATAAAAGACCCCCTTGTATTACAATTTTCCCCATCCACTTTGTTTCGTAAAAATTATTAGTACTTTCGTTAAACTATTAGGGAAAATTCCCCTGTTTTCACCTACAAAAGTCTGATTTTTCAAAAAATTAAGGATACAATTTTATTTTTCTTTTTCTGCAAGTCATAAGTTAAATGTTAGCGTTTTCAATAAATTTCGTAGAAAATTTACACCTCCATTCGCAAGATCATTTCAACATTATTGATAAAACCTAAGTATTTTATAGAAAAATTCGATTATACGATTCTTCCATGTTGAAAATTTTATTTGAAAAAAAAAGGATTTACAAGAAAAAATAAGGGCGACCTATTAGTCCGGAGATTAAAAGTGGAAAAAGTAAAATAAAAGTTTCTTAAAAGAAAACGAGACTTTTATTATTAGAAAATATTGATAATTCTATGTTTTTTTAAAAAGATTCACATAAAATTCAAATTTAACCTCGTCATAATTTTTATTGTTTATGTCTGAATTTTCAATAAAAAAGCAATGATAATTTTTAATAGACTCATTTATCATTAAATCATTATTTGTAAGGATGGTGGATTGGGATGGATGATCGTTTATTTAGAGATGCAATGGGGAAATTCGCTACAGGTGTAACAGTTCTTTTAACAGAAAACGAGGGAGAAACTCATGGAATGACAGCAAACGGATTCATGTCAGTATCATTAGATCCGAAGCTTGTCGTCATTTCGATTGGACATAAAGCAAAATTTTTAGAGAAAGTTTCACAATCCGAAAAATATACAGTAAATATTTTGGCGGAAGATCAAGAGCATTACTCACGTCATTTCGCTGGAAAGCCTGGTGAGTCAGTAGAATTTGAAACATTAGCTGAACTACCAGTATTAAAAGGGGCTATCGCTCAAATCGCATGTGAAGTTGTATCTGAACATGTAGAAGGTGACCATACATTATTCATTGGTAAAGTAGTAGATTTACATCTTGAAGATAAAGATCCGTTATTATTCTTCAGTGGTAAGTACCGTCAATTGACACAATTAGAAACAATTGAGTCGTAAAGGGAGAATTGTCTATGAATATTCAACTACTAGCAGAAGCATTGCTTGAAGCAGAACGTACGAAACAGCCAATTGCCCCATTAACTGAAACCAATGAAGGGATTACAGCTGCTGATGCTTATGCCGTTCAATTAGAGCAAATTCGTCAAAAAGTTGACGCTGGAGCGACAGTAAAAGGCTTAAAAATTGGTTTAACAAGTAAAGCGATGCAAGAAATGCTGAATGTATATACGCCGGACTACGGCTTTATTTTAGATACGATGGTTTATGACGAGGTAGATGGGTTACCAACTGAGTCGTTTATTCAACCAAAGGTAGAATTTGAAATTGCCTTTGTTTTCAATAAAGAGTTAAAGGGACCAAATGTGACAGTGCAAGATGTCATCGACGCGACTGACTATGTGGTACCAGCAGTAGAAGTAATTGATAGCCGTATCGAGAATTGGAATATTAAATTCGAAGATACAGTAGCCGACAACGGTTCCTCAGCAGGTGCCATTTTAGGTGAAAAACGCACACTACTGAAAGAAATTGAAGACATTACAAATATTCCAATGATCGTGAAGAAAAATGGTGAATTTTTAGATGAGGCAACAAGCTCGGCAGTGTTAGGTAACCCACTTAATGCAGTTGTTTGGTTAGCAAATGAAGTGAGTACATATGACATTTCGATCAAGCCCGGCATGTTTGTTTTATCAGGAGCATTATCAAAAGCTGTTCCCTTCGAAGCAGGCGATGAATTCGAGGCTGACTTCGGCATACTCGGAAAAGTAAGCGTTAACATTTTGAAGGAAGTGGTGAAAAAATGACAAAGCTTAAGGTTGGAATTATTGGATCAGGAAATATCGGAACGGATTTAATGTATAAAATTGAGCGCAGCCCCGTACTAGAAATGAGTGTTATGGTTGGGATTGATCCGGAATCTGATGGTTTAAAACGTGCGAAACGTCGCGGGTATGAAATTATTTCAAACGGAATCGACGGCTTAATGGAACGCCTTGATTTAGTTGATATCGTATATGACGCAACAAGTGCCTATGCACATAAGCGTAATAGTGATTTATTAACTGCAGCAGGTAAAAAAGTAATCGATTTAACACCAGCGGCAATCGGACCATTTACGGTTCCACCAGTAAATTTAAAAGAGCATATCGAAAAATCGAACGTGAATATGGTTACGTGCGGTGGCCAGGCGACGATTCCGATGATTCACGCAATCAATCGTGTTGTGCCTGTCGACTATGCTGAAATTGTTGCAACAATAGCTAGTCTTTCTGCAGGTCCTGGTACACGTGCAAATATCGATGAATTCACAAGTACAACATCTAAAGCAATTGAAGTGGTTGGCGGTGCGAAAAAAGGGAAAGCAATTATTATTTTAAACCCGGCTGAGCCACCAATTATTATGCGTGATGCCATCCATGCTCTAGTAGAAGAAGAGGGACATGAAGAAGCGATTACGAAGTCGATTCAGGATATGGTAGTCGAAGTACAGGCTTACGTACCAGGCTACACATTAAAAGCAACACCAATTTTTGAAGGCAAAAAAGTATCTGTATTTATCGAAGTAAATGGTGCAGCAGACTATTTACCGGCATACGCTGGTAACTTAGATATTATGACGGCAGCTGCAGTACAAGTCGGTAATGAAATGGCGCGTCACCTACAGCGCGAGAAGGAGGTCATCTCATGACATTAAATATTTTAGATGTATCGTTACGTGATGGAAGTCACTCGGTACGCCATTCCTTTACAGAAGATCAAGTACGTGCTGCAGCAAGAGGTTTAAATGCAGCGGGTGTTCGATATTTTGAAGTATCGCACGGAGATGGCTTAGGTGGCTCTTCATTACAATACGGCTTGTCAGCAACGAGCGAATTAAAATTGATTGAAGCGGCTGTATCTGAATGTACAACGTCAGAGGTCGCAGTGCTATTGATCCCTGGAATCGGAACAAAACAAGATTTAGAAAATGCAGCGAAATTAGGAGCAAAAATGGTTCGTGTAGCCACTCACGTAACAGAAGCTGATGTGGCTGCACAACATATTGAGTTAGCTCGTAATCTTGGCATGAAAACAGTTGGATTTTTAATGATGAGCCATATGGCACCTGTTGAAAAAATTGTAGAACAAGCAAAATTATTCGAAAGTTACGGAGCTGAAATCGTTTATGTAACCGATTCCGCTGGTGCGATGTTACCACAAGATGTAACGAATCGAATTGCAGCACTTAGACAAAGTATCCAATGCGACATCGGCTTCCATGCCCATAACAATTTATCGATGGCTATGGCAAATACAATTGCAGCAGTTGAAGCTGGAGCAACTTACATTGATGGAAGTATGCGCGCATTAGGTGCCGGAGCTGGAAATACACAAACAGAAGTCATGGTCGCTGTTTTAGAACGTTTAGGTTACGAAACAGGTGTTGATCTATATAAATTAATGGATACAGCAAATGATGTGATTGCACCAATCATGCAACAATCACAAGAAGTCACTGGTAGTAGCTTAACTTTAGGTTACGCTGGCGTGTACTCAAGCTTCTTGTTACATGCACAAAAGGCCGCAAAACAATTTGGTGTCGATGAACGTGACCTTTTAATTAAAATTGGGCAAATGAAGGCTGTTGGTGGACAAGAGGATTTAATCTATGAAGTAGCACAAACTCTAGCAAGATAAAAGAAAAAGGAGAGGATCGCATGAAGGTAATCTATGTGAATGCTAATAGCTTACAAGACATTAAACAATCTTGTCCTGATGTGGCTATGGCACTTGGTTATTTTGATGGTGTGCATTTAGGACACCAAAAAGTAATTCAAGCCGCTAAAGAAAAAGCACAAGCACATAATTTATCACTAGCGGTTCTCTCTTTTTTTCCACATCCTAAAAGTGTGCTAGTTCCCGGCTCTGAAGTCTCCTATTTAGAGCCACTAGAACAAAAGGCTGAAAAGTTAGAAAAGCTCGGGGTAGACATTTTTTATATCGTAGAGTTTACAAAGGAATTAGCAAAAGTAGAAGCAAACGAATTCTTAGATGATTATATTATTGGGTTGAATGCTAAGGAAATTATTTGTGGTTTCGACTATACCTATGGGTCGAAAGCAAGTGGTACTGTTAGAACGCTAGCAGTTTATGCGGCCACACAGCGAGTAGGCCTAACAGTTGTCGAGGAGTTACAGTGGAATAATCAAAAAATTAGTTCGACTTTGATTCGAAAGCACTTAACAGAACGAAAGCTTAATGAATTACCTAATATATTAGGAGGCTTTTATAAAACCAAGTATTGTCAAAGAAATGGGTTATTACCGAACTATTCGTTACCCAATGTAGGTAGTTATAGAGTATTGATTGAAGATCAACATTCTATTATTGAGTGCGTCGCGACGGTTAAGTGTAAAAAGCATATTCAGATTCATCATGAATTGTCCACACTATCGAATTTATTAACGATCCAATGGGTGGACCAATTCGAAACAGTATCAAACTAATTTTTCAGATTGATTTTCATCGTTGTATGTTTCATTTCCCCAATCATTAAACTCTTTAAATCATATAAATTTGGCAGGACCATTACTAAAATTGTTCTGCCTTTTTATATGCTTCCATGACTATAAAACAGATGGGATTGATAAAATGAACACGCTAAAAAAAGTATTAGTAGCCAATCGTGGAGAAATTGCAATTCGAGTATTCCGTGCATTAACAGAACTGAATCTTAAAACCGTAGCAATCTATTCTCGGGAAGATAGTGGCTCATACCATCGTTATAAAGCAGATGAATCGTATTTAGTTGGTGCTGGAAAAAAGCCAATTGATGCGTATTTAGATATTGAGGGAATCATCTCGATTGCCAAAAGCTGTGGAGCAGATGCAATCCATCCAGGATACGGCTTTTTATCGGAAAACTTAGAGTTTGCACAGCGCTGCGAACAAGAAGGGATTGTCTTTATTGGACCTGAATCGCGTCATCTAGATATGTTTGGCGATAAAGTAAAGGCTCGTGAACAAGCGATTCAAGCTGATATTCCTGTTATTCCCGGAACAGATGGACCTGTTCAATCATTGGAAGAAGTACAGCAATTTGCCGATACATACGGTTATCCGATTATGATTAAAGCTGCCCTAGGTGGTGGTGGACGAGGCATGCGTATGGTAGAACATGCAGAAGATATCGCTTCAGCATATGAACGAGCGAAATCTGAAGCAAAAGCAGCGTTTGGTTCAGATGAAGTATATGTAGAAAAATGCATTATTCAACCAAAGCATATTGAAGTACAAATTATCGGGGATCAACATGGAAACATTATTCATCTGTACGAACGTGATTGTTCCATTCAACGTCGTCATCAAAAGGTGGTTGAAATTGCGCCATCTATCTCTTTATCAGAAGAGTTACGTAATAGAATTTGCGATGCTGCCGTTAAATTGATGAAAAACGTTGGCTATGTAAATGCGGGGACGGTTGAGTTTTTAGTTGCTGGAGATGATTTTTATTTCATCGAAGTGAACCCACGCATACAAGTGGAACATACGATTACTGAAATGATTACGGGTATTGATATTGTGCAAACACAAATTCATATAGCCGATGGAAAGTCATTGTTAAGTGAAGAAGTAGGGATTCCGGAACAACAAGATATTCCGTTATTTGGTTTTGCCATTCAATCACGTGTCACAACAGAAGATCCATTAAATCATTTCATGCCAGATACAGGAAAACTACAAGTCTATCGATCTTCAGGTGGGTTTGGTGTACGTTTAGATGCTGGGAATGGATTCCAGGGTGCAGTTGTGACACCATATTATGATTCCTTACTCGTAAAAGTTTCCACATGGGGCACAACCTTTAAACAGGCCGCTGAGAAAATGAACCGAAATTTACGTGAGTTTCGTATTCGCGGTGTGAAAACAAATATTCCGTTTTTAGAGAACGTTGTAACGCACCCTAAGTTCTTATCTGGAGAATTTAATACGAATTTTATTGATACAACGGAAGAGCTGTTCAATTTTAAATTGCCACGAAATCGCGGATCGAAATTATTAAATTACATTGGGAACGTAACAGTAAATGGTTTCCCAAGTGTTGAATCGAAATCAAAGCCGATTTTCACAAAAACTGTTGTACCAAGCATTCTTATTCCGGAAGAATTGTCCGGCACAAAACAAATTTTAGACACGCAAGGCGCTGAAGGGCTTGTAACATGGATCCACAAACAAGAAGATGTCCTCTTAACCGATACAACAATGCGGGATGCACATCAATCTTTACTTGCCACACGTATGCGTACAGCTGATATGCTTGCCATATCAAAACAGACTGCTGCCGGGATGAAAGATTTCTTTTCACTTGAAATGTGGGGTGGCGCGACATTTGATGTGGCTTATCGCTTTTTAAAGGAAGATCCATGGAAACGTTTAGAACAGCTGCGAAAAGAGATTCCCAATGTCCTATTCCAAATGCTACTACGTGGCGCAAATGCAGTTGGGTATAAAAACTACCCAGACAACGTCATTCGTGAATTTATTAGTCAATCTGCCGAAACAGGGATCGATGTATTTAGAATTTTCGACTCGCTAAACTGGATCAAATCAATGGAAGTATCGATTGAGGCCGTACGCGATGCGGGGAAAGTAGCAGAAGCAGCGATTTGCTATACAGGTGATATTTTAAATGACAATCGTGCCAAATATACCGTGCAATATTATAAAGATATGGCAAAAGAGTTAGAACAGGTTGGCGCACATATTTTAGCCATCAAAGATATGGCCGGTTTATTAAAACCAGAAGCTGCCTATCGTTTAATTTCTGAGTTAAAAGATGTAACGACTTTACCAATTCATTTGCATACACACGATACAAGTGGGAATGGAATTTACACTTATGTACGTGCGATTGATGCAGGTGTAGATATTATTGATACAGCACTTGGTTCAATGTCTGGATTAACGTCACAGCCCTCTGCCAATTCACTTGCCTATGCTATATCAGGTACAGAGCGTCAGGTGCGCGTTGATATCGATTCATTAAAATCACTATCTGATTATTATGAAGAGGTGCGTAAATTCTACAGTGAATTTGAAAGTGGCATGGTGAGCCCGCATTCTGAAGTATACGTACACGAAATGCCAGGTGGACAATATAGTAATCTTCAACAACAAGCAAAAGCTGTAGGACTAGGCGCACGTTGGGAAGAAGTTAAGAACATGTATGGTCGTGTAAATCTCATGTTTGGGGACATTGTAAAAGTAACACCATCCTCAAAAGTTGTCGGAGATATGGCGCTCTTTATGGTACAAAATGATTTAGATGAACAATCGGTTATTGAGCGTGGTGCAACGCTAGACTTCCCAGCGTCCGTTATTGAACTATTCCAAGGTTACTTAGGGCAACCTCATGGTGGATTCCCAGAAGAATTACAAAAGGTAATTTTAAAAGAACGTGAAGCCATCACAGTACGTCCAGGTGAATTATTGCCTGCAGTAGATTTCGAAGCTTTACGATTAATGCTTGAAGAAAAATACCCCAATCGTGAGATTACAGAGCATGATTGTATTTCACATGCGCTATATGATAAAGTATTTGAAGATTATATCGCAGCGGAAGAACAATTTGGAGATATCTCTGTTTTAGATACAGCCACATTTATCTACGGGCTAAAACTAGGTGAAGAAATTAATGTGGAGATTGAAAAAGGAAAAACGCTAATTGTAAAATTAGTATCCATTGGAGAAGCTCAATACGATGGCACGCGAGTGTTATATTTTGAATTAAATGGTCAATCTCGTGAGCTGATTATTCAAGATAGCCATGTGAAAACGACAGGTACAGCTGCAGTAAAAGCAGATCCATCCAATCCGAATCAAATTGGGGCCACGATGCCGGGAACAGTTTTAAAAGTCGTTGTACCAAAAGGAAGTTCTGTTAAACGCGGTGACCACCTACTCATTACAGAAGCCATGAAAATGGAAACAACGGTACAAGCACCTAGAGATGGAATAATCTCAGATATCTTTGTTCTAGAAGGAGATTCGATTTCAACAGGTGATCTCTTAATTGAATTTGAGTAGGTTTAGAGAAAAGATAAACCTCACAAAAGTGGAAATCCCCACTTTTTTTGAGGTTTTTATTCTCCCCTTCCTATGATGGAATAGGATTTAGACTGGTAATGGTAATTCAATAATCAACCTTATAATTAAGGGTGTAGTATGTTCTACACCTTTGTTATATCATCTATAACTCACTCTACTTTTGATGACATATTAGTTATATCGCCATTAAAAGGATTGGTTCCGCAAGGTTTTAACGCATCGCCATTTTGTTCAACTGCGTTTACTATTGCTTCAATATTTTTTCTTATCTTCTTGGTTCATATTTTTCACGTCCACTTCTTGTCTTTACAAATTTATAGGAAATCATCCACATCACTAGTTTTCAAATTAATATAATGCTCCATAATCGTTTGATGGGATTTATGGCCAGACTGCTTTGCTATCGTTGGTATATCAGCACCTTTTTGATACATGGCCGTAATCTGCGTTTTTCGGAAAGTGTATGGCGCGAACCCTAGCCAATTATGAATTGACTGGCTATAGCTATCTTCATGTATCTGGCGACTCGTATGATTTCCCCACTTATCGGCAGCCCCCACAAAGTAATCATCAGGTTGAAGCACACATTCCTGAATATACTTCTTAACCGCCTGAACACATTCTAGAGTGAGACGTTTTTCCTTCATTTCCCCCTGCTTTGTCATCATGACCCAAACTGTACGATTCTCTAAATCAAAATCACTGATCTTAAGACGTACCATTTCCGATGGACGGTTCGCCGTAATCAAATTCACGAGACAAATGGCACGCTTCCGAATATCAGCTTTTTTATTGGTATCAAAGCGATCGATTAAACGGAGCACATCATTTTGACTTTCCGCACGAATTCCTCGTTGCGGTTTAAGACGTAAAAAAGTTTCTTCATTATATAGTTGTCGCAATAAACGAACACGATCTTCTTGTTCCAATGTTTGTTGCAAATTAAATTTATTCATGAGCCAATATTTCACACCAACTAAACGTCGATTAAATGTAGAAAGACGAACACGTTGCACCGTGATTAAATCATGTAAGTAAAGTTCAAGCGAATCAAAATCTATTGGTAAGAGATTTCTCTCACAAAAAATTTCAAATTGCTTAAAGTCCGGTTGATACATGTCGAGCTTTTTATTTTTCACTTGCTCGATTGATTTTTCCGTTTCTTGAATAATTCGATATTGATTTAATGAAAAAAGATTTTCTTCCACCCTAAATTCCTCTCCTTTTTAAGCCCCTAAAACACGAACAAACGTTTCTTCAATTATACCACTTTCAACCTAGGATAATAAACATTTTAAGAGGTTGATAAGTTATTTTATTTTTAAAACAAGTCTATATATTTTTATGGTAAACCGATATTTATCCAACATATTTTGAAATAATCAATTTAAAATTCTTAAAGAGATTCCTAGATTTTCAAATAAAGAACAAATCATGATTCCTAAAGTTTATTTTGATGCATTGCAAATGTAGGATGAAGTAACAGTCGAATCAGTGGATGGAGGTGGAGGTTTAGTAGAAAAAGAATTACGTGGATAGGAACTAGTCGAGAAGTTTAAAGAAGTAAAAAGTAACATGGGCTGGACGTCTTTTCACCCAGATAAAGAAGGGTCACCATATTTATAGAAGAAACTCGAAAAATGGACGTGATACACGTGATACAACGGAAGACATAGGAACGTGTTGCTCTCACTCGCGAAGCATTAAAATAGAGGGAATTGTTATACGACATAATAAGTGCAGCTTGGAAAATCACATTAGCCACAGTACTTAATTACAATTATGTCGTATCTCTAAATAGAGTAGTTTTTATTACAGGTTAGTAGCAAACAATTAATTTTCAAAGGTATTCTAGGATGTTATAGCAGATATATCAAGTATAGATCCTATATCAACAAACATAAAAAAGAAGCTGATTCTGGCGGGTACACAGAATCAGCTTTTTGGTCTTTATTTAGAGTTTGAAATAAAGCACAAAGATGTGTTTGTTCAGGAGTCATTACTAACCTATGATTGGGGCCTTTCCAATATAACTCCCTAATCTTTTCGCCAATGATGAATAATAAATTCGTCTACTATTTCCTTTGTGGAACTGATTGGGGTATTCACTTCATCAACCATATGAGAGAGAAGATGCATATACGAATAATCCTTTTCGGAAAACTCCTTATTTATAAAAGACATGAGCTTATTAACCTCGGCCATTCTTCTTTTATCAAGCCCTTGTTCCAAGTAATTCTTCAAATATTCATTTACAATTTCAAAATCCGTCATACTATTTTCTAGCAGCAAAGCACATGCTCTTGCTTTACTACAATCTAGTGCATAAGCAAGGGCAGAAAGGATGTCATAGACTCTTTTAGTAACACGTAAGGAAATTCTCTCACACGTTCCCGGGGCTTGTTTCTTCTGAATTGTAGGGTTTGATAGATTCCCTCGAAACAACGTTTGGTTAATGCGAATATCTCTTTTAAAGTAGACTGATAGAGCATTTAGTATTTTTACGTTGATTAGAGTAGCAGTTAATAGAGTCGCTGCAACATCCTTCACTGGCGTTTGCGTGATGTATGATAATCGGTAAATCGATTCTTTCGTCGATAAAGTAAGAAACGGTTTAATATCTTTTTTCCGATCAGATCTTAGTCTTTTCCCCTCTTGCAAGATATTCCCCCCTCAATTTATTCAGTTTAAGTCATGGATTGTGTCCAACTGTCCCAGGGATAATCCAAAATATGATGTCAGTGGGGGAGTTTATGCGTATAAAATCTAAAAAACTCGGACATGTTGTTTTTAAGATTAAAAGGGAAAGGAGCCCGATTAAGAATGACAGATGAAAAGAAAAAAAGATTATTAGAGGGCATTAAATCGCAGGATAAAAAATATAACTTTCCAACGAAACCAAAACAAAAGGATAAGAAAAAAGAGAGTTAACTAACTTTTAATTCATAAAGAAATACCTTTTTAACTAGAGATATAACCGATATATCGCCACTATCATTGAGAGTTTCTTCCAATGAATCTCCTCTTTATTTTTAAGGGTTTCAAGAAAGTCACGACATGATGCACTACCTAGAATACGATAAATTTAATAAAGAGTTACCATAAATAGAAATATAACAAAAATAAAAATAAGCTATTTAGTTACTTAGATAATTACCTATTACAGACGAAGCGTGATGAAATAGAAATTCGTTATAGCACTTCCACCATAATATATCCGCTATAACAAGTTGCTGCGGTTTCTAGTAGTTCATCATGTAGCTACCTCGCTGGTAACATTCCCAATAACGATCTACAAGGAAGTTTCATACCTATACTCTAAGTAATGTAATTTGATTGTCCATCTTAATCCAGAGAGCTGCTCTGACAAAGATCTCTGCGGTCTCCCCAATTATTGAAGGAACAAAAAATAAAAATACAAAATAAGGGGATCTCAGAAGCATAAAAAAACCTGATTCATAAGAATCAGGTTTTTTATAGTGATATTTTAATCTCTCAACTATATCACTAGATTATCGGATTAAGATATGACCCGTACGGGATTCGAACCCGTGTTACCGCCGTGAAAGGGCGGTGTCTTAACCACTTGACCAACGGGCCAATTAAGCATAATGGCGGAGAAAGAGGGATTTGAACCCTCGCGCCGGTTACCCGACCTACACCCTTAGCAGGGGCGCCTCTTCAGCCTCTTGAGTACTTCCCCAATATGGCTCCGAAGGTAGGACTCGAACCTACGACCAACCGGTTAACAGCCGGTTGCTCTACCACTGAGCTACTTCGGAATATTCTTATGGTGGGCCTAAATGGACTCGAACCATCGACCTCACGCTTATCAGGCGTGCGCTCTAACCAGCTGAGCTATAGGCCCATATTGGAGCGGGTGATGAGAATCGAACTCACGACATCAGCTTGGAAGGCTGAGGTTTTACCATTAAACTACACCCGCATTAATGGTGGGTCGGGACGGAATCGAACCGCCGACACTTAGAGCTTCAATCTAATGCTCTACCAACTGAGCTACCGACCCATTAAATGGCGGTCCCGACCGGGATCGAACCGGCGATCTCCTGCGTGACAGGCAGGCATGTTAACCGCTACACCACGGGACCATTTGGTTGCGGGGACAGGATTTGAACCTGCGACCTTCGGGTTATGAGCCCGACGAGCTACCACTGCTCCACCCCGCGATAATATTACTTATAGATTAATTAATTTTAAAAATGGCGGAGGCAGTAGGATTCGAACCCACGCGCGGTTTAACCCGCCTGTCGGTTTTCAAGACCGATCCCTTCAGCCAGACTTGGGTATGCCTCCGTTTTATAAATATAATGGTGGAGCCTAGCGGGATCGAACCGCTGACCTCCTGCGTGCAAGGCAGGCGCTCTCCCAGCTGAGCTAAGGCCCCATAATAATAGATTTTTATCGTCTTGGTCGAGAAGACAGGATTCGAACCTGCGACCCCTTGGTCCCAAACCAAGTGCTCTACCAAGCTGAGCTACTTCTCGTATTTTTGGCGCGCCCGGCAGGAGTCGAACCCACAACCTTCTGATCCGTAGTCAGACGCTCTATCCAATTGAGCTACGGGCGCATACCTTATTACAAATTTTAAAACTGGTGCCGAGGACCGGAATCGAACCGGTACGGTAGTCACCTACCGCAGGATTTTAAGTCCTGTGCGTCTGCCAGTTCCGCCACCCCGGCACATCATTAATCACATCATATCTGTGGAGGCGGTAACCGGATTTGAACCGATGATAAGGGTGTTGCAGACCCCTGCCTTACCACTTGGCTATACCGCCAGATAATTGGAGCGGAAGACGAGGTTCGAACTCGCGACCCCCACCTTGGCAAGGTGGTGTTCTACCACTGAACTACTTCCGCAAAATGGCTGGGGTACCAGGATTCGAACCTGGGCATGACGGAATCAAAATCCGTTGCCTTACCGCTTGGCTATACCCCAATAATATGATAAATACTACTTTATTTGTTTTATATGGGGCGACTGATGGGAATCGAACCCACGAATGCCGGAACCACAATCCGGTGCGTTAACCACTTCGCCACAATCGCCATTATAGGTTCAAAATAATCAAAAAATGGTGCGGGTGAAGGGAGTCGAACCCCCACGCCTTACGGCGCTAGATCCTAAGTCTAGTGCGTCTGCCAATTCCGCCACACCCGCATATTATTATAAAACTGGTGAGCCATGAAGGACTTGAACCTTCGACCCTCTGATTAAAAGTCAGATGCTCTACCACTGAGCTAATGGCTCGAAAATGGTGGAGGGGGACGGATTCGAACCGCCGAACCCGAAGGAGCGGATTTACAGTCCGCCGCGTTTAGCCACTTCGCTACCCCTCCAATATGATGATGCCGGCGATAGGAGTCGAACCCACGACCTACTGATTACAAGTCAGTTGCTCTACCAACTGAGCTACACCGGCAAATATGGTGGAGGATGACGGGCTCGAACCGCCGACCCCCTGCTTGTAAGGCAGGTGCTCTCCCAGCTGAGCTAATCCTCCACATAAAAAATAAGCGAAGCGACGTCCTACTCTCACAGGGGGAAGCCCCCAACTACCATCGGCGCTAAAGAGCTTAACTTCCGTGTTCGGTATGGGAACGGGTGTGGCCTCTTTGCTATCGTCACTTCACTCATTATTTAATTGAGAGCTTGTTCTCTCAAAACTGGATAAAGACATTGATTGCGTTCAAAATTTTTGGTTAAGTCCTCGATCGATTAGTATTCGTCAGCTCCATGTGTCGCCACACTTCCACCTCGAACCTATCTACCTCATCGTCTTTGAGGGAT
>NZ_JAFBDY010000034.1 GCF_016908465.1 Lysinibacillus composti | reverse complement strand
TTCGAGATTCATCGACGAAATTGATAATTTACGTAAAATATGTGCTTGAATCAAAAAAACTCTTTCAAAAAAAGGCACTTTTTCAGTGACTTCGGACAGGTCCCTCGTCCCAAACCTGATAAACTTTATTCTATTACTATTACAGCATAGTTATCGATAAATAGAAACATGCTTATCCAAGTAACCTATCATTACCATTTTCCGAATACAGAATGTACCTCCCCTATTTACGCCCACAAACAGAAATTTCTTCATCTTTATCTTCCACTAAAAGAGCAAATTAAAAATGAGCACCTTTTCATTAGATGCTCATTCATTAGATTTATTTCACCATTTGTTTCACGATTTCTTTATTACGCTGTTTAAATACTTCATTATGAGATGACACCATAGCGAATTTATTAGCATCTGGCTGAATATATTGTTTCGCTCTATTCACTGCATTTGCAGCATCTTGAAATGCCCCAGAGATTAAATGAACTTTCCCATCGTACATTAAGATATCGCCTGCTGCATACACACCTTCAACAGATGATTCACTGTTTGCACTCCCTGTAATATAGTAATCATCGGTTAATTCAATATTCAAGTCACTATTTTTTAGTAATACCGAATCTTGTTCAAAGCCATGATTAATAATCACTTCATCAATTTCTAGCTCCATTAACTCGCCTGTTTCATGGTTAGTTAATTCCACTCGTTCAATCACCTCATGATTACTACTAGCAATCAGTTTAGTGATCGATGTATTTAATAAACAGTCAGCCGAACTATTCAATAATTGAGTTGCTTGTGCTTCATGACCTTTTAAGGAATCTTTACGATATGAAACATATACTTTTTTCGCAACGGGTTCTAGCTCATTCGCCCAATCAATAGCTGAATTTCCTCCACCTGAAACAAGTACTGTTTTATCTTTAAAGTGCATTAACGATTTCACTGTATAATTTAAGTTCGTTACCTCAAATCTTTCAGCACCTTCGATTTCTAGCTTTTGAGGTTTCAATATCCCACTGCCAATTGCAACAATTACTGTTTTAGAATAATGCTTTTGACCGGATGCACCATGAAGAATAAAGATTCCCTCTTCATTTCGCGATAAAGATTCGACTTTTTCATTTAACACGACTGTCGGGTTAAATGTAAGCCCCTGTTCCACGAGCTGATCGATTAGCTTTGCTCCAGGGATCGGTGTTTGACCACCAACATCCCAAATCATTTTTTCAGGATAAATATGAATTTTCCCACCTAATTGCGGCTGAAACTCAATTATTTTTGTCTTCATCTCTCTTAACCCACTATAAAAAGCGGAATAAAGTCCAGCGGGGCCGCCACCAATGACCGTTACATCAAATATATCCTGTTGTTGCATGTGCAAACACTCCTCCACCAAAACTTATATATAAATACCTATCGTATGTAAAAAATGAATTCATTTGGCTTATCTACTTATATAATGATTAATTATAACCTACATTCTAATTGACAACAATTATCACTATCAGTTAAAGCGTGAAATTTTCCATCCAATTCTTTCCTACCCTTAGAAAAGATTCCAACATTTTGAGATTTATAAAATAAATAATTATTGACAACCTATAGTACATAGAATTATAGTTATTGACGTTAATGAGAATCATTATCACACGAAGGAATTGAAAGGATGTAGCAAAATGGTTCGCCTATTTACAAAGGACTTAAATGTTGGATACGAAGAACAGCTAATTGTAAAAGACCTAAGTGTAAGCATACCTGATCAGAAAATTACGACGATTATTGGTTCCAATGGCTGTGGAAAGTCTACTTTGTTGAAGGCAATTACAAGAATCATTTCTCAGCAATCCGGCACGGTCGTATTAGATGGGAAAGATATTTCAAAAGAACATACAAAAGAACTTGCTAAAAAAATGGCGATTTTGCCGCAAACCCCTGAAAGCGCAAGTGGCCTCACAGTGGGTGAGCTCGTTTCATACGGACGCTTCCCCTATCAAAAAGGGTTTGGTCGCTTATCAAAGCAAGACATGGAAGTCATTGATTGGGCTCTAGAAGTTACAGGAACAAAGGATTTTAAGTTTCGCTCTGTAGATGCCCTATCTGGTGGACAACGCCAACGAGTTTGGATTGCCATGGCCTTAGCTCAAGAAACAGAAATTATCTTCTTAGATGAACCGACCACTTATTTAGATATGGCTCATCAGTTGGAAGTATTAGAGCTGTTACAAAAGTTAAATATTGAACAGAATCGTACAATTGTAATGGTCCTCCATGATTTAAATCAGGCTGCCCGTTTTGCTGATTATCTGATTGCCTTAAAAGATGGGCATATTGTGAAGGCAGGCGATTGCACGGAAGTCATTACGAAAGACGTGCTGAAAGAAGTTTTTAATATAGACGCTGAAATCGGAATCGACCCAAGAACACATAAACCAATGTGTATTACGTACAACTTATTAAAAGGAGAAATGTAACATGAAAAAACTGCTTTTACCGTTCTTATTACTTTCAGTGCTACTACTTATTAGTGCTTGTAGTAATAAAAATGACAAAACATCAGAATCAACTAAAGATTCTAAAGAAACATTTACATACCAATCTGAGACAGGTCCTGTCGAAGTACCGAAAAACCCACAACGCGTTGTACTGCTTTCTGGCTTTACAGGTAACGTTCTTTCTTTAGGAGTGAATGTTGTAGGGGTTGATACTTGGTCTAAAAACAATCCTACCTTCGCAGAAGAAATGACAGATGTTGCCGAAGTTTCTGAAGATAACATAGAAAAAATTATTGAATTAGAACCTGATTTAATTATCGGCTTATCTACAGCTAAAAACCTTGATAAATTAAAAGAAATTGCTCCAACTGTTACGTATACATGGGGTAAATTAAATTACTTAGATCAGCACATTGAAATTGGAAAACTATTGAACAAAGAAGAAGAAGCAAAAGCATGGGTTGAAGACTTCCAAACACGTGCTGAAGCTGCTGGTGAAGAAATCCGCGCTAAAATCGGTGAAGATGCAACTGTATCAGTTATGGAAGCCTACGGGAAAGACTTATATGTATTCGGTAATAACTGGGCTCGTGGAACAGAGATTTTATATCAATCCATGAAATTAAAAATGCCTAAAAAAGTAGAAGAAATGGCGCTTGAATCTGGTTACTATGCCCTTTCAGCTGAGGTTCTTCCTGAATATGCAGGAGATTATATGATCTTAAGTAAATACTCTGACGCTGACACTTCCTTTGAAGAAACAGAAACATATAAAAACATTCCAGCCGTGAAAAACAATCAAGTCTTTGTCATGGAGGGAAATGGTGCTTCCTTCAGTGACCCAATTACGTTAGACAAACAACTTAAATTCATTACTGAATCATTTTTAGGAAAATAATTTACACTTGGGCGTCTTAAATTTACTTTAAGACGTTCCCTTTTTTTACCTATACTACATAAAAAGAGTTGAGAGAATGCTACAAAAAAATACGAAACGTCCGATTCCTTTCTTTTATAAATTAATAGCTGCCCTCCTTGCTCTATTTCTGATGTTTATGATTGCTAGCCTATGTGGAGCTGCGAAAACGCCACTTCCAGATGTATGGCTCGCTCTTACTTCAAATGTCAAAAATGATGTGACCTTAATGCTTCGCGAAATCCGCTTCCCTAGAGAAATTGCTGCTATTTTTGTTGGTGCGGCATTGTCTGTTTCAGGTGCGATTATGCAAGGACTAACACGAAACCCACTCGCAGACCCTGGCCTTCTAGGATTAACAGCAGGAGCCAGTGCCGCTCTTGCAATTACAGGGGCATTAATGCCTTCAGCAAATTATTTTGCAATCACCATTGCTTGTTTTATTGGGGCAGCCATTGGGACGCTGTTGGTTTTTGGCATTAGTATGATCAATCGAAGAAGCGTTTCCCCCCTACGCATTGTGCTGGCTGGTGCCGCTGTTTCTTCATTTCTTTACGCTATATCAGAGGGCGTCGGCATTTACTTTAAACTATCAAAAAATGTTACGATGTGGACTGCTGGTGGGTTGATTGGTACGACTTGGACTCAGCTACAACTCATTATCCCAATCATCATAATTGGAGTATTGATTTCCTTATTTCTTGCAAGACAGCTTACTATCCTTAGTTTAAATGAAGAAGTCGCTGTTGGATTAGGTCAAAAAACAACACAAGTGAGAATCCTACTCTTTGTAATCATTATTTTATTAGCTGGCGCTTCTGTCGCCCTTGTCGGAAATATGGTGTTCATCGGGTTAATGATACCTCATATTGTGCGGGCCATTGTCGGAACTGATTATCGTTTCATCCTTCCCATGTCAGCAATCATTGGTGCAACTTTTATGTTATTTGCTGACACAATTGGTCGTACAATTTATGCGCCCTACGAAACACCCGTTGTTGCGATTGTAGCAGTTTTCGGATTACCATTTTTCCTAATCATTGTTCGTAAAGGAGGTCGCATGTTCTCATGATTCAACCTTCTTTACTAAAGAAACAACGATTACTACTAATTCTTTTCTCTGTACTTATTTTGTTGACGGTTGTCATTGGCATGGGAATAGGAGATGCTCCCCTTTCCTATAATCGGTTAATTCCTACACTCTTGGGTCAAGGAACATTTAAAGAGGAGTTCGTCTTATTTTCGATTCGCCTCCCTCGTTTAATCGTTACGCTTTTAGCAGGGATGGCGCTTGCCTTATCGGGTGCAATTCTTCAAGGGATTACACGCAATGATTTAGCAGACCCAGGGATAATCGGCATTAACGCTGGAGCTGGTATTGCTGTAGCCATTGCCTTTCTCTTTATCCCTATTGAATTAGGTTCGTTTGTTTATTTCATTCCGATTGTAGCCTTTGTCGGGGCGCTCCTGACAGCTATCTTGATTTATTTATTTTCATATAGTAAAACAACTGGTCTTTCGCCAGTTAGACTGGTGTTAGTCGGAATTGGTTTTTCGTCCGCACTTTCTGGAGCCATGATTGTCATTATCTCGTCTGCTGAAAGAGAAAAGGTGGATTTTATTGCTAACTGGCTAGCGGGGAATATTTGGGGAGCAGATTGGCCTTTCATATGGGCGATCTTACCTTGGTTAGTCATTCTTATTCCCTTTACGCTCTATAAAGCACACCGCTTAAATCTACTCGGATTAAGTGAACCAGTAGCAATCGGTGTTGGGCTATCTATTGAAAAGGAAAGGATCGTCTTATTACTAACAGCCGTCGCTTTAGCAGCGTCAGCTGTTTCTGTAACGGGCGGAATTTCATTTATTGGATTGTTGGCCCCACACATCGCAAAAGCCCTAGTAGGACCGCGAAATCAATTATTTATTCCGATTGCCATTCTACTTGGCGGGTGGATTTTAGTATTCGCCGATACAATTGGACATAACCTAATTGAACCAAACGGAATACCTGCTGGGATCATGGTTGCCTTCATTGGCGCACCTTATTTTATTTACTTGTTATTGAAAAAATAGATGGATGAACAGATTATGATAAAACCCCAAAACGCCATTTTCAATGAGAAAATGGTGTTTTTTGTTGTTAATGACATCCGTATTTAACACTAGCTAAAAATATATTCTAAAAAAGAATCTGATTAAGTATCTGGTGAGTGCCGGCTAAGGGGCCAACACGATGTTGGTCATGGGAGCAAGACATGCGGCCGTGGCGTTTTTGCCCCCGGATTTGTGAAAGGCCGGCTCACATATTATTTGTCCTTCTAAACGTTCCGGAAACTTTTCGCGGCTTACAGTGGTAGGCCGCGTTTTCTGGAGTGTGGCTAACACTTTTTAATCTAAAATTATTAATAATCACAATCCCTTTTTATATAAAAAAGAAGCACCGTAATTAGTGCTTCTTTTTCATTAGATAATTAACTTATAACCTGAAAAACAAAATTAAAGAGAAATAAACCAGCGATGACATACAATGCTGCAGAGACTTCTTTCGCTTTACCAATCGCAATTTTAATGATTGGGTATAGAATGAATCCGGCTGCAATTCCATCCGCAATACTGTACGTAAATGGAATCAAGGCGATAATGAAAATGGCTGGGAAGCTTTCACTTAAATCGTCTAAATCTAAATTTCGGATATTTTGAAGCATTAATCCCCCGATGATCAACAAGATTGGCGCAATGGCACTATTCGGAATCAACTTAATGACTGGGATAAAGAATGCTGAAAGTAAAAATAAACATCCTGTCGTTACTGCCGTTAACCCTGTTCTGCCACCTGCTGCCATCCCTGCTGTACTTTCAACGGCTGAAACGGTTGGACTTGTTCCAAACAAGCCTGAGAGCATTGCAGAAATAGAAGTCGCCTGAAAAGCACGAGTGAATTTTTCCGACCGATGAACAAACGAAACCTGGCCATGAATAAGCCCGACATTTTCAAAGACAAGAACCATCGTTAACGAAAAAACAGCAATCCAGAAAGTGATGGATAAGATATTGTCAAAAGACATGGCACCAAAAACATCCATATAATCAGATAGTGAAAATGATTCCGCTTCTGATGGTTGGAAGTCAATTAAACCAAATAGCCATGCAATGACAGAGCCTACAATCACTGTAATCAAAAAGTTCCCCGGTACATTCCGTATGAACAAGATGATTGCAATAAGGAGCGTAAGAATCGTCGCAAGAACTTGAGGTTCTCCTAAATCACCAAGAGCAATAATCGAGTTCGTTCCCTTTTCAACAATTCCACCCTTTTCAAGTCCAATTAACATTAAAAACAGTCCAAGTCCCACAGTAATGGCCTCTTTTAAAGACTGCGGAATCGATTCGCTTAATGTTTTCGAAAAACGAGAAAAAGCGAGAAACATGAAAAGTAAGCCAGAAACAAATACAACCGCTAACGCTTCTTGCCATGAAATGCCCATTGATTGGACAATCGTATAGGAAAATAGAGCGTTAATGCCCATCCCTGGAACTAGAAGAATCGGAACATTTGCCCACAACCCCATCAACAAACAGCCAACGAATGAGATGAAAATCGTCGCTAAAATCCCAGCTTCTAATGGAATACCAGCTTCCGATAAGATCAGTGAATTGACGGCAATAATATAGACGATGGTAACAAAACTAATCATCCCTGCCACAACTTCACGTTTCACATTCGTCTCATTTTGTTCAAGCTTAAAAAGTTGGTTCAACCAATTTTTCTTCATGATGTTATTACCTAGTATTCAATTAGCCCTCTCCCTACCCGCTCTCTCTGACGAATCAGATGAGCCACAAACTAATATTCTAACAGAAATTTTGCATTCAGCAAATAGGTAGTGCACTAACGGATTTTCCCAATCTTGGACAGCTTCCTTTCCTCAAGTGATTGGGACAGCGGGGACAGGTTCCTCGTCCCACCACCCTCACAAAGGGGGAATTGACTTGATACGAGAATAAGCGAAGGAATTTCTCTTAAATTGAAAAATACACGGATTCTCACTGTAGGGACCGCTTATCTTCTATAAATCTTTGAATTCCACCATATTTGGGCAGTTAACCAAAATCTCTTTGCTGATCTGCGCTTCTTAAGCCTTCAAAATAGACATTAACCGAAAATCTCTTCGCCTATGTTCATTATCAAACTCTTTCATCCAAACGTAGTAATGTCTCATATAAAACTTCCGTTGCGATTTCACAGTCATCCATTGACGTAAATTCTAATGGATTATGACTAATGCCATCTTTTGAGCGAACAAAGATCATACCAAACGGACAAACACTTGCAAAGTTCATCGCATCATGCACAGCCCCACTGACAAGAGAAATGGGGTGAATCCCTTTAGATTCAATTGTTTCTTGAATTGCCTTTTGTATACTAGCATCCGTTTGTACAGAAGATACGGTTTGGAGTGTTCTAATTTCAGACTGAACATGACGTTTTTCGGATACTTCTTGAATCATCTCTTTTATTTCCGCCACAATCTTCGCACAACGCTCATTATCAAGATCGCGAATATCTAATGAAAATGTCACCTCACCTGGAATAACATTGACGCCATTCGGTTTTACTTGTAACTTCCCTACTGTCGCAACAGCATCTTTATATTGAAGGGCAATTCGCTCAACTTGTAGAATCATTTCACTCGCTGCCACTAACGCATCTTGACGAATCGGCATCGGCGTTGCTCCTGCATGTTCGCTTAAGCCCGTAACCGTAACTTCTGCCCAACTCGGTCCATAAATCCCCGTCACGATGCCAACAGGGACATTCTCATTTTCTAGGACTTTACCTTGTTCAATATGTAGCTCCAGATAAGCTGCTATTTCATTTACTTTTGCTTCATGTATTTTTTCAGGGTCGAATCCGTACTCAAGCATTGCTTCTTTTATTGAAATACCTTGGTCGTCTCGTTCCTCTAGTTCTTCCGTTTTTAATATCCCCGTCAAGGCCCGACTTCCTAACAATCCAAATCCGAAACGTGTTCCCTCTTCGTCTTTAAATGAGACTATCTTAACTGGTGAAGTTAATTGGACCCCTTGCTCCTTTAACGTATGGGCCACCTCAATCGCAGCTAATACCCCAAGAGCACCATCAAATTTCCCACCATGGGGTACCGTATCAATATGAGAACCGATGACAATTGGCGCTTTTTCTTCGGTTCCTTGTCGCTCACCCACTACATTCCCAACGGCGTCAAAGGAAACGGTTAACCCAGCTTCCTCCATGTATTGCTTGATGATTTCATTCGCTCTTTTTTCTTCATCGGTAAACGGAAATCTATTGATGCCCCCTGATGATTGCATTCCAATTTGACTCAGTTCCTCGATATGTTTTTCTAGTCTTTCTCTATTAATCACGTACAATCGCCCCCCTTTAAGAAATATTTTAGCACAGATAATTACAAAATTTTCAAAATATTAACAAGTACTAAATGTAGAGTTATGTTGGAAAATAGGTCACTCTAAAAAAATAAGAACAGCCTGACTTATTTTCGATAAGTCCGCTGCTCCTTATTTAACAAAACGCTCTAGTAAACTGAACCCTTACTTGAATGGAATTTCCACAAAGAAACTTGTCTCAGTTTCATTTGAGCTAATTTTTACTTTCCCGTTATATTTATCAACAATATCTTTTACGATAAACAAACCTTGGCCTCTAATTTTTTTATCATTTTCTTCTCTTTTAGTTGAATAACCTTGTTTAAAGATTTTATCCTTATTCAGTATTTTCGGCCCTGTGTTGGTAATCTTAAATATGTACTGGCTCCCACATGCTTGACAGTGAATCGATATTTTTCGTTGGTCCTCAGGTAATTCTTTACTTGCATCAATCGCATTATCAAGTAGATTGGATAGTAATTTTATTAAGTCTGTTGTTTTTATTTGATCAAATGAATCGTCAGAAACCGAAATACACATATCAATTTGTTGATTTTGCGCCGAAAGTTTCTTTGTTTGTAATAAGACCGATAATCCAGGATGTTTAATATTTAAATTAATTGACTGTATGTTATGTATTTCTTTTGATAAGGTTGATAAGTATTCAAGTGCCTGCTGAGACTTATCTAACAATAGAAGTCCGTGTAAAACTTGAACATGATTTGCAAAGTCATGTCTTAAAGACGAAACGGATGCAATGAGTGTTTTTATTTCTGCTTGATATGTATCTTCTGTTTCCTCTACTTCTTTTTGAATTTCTTTTCGATACCAATGTTGCATGAAGAAAAAGGTTGCGATAATAATCACTACAAATATACCGCTAAATAAAAGTATAAAAATATTATTCTCTAATACCTTCGCGCTAATGGCATTTAGTTGGTCAATCCCTATGTCAATTCCGATATATCCAATGATCTTACCAGTCTCATCCTTTATCGGGGCACCGACAGATATGTAGTTCACTCCTAATTGATGATCTTCAATTTGACCCGTTACATAGGTTTTCCCTTCATAATAGGCTATTTTTACTTGTTTTTCTGGCACCGTACAAACTATGCCAATGGGGTATTCGATTGGACCATTTTTAGGCATCCCCATAATCATCGCCCTTGAAAGTTTCGGATTATCAACCTTTAGTGTGTAGACGTAGTGTGCTCCTAGCTTTTCCCTTGCGTCATTAAGGTACTCACGTAATTCCCAGTACTGCTCATTTTTCTCAGGTTTTTGCAAAAACTGTTTATACGTTTCAACATCGAATGAAGCCGCAATTGATTTGGCTGCGTCCACACTTTGGTTTGCAATAGATTCCTCAACAGTCGATTTTATTCTTATGTATGATGTATATATACTTATACTTATAAATAATAAAAGTAAGACAATCGATAAAACCAATATTAATTTGACTTTTTTACTACTCTTCATTCAAAGTTCCTCTTTCTATAAACCTTGGGAAATAATACGAACTAATTCTATCATTATTTTTAATAGAATACCTAAATTTAGTTTTAAAGTAGCATTTTTTCGAAATAATAACCCCCGTATGAACGCATACGGGGGAATTTTGAGCTTAACGATCTTCAACAATTTCTTCCACTTCATTTAATTGCTGCCTAAGCGTGTCTAAATGCGCTTTATTTTGTTCCACCATATCCAGATGCTCGCCATGGTCAAGTGCATTTTGATGTGCATTTTCTGCACGAGCTAGCGAATTGAAAGCGTGCTCCATCGCGATTTCTTCTGGGTGTGACATCGCTTGCTTCACCGAACGATCTGCCTTTTCAACAGAGTTACTAAACAAAGTACTTGGATGATCCTGTTTCCAACTTTGATGTGAGTGCTTCGCCATTTTGCCTCTTCCCTTCCTCTAAATTAGGTGAATCTAAAGGATAGTATTGTGGATTGACGATGAAAATATGTACGAATTTAAGCAAGCGAATTCATCCAAAATTTCGTATTCATAAGGTTGAGGGAAGTTGAAAATACTAGCTATATGTAGGGAACTAATGACCGGTTAGACGTGGATTTTGCTCGCTAGGCAGTTGTTTTGACCGTGGATTTTGCCCGTTTTGGTATTCCTTTTGACCACTTATAACTCCTTTAGAACATTGACCGATTTTTTGCTCAGAATACTACCACATAATATTCACTCACTTCTCTAAAGCTTTTCTACCCCAAATAATAAACATTTCATTATATCAGAAATAGTATTTCCGAAATCCATAAAAATGTTGCGCTTTATTTGATAAAATCAGTTTCTTTTTCCGTATTTTTATACAGTTAATAAATGATAAGATACTAGGAATATAAGCGCTTATATTGAAAAACAATACGAAGTTGCAACTTCATCTCAGAAGAAATTCTTGAAACTATTGGAGGAAAGTTGAGATGAAAAAAGGTGCATTACTAGGGACATTGATTCTTGTTTTCACCCTACTCGCGGCAACATTCACGGGTGCAAAGGCATTATATGAAACAAAGTCAGTACCGACTGGAGATCGGCATAATATTTCTGAAATTATTAGCCCAAGTAGTAAATGGGAAAAGGTTATTTCCGGAGGTAATGGCCGTTTTATGGAAGGAATCAACTTCGACCGAAAAGGGAATATCTGGTTAGTTAGCCCAATGACAAGCGAAATTCTTACTATTAAAAACGATCAAGTGGTAAAAGTTTTACAAGATCAACAGAATCTAATGCCTATCGGGGCAAAGTTCCACAAAGATGGCCGCTTGTTTATTACCGATGGGAAAGGCGTTCTTTATTCTTACAATCCTACAACTGGCAAGCTTAAAACCATCATCAACTCGTATGACGGTAAACCTTTAAAGGGATTAAATGACCTTGTATTCGATAAAAACGGTGGTCTTTATTTCACAGAACCAATGGGATCTAGTGCAACGAACCCAACTGGCCGTGTCTTCTATTTAGCTCCAGGTGCGAAGGAAGCAAAACTTTTCTCTGAAAACATCGCGTATCCAAATGGAATCGCTATTTCTGCTGATGGCAACCGCGTCTATATTTCAGAGTTTAACAAAAACCAAATTATCTCTGTTCCTTCAGCAACTGCTCCAGCTTCACCTGAAGCAGCGTTTGTTTTCGGTCGTTTTGAAGGTGGAATCGGACCAGATGGATTAACAGTAGATGCTGAAGGAAACCTGTATGTAGCCCATTTCCAAGCGGGTGAAATTGTCGTCCTTGATAAAGATGGATTTAAATATGGAACAATCCGCCTTCCGCAAGATGCAGGCACATTCGTTACAAACTTAACATTCCGAGATGGCTACCTTTATGTAACCGAGTCCTCGAAAAATGAGATTTGGCGCATTAAAGTAGAAACGAAAGGTTTACAGCCATACTGGTTACAATAAAAAACAACACTGGGGCAATCACCAATTTGTGATTGCCTCTATTTATTTAATAACCATTGACGAAATAGGAGATTGTTTCTAACTCATCCTCCGTGAGTTCTCTATTCACATGCAAACGAAATTCTTCAATTATTTTTTGTTGATCCCCGTTACAAAGCTCTGTGAATTTTGCAGTTGTTCTAAGCAACGTCACTTCCTCATTAAATTCCTCTTTTGAAAGCGGCCTTGGATGGTGGGAAAGGACGTATGTATGTGCATCATAAGTCTCTATCTGATCTAAAAGCTGAAGAGTTTCATTTACTTTGTAATTCACTTTCTCTGAAAAAATATCCGCATACATGCAATCCCCTAAAAATAGGACTTTTTCTTCTTTTATATACACAATGACCGCATCTGAAGCGTGAATCCCACCCACATGCTGAACGATACAATTCACTCCCCCAAGGTCAATTTCCAATCGGTTCTCGAAGGTTACATGAGGCAAAGTGATTGCAATATCCCGGTGTTCTGTGAATTCTTTTTTAATGGCAGTAGCACAAAACTCAATTTCCGTTCCCGCTTTTACTCTTTCATCTAGCGCTTCGTCTGACCATGAGTAAGGTATGAGTTTTTCCATTGCCTCTTTCGTTTCTTTGTGTGAAATGGAAACCGTATGGGATAAAGCCGAAAGACCAAAAATATGATCCCAATGCCAGTGAGTCAGGACAACCAAATCAGGATGTGGGACTCCCTTTTTTGAAAGCTCCCCTGTAAAATAGTTCGCATGGCTTTCCGAGTTACCCGCATCTATCATTAATGTCTTACGGTCCCCCACAACCATCCCAAGTATCGGTCGATCCGTCTCCGATATCGGCGTAATATACCAAAAACGCTCACCAATTTTCTCTATTGATTGCATTTGTGTTCCCCCCTTCGTTATATAGTAAAATGTAAAAACTCTTAATGAAACTGCTACCATTATAGTGTTGAAAAGGTACTTTAATTATTCAGGAGTTGTTGAATTAGTGGTTTTGGAAATGAGTTAGATTTTGGTAGGCTAGCTGCTGAAATGGAGTTCTTTGGGGGAATGAACGGTAAAATTGGAAGGAGTTTTATTCAAAATCCCTTTCATCAAGCTTATGAAGAGGATATTCTCATCTCCGAGCCCCCAAATCCCCTTCATCACCCCAATGAAGAGGAAAATTTCATCCACGAGCTTCCAAAATACCTTTCAAGCCTATGAAGAGGAAATCCCTACTCCGAGCCCCCAAAATCCCCACATAACGAGTTACGGTACACTCTCCCCTATTTCAACCTCTCGATAAAATGCTTTAAAATTTTTGCCGTTAAGCCCCAAATTGTATAGTTCTCGTAATCGAAAAACCATTCTTCCATGTCACGAGTTCTCCATTGATACTTGTCACCATTCATAATTTTATGATATGGGAAGTCTGGAGAAGGTTTCGGTTCAACTGCTACTAAGTGGACATATGGTTCGTAATTGAGTAACCAATTGAGCGGAACTGTAAATATTTCTTCAACCTCATGCTTGTTATAAGAATGAACCTGTTTGTAGTCCAGTATTCCGATAAACGGATAAACAACAAAAGCAGGAGATGCCACATAAGGACTTAATTTACCCACCACTTCAATCGTTTTCGGGTCAACACCCAATTCTTCTGATGTTTCTCGTAAAGCAGCGGCCAGTGGGGATTCATCGGTTTGATCGATTTTACCGCCTGGAAAACTTATATCGCCAGGTTGACTTCTCATCTTGAATGAACGGACTTCAAACAAAATGTGCCATTCTTCATTTATTTGAACTAATGGAATTAGTACCGCTGAACGGAAAGCCGTTTCCTCTCCTAAAAATAACGTTTGATTTCGTTTTAAATGATCCTTCAGCTTATTTTTATCTAGTGTCATTTAATCCCCCTCACCTTAATAATTTTTTGTATCACTACTATAGCAAATAAAAAAACAGAATACGACTTCTGATAAAAACAGCCTGATTCAGCATCAAACCAAGCTGTTTCACCCATAAAAATTACTTAAGTCGATCCGAAATAATCTTGACTGCCTTTAGAAATTCTTTAACAAATTTTTCGCGATTAACCGTATGAAGAACATGTACGTTAGCAGTTTTACCTGTACGATTCGTATAATCAACGACCGTTGTACCTGCTGTTGTCCCTTCAAGAGCTACTTCCACATAACAGTCCTGTCCTTTAAAAATATCCGGATTCAATAAATACATAACCGCGCATACATCATGAAAATGTAACACTTGATCGTAATTCTCTTCATGGAAAGGCGTTTTCTTCATCACATCGAGGTAATAAGTGACGAGGTGGTATGCCTTTTCTGCAAATTCAGTTCCTATATTTAATATATCTTTCGCTTCATCTGGCGTTACAAATGCCTTATGTGTCACATCTAATCCACTCATGACAATAGGAACACCTGAACGAAACACAATCTCCACTGCATGAGGGTCCACATACGCATTAAATTCTGCAGTTGGGGACATATTTCCACCTACTGCCGCACCACCCATCCATGAAATTCGCTCTATTTTAGGTTTTACTTCAGGATGTGCAAGTAGTAACGCCGCTACATTTGTTAACGGACCTGTTGCAACAATGGTCATTTTCTCATCGCTCATCATAATCGTTTCCAACATCGCTGTAACAGCTTGTCGCTCACTTACAGGTAACGAAGGTTCGGGAAACTGAACATTCCCAAAGCCGCTTTCCCCATGGATATCTTCTGCGACTTCTAACTCACGGAAAATGGGCTTCTCTAACCCACGTGCAATTTCTACATCCGCTCCAATATAACTTAAGAAGGCTCGTGCATTATAGTTTGTTTTATTTTGCGAAATATTGCCAGAACAAGTTGTGACGAGGCGTACGTCTAACGCATCGTCATTTGCGAAGGCTAATGTTAGCATCATGGCATCATCTATTCCTGGATCCGTATCAATAATAATTGGTAGCTTTGTCATGTAAAAACCCATCCTTTATCGTTCTGTAAATACGTTAATACGTCTCACACCATTGTAAGGTACATTTAAATATTATCCTAAAAGTTGCTCCTCTTGCATTTCGTAAAGGGACTGATCTCGAATTGCACACTTCAACAAAATAAAAATACCTTCGAACCCAACATTCGAAGGTATTTCATCATTTAATTATACGATTAAACGCTAGCAGTCTCTTCTGTGTTACGAATCATATAGTCAAAGGCACCTAGAGCTGCAGTTGCCCCTGAACCCATTGAGATAATGATTTGGTTGTATGCACTATCAGTACAATCCCCTGCAGCAAATACACCTGGAATTGTTGTGCCACCACGTTTGTCAACGATGATTTCACCCATACGATTTCGCTCAAGTGTTCCTTCTAACCAATCTGTATTTGGTACAAGACCGATTTGTACAAAGACACCCGCTAATTCCACATGGTGTTCTTCATTCGTTTCACGATCTACATAAGTAATTCCGTTTACTTTGTCCTTACCTGTAATTTCTTTTGTTTGCGCATTCGTATGAACCGCTACGTTTGGTAAGCTGTATAAACGTTTTTGTAATACTTCATCTGCTTTTAGTTCAGAGTTAAATTCAAGAACTGTGACATGGTTTACAATCCCTGCAAGGTCAATTGCCGCTTCAATTCCGGAGTTTCCTCCACCGATTACCGCTACGTCTTTTCCTGCGAATAACGGGCCATCACAGTGAGGGCAGTAAGCAACACCTTTGTTTTTAAACTCTTGTTCACCAGGAACATTAATATTACGCCAACGAGCACCCGTTGAAATGATCACAGATTTACTTTTAAGAACTGCACCATTTTCTAATTCAACTTCGATTAGGTCTCTCTTTTCTAAACGTTTTGCACGTTGTAGATTCATGACATCAATGTTGTATTGTTTTACATGCTCTTCAAGGGCTTGTGCTAATTTTGGTCCTTCTGTTTCTTTTACACTAATAAAGTTTTCAATTGACAGTGTATCTAAAATTTGACCACCAAAACGTTCTGCAACAATACCTGTACGAATTCCTTTACGCGCTGCATAAATCGCTGCACTTGAACCCGCTGGACCGCCACCGATGACAAGCACATCATATGGATCTTTTGCAGATAATTCATCAACATTCGTACCTGCACCTAATTTCGCTAGGATTTCTTCAATTGTCATACGACCATTTCCGAATGATTCACCATTTAGGTATACAGCAGGCACAGCTAAAATGTCTTTGCTTTCTACTTCTTCTTTAAAAGATGCGCCGTCAATCATTGTGTGTGAAATGTTAGGGTTTAACACACTCAAGATGTTAAGTGCTTGAACAACATCCGGACAGTTATGACAAGTTAAGCTAACATATGTTTCAAAGCGATATTCACCAGAAATATCTTTAATTTGATCAATAATCGATTGGTCAACTTTTGGTGCACGACCACTTACTTGAAGTAATGCAAGAACTAGAGATGTAAATTCATGACCTAAAGGAAGACCTGCAAAGACAACTCCTGATTCCTCTCCAACTTTGTTTACACTGAAGCTTGGTGTACGTTCTAAATGTACATGTTCAACTGAAATGCGTGGTGACATATTTTGAATTTCTGTTACAAGCTCGATCATATCTTGAGATACTTTATCTTCACCAGCACTTACTTTTAATACAAGATCAGATTCAAGCATTGTTAAGTATTGTTTTAATTGTTCTTTAATTTGATTATCTAATAACATATCTCGTATTACTGCAACATGCATGACATTATCAGGCTAAAGAAAACTGTATCAACAGTGTACTCTAAACCTTCAAAGCCATTAACTCTTATACACGCGCAGATTATTCACCTCTCCTTTTGTTTATTGTAAAGACAAAGAGTACTTGCCTTATGAAAAATATGGCGACAAAAAATCAATCACTATAGATTGTTTTCTTGTCGCCGTCATACAAAATTAAAAATGTTAAGTTTCTAAAACTTAGATTTTACCTACTAAGTCTAAGCTTGGTTTTAAAGTTTCAGCGCCTTCTTTCCATTTCGCTGGGCAAACTTCACCTGGATTGTTACGTACATATTGAGCTGCTTTGATTTTGTTTACTAATGTAGAAGCGTCGCGACCGATACCATCTGCATTGATTTCATAAGCTTGTACAATACCGTCTGGGTCGATGATGAATGTACCGCGTTCTGCTAAACCAGCTTCTTCGTTTAATACGTCGAATGCTCTAGAGATTGTGTGAGATGGGTCACCAATCATGATATACTCGATTTTTCCGATTGTATCAGAAGTATCGTGCCATGCTTTATGTGTGAAGTGAGTGTCAGTAGATACTGAGTAAACTTCTACACCTAATTCTTTTAATGTAGCGTATTCGTTTTGTAAGTCTTCTAATTCAGTTGGGCAAACGAAAGTGAAGTCTGCTGGGTAGAAACAAACAACATTCCATTGTCCTTTGAAGTTTTCTGAAGATACGTCGATGAACTCACCTTTGTGGAAAGCTTTCGCCTCAAATGGTTGAATTTCTTTACCGATTAATGCCATGATAATTCCTCCTAATATTATTCTTTAAATAGCATTATAACTATTTTATAATTATTTCAATTCAACAATTATTATCATATATTTTCTATACTACGTCAACCGGATAGCCTACTTACACCAAAATATAAAATATTTAGAATAGTTAAAAAACTATCTACTGATAAAATATAGGCTAATTGATAATTATATAGAGAAAATATGAAGTCCTAATATACATACGAATAAGTTAGAAAAGCATAGTCAAAATTGCGTTTCACACCAAAACAAAGCATGTGATAAATTCACAAATTTTACTCATGATAAGAGAAAATTTTTCAACAAAATCATCTTAATAAAATGATGTTTCAAAATAAAAACTTACATATGAAGAAGTAGTTACATTTTCAAAATTAGATTGCCTGGGAATGTCAAAATAGAAAAAAGCACAACCCATTATCATTTGAGTTAGTACTTTTCTCAATTTTTTATCCAATTATTTCAATTGCTTACTAATCGCAAATGTAGGCAGCTGACCCCACACCTCTACTTTTGCACCACTGGATCTGGATAATCAAAGCCCTTCGTATCCACTTCCACCTTTTGCATTTTCTGTTCTTCTAAAGGCTTGTCTGCACCATTTCGCTCTACAGCAACAATGGCATCTACTGTTTCTATTCCTTCAATAACTTTCCCAAAGGCAGCATACTCTCCGTCAAGATGCGGTGCCGCTTCGACCATAATAAAAAATTGGGATCCCGCTGAATTTGGATCACTTGACCGCGCCATTGATATCACACCACGTTCATGTTTTAAATTATTTTCAAAACCATTTGACGAAAACTCACCTTCTATTGAATAGCCAGGGTCCCCTGTTCCATTCCCCAAAGGATCTCCCCCTTGAATCATAAAATCAGGGATGACTCGATGAAATATAAGTCCATCATAAAAACCATCTTCCACTAAGGAAATAAAATTTGCTACCGTATTAGGCGCTGTAGCAGGCTCTAATTCAATAACGATTTTTTCTTCATTACTCATCGTAATCGTCACAATTGGGTTTTCCTTCACTTCTGATGAATAGTCCACGATTTCATTCGATTCCTTTGCCGTATTGCCATCTGATTGGCCATTTTCTGATGATGTTCCGCAACCAGTCAAAACGAAAACTACTGCCATTAGACTAAAAACACAAGAAAATACTTTATTATATGAGACCATCATTTCAACTCCCTATAAAATCCATTTCCCTATTATAAAACGATAAGATATATCACGACAAATTTATTAAGTTGTTATTTACGATTCGCAGACAAAAGTAGGAGTAATTGTCGGTTCTCGAGTTTTTTCGCACCATTTATTCTGAATTACTACTTCATCCTGTCACCAAATAGATTAATAAACTTCCGATGACTACCCACCATTTGTTCTGGAAGTTCATCACAATGAAAATAGCGCACATCTACTGTTTCACTTTCTTCCAATAGGAGTGAGCCCTCTACTTCCTTCGTGAAAAAAACAGCCGTCACACTATAAAATTCATCGCCATTCGGAGCTTTTGTATAATACTCTTTTCCCGAAAACACATGAAGCAACTGTAAGTTTAGAGGGGTTAGCCCAATTTCTTCGGTTACTTCTCGTGTTGCTACCTCTTCGAAACTTTCACCAATATTCATTAATCCGCCTGGCAATCCCCATCTTCCTTCTGGCCGTTTCTGCAGAAGCACCTCGTTCTCCCCTCTTCCAATGATCACAACAGAACCTGGTAAAATTAAAGGTTTTGTCCCCACATATTGCCGCAAATATTGAAAATACTCCATTTGTTCTGTCATAAGCCACTCTCCTTTTCATCCATTCTACCTTATGTACTAAATACTTTGACTAAAAACAGTCAGGTATGTTCTTGAATTTCCTAGCGAACTCGGCGTGGCTCCTAGATTGGAGATTCATTTCACGCAATTGAGTTTTAAGCTTCGTGAATTTGATGCAGATTGTTTCCTACTCGTTATTTGAACGGGTTGGTCTTCATCAGCTTTATGAAGACACTTTTGCTCCTTGCCTGACTGGGTTTTGGTCTTCATCGGCTTTATGAAGGCCTTTTGCTCCTGATATGATTGGGTTTTGGTCTTCATCGGCTTTATAAAGACCTTTTTGCTCCTGATCTGATTGGGTTTTGGTCTTCATTGGCTTTATGAAGACCTTTTTGCTCCTGATCTAACTGGGATTCGGTCTTCATCAGCTTTATGAAGAAACTTTTGCTCCTGATCTGATTGAGTTTTTGTCTTCATCGACTTTATGAAGACACTTTTGCAACTGACTTGACTGGGATTCGGTCTTCATCAGCTTTATGAAGACACTTTTGTTCCTGATCTGATTGAGTTTTTGTCTTCATCGACTTTATGAAGAAACTTTTGCAACTGACTTGACTGGGATTCGGTCTTCATCAGCTTTATGAAGACACTTTTGTTCCTGATCTGATTGAGTTTTTGTCTTCATCATCTTTATGAAGACCTTTTTGCTTCTGACCTAACTGGGATTCGGTCTTCATCAGCTTTATGAAGTTCATTTCTCTCCCACTCCAACTGATTTTTGAACTTCATCATCCCGATGAAGTTCATTTCACACCCTCCTCAACCAAATTTTGAACTTCATACCCCCGATGAAGTTCATTCCACCCTCACCCCAACCAATTTTTGAACTTCATCTCCCTAATGAAGTTCATTTCACACCCACCTCAACTGATTTTTGAACTTCATCATCCCGATGAAGTTCATTCCACCCTCACCCCAACCAATTTTTGAACTTCATCACCCTAATGAAGTTCATTTCACACCCTCCTCAACCAAATTTTGAACTTCATACCCCTGATGAAGTTCATTCCACCCCTACTCCAACTAATTTTTGAACTTCATCACCCCGATGAAATTCATTCCACCCCTACTCCAACCAATTTTTGAACTTCATCACCCCGATGAAGTTCATTTCACACCCACCTCAACCAATTTCGAACTTCATCACCCAAACGAATTTCACCACATCCCCACTCCAATCAAATTTCAAACTCCCTCCCCCATATCCCCTTTCCTTTCCAACCAAATTTCGAACTTTTTCTCCAACAACCACCAACAACTCTGTAAACCAATTTCATAAATACTTTATCTCTATATAATTATTTTTACTTTTACTTCCAATCAGAAATTCTATACTAAAACAGGAATGTAAATAGACGTTTTAGTAGTCTAGTTGAGAGCGGAAAACTGTTAATATTTGTAATAGAAACCCATTGAAATAACAACAATAAGAAACTGTCTCTCCCCTTAACCAGCTACAATCTTTTACAAAACTCATTTGTTATACAACAGAAGATTTATACATACAAGTAACATAATTACGGATAAGCGAGAATTAGTAGAATTTAATATTTCGAGAGAAAGCGCTTGCAAAAAAATAAAAAAAGGAGCATGATAGATTCATAGCGAGAGATGTCGAATTTGTGACAAAGCTATAACATTACTTATATATTTCCTAGGAGGCACTAAATTATGATTTATGCAAATCCAAATACAGAAGGTTCATTAGTACAATTTAAAGAACAATATGAAAACTTTATTGGTGGCGAATGGGTTGCTCCAGTTAAAGGTCAATATTTAGATGTCATTTCTCCAGTAACAGGTAAAGTATTTACAACTGTTCCTCGCTCTTCAGCAGAAGATGTTGAATTAGCACTTGATGCAGCACATGCGGCTAAAGATGCATGGGGTAAAACAACAGTTGCTTATCGTTCACAAATTTTAAACAAAATCGCAGATCGCATCGAAGATAACCTAGAATTGATTGCTGTTGCTGAAACTTGGGACAACGGTAAAGCAGTTCGTGAAACATTAAATGCAGATATTCCTCTAGTAGTCGACCACTTCCGTTACTTTGCAGGCGTAATTCGCGCACAAGAAGGCGGCATTAGTGAAATCGATGGGGATACAGTAGCTTATCACTTCAACGAGCCACTAGGTGTAGTTGGACAAATTATTCCTTGGAACTTCCCATTACTTATGGCTGCATGGAAAATCGCTCCAGCATTAGCTGCAGGTAACTGTATCGTATTAAAACCAGCTGAGCAAACTCCTGCGTCGATCGCTGTATTAATGGAATTAATCCAAGACATCTTACCAAAAGGTGTTCTAAACATTGTTCAAGGTACTGGTTTAGAAGTAGGTAAACCACTTGCTACGAACCCACGTATTGCGAAAATTGCGTTCACTGGTTCAACTGCAGTAGGTCGCTCAATTATGCAATATGCAACAGAAAACATTATTCCTGTAACATTAGAACTCGGTGGTAAATCACCTAACATCTTCTTCCCAGACGTAATGGATGCAGATGATGAGTATTTAGATAAAGCAATTGAAGGCTTCGTATTATTCGCACTTAACTCAGGTGAAATTTGTACATGTCCTTCACGTGCATTAGTACATGAATCAATTTACGATAAATTCATGGAAAAAGTATTAGCACGCGTAGAAGCTATTAAAATCGGTAACCCACTAGACACTGAAACAATGATGGGTGCTCAAGCTTCTAAACAACAATTAGATAAAATTCTTTCTTATATCGAAATCGGTAAAGAAGAAGGCGCTGAATGCTTAATCGGTGGTTACCAAAACAAATTAGAAGGTGACCAAGCTGAAGGTTACTATGTAGCACCAACTGTGTTCAAAGGAACTAACAACATGCGTATCTTCCAAGAAGAAATATTTGGTCCAGTACTTGCTGTGACAACATTCAAAGACTTCGACGAAGCAATCGAAATTGCCAACGATACATTATACGGCTTAGGTGCTGGTGTATGGTCTCGTAATGGCGAAATTGCTTACCGCGCAGGTCGTGCAATCCAAGCTGGTCGTGTTTGGACAAACACTTACCACCAATACCCTGCACATGCTGCATTCGGTGGTTACAAACAATCAGGTATCGGTCGTGAAAACCACTTAATGATGCTTAACCACTACCAACAAACAAAATGTATTTTAGTTGGTTACAATAAAGGGTCAATGGGCTTCTTCTAAGATGAAAAAAGTCATTGCGACAGAAGCAGCTACAAAACTGATTCAACAGTTGCAAGCGCAGCACGGAGAACTCATTTTCGTTCATTCTGAAGGCTGTTGTGATGGAACGTCACCGATCTGTATGACAAAAGGTGACTTCTATCTTGGCAGCCGGGATGAACAAATTGGTGACGTTGTAGGTGTGCCCTATTACATGCACACATCAAACTTTGCTTACTGGCAGCATCTACAAATTGTCATTGATGTAACGGATGGTATGGGAAATTCCTTTTCGCTCGAAAGTACGGAAAACAAGTCCTTCATCATCCGTGCCAACCAACTAAATCATCATTAAAATTATGAAAGACACCCTTCGCTCCATGGACCGTGAAGGGTGTCTTTTTTTACTATGCGTTATTTAATTGATCTCGTTCGTCCACACGATCATAAGTATTCATTTCCCCATAAGGAGACCATTTTTCAATAAGCTGCTCTAATTCATCTACAACCTTATTAATTGAAGAATGATCGAATACTTTCAACTCACGATACCCAATATTGGAATATTGATAAAGGAAAATAAAGTCAGCTGTTTGCCAACATTCAATTCTCATAATACCGGAATCATTTGAGAAGTTAATTTGAATCCCTTTTTGTAATTCTTTATTTGGCGTTTGTTGTAATACAATTTCTGCTTCTGCCTCTTTCAATACTTTGCCATCGAAACACGTAAGAACCTTTTCTTTCGATTCGAATTCATATACTTTTTGTAACAGCTCCAAGTTATTCTGTGAACTTGCAATGAAAATTGGCATTTTTTGTTGTTCCCCAACTTCATGGAAATGAATGTATTCTGCTTCGTCCCATTTCATTTGGAATCCACTTAATGTGAGCATCTTCGTCCACAAAGCCACGGCTCCCATAAAGGCAAGTTTTTCACATGTAATTAATTCACTTGATGAATTCTTCTTCAAAATGGAACTTAACGACATTAAAGTAGCATTTCTTTCGTTCGTGAAGTCCATCTCTAACATTTCACCTGTTGACCAATATCTTGGTAATTCTTTTAAATTCATCACCTCTTGTAACGAATCTAACGAAACAATCAGGTCAAATGAGTTCTCATCAAAATGATTGGATAGCTCATTTAATTGAATTTGTTTAAATGAAACATTGGATAATGCTAATTGTGAAGATAACTCGTTCGCACATTCAATTGCTGTTGAACGGCCATCTACTCCAACGACCTCAGCTTCAGGATAGAGGACTGCTAAGAAACTCGTGACGATTCCATTATCACAACCTACATTAAGTATTTTCTTTGGCGCAGGCCCTTTGCGGTTTGCGAACCAATCAAAATACTTTTTGTACAAATCAGCCGATATATTACTCATATCTAAACTTAAACTTAACGATGAATTTTTCAATTCAAATACCGCTTCGTCCGATACTTTTCCTTCTGCTTGATCTTTCAGTGTTTGCTCTAATTGCTGAACAACTTCTTTTGCATGTTTTCGCTTTAGGTGATCCCAAAATTGTCGGTTATTTTTAAAGGCTTTTAACCCTAATTTATTCATGTAGTTGATGACTAGTTGTTCTTCTGCTGTTTTTTTTATTGCCATTTATTTTACCCTCTCATTAATGCGTATATTACTCTATTATATCCGTAAAGAAACATGTTTTCATGTGTTGAATAAATGTTTCACCTAAGTCTGTAAACGTTGCTGAGCCTCTTTTATGGATGGCTGTTTTAAATCCTTCTGCATCTGCCCCAGCAATCGTAAGGTAGTTACAAATATCTGTACAAACCCCAACAACATGAACTTTTTCTACGTTGTGTGACTTCAAATTTTCAGCGAGACCTGTGTTAAAGAATGCATTGTAGTTTGTTTTAGGTTGCATTAAGACATTAGGATTCGTTTCATGCTCTTTATACCAATCAAATAAATCACCATAAAGCTCTTGCCCTTTTGTCCCAGCGATATTATGAGCTGGCCATAATTCAAAGTGTTCATCATTTTCTTGGTGTGCGTCCATTGCCACAACGACCACTTGATCATTCGCAAGAAATTCATTTGCTTTTTCTATTATATATGGAACAATTTCTTGTGCCGGTTTGCCTGCTGTTAAACTACCTTCGTCTGCCACAAAATCATTACTCATATCCACAATAATCAACGCTTCTTTCCCCATGACTCCATTCTCCTCACTTTTTAGGTGTATAATATCGCGAGGTCAAATCCCCTCTTTAGTACACCTTAACATTTATTTCAATGAAAGATAATAAGTTAGCATTGTTTCATTCAAATGTTTTGCCCCTTTTAACAATCAATCTCGCTTATAATAGATAGACATCTTTTCATATTAGCAAGGAGAATCATTATGTACCAAAATAAAGACAATACGGAAGTCATCCAACTTCCATCCGAACCATTTAAACATCCATTTTATAACAAGCAAATCGTCTTTACAGGAGGTCTTTCCACGATGACACGCTCGGAAGCTGCGAAAAAAGTACGTGCTTGTGGAGGAAGTATACAAGGAGCTGTTACAAAGGAGACAGATTTCGTTATTCTTGGCGATAAAAGACGTGGAATCAGTACGAAACAGTTAAAAGCAGAACAATTGATTAGCCTCGGCCTCGACATTCAAATGATTGTAGAAGAAGACTTTATTTGGATCCTTTCTCTTAGTAAGAGATAAATCAAAAGAATCTTGGTCCTTAAAACATAAAGAAACCTAACCAGCTCGTGATTAGGTTCCATTTACTCTTAAATAATGAAGACTACCGCCGAAAGGCATTTCCTTTTTCAATTTGATTCAAAGCAACATCAAGAATATGATCAACGAATCGTTCTTTCTTACGCCACCTTGTTGTTTTTTTAGCAGGGTCCATCCCAAATTCAGAAATAATATCCTTTAGCTCAATCACTTCAAGTGTTTCTAATCGATGCTGTAGCGCTTCTTTTCCTTGATCAATGAGGATGGTTTCTGGATTGAATTTTGCCGGCTTTCGTTTTCTTCTATTACTAGATTTATCCGTTGATTTTCCCTTTGTTTCAACCACTTCTTCTATTCCTGCATGTTTAGACACTGGAAGTTCCGCGTTTTCCTGTTGCAAAGATAGTTCTTGCCCATCTTCTTGATCGAACAGGATCGGTTCATTCAACTTTTCAGGTTTTTCTTCTATAAAAATCCCAGCAAGCTTTTCCGCAAATGAAGGATTTGTTTTCATCTCATCCAGGATAATTTCAAATATCTCAGCCATTTTTTGTTCCAAATTCATCTTATACAAACCTCTCTTGGATTTCTTTTGCTAAACGATAAAAGGCATTATATTGATCGCCATAGCCCCACTTTCGGCGATACGTTGAGTAGGAAACCGTATAGTCAGCCGCATTTGCCATTTGATTATTTTCTTTAAAAACTGCGTTAAACAAAGGGGCATCCACTTCTCTTTTTAACCGTGCAAGAGTATTGCGATGCAGATTCGAATTGTCTCGATACTTAGCAATTACAATACCAAGTACTTTTATTTCCTTTCCGATATCATTTGAAAACGCATTGACCCGCTGAATAATTTGTGGAATCCCATAAGTAGATAGAACGTCTGGAATGGTTGGGATGATATAACCGTCTGCAATTCGGAGGCCATTTAGCGTAATGATGCCCATGTTTGGTGGACAGTCAATTAATATGTAGTCATAGTTGTCCATAATAGGCCTAATTGCTTTCTTTAAGATTTCTACTGGATTATTCGCGTAAAATTGACCAGCTGGCATCTTCGCCAAATCATCTTGTATGTTGATGAGATCGATACTAGAGGGGATTAAATCTAAATTTTCTACGACAGTAATATTCGATACATTACGTTGAAGGGATTTCTCCAAATTAAACCTACTATTTTCTGGCTCTAGTGCATCTTTAAACAAACGTGCTAATGTGTACTCTTCATCATTAAGCTCTTTCCACTTGTGTTCACCAATTAACATCGTCGTTGCATTCGTTTGTGGGTCCAAGTCCACAAGCAACACTTTCTTCCCAAACTCAGACGTTAACATCTCTGCTAACCCTACCGTCGTCGTCGTTTTTCCCACTCCGCCTTTTAAGTTAATTGTGGAAATCACAATGGCCAAAGGGATGATTTGCTCCTCTCATGTTTGATCAAGCAACTTTCTTCTCCATAATATATTTTTTTCAGGAACAAATATGTATAATTTTCCAATTAAATGTAAGCATTTAGAACCTCACCCTGTTAGACCAATATCCTAGAATTTCATTGGGCAAGCACACAAATTTAATTTGAGAATACGATGAATTACACTGTCTTTTTGTATGGCCTGCTTCTTACTTGGCAGTGAAAGGTAGACACCCTTTTAGCTGAAACTAGTGTACGTTTAAATGAAGGTAACGCCTATTTGTATCACTGCATCCTGCTTATAGTGGGATGCCTTTTTACATTAAAAAGGGATTAAAGAAGTTCCCCCTCTTTAATCCCCTCTATTCAATGATTTGGATTTGCCTAATACCAGATGATTCGAGAAGTACTTGATTTTTCTGGATTAGTAAATCGAATTAGTTGATTTGGCCTTTTGGCGGAATAATTTGCAGTAGCTGCTGGCGAATCTATGTCAATCTCAGAAGCCACTTCTTCTTTGATGTTTTGCTCAAGATGATTGAACTCTGTTTGAAGTTTGTACCCACCATAACCATTTCCTTTTAGGGCCTTGTTGTTCACTTCTTCCATTGACATTTCCATCCTCCTCATTGAACAGTTTATAAGATAGAAGAACTATCTATCTCCCTAATAGTTTGTGCAATTTTTGGATTTTATTTATAGTGACCGGAATTAAATCCCTTATTTTGTAGTTGCTAATTTATAAAAATCAGAAAAAGATAATCGACCTATGACTTCATATCCATTTCCCGGTCCTTTTGGTTTTACAATGACTGTCCCCATATATGGGATACTACCTAATCCAACACCTTTTGGAAAACTATGCGCAACGATTACTCTATTTGTACCGTTTGGTGGCTCTACCTCTAAAAAGGATTGAAGGTTGTTTAAAATCCTACTTTTTTCAGGGTCTGATAGATTTCCATTAAGGTTTTGAATTTCCATCAAGAAAGGGTCCACTTGAATGTTCTGTGATCCAAAAGCGAGTGCTCCAGTTTCGATCGTTCTACAATATGGACTCGTCAAAACGGGGAAACTAATTGGAATCTGTAAGGCTCGAAAAATCCTTCCATAATAAATGGCTTGATTTCTACCTATTTCTGAGAGGTTTCTTTGAGTGGCACAATCATAAAAATTAACTGTTGGTTGATCTATCCCAACATTCGCTTGCCCATGTCTTGCATAGAGGATATATCCCCCACTTCTTAACATTTCCAGTAATGAAACCACAATAAATTTTTCACCCCTTTAAATATTGCTAGATTATGCGATTTTCAAGGAATCGTTACTTTAGGGGGATAAGAAAAGAGCTGCCCACTTTGATGGTGGAACTCTTTTGAATATAAATGATGGCTGTAAAGGAACTTTGTCATTCTTCTAAGGCATAAGATTATTAGCGAAGAATTGTCTTATTTAGTGAAGGGTTAAAAGGCTGAGATTGGAGAAGACTTTTCCGTTAACTGGACTGGAAATATGAAAAAACCATTCATTTGGTTAAGATAAGGGAAGTCTTTTCCTTTATCTTCAAGTAAATTTGACCAGTTTTAACTTAACGGAAATTTCCTCCATTAATGCACATCGGAGAAGGTTAAAAGGCTGGGATAAGGGGACATTCAAAAATTCGGATAAGATAAGGGAAAAGTGTTCCTTTATTTCAGGTAAAATATCGGCATTTTTAAATATAAGGGAATTTTCTTCCGTTAATACACCGTGAGAAGGCTTATACGGCAGA
>NZ_JAFBDY010000033.1 GCF_016908465.1 Lysinibacillus composti | reverse complement strand
AGCTGGCATCAATTTTGATGTCCAAAATTTTGTTTCTTAATTAAAAGAAACGTTTATTTCATTAACGTTTTGTTGTTCAGTTTTCAAGGTTCATTAAATGGAGCGGGTGATGAGAATCGAACTCACGACATCAGCTTGGAAGGCTGAGGTTTTACCATTAAACTACACCCGCATATAAAGTTAAAATTTGGCGCGCCCGGCAGGAGTCGAACCCACAACCTTCTGATCCGTAGTCAGACGCTCTATCCAATTGAGCTACGGGCGCGTTTTTTTAGAATGCGATTTTGCTTTGGTGCGGCCGAGAGGACTTGAACCTCCACGGGGTTGCCCCCACTAGGCCCTCAACCTAGCGCGTCTGCCATTCCGCCACGACCGCGTTTTATGAAGACTTTTTTTATTATACACCATTTATTATCAATGTCAAATTAAATAATAAAACTGGTGAGCCATGAAGGACTTGAACCTTCGACCCTCTGATTAAAAGTCAGATGCTCTACCACTGAGCTAATGGCTCGAATGAAATGGCTGGGGTACCAGGATTCGAACCTGGGCATGACGGAATCAAAATCCGTTGCCTTACCGCTTGGCTATACCCCAATGGCGGTCCCGACCGGGATCGAACCGGCGATCTCCTGCGTGACAGGCAGGCATGTTAACCGCTACACCACGGGACCTAAGAGATTTCTTCATTCAATTTAATTATTAATGGTGACCCGTACGGGATTCGAACCCGTGTTACCGCCGTGAAAGGGCGGTGTCTTAACCACTTGACCAACGGGCCATGGCTCCGAAGGTAGGACTCGAACCTACGACCAACCGGTTAACAGCCGGTTGCTCTACCACTGAGCTACTTCGGAATAACTTGTTCTTCGACTTATCTTGTCGACTTTTATTATTATAGAGAGCTGCTAACAAGAAGTCAACACTTTTGTTCGTTTTTTTTGAAAGACTTTAAAAAATCCCTCTATAACAAGCATTGTATATTGGTTGCAAATGATATCTTAACCGATAATACCAAAAGTCATTCATACTTTCCAAAGTTATTTTACTAAATTTATAAGATTTTGTTCTTTGCTTACTACCTCCTAAAATTAAAATACCAGTTATTCACGACCCTCTTTTATTAATTGAAGTTCACCTAGGCACTTACTACAACGATATCGTTCAACATTCATCCTTCTTTTTCTTGGATATTGTTGCTTACACTGTATACATTGATAAATATAAATTACATGACTTTTAGATTTCGTTGTTTTTTCTTCTATAGTTGAGCAAAATCTCGGTGCACCTACTTTTTTTAACAACGCTCTGAAATCAGCATCACGATGTTTATATCCTTTTCCCTGTAGATGAAGGTGATAATGGCATAACTCGTGTAAAATAATACCGCGCAATTCTTCAATACCAAATGTTTCGTAGGACTTTTTATTAAATTCGATATTATGACTCCTTAATAAATAACGCCCTCCTGTTGTTCGAAGACGAGCATTAAAATATGCAGTATGTAAAAATGGTCGCTGAAAGTATTCGATTGATATTCTTTCTACTAAAGATTGCAATTCAATATCTGTCAAGGTTAGCACCCTCCTTTAACTCTATTTATTCTTTATGCAGTTAAACAAAATCATTTAATCAAAGCTTTTTTATATTAAACTATAAGAAAAAGTGCATAGCATATTTGCCATGCACTTTCTATTTTAATCGATTTGTTTTTCTGGTGGTAGCATTGTTAAAGAGATTCGGCCTTTTTCTGGTTCAACCTTTTCAACCCATACAGTTACGATATCCCCTAAAGAAACTACTTCTAGAGGATGTTTAATACGGCGTTTCTGTAATTTTGAAATATGAACTAATCCATCTTGTTTCACACCTACATCAACAAATGCACCGAAGTCAACTACGTTTCGAACTGTCCCTTGTAATTCCATACCAACTTGTAAATCTTCCATCTTTAATACGTCTGTTTTTAATAAAGGTTGTGGGAATGCATCACGAGGGTCGCGTGTTGGCTTCATTAACGTATCCACTATATCTTTTATAGTGACTTCTCCTACCCCTAGCTTCTCACTAAGTTCCTTAATGTCCAACTCCGCAATTGCTTCTTCACCTTTTTTAGTTCCAACATCTTTTTTAGTTAATCCGGCAAATGATAGTATTTCCTCTGAAATTTTATAGCTTTCAGGGTGAATACCTGTTGCGTCTAAAGGGTTTTTTGCATCTGGAATCCGTAAGAATCCAATTGCTTGTTCATAAGTTTTGGCCCCCAATCGTGGAATCTTCTTCAATTGTGCACGTGAAGTAAATTTTCCTGACTCACTTCTAGCATTTACAATATTCTCAGCAACAGTCTTTGATAAGCCCGATACATACTGCAATAGCGAAGAAGACGCTGTATTTACATCTACCCCTACTTGGTTAACCGCTGTTTCTACAATAAAAGTTAAGGATTCTGCCAATTTCTTTTGAGATACATCGTGTTGGTATTGGCCTACCCCTACTGCTTTAGGTTCTATTTTAACGAGCTCAGATAATGGATCTTGTAATCGACGAGCAATTGATACTGCGCTTCGTTGTTCAACTTGTAAATCTGGAAACTCTGAACGAGCTACTTCTGATGCAGAGTAAACAGATGCCCCTGCTTCATTAACAATGACATATTGAACATCTGTATTAACTTCTTTTAATACATCTGCAATAAATTGTTCTGTTTCCCGTGAAGCTGTGCCATTTCCTATCGCAATAATACTTATTGGATATTTAGCCAACATCGCTTTAACAACAGCTTTCGACTTTTCAACATCTGGTTTTGGTGGATGTGGATAAATTGCTGTTACTTCAAGCATTTTTCCTGTTTCATCTACTACAGCTAACTTACAGCCTGTCCGGTAAGCAGGGTCAACACCTAATACCATTTTCCCTCTTATTGGCGGTTGCAATAGTAAGCTTCTTAAGTTTTCTGAGAAAATATGAATTGCTTGAGCTTCTGCCTTTTCTGTTAGTTCATTTCGAAGTTCACGTTCAATAGATGGTTGTATTAAACGTTTATATCCATCTTCAATTGCCTCTTTTACTTGGGCGATTGATGATGATCTTGAATTTACCGGAATCCATTCCTTTTCCATCATTTGAATCACTTGATCAAGTGGAATTTGTATCGTTACTTTCAGAATGTCTTCTTTTTCACCACGGTTAACAGCTAATATTCGGTGAGGCACTATATGCTTAACAGGTTCCTCATACTCATAATACATTTCAAAGACTTTCTTCTCGTCCTTATTTACATCTTTCACAGATGTCAAGATGCGCCCTTCTCGCCAAGAGAGCTTTCTCAATTTGTCACGTACTGAAGCATCATCAGCAAAACGTTCTGCTAATATATCTTTAGCACCTACTAACGCTTCTTCTACATTTGTTACACCTATCTCTTCATTGATAAACGGTAGAGCAAGTCCTTCTACATCACTGTTCCCAAATTTCATTAACAGATCTGCTAGTGGCTCTAGTCCCTTCTCTTTCGCAATTGTAGCCTTAGTACGACGTTTTTGTTTAAATGGACGATATAAATCTTCCACTCGTTGTAAAATAGTAGCTCCTTTAATAGAGGCCTCTAATTCCTCAGTTAATTTTCCCTGTTCTTCGATAATCCGAATGACTTCTTCTTTTCTTTGTTCAAGCTGCTGTATGTAATGATATCGATCTTCAATTGACTTAATTTGTACCTCGTCTAACGAACCTGTTGCTTCCTTTCTGTACCGAGCAATAAACGGTACAGTGTTTCCATCTTCTAATAATTTAATTACCGCTTCTGCCTGATGTAGCTTTACTTTTGTATCTACTGCGATCATTTGTAGCAATTTCTTATCTTCCATTATTTCACTGCCTTTCACACTAGTACGGTTATTTTAACATAAAGCATTTCTTATAATATTTTTAACAACACACTTCTCTAATATCGCTTACTGAATGAAGTTAAAAAGTCTACCCTTCTAACAAAGAGTAGACCTAAACGGGTTATATTAACACACTGCTTTTTAATATTTCATCTTGAAGTTTCTTGATTGCCTTTCGTTGAATGCGAGATACATGCATTTGAGATATACCAAGTTGATCTCCAACTTCTTTTTGACTCATTTGTTTTAAATAAGTTAGTTGAAGTACTTGTTTTTCACGTTCATCTAAAATATTAACGACTTCAGAAAAGATTAACTTTTGATTCGTCTTTTCATATCCCTCATCTTCTTTTCCAACAATATCGAGCAATGTAACCGCGCTTCCATCAGACTCCGATTCAATTGAATGGTTAATTGACAACGCTTGATAATTTTTACTAGTTTCCATTGCTTCTAAAACATCTTCTTCTGAAACATTTAAATACTCTGCTATTTCAATGATAGAAGGAGAGTATTGTAACTTTGCGGTTAAAGTTTCCACAGCAACTTTTATTCTTGGACCCAATTCTTTAATTCGTCGGGGTACATGGACATCCCATGTCTTATCTCTTAAAAAGCGTTTTATTTCCCCGACGATTGTTGGTATTGCATATGCCTCAAAACTCCCACCAATGGATGGATCAAAACGGCGAATTGCTCCTAATAGACCTATCATACCAACTTGTACAATATCATCATATAGAGATTTGCCGTACGAATATTTACGTGCAATAGACTCCACTAGTTGTTGAAAGTGTAGTACCAATTGCGTTAGCACTTCATCGCTTTCCGTTCTTTGATAGTTTTCTATCCATAACAGAACTTGATCCTTCTTAGACGTTTTACTTAGTTGGGATTCTTTTGACATTGTCTTTCACCTGCTCTCTGGTGACATATTTTGTCATGAAAACAGTAACCCCATCATCGTTTTTCACTCTTACTTCGTCCATTAAGGTCTCCATTAAATAAAGGCCTAATCCACCTTCTCTTAACACCTCAACACTTTCGTTTTCAGTATACGGACCAATTTTCGATTTAATTTCTTCAAAGTTAAATCCATGTCCGTCATCGGCTACCATTACTTCTAATCTATTTTTATAAAGGGCGCTTCCAATAACTACTTCACCTACTGCTTCGGTATAAGCGTGATGTACAACATTTGTAACTGCCTCACTCACGGCAATTTTCAAATCTTCAATTTCATCATAGTTAAATCCCAGTCTTGTCGCCATTCCTGAAACCGTCAACCTTACTACACCAACATATTGGGGCTTCGCCGGAATCTTTATTTCAATATAATCAAATGTTTCCATCGCTTAGCTCCACCTTTTTAAGTGTTTCGATATCCATTAATTCATTTAGACCTGTTATTTCAAATAGCCGTGTAAGACGATCTGACAATTGTGTAAGTTTCAGTTTTCCATCTTCTCTATTCACCTTTTTATAAAAGCCTACAAAAACCCCAATACCAGTACTATCCATATAATTTACATTTGATAAATCAAGTTCAATTAAACTATACTTCCCTATAGTAATTGTCTCTAATTCATCTCTCAAAATCGGTGCTGTAAAAGTATCGATTTCTCCTTCTATTTTCCCACGTAACATATCTCCATCTTCCCGAAGTTGTACGTTCACCTTCATGAGGACACCTCCAATTAAACTATCTTTTTTTACCCTGTATACAGAAAATTAAACACGATTTATAGAGAAACATGTCACTTTTTCATAATAACTACTGTAAAATCATCTTCTAGCTGATAATTTTGATAGCAAAGTATTTGTTTATAAAGTTCATCGCACATTTGTTGCGCATTTAAATGTTTGAATTTCATTACTATATCACGAATTAATTGACGGGAATCCAATTCTTCCAATTTTCTGAATTCAGTCACTCCATCAGTTAACATAATAATAAAATCACCATCATTTAGGTGAATTTCAGATTGGCGGTATTTTACTTCTGGTAATATACCTAATAACAACCCTTTACTCTCTAAATCATAAAATTTACTTTCTTTCGCATTATAATAAAATGCTGGTTCATGACCTGCTGAACCATATGTAAAAATATTATTCTCCACATCAAATCGTCCATAAAACAGCGAGACAAACATACTATCATCTACACTTTTTTCAATAATTCTGTTTAGCACCTCTAGTACATAAGAGGGGTTATTGTTTGCATATTCTAGTGTGTCTAAACCATATTTCACCATCGACATGCAAAGCGCAGCTGGAACGCCTTTTCCCACAACATCTGTTACAGCAACACTAACGTGATGACCATCATCTTGTAAGAAGTAAACATAGTCCCCATTCATTTTTCTAACCGGAACTGATACCATGCCAATGTCTATTTGATTTAGCTTCGGGATATTTGTTTTTAGCATTAAATTTTGAATTTTTGTAGCAATGTCCATTTCGATTCTTAATTCTTCTTGTTTCATGAGTAAGCTTTGATGTTCTTTTACTTTTAGACCATAATGAACCATAACTTCAATAAGAAAATCGTATGCATGTTCAACATATTTTGGTAAAGTACCATGAAGTTGTTCCACTGCTTGTTTATGTATATTTATTACCTCTTCAGGAGTAATATTTTTTTGAATTAATTGACGAATATAATTTTGACCGATATATAAGTTTTCTTCACTTTGATTCTTTAAATAATCGGATAATATTTTTTCATATTGCACTTGTAGATAACCCAATAGTTTTCACGTCCTATCGCTTTAACCATTTTTCAATTCTAACTTTAGTACCTTTTCCCACTTCCGATTCGATCTCAAGTTTATCCATTAATCTTTTTACAGCTGGAATACCAACACTAGAACTACCCGAATTTGAAAAACTATCTTCTAGTACACTTTGAAGATTTGCAATACCGGGACCTTTATCTATTGCAGTAATTGCAATTCCTATTCTATTATTTTCTTCTAATCTTTCAATAATGATATCGCCTTCACTTGCATATAGATAAATATTTTTAGCTAGTTCGCTTATTGCCGTTGCAATCCTCGCTTGATCTACTGTGGTAAAACCAATAGCTTTTGCTTCATTACGGCCTTGTTGACGCGCAGTCACAATATCCCATTCTGTTACAATCTCAACTATTGATTTTTCACTCATGGCTTCACCCCACCTTTACTCGAAGTTTGAACAAACAATTTAGTATTCTATTTTATTATCGAAAATTATGTATTTTTTTTGAATTATTTAACTTTAATATATCGTAACATCTATATTTACAGCAAACTAATTTTGTAAAATTTATCAAACATTTTAAAAAAAATATAAAAAAGCACTGAAACCAGGGTCTCAAGTGCTTTAGTATGGAATTATTTATGTATTTAAAATTTCATTAGTCCTAAGCTTATTTCAAGTGCTACATCCACTTTTTCCATAAGTTCAACATCTAGTTGTGTTATCCGATCGGTTAATCTAGATTTATCGATAGTGCGCAATTGTTCAAGCAAAATTACCGAATTCCGTTCAAACCCGTATTTTTTAGCATCTATTTCAACGTGTGTTGGTAATTTTGCTTTTTGTATTTGCGCAGTAATAGCAGCGATGATTACTGTGGGACTAAATCTATTTCCTATATCATTTTGAATGATTAATACGGGTCTAGTACCGCCTTGTTCAGATCCAACCACTGGAGAAAGATCTGCAAAAAAAACGTCCCCTCGTTTCACAATCAAATATGTCATCCCCCGCTTACGAGACGCTCTACCATATGTTCGGCTTCATATTCTGCTTGTAGACATTCGCTACAAATTGTCAGATTAATCTGCGACATTTCCACATAGCCTTTCATTAAAGCTTCCCGTATTTGATTTGGTTGCTTGTGTGTTGATAATCTGCGTGACGAAATATAGACAAAGCTCTCTTTGTCTGCACATTTACGCTCAAGTTGCTCATTAAATTCGATTACCATCTCTTGTGGAAGTTCAATTTTAACTTCCTTTACTTCTTCAACTTTTTTTACGTACAAAACAAGCACCTCCACAAAAACCGTACCATTTCTAATTACTTCATTCTATCATCGAATATACGAGTTGAAAAGACATGATAGTTTATAAAATGACATTTGTTTTGTTTTTATCGGTTTTTGTTGGAGATTTTGTCGTATTTAATTATTTTATAAGTAAATTCTTGGAACCCTTGAGGTAATTATACAAGGAACTTCGTAATTTATTGTTTCGACTCTTGTTGCCCATTCATCAATTGTAATCTCTTCATTATTTTGTTTACCGATTAAAGTTACTTTCTCGCCTATATTATATGCTTTTGGTAAAAGTATCATACATTGGTCCATACAAATTCTTCCTACAATTGGCACACGGATTCCATCAATTAATACATGTTGACCACTATATTTTCTAATTAATCCATCTGCATATCCAATTGGTAAAGTTCCAATCAGTTCTGTTTTTTCAGCAGTATATGTAGCACCATAGCCAACAGATTGGCCAGCTTCTAATTGTTTCACGGCTACAAGTTCAGTTTCTAGTGAAAAAGCAGCCTCTAATGGAAATGGTAACTTTGTTTTGACATAAGATGAAGGTGCTAGTCCATACATTGATATACCAAATCGAACAGCGTCAAAAAGAAGGTGTTGATCTTTTACAAGTGTAGTTGCAGTATTGGCACTATGAACAATTCTCGGTTTTTGTGGTAATTTGTTAACTAGTTGTTCGAATTTCATCACTTGTTTGTTAAAATACAAGTCATCTTCTTCATCTGCAGTGGCAAAGTGGGTAAATACACCATCAACAATTAAATTTGATGTAGTACTTATAGCTTCGTATAAATTAAGTAAATCGTTTGCAGAAGTTACACCTATTCTTCCCATGCCTGTATCAATTTTTATATGTAATTTTAATGGTCTTAGGAGTTCAGTTTTAGTTTGGATTTGGTGTACCCATTCAGTTGAAAATACAGTTAATGAAATATCTTTCTCTGCAGCATATGGTACGAAAGAGACTGGTGAGTACCCAAGTACTAATATATCTATGTTGGGAAAACTTTCTCGAATATGTAACGCCTCTTCAGGTGTGGCTACGGCCAACATTGTAGCCCCAGCTTCTATTGCAGCCTTTGATACTTCAATATCACCATGACCATAAGCATTAGCTTTTACAACTGCTATAATTTGTACGTTTGGTGGAAGAAAATTCTTTAATCGGTTGACATTATTTTTTATTGCTTGTAAATCAATAATTGCTTTTGTTGGACGGAAGTGTTGTTTTTGTTCCACTTATTTTATACCCTCTTTTGCTGAAAATTAAACATAATGTAATCACTTTTTAGATAATTCGATTTTATATGTTAGACTCGTAACAGTCCAATAAATACTTTCATATCTATAAATTTTTATAGCTTATAAATAAATATTATTCTTTTAACGTAATAATCAGTGGGTGACGATTAATCAAGTCCCCCACTGATTGAAATACAATTTATTTCATACTTCCTGGAGTTACCGATACCGCAACTTCCATCATCTCTTCTTTTGTTAAATTTTCAGAAGCTAAGAAGAATGATACGCCATCTGATTCCCAACTAATAGAGTTGTCCGTAATTGCGCCAATTGTAAATCCTAAATCTGCCGGATCACCAGGTGCAAATACAGGAAGTGTTGAATCTTCATCATAAACAATTGGTTGTTGCATAAGCGTAAACGCCTTTTCACCTTCAAAAGTTAAAACAACACGTTTATTCCCATTATCAGCAATTTCCTTTTCACCAACTAAAGTTGTATCTTCCCATTGTAAAACTGGGTAATGAGTTTGGAAGTCTTGCTGTTCTGTTTGCGCTGAAGCAGCTGCCTTACTGTCATCTTTGTCAGTGAACTTTTCTACAGCATATTCACTTTCTTGGTGTTGTTTGTTCATATCGATAGATTTGAATGTAATTGTAATTTGCTCTTCTTGTGCGTCATTTAATACAGAAATTTTCGTTGGTAGTTTTGACTTCTTGTCTACTGTAATTTTTTGCGTAGGCATAATGCTCTTATGATTATTTCTTGTTGCTGCTGTGAAGATGTAGTTTTTCTCATCTTCTTCCATCACTAACTTCTCATCAGACAGTAAATCTTCAGCTAACGCACCAATTAAATATGGTTGGCTGTTTTGTTTTGGCCATTCACTTTGGAACTTGTACGTTTTTCTAAGCGACGGTGTTACAACAAATACGCCTTCTTTATTTCGAATAATCATTTGTGTGACATCTTCGCCTTGTTGTGATACTTTCACCCGGTATAGATCTGGTTGTGTGTGCCATACATTAACATCATAAACTCTTGGTTCTGCACCTGTTTTAATTTCCATTGTGGCATCTAGTTCGTATCCTTTTACATCAGTCCATTTGTTGCTTAAATCCTTCAATACATCTTCCTGCGAATTTCCCCCACAAGCCGCTAACACTAGTACACTTAACAACATGACGATAAAAGCGATTAATTTGTGTCTCAAAACTCCATCCTTTCTACTTTCGCTCCGATACGTCAAATATATGAGGGGGGATAGAACATTATGCTATCACTTTTGGACAAAGATACAATTTTTCTTCTAAAAAGTTTCATTCATTAAGATAACTTGTGCTGCTGCATAAGCTTTTGTATGGGTAATACTAACAAATCCCCTCACAGCTTGCCCATTAAAATATAATACAGGCTTGCCTAACTTATCTTTTAATATTTCTATTTGATGAAATTCACAACCTTGCCCTATTCCTGTTCCATTCGCTTTTGAAAATGCTTCTTTTGCTGAAAACCTACCTGCCAAAAATTCAATCTGACGTTGTTCGCTTAATTGTTTAAATATGTTTAGTTCTCTTTCCGATAATATCCTTTGCTGAAACTTATCAGATCGATTCTTCACTTTTTGTATTCGTTCCATCTCTACAATATCTAATCCGATTCCTTTTATCATTTAACCTTCTCCTTTTATTCTTATTCCAATACCATGTATAATAGTGTTTAAATCGAGGTGAATATATGTTTATTCGGAGAGAAAGTTTTCGTCAATTTATTAAGTTTTATCCGGTTGTCTCTTCATTAATCGCAATCAATTTGATCGTGTATATTTTAACTATTCTTCCTATCGTCGGGAATTCCATTTTTTATTTAGGAATGAGTGTAAATTATTTAATCGCAGATGGTCAATGGTGGAGAGTAATTACCTCAATTTTTATCCATGGCGGCTTTTTCCATGTTTTATTTAATATGTTTTCCCTATTTTTATTTGGACCAGAGATGGAAAAAATCGCTGGTAAGGTTCGTTTTTTGACAATCTATTTCATTGCCGGTATTTTAGGCAATGTTGTAACGTTTGTAAGCTACAATGGTATGTATGCTAGTGTTGGTGCGAGTGGTGCAATCTTTGGAATTTTCGGTGCTTTTGCTGCTCTTGTGTACTACACACGCCGTACCATGCCACAACTCAAACAAATTATCATGCCGATCATCATTATTAGTGTAATCATTTCGTTTATACAACCAAATATAAATATTGCAAGTCATTTAGGTGGGTTAGTGACAGGATTTATATTAGGGCTCACATATTTCTCCCCTAAACACATCATTAGCTGGCGAAAAAAATAATGTATATAGGTTGACATACTGAACGATTAAAAGAGTGTAGTGAGAGTCAAAAAAGACTTCAACTACACTCTTTTTATTTTGAACAATTATTAAGAAAAGAGAAAGAAAAGCATCTATTCTTGTTGCTCTATTCCCTCTTCGATACCTTCTTTTGATCGGTCAAACCAGTCCATAACAGTGTCTACGTCCTTAACATTTAAGTTAGGTGCTTTAGCAGAAGCTCCTGCTAATCCAGACATCACTGTAGCTTCGATTGAGGCAATTTGTCTTCGGTTTTGAAAATAGCTTTGTCTTCTTTCAAGTGCTTGGATTCGCTTTTTCTCAACAACAAATGTGACTCTGCTAATAATTCTATAAACAATTGTTAATTGATTTCGTTTAATGGAATAACCAGCCGTTCTATATTGCCATATTCCCAAAAGGATTGTAGGAATGATAAGTAAAATTGACAACAACCCAAAAGGATAAAAGAAATATGTGCATAACCCTACAATCGGTACTAACCAGATAAAATCAATTCGGTAGAAAAATGGTTTTGCTCTTTTCGGCGGTTTGCTTAATATAGGGCTCCATTCAAATTGAGGAAATAATTCTTGTAGTGGGCCATTCATTTTTTTCTTTGGGATTAAAGGTATTAGAGTTATTTTTTTTTCCTTTTCTCCAAAACCACCACTTGCACTTTCCACGACTATCGTTGCATATCCAAATAATTGTCTTAATGGATTCTCAACAATTTTAATTGCTTGCACACGATTTAAAGGGATGGTTACTCGTTTCTTTTCAAGTAGCCCTCTCGATACTATTAACCGTTCATTTTCTTCAATAATCGTAAAATCGTAATAGTTTATAAATGTTATTAGAACAGAAATAATCCACGCAAATAAAAAAACAACAAATACAGCCAGTGCTACAACGGCAAAACCAAATTTTATAAAGCCAGCAATTTCTTCATAAATTAACTCATATGGAATGAATTCAGCAAACTGCGAAAGGACTGCAACTAGCCCTGTTAAAACAACGCCAATACCATTTGAGGTAGTGGCAAGAATCACCAAATCTTTTGGTGTCATTTTTCTAACTACTCTAGAAGTAGTTCGTTCACTTTGTAACAACTCATCGCTACTATCATGCAATTGCTCCACATTTGTTAGAACATCTAAACTTTGTTTTGCTCTTTGTGTTTCTTTTTCAATTCGCTGTGCAGCATCTTTTGTAATCGCTGTGAGCTCAGCTTCAGGTCTACCGTTCGTACTCCCTGCCGTTTCCACCATAACTTGTACAAGGCCAAAAATACGATGGAATATTCCTTCTTTATAATTCAATCCCTGTATTCGGTCAAAAGGGATGAACCTCTTTTTCTTTACAAACAAACCATATTTCACGCGTAATTCGTTATCTTCAAACCAATATACAAATGTCCACCATTTTATTATTCCAGAGAATAAATATAAAAACGCAATAACAACAACGATTAATGTAGGAATGATCTCGATCCAAAATCCATCTTGCCTGACATCAATATTAAAATTAAACCCATTTGTAACGAAAATAATTAAAAATGGAATAATTAAATCCTTTAATCCTTTAACGAAATTAATAACCGCTGAAATAGGGTGAAGCTTAAACTTTTCATTAGACATCATCTTCAGCCACCCTTGCTAATTCTGATATTCGAGAACGTAATCGATCCGCATCTTCCGTTATAAGCATCGGAATAATATGAGTAGTAGCAGCAGTGGAAATTGAAATATTCGATAAATCATATTTCTTTAAAATAGGACCCTGTGCAGTATCGACGTGTTGGACACGTACCATTGGAATCAGGGTTCTCTTCACAATAAATAATCCATTTTGAATTTCTATTTCATGTTCACGCACTTCATAACGCCAATGATTCCATCGGATTTTAGGAATCCAAATGGAGCCGATTAAAACTAACAATACGATTAAGGCTACAATTAAATAAATAAGTGAAGGTCCTTCAAATTTATAAGTTAAAAAACAAATAATGCCTGTAATGATTAGCACAAGTAACGTACTAAATAACCCATATAAACGCCAAACTGTAAGTCCTTTTCTCGGAATTTGATAAATTGGCTGTTGTCTCACAAAAACACCCCTTTCCTATCTAGCCAATTCTACGTGAAATAACACAAAAATGTTTCGTTTTTGCAAATAAAAAATCGACAATTTTTACATTGTCGATTTTTTTACATGTTTTAGGCGATTAAACCTAACCCATTACACTTATTATTAGTCTTCTTTACGACGACGACGGCTTCCTGAATCTCGACGTCCACCATCTCGACGGCTTCCTCCATCACGACTAGCACCAGCACTAGCACCTTCACGACGACCGCCTTCACGACGACCTCTGCCACCATCTCGACGTCCACCGAAGTCACGACGTCCACCACGATCACCACTGCGACCGCGACCTCCGCTTGAACGTTCTTTACGCATTGGTAATGGACGCTCTTCCGAAATTGTTACTGGAGTCTCATCAGGTTCTTTTGTCATTGATTTAATAGCTGCTGCAACTAAATCAACTGCATTATGCTCTTCTAATAATTCATTCGCTAAAATACGGTAGTCATTTAAATCATTTGCTTGTACGATTTCAATTAACTTCTCCATAGCTACTTTCTGTTGACCAACTAATGCCTCAGATTCAGTTGGTGGGCGAAGTGGTGTCATACGTTTTTTTGTAGTTTCTTCCACAATACGTAAATAACCCATTTCACGTGGTGTTACAAATGTAACTGCAAGTCCTGATTTACCAGCACGACCAGTACGGCCAATACGGTGAACATAGCTTTCTGGATCTTGAGGAATATCAAAGTTATAAACATGTGTTACGCCCGAAATATCAAGACCACGTGCAGCTACGTCTGTAGCAACAAGAATATCAATTTTATTTTCCTTAAATTGACGTAATACAGACATACGTTTCGCTTGGCTTAAGTCACCATGAATTCCTTCTGCAACATAACCACGGATACTTAAAGCTTGTGATAATTCATCTACACGACGTTTTGTACGACCAAAGATGATAGCTAGTTCCGGTTGGTGAACATTTAAAATTCTAGTTAATACATCGAATTTTTCACGCTCTTGAGCTTTTACGAAAAATTGCTCGATATTTTCAACTGTCATTTCTTTTGATTTGATTTTTACATTTTCAGGCTCATTCATAAATGTTTGAGCAATTTTTTGAATTGCTGGTGGCATTGTAGCTGAGAATAGTAAAGTTTGGCGTTCTTTTGGTACATTTTCTAAAATCGCATTAATATCATCAATAAAGCCCATGTTAAGCATTTCGTCTGCTTCGTCTAGTACAAGTGTTTGTACTCCATCAAGCTTTAATGTACGACGGTTAATATGATCTTGAATACGACCAGGAGTACCAACAATAATTTGTGGGTTATTTTTTAACGCACGAATTTGACGTCCGATTTCTTGACCACCGTACACAGATAATAACTTAATACGTTTATCATAACCAATTTTATATAGTTCTTCTGAAACTTGGATTGCTAATTCACGAGTAGGGGCAATAATCAACGCTTGAATATTCGGGTTTTTTGGGTCAATTTTTTCAATTAGAGGTATTCCGAAAGCTGCAGTCTTACCTGTACCAGTTTGCGCTTGGCCTAATACGTCACGACCTGCTAATGCAAACTTAATAGTTCCCTCTTGGATTGGTGTTGCTTCTTCAAATCCCATTCGCTTTAATGAACGTAATGTCGATTCGCTAATATTTAATTCTGAAAAATTTGTCAAACCTTTCATTCTCCTTTTTCCTATAAGTTGACAAATGGTTACATTTTCAGATGAAGTGTCGGCAAACTCGAGCCTAATTTGGAACGTTTCCGTTACTTAATAAATCTCTACCTAAATTGTAGAGAGTCTCTTTATATGAAAAGGAAAGCCCGGTCTTTGCCGAGCGGTTCAATTCTACACTTTAATATCGTAATGTGATGAATAACAATAGAATAAAACCGTTAATTTCAAAAAAAAGCACTCTTCAACAAAACATGAAGAGCCTTTGCACAAAATGTATCCATTGCTTAAAACAGTCTAACATGCAACTCTTGCCTATGCAACGATAATGCTCCTAAGTTTCTATTTTTTTATTTTGTTTGCAAAAAATTTAATATTTTTGGAAACCATATATTACAATCTTCACTATAACAAATATGGTGTTTTCCTTTCGGTGAAAAATACATATTTTTTTCATGTGCTGGTAGTAAATCATATAAATATTGTGCGGTAGTATAAGGAACTATTCCATCGTATTTTCCTTGTACAATATAGGTTGGCACATCAATCGATGGAATATAAGGTTCCACCATTTTTACAATCTTCATAAATTGAAACGTAGCACTAACAGGAACATTCATTATTTTGCTCTCGTACCTAATAAATAATTCATTATCTTTCAAATGCCCATTGATTGCATCCTTTGCCATTATACGTAGGTCCGTCAATAATTGGGCTGGCGCAACATATTTTGCAGCTGCACTTAATAATACAAGTTTTTTCACTTTATATCTTTTTGCCAAATAAAGCGCTAGTATACCTCCCATGGAAAAACCAATTACTATTACTTCACTTACCTTTTCCGCTAATTTTCGAAAGGCAATTTCAGCATCCATCATCCAATGTTCTGCTTTAAACCCTAGCAAAGAAAGAGTTTCTCCATGACCTGTAAAAGTTGGAGTATCTATTAACCAATCTGTATGTTCCTTTAAATAATTTGCCAATGGAATAATTTCATACGGACCTCCTGAAAAACCATGTAACATAAGGACCCCAATTGCTATGATACTCACCCCAATACCCTTTTTTTCTAAATATTATCACATTTAATATTACAAATATATCAGAGGCTTTATCATGTCTTTTTACTTTGGTACCGCAAGTTATGTTCAAATTGAATGAACTTTTTATACTAAAAAAACCCTACTTAAAGTAGGGTTTTTTACGGCTAGATAAATGCATTTAAAATGGTTTCAAGCTTCATGCCTCTGGAACCTTTTAATAAGATTAAGGTCTCATCATTTGCATATTGTTCAATATATTGGATGATCACATTGTAATCATTTTCCGTATAGACTAACTGCTCGGATGCAAAGTTCATTTTAAGTTGATTGTAAAGCCAATTCATTCGTGGGCCAAATAGACAAACTTTCGTGATCTTTGACTGATCAATTACATTAGCAATTTGCTCGTGGAATTGTTGCTCATTCTCACCCAATTCAAGCATATCGCCAAGTACTAGCCACTTATCATTCCTTATAGTTGTAGATTGCACAAACTCAATTGCAGCTCGCATTGAAGTTGGTGCAGCATTATAGGCATCATTAATAAATAAAATATTATTTTTTGCATTCACTAATTGCATTCTCATATTCGTTAAAGATACTTGTTGTAACCCTTTTCGAATTTGATCTTCCGTTAAACCTAAAGCATTTGCAATCAACATTGCATTTAATGTATTTTTCACTTGATGTTGACCTAAAACAGGAATAAAGAAATCCCCGTTGATTAACCCTCTCACATTAAAACTACTTCCTTGGTCAACAGTTGATAAATCATAGGCAGTTAAAGCATGATTATCTTGGAAACCAAAACTTAAATATTGAACTGATTTAGGGCCATTTGCAACTAGTTCTTGAAGTAACGGCTCATCACCATCATAAACTAAAACTCCATCGACACCTAAGCCATTTACAATTTCAAACTTTGCTTTTGCAATTCCCTCTCGAGACCCTAAGTCTTGCATATGAGCTTCGCCAATATTTGTAATCACTGCATAATGCGGTTTGGCTAAGTTCGATAAAAAGTCAATTTCACCAAAACCACTCATACCCATTTCCAAAACTGCAATCTCTGTATCTTCATCAAGGGATAAAATCGTCAAGGGTAACCCTAATTCATTATTAAAATTACCCATTGTTTTTTGGACTTTATAATAAGGTGTTAGCATGCTTGCTAATATATCTTTAGAAGATGTTTTTCCATTTGATCCGGTAACACCAATAAATTTAGCATTATGTTGCTGACGATATGCACGAGCCATTTGTTGAAGCGCTAGCTCAGCACTTTCAACAAAAATGATTGGTCGGTCACTTGGTGGATTAGGTTCATCTTTTAACCAAAGTGAAGCCCCTGCCCCTTTTTCAAACGCTTGTTCTACAAATTTATGACCATTTACTAATTCTCCACGAAACGGAACAAATAGATCCCCTTTTGAAATTGTACGTGTATCAATCGAAACACCAGTTACTATTGTTTCTCCAAAATTCACAGGATCTTGACTTAACCAATTCGCAATTTCATTTAAAGTTTTTCTCATCGTTACGCCTACTTTAGTCTTTATTGTATTGAAGTTGTTGTTTTTCATTATGGCGTTCGATTGCCAATTGGATTAGAATATCGATTAATTCTGGGTAGCTTACATTGGTATGTTGCCATAGCAATGGATACATGCTTACTGGTGTAAAGCCAGGCATTGTATTTACTTCATTAATAAACACTTGATTATCTTGGGTTACAAAGAAGTCTGAACGAACAAGTCCAGAGCAATCTAAAATTTTGAACGCACGGACTGCCATTTCTTTCAAAGTTGTTTCAACTTCTGGTGTAATAACTGCAGGTATAATTAATGAAGTTGAACCATCTTTATATTTAGAATCATAGTCATAAAAGTCTGTATTTGGCTTAATTTCTCCAGCAACAGAGACTTTTGGATTGTCATTTCCTAAAACAGCCATTTCAATTTCTCTTGCTATAATCCCTTGTTCAACCAATACTTTTCTGTCATATTGGAAAGCAAATTTTATAGCTTTTACTAATTCTTCTTTATTGTTTGCTTTACTAATTCCCACACTAGAACCTAAGTTTGCAGGCTTAACAAACATCGGCCAGGAAAGTTCTTTTTCACATTTACTTAAAATTTCATCTTGCTCACTATTCCATTCATTACGAATAAAGTAAACGAAAGGAACTTGTTTTAACCCAGCAATTTCAAAGAGCTGCTTCATAATGACTTTATCCATTCCTGCAGCTGAAGATAACACACCATTCCCAACATAAGGAAGGTTTAACACCTCTAATAAGCCTTGTACAGTACCATCTTCACCATTTGTTCCATGAAGTAATGGGAAAATTACATCAAAATTTACTTCCTCGCCATTTTCATCTATAAGAAACTTTGTTATATTATTTGGTTTATTATTTCCATCTACTTTAAATTGTAGTTGTTCTATTGATTCGACAGGTGCCATTAATTGTGTTCCTCTATGCCATTGCCCATCAAGAGAAATAAAAATTGGGTACACCTCGTAAGAATCAAAGTTAATTGCCTTAATTACGGCCATCGCCGTAGACAAAGAAACTTCGTGCTCAGCGGATTTACCCCCGTATAATAAACCGATACGTCTTTTCATAAATTTACCTCCAAATATTGAGTATTTCTAGTTTATCATGAAACCAATTTGACCATGAATTAAAATTACCCAACAAATCATTACGTCTACATTTCAGACTTACGTTAATTCATATGAAGTATGAAGAAGGTTTGTACTGAAAGATAAAAAACCCCCTGCCAATTTAGACGGTTGCATTGACAGTGAGTTTAAGTAATTTTTATTAGTTCATCATAATTTTGTTTCAAAATTTCATCTAAATCATCCCAAACTTCATCAGGATAATCATAATCCACGAGGGTTCGAACTTCCACACCATAGTAGTTGTTAGGTTTCTCCATCTTATATAATGATAGCAATGCCCCGTCTTTAGCGAATGGACGGTAGGCTTTTAAAAAGGCGGGATCTAATGAAGGAACCTTTTCCTTTGATTTACGGCGCCAAAAGCTTCCGTTCCCTTCTTTTTCTTTTATCATTCTATTATATAAATTTGAAACTAAAATTTCCGAGTCTTCTAAAAACCGGAAATATATTTTAGTTACTTTTTGATTTTCAGATGAATAATAGACATAACGGTTTTGAAGCTTTGAAAAGAATGGTGAGCCAATCGATTCTTTTTTATGACCAATGTAAAGCAACTCAGCTTGCTCAATTGGAGAAAGTTGATTTAAATATTTCTCCTCTTCAAAATCAACCCAACAAATCTCATTTGTATAATCCGCCATTTTCTTAGAAAAACCATTTAAATCTTCATTAGTAATAAAGTCAAATTGTGTATGCATGTTAAATGAACCATCTTCGTAGCCATGTTTTATTAGTAATAAATTAGGTAAACTGTTTACAGAATTAATAAACTGCTTTAAAGATAGGCCACTAAAAATCACAAAATGATCTACGTCATTCATATGTAAATATAAATGATGCATGTAATCGTCAGCATTTCTCTTCTTTTTTGACATACGATCACTCTCCAAAAGTTAGCCTCAGATTTTATTATATGATTTATTTTTTATTTTTGAAACATTTTCGTCATCTTTTCGTCTGAACTTATTGTTTAACTGAAAAGTCCCTTTTTACGCTATAATATGTTACAGTAAAAAAGTTGATTTCTAATAGCTAATTCAACTTAAACTTTTTTGAAATACACAAAAAAATAAATTTGTTAAGAGTATATTTATCCTTAACCAATAACATTATTACAAAACATTTACAAATAATTTTTACTATCGAGGTTATCTGATTAACACCTTCAGAGCAACCTACAATCTTATAGATATTTGGGTGAAATGAATATGGATTACAATCGAAATTTTGCGGGGAGATTCGACTGGAGACTCGCGTTTATTCTTTTTATGTTTCTGATTATTAGTTTAACGGCTATTTCCTCAGCTCAAACTACTGGTCAGTATCTTGAGAATTTCGTATTGAAACAATTACAATGGTACGTTATTGGTTCAATCATTATTGCTTTCGTCATGTATTTTGAACCGGATCAATATAAAAAAATGTCCTGGTATTTATATGGCTTCGGTGTATTTTTACTTTTAGTACTTTTCATTATTCCTGAAGGGGATTTTGCAAGAAGAGTTAATGGAGCTAAAAGTTGGTTTGGTACACCCGTTGGAAATATTCAACCATCAGAGTTTATGAAAACCTTTTACATTTTAGCACTTGCTCGTTTAATTAGTAAGCACCATGAAACGCACTCTTTAAAATCCATAAAAACTGATTTTTTATTACTCGGTAAAATTGCACTCACGTTATTAGTTCCACTTGGATTTATTATGAAGCAGCCAGACCTTGGATCTGCACTCGTATTTTTAGCAATTACTGCAGCATTAGTTATCGTGGCAGGGATTTCATGGAAGATTATTCTCCCTGTTTTCGCTAGCGGTGTTACGGTCGGTGGTTTACTTTTATGGATGGCTCTATTTGCTCAGGATTTCCTTGAGGAAAAATTCGGCTTTAGCCCGTATCAATTTGCCAGAATTTATTCATGGCTCGATCCTTACGCTTATTCTTCTGACTGGGGATATCATCTGATTACATCTCTTAATGCAATTGGTTCAGGTGAGATCTTTGGTAAAGGTTATGCTGGCCGCGAAGTTTATGTAGCAGAAAATCATACAGACTTTGTATTTACTGTAATCGGCGAAGAGTGGGGTTTCATTGGGGCAAGCTTTGTGATTTGCTTATACTTTTTATTGATTTATCATTTAACGAAAACCACGCTAACTTTAAAGGATCCTTTTTGCACATATGTTTGCGCTGGTATTATCGCGATGATTACATTCCACGTTTTTGAAAATATTGGGATGACTATTCAATTACTGCCAATTACAGGTATTCCTCTTCCTTTTATTAGTTACGGAGGTAGTTCGTTAATGGGGAACGCTTTAGCAATTGGTTTAGTATTCAGTATGAGATTCCATTATCGCACTTATATGTTCTCAACAATGGATGAAGATGAATAGCAAGACAGGTTTAATCTTACTATCCAGGAATACGTTTTATCTATTCTAAAAAAATACCCGACTTACTTCATGTAAAGTAAGTCGGGTATTTTTATTATTTTCTAGTTATGCTTGCGGAGTTTGTGTTGGTGGTGTTAATACTTTTAATAATTCAAGACGCGACTTTGTAACTGATGCAGTAACACCTAATTTCGATAATTTTTTAACGATATTTTTCAAGTCTACTTCCTTCGTCATACGTTCCACCTAACCTTTCCAATTAAAATAACGCTCAATCCTTTTTGAAGTTCCAAGTATAAGAGGTCAGACAAGTAATCTTTGCTAATCATAACATGTTTCTAAAAAGAATTGTTTATCAATTCTGTTACAACATGTAAAAGTCAAGTAAATTGCATTAAGGTTTTGTAATTACCCATAAACCCCTTTTTATGTACCTTAGACCTCAAAAGACAGTATTGCCCTCTCCTCTAAACTACAATCACTCTCGTATAAAAAAACTTTATAAATAACGTCATTTATAGAAACTTGTTTCACTTTATTACTCGAGGTAAAATGTTGATATTACGTTCATTGGTAGAAAGCAGGTTCTTTATGAAAAAATCACTACTTTTGTTACTATCTGTGCAATTCTTTGTTTATCTTGGGTTCGGTATTATCATTCCAGTTCTACCAGAAGTAATTATCCAACAAGGCTGGGATGAGATCCATGTTGGTGGGTTATTAACAATTTATGCTTTGGCAAGCTTTTTTACAGCTCCATTTTGGGGGCAACTTTCTGATAAATTCGGACGAAAACAACTTATTCTAATTGGTCTTATTGGTTTTTTTCTAAGTTTTGTCTTATTTAGTTTATTTATTGATAATTTATTTATGTTATACGTGTCACGTATAATTGGTGGACTATTTTCAGGTGCGCTCTATACATCAGTCACCGGTTTTATTGGAGATATGTCAACTAATGAAAACCGAAATAAGTATATGGGTTTTATGGGTATGTCCATCGGCCTAGGGTTCATTTTTGGGCCAGCTATTGGCGGGATGTTAGGACATATTAGTTTGCAACTTCCTTATACCGCTTCGGCAATCTTAATTGGGATTTTGTTCTTTTACGCACTGGCTGTATTAAAGGAACCTGAACGAAGAGGAGAGGCAAATAAGCGCGCAATTGTACCAACTGGTGCATCTGATTTATTACGCTATCGGGTTCGTTACCTAATCATCTTTTCATTTTTTGTAACATTTACATTAGCGGGTGTTGAAGCAACATTCCAATTGTTCCAAATCGAAAAAATCGACATTACCCCTCTTCAACTTGGACTTTTATTTTTATTTAGTGGGTTTGTAGATGCTGCAATTCAAGGTGGAGTTATACGAAGAATCAAAGACGGTAAGGAAAGCAGTTGGTTAATCGGTGCACAATTAGTAACAGCAGTTGGATTACTACTTATGACTTTGACGACCAACATCGTTTTTGCCGGGTTTGCACTTTGCGTCTTTACTGCTGGTAACGCTTTAGCCAGAACATGTGTCGTTTCACTAACTTCAAAGGAGTCAGGTGGGAAATACGGGACAGCTGCGGGATTAACATATTCAATGGATAATTTGGGACGCATTTTTGGCCCCTTATTTTTCACTTCATTATTTAAAATCGATTTGTCATTAACATATTATGTTTCGATTTTTATAGCATTAATTGCTGTCGGTCTCATCTTATTATTTAAGAAATCAGGTAATTCACTAAGAGCTGAACATGAATAATATAAGCAATGCGTATAATATTTTACGCATTGCTTTATTTTTTTAGTGTTTAACCTATTCTAATAGTTGGGAAAGATACATTAATAGCTATCTCATTTACATTTTATGGGGGAATCATTGTGGAGTTATCTCAACACCTCTCTTTACCACGAGAACTAGAAAAATTTCGGCAAACTATAGAACTTTCAGTAAAGACTTCTTATATTATCATGCCAAAATCTCAAAACACTTCGTTAGCAGATAGTAAGTTTGCAGGTTTGCCGTATCTACCCAAAAGTCATAGGTTACCCAAAGATCAAAAAGGTCAATATATGGACTTATTAGCACAAGTAAACTTTTCACAATTCCCTTCTGAAAAACCATTTCCTAAAAATGGTGTATTACAATTTTTTATTTCTAGAACTCAGGAGTTACTTTATGAAAAAAGGACAGAACAAATTTTTCAACAGGACTTTAAAGTTCGCTATTTCCCTGAAGTGTTGTCTCAAGATAAACTTGTTACAGATTTCTCCATTATAAAAGGAGATTTTATTACTCCCTTTCCTATAAAAAATGAATTACATTTATCTATAAGTAAAATGATTGAACCAGTTTCGGCAATGGATTATAGGCTGAATTCATATATAAACTTTCCAACATCTGACTGCACAATGACGGAAGACGGTCGAACATTGGAGGAATTTTACTTTGAACATTTTTTAGGTGCTGATCACAAACTTGGTGGGTACCCTTACTTTATTTATAATGATCCAAGGTCTAATTCAAATTTTTTAAAGCGCTTTGATACGTTATTGTTACAAGTCGTTTCGAATGATTCCCAGGAAATTATGTGGGGTGACTCCGGAATCATTAAATTCTTTATCAATAAAGAGAAATTACTGGAACTCGATTTTTCTGAAGTGTATTTTATTGCTGAACAATACTAAATATTATTGATATAATAATTTTTGAAGTGATTCCTTTATCCATCACATCATTTTAACGTTATAATAATGACAAAAGAATAAAGAGGTGTGCACATTTCATGGGCATCTTAGATACAGTAGTATTTCTCCCTGTTATTTTGGCATTGAATACGATATTTGCTATAACTGTTATTTTCTTAGAACGTAAAGATGCATCTTCTACTTGGGCATGGGTTCTTGTACTATTTTTCCTTCCACTATTAGGATTTATATTATATTTAATGCTCGGTAGACAACTTCGAAAAAAGCATCTTTTTCGTTGGGAAGGATCCAAAGATATTGGAATCGATAAATTAATTAGTTACCAGCTTGGGGCATTAGAAGAGAATACTCTTGAGTTTCAATCCTTACATGTTGAGAATCATAAAGAACTAATTCAGTTAAATTTAAAAACAAGTAAAGCCGTTTTAACCCAAGATAATGAAGTGAAAATATACGATGATGGTGCCGAAAAGTTTGAATCTTTAATAGACGATATTTTATTAGCAAAAGATCATATACATATCCAATATTATATTTTTAAACTTGATAATTTAGGTCAACGTATAATCGATGTTTTAAAGAAAAAAGCAAAACAAGGTGTAAAGGTTCGCATTTTATACGATGAAATGGGTTCTCGATCTATAAAAAAGAGAAACTTTCAGGAGTTATCCAAACTGGGTGGTGAAGTTGAAGTCTTTTTCCCTTCAATACTCCCATTATTTAATCCACGATTGAACTTCCGTAATCATCGTAAAATTGTTGTCATTGATGGCCGTATTGGTTACATCGGTGGCTTTAATGTTGGAGACGAGTATTTAGGATTGAATAAAAAATTTGGTTATTGGCGAGATACTCATTTAAGAATTGAGGGAAGTTCTGTACACCCTCTACAAACCCGCTTTTTACTAGATTGGAACCAAGCAAGTAACAATAGTATAGATTATTCAGAGCATTACTTTCCCGCAATCCCCAAAAAGGGCGATGTCGCGTTACAAATCGTTTCGAGTGGGCCTGACTCTGAATGGCAGACAATAAAAAATGGATATTTAAAATTACTTATGAGCGCCAAAAAATACATTTATATCCAGACGCCGTATTTCATACCAGATGCTAGCTTCTTAAATGCCATTGAAATTGCTGCCCTTTCAGGAATCGACGTTCGAATTATGATTCCTAACAAACCTGATCATATGTTTGTTTACTGGGCAACGTATTCATATGTAGGAAATCTCTTAAAATCAGGCGCAAAAGTTTACATTTACGAAAAAGGATTTATTCACGCAAAAATGATTGTTATAGATGACGAAGCATCTACAGTTGGAACAGCTAATATAGACGTAAGAAGTTTTAGTTTGAACTTTGAGGTAAACGCATTTCTTTACAATCATCAAATTTCCCATGAACTTGCTGAAATCTTTGAAAAGGATATTTTCGACTGTACAGAGTTAACGTTAGAACGATATGAAAGTCGTTCATTACTTATTAAGTTTAAAGAGTCTATTTCAAGATTACTATCACCAATATTATAAAAAAAGGATGGCAGCGCGCCATCCTTTTCTTTATTGTATGCCTAGATATTCTTCTAAAGTTAAACTAGATTTTTTCACATCAGTTGCTAACTGTATACCTAAATATCGGAAGTGCCATGACTCATACATATACCCAGTTATTTTTTCTTTCCCTTGAGGATACCTTAATATAAAGCCATATTTATGTGCGTTATTTACTAGCCATTTACCTGCATCAGTTTCACCAAACTCGCTAGTAAGCCACAAATCTTCACGACCTACTTCTCCAATATCAAACGCTAACCCCGTTTGATGCTCAGAATATCCAGGTCTCGCACTATAGCGATCTGCATTTTCTTTTCCATCTCGCTCCACATAATTGTTATATAAAGTTTGTTGATACTCATAAGAACGATATGTACTAAAAGCTACTAACTCAAAACCGGCTTTTCTCGCATCTGCGCCCATTAATTCAAAAGCTGCTCGAGCATCAACATCTTCTCCCGGCTGAAAAGTCTTAGGTAATGGGTATTTTTTATTTGCTATTAATACCCCATCGACATATGTTGGTTCCGTAGCTTCGGGCTGTCCTACGATATATCCGTTATCATCCACAACTTCAGGTTTCTGATCATCCTTTTGCGGAGAACTTTCACTATCTGAAGAGTCTACATCAGATTGTTCTTTAGGTTCTTTGTCGCTATTTTCTTCATTCTCTTTCGACTCTAGGTTTGTACCTTGACTTCCAGAAGAGTTATTTAAAATGCTTGGATTGTTTATAACAAAATAAGTGGCAGCACCTAAAACAACTAAACTAGCTAGTACAATTATCCAGATCATATATTTTTTATTTTTATTATGATTATTGTTGAATGAGGGCTTCATTTTGTATTTTTCCTACTTTCTTTTAACAATAATTATATTTTAGCACTGTTTAACCAATTTGGCTCAAGGAATATGTATAAATTTGTCGATTAAATGAAATAAAAGCCGAGGCTATAAAAGCTTCGGCTTAGATAATTCTATTTTTTCAGAGCTTTCTCTGGGTGCTCTGAGTAGTATTTTCTTCCAATATAGGTTTGTAATATTAAGAATAACCCACTGATTGACCAGTATAACGGTAATGCTGCCATTGAAGTAAATGAAATAAATACAATCATAATCGGCGAAATGTAGATCATCATTTTCATTTGTGCCTTTTGAGCATCAGGAACCGTCCATAGTGATACTTTTGCTTGTACGAAATAAACAACCCCTGCTACGATTGTCATTAAAATATCAGGGCTACCTAAGTTAAACCATAAAAATTCATGCGTTTGTACATCACTTGAATAACGAATCGCAAAATACAAGCCCATAATGATTGGCATTTGTATAACCATTGGTAAACAACCCATATTTAATGGATTAATGCCATTTTCACGATATAGTGCAAGCATTTCTTGTTGAATTGCCATTTGTTCTTCTTTTGTTTTAGCTTCTTTAAGTCTACCTTGGATTTCATCCATCTTTGGTTTAACGACATCCATTTTTGACTTCATAAGTGATTGATTACGATAGTTCTTCAACATAAAAGGCATTAATATTAACCGAATCGCAAGCGTAATCGTAATAATTGCTAATCCATAGCTACCATTAAAAATATCATTCCCTAAGAAGTCTAGTAACCAATCCATCGGTTTAACAAATGTGCTATAAAAAAATCCTTCTTGATTCTCTACTGCTTGACAGCCAGACAAAACAAATACCATTAGTCCAAGCATGGAGAACATCATTAGTTTTTTCATTTATCCACCCACTATAATTAATCACTACGCCTGAGTATACATAATTAATAAAACAATATCAATTAGCAGCTACTTTTCAATTTTAAGTCATCCTTATAATAAGAATAACTTTTAATCGTTGACCTGCTACTATTTGAGCCGTTACTTAAACCCTTTCAAACTCAACTTCATTCATTTCATATCTAAAGAACTCATGGTGCAACTCATCTCTAAAATGTTTAGGAGTTACACCCGTATATTTTTTAAATATGCGAGTAAAGTAACTTTGATTACAAAAGTGGAACTGATCTGATATAGAGGTGATACTTTTATTTGTGTGTCTTAAATAATACTGTGATTCTTCCACTCTGCGAACATTCAAATATTCCACTAAAGTAATCCCCACATGTTCTCTAAAAATTCGCGATAAGTGGCTTGTACTAATATGGAACTTATTGGCTATGCTCTCTACTGTTAAATCACTTTCTAATTCATCATTTATGTACATAATAACCTTATTGACCGTTTGGTGACGGAATGTTGGTTGTTTGCGATCAGCAATAAAATAAACGTAAAAATCAATTAATTCGTCTGCAAATTGAAGAAACTCAGCATCCTTCATTTTATTTTCAATCATATCTGCACAAGCTAGATTGAATGCAAACGCTTTCTTCGAAGGAACTTGGTTATCTAATAATTTACGCGCAACAATTGATGAAAGAATCACAAAATAATTGCGAACTACTTTGATCACCTGTTTACCGAAACGAATTGATAAAATATCAATCAATTCATGTAAAGATTTTTTAGCCTTTGTAGATTCTAAATGAAAGATTTCAAATAACAATTTGGATTCTATACTATAAAAATCTTCAACCCCACTGTATTGATTAATATGGTCAATTTCTTGAAAGTATCTTTTAGATATTGTCTCAGATATTGAATGTTGATGTAGTTGCATTATTACCCCATCTTTCTATGAATGCAATTGCACATAAATTATTTATTAACAACACTAATATTATTTTAATATAAACTTAGAACGTGACAACAATATTGGTAAAAAATCCCCTTTTATTTACCGAAACTATAATATATGCACTATATGATAGATAAACTCAAACTTCAACTTACAAAATATAAAGAAAATAATAATAAATTGTAACTAATCAGCAGTTTACCATATTTTATGATGCTCTATCAACTAGATTTTTGATTAGAAATAGTACTAAAGTTATTCGTTTTAAGAAAAATAATATTCTATTTATATAATATATGATGATTAATTTAGTCGATTATTTCACTGTTTTTTCACTCTTGCGCAAAAATCCTCCATTATTCAACAATTTTCTATTTCTTTTCTTTGAAATGTAGTAAAATAGACAATATAAATTTATTTGCATACAAAAAAGAGGTGTTACAAGATGGAACCAAAACAAATTGAAGAAATCATGGATATTATTAAGGAGTTCTTCCCTGAAAACACATCAATCGCTATTTCAGATACAAATGAATACCTATACTACCAGCCAAGTAAAAAAGTGGATTTAAAAATTAAGCCCGGTGATCCTATTAAAGAAGGATCTGCAGCACACAAAGCAGTTACATATGGGCAAAAAACTAATTCATATATCGAACAAGATATTTTTGGCGTTCCTTATTATGGTACAAGTATACCTTTAATCGAAGAAGGAGAAATTAGAGGTGCTGTAACAGCCATTTTCCCTCAAAAACCTTCACCATTTTTAACTAACTATATTACGATCAAAATAGACGATTGTTGGTATCCAATTAAACATAACCAAGTAATTTATCTTGAAACTCAACTGCGTAAAACATTTGTTAAAACAATGCACCGCGAAGGTTATCACCGTCTTAATTTAAGTGACCTTGAATTATTCCTTGCTTCTGACTCGTTTATTCGATGTCATCGTTCTTATATTGTTAACATTGATTTTATAGAAGAAATCCAACCTGATTCACATTCAACATTCTTACTAATAATGAAGGATGGAACTAGAATTCCTGTAAGCCAAAGATATGCTAGTTATTTCCGCCGTTCACTTGGCTTCTAAATTATAGTCCCATAATATAAACAGCGACCTTTGAACTACCACAAAAAGGTCGCTTTTGTATTTTTATGATTGTCGAAAATATAAATTCGAATGAAATTCCCTGTCACAAAAACTCGATTTTGCTGATATTTGCTCGATTATTCGTTTTTTAAGCACTTACATATATTTATTGAAGATTTTGTGACAGGATGGTGCTATTATAAAAGTATAAGTTTAATATATTGAGTGAGTTTCTCTCTCACTTAATATGGAGTACCGAATATTCTTAGCATATCTATTATGGGGAGGATTTATATATGGATTCAAGAGTAGAAAAACGCTTAGGTTTAAAAGAATTAGCAGAGAAAGTTGTATCTGCTGAAGAAGCAGCTGCACTAATTGAAAACGGTGCTGTAGTTGGAATGAGCGGGTTTACACGTGCTGGAGATGCAAAAGTTGTTCCAATGGCATTAGTTGAACGTGCTAAACAAGGGGATTTTAAAATTGATGTTTATACTGGCGCTTCACTTGGACCAGAAGTGGACAAGCATTTAGCAGAAGCAGGTGCTATTCGTAAACGTGGACCATTTATTGCAGACCCAGTTATTCGTGGCCAAATTAACTCTGGTGATGTTTTATATGTAGATGCTCATCTGTCTCATAATGCCGAATTAGTACGCCAAGGAATCATTGGCCCTATTCAATACTTAATCTTAGAAGCTACTGCTATTACTGAAGAAGGATATATTATCCCTACAACTTCTGTAGGTAACTCACCAATTTTTGCTGAGTATGCAGAAAATATTATTGTTGAGTTAAACATTACTCACCCAGAGAGCCTGATTGGAATTCACGATATTTATGTTCCAGCACCACAAGGGCAACGTGAAGCAATTCCAATGACAAATGCAGAAACACGTATCGGTGAAATCGGTATCAAAGTAGATCCTGCGAAAATTAAAGCAATTGTTATTTCTGAAGAGCCAGATGCTCCTTCATTAATCGTTCCACCAGATGAAGAGACACAAACAATGGCAAATCTTTTACTTGATTTCTTCCGTTCTGAAATTAAAGCTGGCCGCTTAACTAATAAATTAATGCCTTTACAATCAGGAGTTGGTTCTGTTGCAAACGCAGTATTAGATGGCTTTGCAGACTCAGAATTTGAAGACCTAGTTGTAGCATCTGAAGTACTTCAAGATGCAGTATTTAACTTAATTGATGCTGGTAAAGTAAGTTTTGCAGCAGCAACATCTATTACTCTTTCTGAAGAATTACAGAAAAAGGTTTATGGAAACCTTGAGAAATATGCAGACAAATTATGCTTACGTCCTCAAGAGATTTCAAACCACCCAGAAGTAATCCGTCGTCTCGGACTAATTTCTATCAACACTGCACTTGAGTTAGATATTTACGGCAACGTTAACTCTACACATGTAAGCGGTACAAAAATGATGAACGGAATCGGTGGTTCTGGAGACTTCGCTCGTAACGCACGTTTAGGTATTTTCGTAACGAAGTCTTACGCTAAAGGCGGAGCTATTTCTTCAATCGTTCCTATGGTATCTCACGTAGACCATACAGAACATGATGTAGACGTAATCGTTACAGAACAAGGTATTGCAGACTTACGTGGACTTGCTCCAAAAGAACGTGCTGCATTAATTATTGAAAACTGTGCACACCCTGATTATAAAGAGCAATTACGTGATTACTATAACCGTGCAGTTGAAGCAACTGGTAATTCACAAACTCCTCACATTTTAGAGGAAGCACTTTCTTGGCATGTTAACCTTGCTAAAAACAAAACAATGAAAAAAGAAGTTACAGTTAACGCTTAATAATTTATATGTAAAGATGACCTCGAAGTAATATCCTTCTGGGGTCATCTTTTTTCTTTTTCTTTTTCTTAGGCAACTACATGATGTACTCACCTAAAGTTGTTTTAAAATTTCCACGAATCTCTCAACATCATATTTATTTTTAGTTTCTATACTATTGGATGAACAATCTAATCATATTTCATGTGAACTTTTATTTTTAAAATAAAGGCTGTCCTCACCCCCGGACAGCCTTTTCGTTTTAATTCAAGACTCGTTGCTCATTTTCATTGTAATACTCAAGGTGTGTTTGAGAACCACCTTCACTAATGAAGTTATTTTCGCGGATTCTTAGTTCCGATGAACCAGCGGCAGTTTCTGTTAGCTCTTTAAATGAATAATCCATTACCGCTTTCGGACCAAAAAGTGAACTGAATTTTGACTGTACTTGAGTTAAAAAGTTCATCGTTTTATCACGATTTTGCTTTTTACTTAAGTATGCAGCACCTCCAGCAACTAATGCACTAATAACAAAACCTTTTCCTTTTAACTTTGCCACATGATCCCTCCTAAAAGTCTTTATATTGTAATGTGCCCCGAATCTTACCGATTAACTCTTACTTTTCAAATACTCCAACTATCAATATGTGGCTAGATATCGTAAAATTGCATTCAAATTTGTTTAAATATCCCATCTTTTATACAAACTATTTTTACCAATTCTATTAACGACATCTTCTAATGCACTTTCTATAAATTTCTTCTATAAAGTATATTTCAAATTACCTATTTAAATATTTTTTGGAATAAACTTACTCGCAAATGAATATTCTTAAATAACTCACATATGTTGAATTTTAATTTTTATGTATTACATCATCTACTCTTTTCTTTGCACTAAAGTTCGTTTAATTAACACCGTAATTTCACAACTAATAGGAGGTAGATAAAATGAATCATCAGAATTATGAATACGATGGGCTTGAGATTACATCATATATTATTGTTTCAACTTTACTTACCTTAGTAGTAAATGCTTTTATTCATTTTTATTAAAAAATTGAAATAGGCAATCAAACTGAGGATTCAATTTGATTGCCTATGAGAATTTTATTTGTATTGAAACTAAGTTAAGCTTTTACATCATCATATTCAGCGCTTCTTTCAAAAGCAGCAACAACATACGAACAAATGGCTCTCATTTTGTAATTATTTTCTCTAGCATATTCTGCTGCCTGATCTAATAACTTTTTTGCTACCCCTTGTCCGCGTAACTCATCAGATACAAATGTATGGTTCATATCCATAACATTTTCACGTTGAATCCACTCGATCTCTGCTAACATTTTTCCCTCTTGCTCATACTCAAAGGCAAAATGTTTTGGACCTCTTTCAGCCAATTTAAATTCCATTTTTACACCCCCATTTATTTCCACTATATCATAATCATCTAAATAATTAGAACTTATACTTATTTAAACCAAGTAGATATAGTATTGATTAAATTGTTAAAGAAGTTTTTCACACCATTCCAAAAACCTTCATCATGTATCACATTATTGAATTTTTCTTCAATCGTCGTCGTTAAATCAGAAAGTTGATCGGATAATTTTGTAAAATCAATGTCTAATTTACTAATACGATCCATTAAATCGATTAATAATTGTCGGTCCTGTTCACCTAATTCAATTTGTAACTTCGAGAGTTGGTCTTCAACTATTTGTGCTACTTCTTCTCTTGTTGCTGGATTTAATTCAGCAATGTCTTGCTTAATTCCTGTTAATAATGCTGCAATTTGCTCATCGCTAATATTAGCATTTTCTGCAATTTGTGTTGCTACAGATAACTCATCATTCGCAACATCTGTACGTTCTGTATCTAGTGTTTCCCCAGTTTTCACTTCATATGCTTTATATATACCAACTAATGCTGAATGCCCAGTTACCGGTTTTGGGGCTGCAACTTCAACACTTGCATCTTCAATTCCTGCAGTCAACATTGCATTCGCATACATTTCAGACGTTACTTCTGTAATATTTTCGGGAGTTACAATACTAATAACGAGACCCTTCCCTTCCTCTTGACGAGAAATCTTTGCAGATGAGTACATTCTTGCACTTGAATTACTATTAGAAATATATTTGACTAAATCTTCACCTGAAACAGTAATTTCATCAACTTCCGGTTCTTCATTAACACGCAATGCTTCTTTTACGGTTGTTCTTTCTGAATCTGATAAATTCGCACCATATACTACGATTGGTACTCCTAGCTTCTCATTTATTGCTTTTGGTTGACTATTAGTAGCAAAAGCACTTGTTGGTATTATTACAGATAAAGTTAAAACAATTGCAGACATCATAACACTAAATTTTGGTTTCATGGAGAATCCCCTTTCATAAGCGCCATCTTTTTACTTCGGTGATTCATGGCGTTCTTCAACAATTAGTACGATTCAAAAGGCAAAAGGTTCCAAAAAGTAAGGTGACATTCTAAGTTACTGTACTTTTCTGCGCCGACCGTACAACGACAGGCTCAAAAATTCAAAAATGACCATCATCATATTAAAATAGGCTGTGACATTAAATTAATATGTCGCAGCCCAATTGTTTATATTAGTTCAGTCCATCCATCTTGTTGTTTTATTCTACCAGTTTTCATTAAAGTTCCTAGCGCACGTTTGAATGCACCTTTACTCATATCAAACATCTCTAAAATCTCTTCTGGTGTAGATTTATCTCCAAATGGCATTTTTCCATCGACACTTTTTAAGTACTGTAATATTTTTTCTGCATCCTGTCCTAGACGTTCATAATTTCTAGGCAACATTGATCCGTTCAATGTACCATCTTCTTTTACAGCAATTATTCGTACTTCAACTTCTTGCCCAAGTCTCGGCTCTGACTCCATTTCCGAATTGTGCACAAATATTCGGTATGGTGCTTCTACTCCAAGTAAAAATGAACCTACTGGTAAGAGTCGATATGGTCGAGCTTTTATATTTTTATTGTACAATTCTTCAGATGCGCCCTCATAAAGCTCATTCACTTTCTCCTCTGTAGCTAATCGACCAAATAAATCTCCGTTTCGGTCTGTACGGAGTGTCATAAATAAATAGTCGCCTACCTCTGGCCAAACATCTATAATTGGAAGGTCTTCATCCTTAACAAGAACTTCACGTGTAGTACCAATATCGACAAAAGCTCCTTCTTTTTTCGAAACTTTAATTACTCGTGCCCAGCCGTACTCACCTTGTAATATGTGAGGAATTACTGTAGTAGCTTGTACGTCTCCACGTCGGTCAGCATAAAGAAATACCTTAATTCGATCTCCAACAGTAAGTGGTTCGTTTATTTCTGAACTGTTTACGGGGATTTCATCGACACCATTTGTCAATATCCAACGTGACCCTTGTTCTTCAAGTACTGTAAGTTCTACAACTTCACCAGATTTCAATTCGTTCATTTATTATATCCTCTCACTTCTAACATACAGTATTATTGTGCTGCTTTCATAGCCTCAAGTTTTTTCACAAACTCAGCATCTTCTTCTAGTAATTGGACTAAATCAGCAATACGATCAATTGAGTCCCAACTTAAATGATGTTCAATTCCTTCAACATCCTCATAAATACGTCCCTCATCTACTCCAATAAGTCGCAAAAACTGCTCCAGTAACTCATGTCTTTTCACAAGACGCTTGCCAAGTTTTTCACCCTTTGAAGTTAGTGTTAGCCCTCTATATTTTTCGTATACTAAGTATCCGTCTTTATCTAATTTTTGGACCATTTTTGTTACGGAGGAAGGTAGAACCGATAATGCTTCAGCTATGTCAGACACCCGCGCATATCCTTTATTTTCAATTAATAAATATATTTGCTCGATATGGTCCTCCATACTAGGTGTTGGCATAATAAGTTCCCTCGCTTTCAAATCATAATTTAAGTTTACTACAATCTATCTCAAATAGGTAATCGAAAAGGATAATGTACCATTATTGTACTTTTTGATTTTTTAAGTAAAGCTCATAAAAGACATCCTTCCTTCAAGAAAGAAGGAAAGATGTCCACTCACCTATTTTGATAATTGGGCATCCTCAAAAATCATGATTTAGGTATTTATCTGCTAAGTAATTTAAGTTTGTTATTTTATTGTTTGCTTAATCATTTAAACAGAAAAAATTGTTTAGATTGCTTATAAATAATAAACCGATTGAATGATAAACTCAAACCATAGACCCTTTTATGATGGTTCTATGTCAAATGTTGGGGTGAAGTGATATTACACGGCACCCCGATTATCCTAAATGAATCCCAATTTTCTTAGATAAATTATTTAATAAAA
>NZ_JAFBDY010000032.1 GCF_016908465.1 Lysinibacillus composti | reverse complement strand
TCTAGCTATGGCGGCTAGGCTCTCGCGTCACTTCGACTCCTCCTGCGAAGGCAAAAAGCGCCTTCTTCTCGGAGTCTCCAGTGCGTGTCGAGCCTAAACGAGCCGCCTCCGCTTTTATTATTTCTTAAGAATTTCTTCAGAATTATGATAAGTCGATATTAAGATTCTACATTTATTATAAACTTATAAGAAAAAGCAGTGAGGTGGGAGCAGTGGAAACATTAACAGTGCTCGTCACAGATGATGACCAAGACATTCGTGATGGGATAGAGATTTATTTAAAAAATGAAGGGTACAAGGTGTTAAAAGCTGCAGATGGTGTGGAAGCGCTGGAATTATTAGAAAAGAATGAAGTTCATTTAATAATTTTAGACATTATGATGCCAAACATGGATGGGATTACAGCAACATTTAAGATTAGGGCGGAGAGAAATATTCCAATTATTATGTTGAGTGCAAAAGCCGAGGACACCGATAAAATTCATGGCTTATCTGTTGGTGCGGACGACTATATTTCAAAACCTTTTCATCCACTTGAGCTACTAGCAAGGGTAAAGTCGCAGCTTAGACGTTATGTTCAGCTAGGAACTTATCAAGGGCAAACTTCAAAGGTAGAAGTAGATGGACTATCACTTGATATGGATGCTAAGGAAGTGCGACTTGACGGTGACGTTGTTAAGCTCACGCCGATTGAGTACAAGATTACTGAATTGTTATTGAAAAACGTAGGACGCGTCTTTTCCATCCGTGAGATTTATGAGCTTGTTTGGAATGAGGAGGCTTATAACGCAGAAAATGTTGTAGCCGTTCATATTCGTAAAATTCGTGAAAAAATCGAGGCAGATCCGAAAAATCCTCGATACTTAAAGGTTGTGTGGGGAATTGGATATAAAATTGAGAAGTAAGCTCGAACAGTTGGTAACATTCCTATGTATCATCGCTTCCGTAATAGGAACCATTTGTATTGGGATTACTACTTGGCGCTTTTTTAGTGAACATGAAGATACACTTCGATTGTTAGCCAAATTATTTTGAGGAGGAACATTGAGATGAAAATTAAGGGTAAATTACTCCTCACACTTTTTCTTATAACTTGGGTTGTCTTTGCCATTACATTGTTAATCAATCATGGTCATAGCTATATTGGAAAATCGTATTTTAAATCAGATAGTTTTCTTTCAACAAAAGAAACTTTTATTGAACAACTTGGCCATTACGTTTTAGAACCTTTCAATGCAGAAAAAGCTAAAGAAAATATTACTGTAACGCAAACAGAAATTGAAGAGCATCGCAATTACTATGGAACGTTAGCTGATCAAGTAGAGAATATTCGCGCACAATATAGTGATCGAATTGACCAAGCTAAACTAGACAACGACAAAGAGCTTGAAACGTTACTAGTAAAGGAACGAGATGCAAAAATTGCGGACATCAATGAAAACTTTAGTAATGATGATCATGTTGAAGAAAAAATTCGTAAGCAAAAAGAATTGTTAATTGAAAAATATGCAGCGCAACAAGAAAGAAACCGTAAAGATTTTTTAAATGAATTTAGTTACTTTTCTTATAACTTTACAAATATAGAGACAGGCAAAGTATTTGAATCTGGTGAACAAATAACTTCTGGTCTTTTTAAAGAAACCTATGGTAACCAACAATCTTATTTAACGGTGGATAGTACCACTTATATTGAACCTTATGATTTGGTTGAAGGGGATGATTTTAATTTATATGAATCGTTTCGTTATGATGGAGAGGTATCACAGTTTGAAGGGGTAATCAGTATACCAAAGTCAATGCTGAGTGCCACGAATTTCAAAGATGATTACCAAACATTTAAATTTTCGAAAATGGTTTTCTATATCATTTGGGCAACTGGAATTTTAGCAGCTGTTTTGTTATTCACAGTGGCGAAACCATCTTTTCAAGAATTTACAACTTCAAATAAATTGAAAGAAAGCTTTCTAAAATTACCGATCGATGTTCGAATTTTAACTGTAATCATCATGCTACTTAGTAGCTTTTTGTTACTAGATATATTGGGTAATATGATTTCAAATGTTTACTATTTTGGAATATATAATGTATTTCCGTACGTATTTGAGTTATTAACTTATTTTGTATTAATGATGATCATGATTAGTGGAACGATTTTCGGAGCAGTTTGGACTTTCGAAACGCTGCAATTATGGGATTCATATAATTCAGAGCATGTAAAAAAGGAAATTAAGGGTGCAATGCTATATCGTTTAGCAGATGGCATGCAAGATTTATTTTTAAATCGCAAAATTGGCACACAATCAGTCGCGATATTAATGGTCGCTTTCCTTGCAGGAATTGGTTTAGTTGGTGCTTTCATGAGTAATGAATTAGCAATAATTTATACTATTTTGTTATTCTTTATCGGATTACCCGCATCAATCATCTTCCTTCGTCGTATGGGCTACCTAAACCGTATTATGAGACAAACGCAGGAAATGGCTGATGGTCGTTTAACAGCAGATATTAGGGTGAAAGGGAAAGGTCCATTAGCAAATCATGCAACCAATTTGAATCAATTACGTGAAGGTGTAAAGAAGTCGATGACGGAGCAAGCAAAAAGTGAGCGCTTAAAAACGGAGCTGATTACGAATGTAAGCCACGATTTGCGTACACCGTTAACATCCATTATCACGTATACAGATTTGTTAAAAAACCCAAACATTACTGAAGAAGAACGTAAACATTATATTGAAGTATTAGATAAAAAATCTGCCCGCCTAAAAACGTTAATAGAGGACTTGTTTGAGGTATCAAAAATGGCAAGTGGAAATATTGAATTAACGAAACAAAGAGTGGACTTAACACAGCTCTTGCAGCAGGCAATTGGAGAGCATGAAGAGGCCTTTCGTAATGCAAACTTAGAGCTTCGTATCACAATGCCAGATGAGCCGCTATATGCCTATGTGGATGGACAAAAATGGTGGAGAGTCATTGATAACATAGTGTTAAATGCAATGAAGTACTCCTTAGATGGTAGTCGTGTCTATGTAACCTTAAATAGAAAAGGCAATGAAGCAGAATTTATTGTAAAAAATATTGCGAACTATGAATTAGGAGAAAATGTTGAAGAGCTAACAGAACGCTTTAAACGAGCTGATGCCTCTCGTCATACAGATGGATCAGGGCTAGGGTTAGCTATCGCACAATCAATAGTAGACTTACATGGTGGAAGGTTGAAAATTGATGTGGATGGTGATTTATTTAAAGTGATCGTTTCAGTTCAACTAGATTATTAATACTGTACAGAGGCAACACAGACTTTTGTGTTGCCTTTACATTTTTTTTGAAATGAACAATCCTTTTCTGCGTGTTATACTTTTGAGAGGTAAGTAGATAGGAGGGGACCCTTGAAGGAAATACTCCAGATCGCTTTAATGGTCATCATTTATGGTGCACTTACTACATATTTAGGTTGGAATCTAAAAAAATGGCTTCAATCGCTTAATCTTTATCGATGGCCGATTATTTATTGGAGCATTATTTACTTTGTAGCTTTTAGTGTTTTATTTGGAGAATGGTTCGATTCTTTACATGTCTTTTCAGTAATCGGTAGCTACTGGATGTTCCTGTTTGAATATGGTCTCATTTTATGTGTGTTAGTTAATCTCTTTATATTATTAACTCGTATAAAAAGGACTAAAATTGTGGGTACAATTGTATTTTCCTTACTAATTGTGTTGTTTGCTTTTGGTACATACAATGCATATTCACCTGTGGTTCGTAATTTAGAGATCACAATCGATAAAAAAGGAGAACCACTCCGACTTGTAGTTGCTTCTGATTTTCACCTAGGAATTTTGTCTGACAAAGAACATTTACAAAAATTTGTGGATTTGTCCAATGAAGCGCATCCAGATGTTGTGCTACTTGTGGGTGATTTAGTGGATGACGATCCAATTTGGTTTGTAGATGAAGGTATGGATGATGTAATGAAGCAGCTAAAGGCGACATATGGTGTTTATGGTGTATTAGGTAACCACGAATATTATGGAGGGAAAATCCCGTTATTAGTGGAAGAAATGAAGAATGCTAATGTTAAAATTTTAATGGACGAAACAATTCTTGTAGGAAATCGTTTTTATTTAACAGGGCAAGAAGATTCCGTGAATGAAAATCGAATGAAAATTGCCGATTTAAAGCCTGAAAATGGAGAATATCCATGGTTTGTTATGAACCATACACCAAATGACTTGGAGTCACCCTCTAATGCAGGTGTAGACCTTCATCTATCAGGTCATACACACTATGGTCAACTGTGGCCTAATAATCTAATTACCAATATGATATTTGAACTTGATTATGGACATATGCTAAAAGAGAGAATGCATGCACTTGTTTCGTCGGGCTTTGGATTCTGGGGACCGCCTACTCGTATTGGCAGTCGTTCGGAGTTATGGGTGATTGATGTAACATTTACAAAGGAATGATAGACTACCATTCTATAGACATAGACATTAACTTAGGTATCATGTTACATTTATTTTTTATCTTTATTCAGTAGGGGACATCACCCTTACTGAATGAAGATAAAGCAATCGGCAGATGTCACGGATTTTGTTTAGGAGTTATAGGATGTTAGCCTAAGAACGTCGCATCAGTGGACAAACGGCTAACTGACCAACAACCTGTTGGCACAAGCACAATTCAAAATCCGGACGCAATTACGCAAAGGCGTAATTGAATTGATTATGAAAAAAATGATAAGGAGATTTTTATGGACTTTTTTGATTTAATCAAAGCAATCATCCTTGGTTTTGTAGAAGGGGTGACAGAGTTTGCACCAGTTTCATCGACTGGACATATGATTATCGTCGATGATTTATGGTTAAAAACAACAGAATTCTTAGGTCAATATTCGGCAAATACATTTAAAATCGTCGTACAGTTAGGTTCAATCTTAGCAGTTGTCGTTGTGATGTGGAAGCGTATTTTAAGTCTCGTTGGTCTTTATAAAATTAAAGGACAAACAGCTTCAAAGAAATTTAATTTAGGACATGTTTTTGTAGGGATTCTCCCGGCAGGTATTTTTGGCGTTTTATTTGAAGATTTTATCGATGAAAATTTATTCTTTATTTCAACAGTAATTATTGGTTTAATTGTTGGGGCTATTTGGATGATTATTGCAGATAAATTTGCACCCAAAAGACCGGCTATTACATCTTTAGATGAATTATCATACGGGAAGGCCTTTAAGATTGGATTAATTCAATGTTTATCTTTATGGCCTGGATTCTCTCGCTCTGGAGCAACGATTTCAGGTGGGGTTATTTTAGGGTTAGACCATAAAACGGCTTCAGATTTCACATTCATTATGGCAGTGCCGATTATGGCAGGGGCGAGTGGAATTTCACTATTGAAAAACTGGGAGCATATTAATCCTGATCACTTCGCGTTCTATGCGGTTGGATTTATCAGTGCATTCGTCTTTGCACTAATCTCGATTAAATTCTTCTTAAAATTGATTTCACGTGTCAAACTTGTTCCGTTTGCTATTTACCGACTTATTTTGGCAGCTATATTAATTGTAATTGTATATTTATAGAATTTTAAAGGTTGTGGAAAAAGTATTTCCACAACCTTTTGTTAATTTTATTTTAAGTTTGTAAAACATTTACTACTATAATAAATATACCTTGAATAAATAGAGTGATTCTCTTATATTGGGATTATAGTAATAGTACATTTAGCATAAATATTATACGTATTTCGAGTTGATTTAAAAATACTGATGCCTTTGGGGTGGTTTAATTGTTCTCTTTTAACAGAAAAAGAACACAGGAAGTGGTTTTAGATAAGGTTTTTCCTGATGTTGGGATTTATATTGATGATACTGAGCGTTTAATACAGTTAAAAATGATTGGGTTGACAAATGAAGACTTACAGGTGGTTCGTTCAGTTAAACCTTATTTAGAGCCATATACTGATATAATAGTCGGTGCATTTTACGAAACGATTGCCAATATACCTCAGTTTAAAGAAATGATAGAGAAACACAGTTCTACGGAAAAACTCGGTAAAACATTAAAACAGCATTTAATGAAAATGTTTGATGGTAGAATTGACCAGACTTATTTAGACAATCGAAGAAGGGTTTCAAAAGTGCATTTACATATTGGCTTAACAACAAAATGGTATTTAGCAGGATTTGAAAGGTTGGCTAGTGAAGTTCGAAATATTGTTTGTAATTTGCAATTATCACCTGTTGAAACTGCAAAAGTTCTAAATGCGGTTAGTAAAGTCTGCAATTTTGAACAACAAATCGTGTTAGAAGAGTATGAAAAAGAAGCATATCTTCTATTAGAAGAACAAAGGCAAATTGTAAAAACTGATATTCAAGCTGTCGTTGGCCGTATTTCAAAGGATTTAGAGGAACAATCACAACAAACGAATGAAGCCGTCGCAGAGCTTATTTCTAGTACAAAGTATGTAAATGAACTACTTCAAAATAGTATAGAAGGGGCACAAGGGACAAAGGAAGCCTCAGGAAAAGGATATGAGCAATTAAACCTCCTTAGTGAACAAACAAGAGAAATCAATAGCAAGACAGTTGAAATGACGAAAATGGTACAAGCGTTAGATCAATCTTCGTCTGAAATTCAGGCCGTTGTTGAAATTGTTAAAGACATAGCAGGTCAAACTAATTTATTAGCATTAAACTCTGCAATCGAAGCTGCACGTGCCGGTGAACACGGTAAAGGATTCGCTGTTGTTGCAGATGAAGTACGTAAATTAGCAGATCAAACAAAACAATCCGTTGAACAAATTGCTACATTAATTACAATGTCGAGTTCAGTCACATCCCAAGTAATCGAATCAATTCATCACATACAAACGCTTGTTCAAAACGGAATGAAACAAAATGAAAAATCCCTAGAATCATTTGAACAGATTTCCTCTACAGTTGATGCAACCATTTCTGACTTTGAAAACGTAGGATCTCAAGTAGAAGAGCTTACAACCATCGTTGAAAAAATAGGAGAATCCTCAGACAAACTAGAAACAGCTGCATCAAAATTAGATGAAGCGATTGTGAGTTTTTAAGAGGAATAATAGGTCTTGATAAAAAACAAAGGGTCTTTGAACTATAATGTTCAAGACCCTTTTTGCATATGTTAGTCATTAAATAAATTGAATAGGCCGCCAATTCCGCCTTCACCAGTGTTTTTTCCGCCACCACCTTGTGTAACTGGCGCAGCTGCGAATACACGGCTTGCTAAACGGCTAAATGGTAAGGATTGAATCCAAACAGTACCTGGGCCACTTAATGTCGCAAAGAAAATTCCTTCTCCACCAAATAATGCGGTTTTAATACCGCCAACTGCTTCAATGTCATAATCCACAGTAGAAGTCATTGCAACAAGACAACCAGTATCTACACGTAACTTTTCTCCTGGCTGTAATTCTTTTTGATGAATTGCTCCACCAGCGTGAATAAAGGCCATGCCATCTCCTTCAAGTTTTTGCATAATAAATCCTTCCCCACCGAAGAAACCAGCACCAAGTTTACGTTGGAATTCTACACCAACCTCAACACCTTTGGCTGCAGCTAAAAATGCATCTTTTTGACAAATGATTTTTCCATGATGTTCACTTAAATCCATAGGAATAATTTTCCCAGGGTAAGGAGAGGCAAAATAAACCTTGCGTTTACCACTTCCGACGTTCGTGAAAGTAGTCATGAATAAACTTTCACCAGTAATTAAACGTTTTCCAGCACCCATTAATTTACCCATTAGGCCACCACCATGACCTTTAGAACCATCACCAAAGATAGTTTCCATTTTGATGGAATCATCCATCATCATTAAACTTCCCGCTTCTGCAACCACGGTTTCATTTGGATCAAGTTCTACTTCAACAAATTGCATATCATCCCCATAAAGCTTGTAATCAATTTCGTGATTATTCATTTTCCTACCTCCAGGAGTTTTGTTAATTAATTTATATCACTTATGGATACGGATAACATAATGAAAATGTTTCACATCCAATCAAATTTCAATTATAAAAAGGCTATTTCCCTGTAGTTGTTAGGCACATGGACGTTGCGCTCGTGTAGTTTTAGTAGGTTTACTAATTTAGGGATGCAATAAATAGTCTCTCATTTCCCAAACTTCTTTCTGTAGAACCTAACAAATCTTTGAAGGGGGATAAATAATCTCTACTAACTATTAATATAATAGATTATTCAGGTTTTTAAGTAGAAAAAACCGAATATATTAACCGTATATTGAGATTACGAGAATAAAAGGAGGATGTTATGAAGTTAACTAATTATATAAATGGTGAATGGGTAGACAACGATGAACTTCAAACAATTCCAGTAATCAATCCTGCAAATGGACAGCATTTAGCATTTGTACCACTGTCATCAGAAAGGCAAGTGGCTCAGGCAGTAGCCGCAGCGAAAGAAGCTCAAAAACTTTGGGCACGTGTACCTGCACCAAAAAGAGCGGACTTCTTATATGAAATCGGGTACAAGCTAAAAGAGAAAAAGGAACATTTGGCTCGCATTTTAACAAAAGAAATGGGAAAAGTCATTGAGGAAGCTCGTGGGGAAGTACAAGAAGGGATTGATATGGCCTTCTATATGGCTGGTGAGGGGAGAAGGTTATTCGGAGAAACAACACCTTCAGAACTTGCAGATAAATTTGCCATGAGTGTAAGAGCACCAATTGGGGTTGTTGGTCTAATTACACCTTGGAATTTCCCAATTGCTATTGCAACGTGGAAGTCATTCCCGGCAATTGTCTCAGGAAATACAGTCGTATGGAAACCTTCCATTGAAACTCCTATGATGGCATATGAAATGGCAAAAATATTTAATGAAGTGGGATTACCGAAGGGGGTAGCAAATGTCGTCTTTGGTGCTGGGTCAACCGTCGGAACTGCAATGATCGAACACCCTGATGTTAAGGTCATTTCCTTTACGGGTTCAACTGAAACAGGAAGTAAAGTTGCAGAACTCGGAGGGAGAAATCTTAAAAAGGTATCACTTGAAATGGGTGGGAAAAATGCTGTCATCGTGATGGATGACGCGGATCTCCAGCTGGCTGCCGAGGGGATTCTTTGGAGTGCATTTGGTACTGCTGGCCAACGTTGTACTGCTTGTAGCCGTGTCATCGTTCATAAGGAAGTGAGAAAGGAACTAGAAGAAAGGCTTGTTTCATCTGCAAAACAGCTGACAATTGGTGATGGTCTAGATCCGTCTGTTAAAGTAGGACCGGTCATTAATCAAGCGGCTTTAGAAAAAATCCATTCTTACGTGCAAATCGGGAAAGAAGAAGGTGCCAAACTTTTAACAGGTGGTAATATTTTATCTTCATCACAATTTGAGCAAGGTTATTATTATGAGCCTACTATTTTTACAGAAGTCAAACCAACCATGACCATTGCACAAGAAGAAATTTTTGGCCCAGTAATTAGTATTATTGAGGTTGAGAGTTTAGAAGAGGCAATTGAAGTAAATAACAGTGTGAAATTTGGGCTGTCAAGTTCTATCTTTTCTCAGGATGTTAATAAAATATTTAAAGCGCAAAGAGATTTAGACACGGGGATTGTGTATGTTAATGCCGGGACGACGGGTGCAGAGATTCATTTGCCTTTCGGGGGGACAAAAGGAACAGGGAACGGCCATAGAGATTCAGGGCAAGCAGCATTAGATGTTTATACAGAATGGAAAAGTATTTATGTAGATTACAGCGGAAAGTTACAAAGGGCACAGATTGATACTGAAAACTAAACAACGAAAAGGGGATGTTGGGATGAAAGTAGTTGTATTAGGTGCAGGGTTAATGGGAAGAGAAATTGCTCGTGACTTACTTGCAAGTGAAAATGTAGAAAAAGTGTTCTTAGCAGACTTAAATATTAAAGCAACGAAAGACTTTGTCGACACACTGAATACAGACAAAATTGAAGCCGTAGAACTAAACGCAGAAGATGATCAAAACCTACGCACAGTGATGTCTAAAGGGGAAGTCTCCATCAATGCACTGTTCTATAGCTTTAATGAAAAAGTAGCTAGAACAGCATTGGAAATAGGTGTTCATTCCGTTGATTTAGGTGGTCATATTGGGGAAGTGACAGACAAAGTGTTAGCTTTAAGTGATGAAGCCAACTCGAAAGGACTAACTCTCATACCCGATTTAGGGGTAGCACCTGGGATGATCAATATTCTAACTGGTTACGGCGCCTCTAAATTAGATAAGGTAGAATCGATTAAACTTTATGTTGGTGGAATTCCGACGAAGCCAGTTCCACCTCTTAACTATTCTGCTGTCTTTTCTCTTGAAGGTGTCATGGACCACTATACAGAGCCGTCTAAGGTTATTCAGCAAGGTGAATTGAAAGAGGTTCCTTCGCTCTCAGGAATAGAATCAATATATTTTAGTGAGTTTGGGATGCTTGAAGCATTTTACACATCAGGAGGCACTTCAACGCTTCCAAAAACATTCCCGAATGTAAAAACACTAGAATATAAAACGATTCGATATAAAGGTCATGCGGAAAAATTCCAATTACTTGCAGACTTAGGGCTATTCGATAAACAAAATGTAGTAGACGTAGATGGCTCTACGGTAAAAGTACGTAATGTAGTCCGTGAAGTGCTAAAGAAAAAGCTCGCATTAGGTGACGAGCAAGATGCTGTATTACTTCGCGTCATTGTAGCGGGTCAAAAATCAGAAGAAGTTGTGTCATATGAATATGAAATGGTCGTAAGAAGAGATGAAGCATCACATATGACAGCGATGGCTCGTGCTACAGCATGTACAATTTCAGCGGTTGCTCAAATGATTGGAAATGGTCATATTACAAAGCGCGGCGTATTGCCTCCTGAAACAGTAGTGCCAGGGGATCGATATATTGAAGAAATGGCAAAGCGCGGCGTTATTATTAAGGAAACATCACATCGTTCTACAATTGTGAAATGGTAGGGTGGCGCTTATGAATTTTGATTTTACTGAAGAGCAAGTACTGTTAAGAAAAACAGTTCGTCAATTTGTAGATGCGGAAATAATTCCTCATATTGCTAAGTGGGACGCTGAGGGTGGCTTCGATCAGGCTATTTGGAAGAAGCTTGCCAACTTAGGGTTAATGGGAGTTTGTGTACCAGAAAAATATGACGGCTCTGGGATGGACTATAATTCCTTAGCCATTGTGTGCGAGGAACTGGAACGTGGTGATACCGCGTTTCGAACGGCAGTATCTGTTCATACAGGTCTAAATTCTATGACACTGATGCAATGGGGAACTGAGGAACAAAAAAGAAAGTACTTAGTTCCACAAGCAAAAGGTGAAAAAATAGGAGCATTTGGCTTAACAGAGCCAGGTGCAGGTTCAGATGTTGCGAGTATGTCATCACATGCCGTGAAAGATGGGGACGTTTATGTGCTGAACGGACAAAAAACCTGGATTTCGTTATGTGATGTAGCCGATCATTTTATTGTATTTGCCTATACGGATAAATCCAAAAAACATCAAGGTATCACTGCTTTTATCGTTGAAAGAACAATGCCTGGCTTTTCATCCAAGGCGATAAAAGGGAAGTATGGGATTCGGGCTGGCAATACGGGTGAATTGTTTTTTGAAGATGTACGAATTCCAGTAGAGAATCGTCTAGGTGAAGAAGGGGAAGGGTTTAAAATTGCCATGTCTGCTCTCGATAATGGACGATTTACAGTTGCAGCAGGGGCTGTTGGGTTAATTAGTGCTTGTATAGAAGCGAGTGTGAAATATTGCAAGGAGAGAAAAACCTTTGGAAAACCAATAGGTGAACATCAACTTGTCGGACAAATGATCGCTAATATGGAAGCGGGATATCAAATGAGTAGGTTGCTAGTTTACCGCGTGGGCGAATTGAAGAATAAAGGGGTTCGCAATACACGCGAAACATCACTAGCTAAATGGCAAGCCTGTGATTTTGCAAACAAAGCTGCAGACGATGCAGTGCAAATCCACGGGGCGTATGGCTATTCGGATGAATACCCTGTCGCAAGGTTCCTAAGAAATTCAAAAGCCCCTGTTATTTATGAGGGTACACGAGAAATTCATACAATCATGCAAGCGGATTATGTACTTGGGCGCCGCTCCGATAAGCCCTTATCAAAAATGCTACCAAAATGGCCTTTTGAATAAAAATTAGACTGCGTGAAGAAATCAGTAATGGTTTTCTTCACGTTTTTCAATGTTTAAAATTTGCTTTGGAAATGTACATAAACTCCTGGGGCCACACTTAAAGGTTTTGAGTTCGTTCGTATGTTAAGGAGAAAGTCACACGTATAGACTCCAAACCCGCACATAAATTCCTTAAGCTTGAACATAAATCTAAATAACCAAAATTATTTGGAAACCCCTGTAACAAAATTCCTATTCCGAAGTCTAATGCCATAAAGAGATGAAAAAAGGAGTGAATATTGATGAAAGGTAGGCTTTATGTTTCGGGGCTGATCCTTATTATTTTATTAGTTGCTGCTAGTACTCTTCTGTTTGTTAATAAAAAGGTGAATGTAGCGGCGGCTTCAACGGTTTTTGTTAACCAACCATACTATGTTCATTTTTCGAAGCCATTGGATGAGAAGAGTATTGAAAAAGGAAAGGTAAATATTAAACATGCAAATGGAAAAGAAAGCAAAGCTGTGATCACGTTACAGCAAAACAAAACGTCTTTATCGATTCTTCATGAAACGCCTGGGGATTACATCCTTCACATAGATGGTGAAGCTTTTCAAAAATCCTCATCAACTTCCCAAAAAGTTGAATATAAGGTGATTGATCAGATTGAACAACTATCAACAGAGCAAGATTTGCAAGACTACTTTCAAAATATTCTTAACAACGAGCGAAGGAATGTAAATAATAGAGGCGATATTAAGGAGGAAAGCGCCACTGTAACAAGTGAAGCTTCTACAGCAGATCGTGTAGAGTCAGGCGCATCTCACTCTACAACGAACAACCAAGTTGAAGGAATTGAAGAAGGGGATATTGTTGTCACAGACGGAAGATATATTTACTCCATTGTGGACCAAAGTATTATGATAATGGACGCTAAGAATCCACAGAAAATGAAACAAGTAAACTCAATTTCTTTAAATCAAAACAGTACTCCAATACAACTCATGATTCATCAAGACATGTTAATCATTATTTACGATCAATACATCGAGATGAAATCGAGTAAATCTGCTCGCTACATCGGTGGAACGAATATGACAAGAGCTGCATTTTACAATATTAAGGACCCGGCTAATCCAAAAATGATACGGGAAATGGGTCAAGATGGATATATGAACGGTATTCGAAAATATGAAGACGTTCTTTATATGGTGACAAACAAAACACCAGACTATTGGATTATGACCGAAAAAGAAAGTGTTGAGCTAAAACCTTATCAATATGATAGCGCTAAAGGTGAAGAGGTTGAACCGATGGATATCGGGCAATTAACCATCCTACCAGGAACAATGGAACCTAATTATACAATCATCTCTGCCATTGATTTAAAAAACTTAAAAGATAAAAAAATAGAAACTAAGGGTTATTTAGGCGGTAGTTCTACCCTCTATATGTCTGAAAATGCCCTATATTTAACAGCCTTTAAATTTGAAATGCCCAAGACCCTTGAATTAGAACCTTCAAGTTCTTCGGAGGTAACAACATCTATAGCAAGGGACATGATCATTGCGCCAACTTCAACAAATACAGATATTTTTAAATTTGCTATAAGCGGGACGGAAATCAAACTGGCAGCAACATCGTCTGTTTCAGGCACGATCCTAAATCAATTTTCAATGGACGAACATAATGGGCATTTCCGTATTGCTACAACCGATGGGTACGCATGGGGACGTGAGGCAAACTCTAAAAACCACTTATTTATTTTAGATGAAAACCTTGAAAAAGTAGGAGAGCTAACGGACTTAGCGAAGGGTGAGAGAATTTATTCAGCACGGTTTATGGGCGATAAAGTCTATATTGTCACGTTCAAAGAAACAGATCCGCTCTTTGTTATTGATGCATCCAACGCAAGCCAACCAAAAGTATTAGGGGAACTAAAAATACCTGGCTTTAGTAACTATTTACATCCATTAGATGAGAATCATTTAGTTGGGATTGGTTACGATACAGAAGTAAGGGTGGATGAATTTACAAAAGAGCCATTTGTGATAACAAAGGGGATGAAAATCTCTTTATTTGATGTAACAGATTTCCACAATCCTAAGGAGCAGGATATGGTTGTCATCGGTGGGAGAGGAACATATTCAGAAGTTCAGTACAATCATAAAGCGTTGTTCAGAAATAGCCAATATCAATACTTCGGCTTCCCTGTCTCAATTTATGAAGGAAAAGGGGAACATGATATCGTCTACAAAGGATCTGGGGCGCAAGTGTATGAAATAACAGACGAACATGGCATTCAAGTTAAAGGGGATTTAGTTGTACCTTCAAGAGAAGGAGAGCAGTACGAAGATTGGGAATCTAGTATAAACCGTTTGATTTATATTGAAAACGTTTTATATACAGTCTCAAAGAAAGAAGTAAAAAGTTATGACTTACAATCGTTTAAACAATTAGGAACACTGCAAATAAAATAGCAAAAAAACGCTACTTCCAAACAACTAAAGGAAGTAGCGTTTTTGTCATGTAACATTGCTAAATACTAACAAGAAAATATTAAGCATCACCAATGAAACTACGGTCAATTGCTAAAAAGCAAAGCTATCAGTCTTGTTCTGCAATTATTTGCGCGCCTCTAAAATTTCACTTACTGTTACAAACTCGTATCCTGATTGATCCAAGTAATTAAGGACACTATCGAGCCCACTAGCTGTAGTTTGGTGAATATCATGCATAAGAATAATAGCATTATTATGCATGTTACTTTTCACCATAGGTAGTAACTTATTAGAGTTACGATATTTCCAGTCTAATGTATCAATTGTCCACATGACGACAGGAACAGCCGATGCTTTTACAACCTGGTTATTTTTCGCGCCATAAGGAGGACGGAAAACCGTTGGGTATTCACCTATTGCATTAAAAATGGCGTTATTTGTACGGTCTAATTGTGATGCAATCTGTTTTGATGATAGGCGAGTCAAATTTGCATGATTCCATGTATGGTTTCCAATTTCGTGTCCACTATTGTAGACTTCTTTTGCTATTGTTGGATAATTAGAAACATTTGAACCGACCATAAAGAATGTTGCCTTTGCATCATATTTAGCTAACGTTTTTAAAATTTGTTTCGTGACACTTGGATGTGGTCCGTCATCGAAAGTTAAGGCTACCTTTTTTCCATTAGAAGATTTAACTGGTTTTTTAGGTGTTAAAATATTAATCTCACTAGTTGTGCCTGATTTAAGTTCATCCGTTAAAATCGGATTAATATAAGATAATGGAATGGATAAAGTAGGGTTCCCTACATTGCGTGCTGCAATTTCACCTTTATCGTAATAAAATACTAACGAGTCTCCGATTATAGCAAATCGGCTAAAATTGTCCCAATAAGGTCTTGTTGCTGCAATCAATTCATTTTGGAAAATATATTGTTTGTATTTTTTGTCTTCTGATAATTGAGTACGCACATGCTTTGCAAGTAGATTCAAGTTTTCTACTTTTTTATTTAATAGATTAATAGGCGCAATGATTTCGCCTGTTTCTTTGTTAATAAAGAATGTTTCCGTTGACGTATTATAGACGATAGAATCCAAGGATACTTTTTCGGTAAATACAATGGAATAATATTTATTTTTGTATTCATATATATCATAGTCGATGAGAAGATTTCCTTTTGCCTTCACGTCCACGTTATTTTTTAATCGTAATGAGTTAATGTAATTTTCTTTTGAGGTTGTTATGTACTGTAAGATTTTGTTATTTACCGCGTCAAATTTAGTTTGAGGGTAATTAATATGGTATCTTAATGAATCATCATTAACTACTTCTGATAAAATTCGAACTCCTGGGTATTTAACTGAGTTGGTTTCATTTATTGTTGGTGTTGAACCTTCACTAGCATTCGCAGATGTTACTGCTGTTCTTTGAAACTTTGAATCTCCGTTGAAGAAGATAAAGAACACAATGAAAGCAGTTAGCATGACAATTGTACTGATTAGTAGTCCCTCTAACCATCCAGCCCGTTTTCGATTGTGTTTGTTTTTCATTTACATTAACCCCTTTCTAAGTTTAAATATATGTTTTAATTGGAACTAAGATTAATAATACCTTGTCGAATCAGAATTGTTTTTAAAAAAATCAAGCGAAGATCGCTTGTTTCGGGCCTGATAGCCTTGTCATGCTTACTCTGCGATGAAGTGAAACGGGAGTTGACGTGGTGTCCAAATGTACTGATGAATTCCCTCAGTTAAGGAATGGCTCCAACTGAATGTAAGTCGAGAATTGTACACAGACTCCTATTTAAATAGGTAATGAGAGTCTTCAGAGGATAAATATAAAAAATTATAAATATATGTATTGAGATTTACATTTCTGTTCGATAATATATGGCAAGGAGAAAAGGAGATTGTAATCTTATGACAATGAAAGAACAAAACTATGAAATGGCACTTGACTGCTTTTTATTGGCGGGTCAAATTATGATGGAAAGCGGTGCTGAAACATATCGCGTTGAGGATACGATGCTTCGCATGGCGCGTTCTCAAGATATTGAAGACGCTCAAAGCTATGTGACACCAACAGGAATTATCCTTTCATTGGGTAGACGACAAATTACAAAAATCACTTCCATTACCCATCGAATTACAGATTTACATAAAATTTCATTAGTTAACAATATCTCTCGGAAGCTTACACTTAAAATAATAACACTAGATGAGGCTTATGACGAGCTATTAAAAATCCAAAAAACCAATTATTTTTTACCAATTCATGTCCAAATTTTGACAGCCTCTATTGCTAGTAGTTGCTTCATGGTTTTATTTAATGGTCTGTGGTCAGATATGCCTGTTGCTTTTGTTGCGGGTGGTGTAGGTCACTTGGCTGTGACGTTGGTTCAGGAAGCAACAAAGGTAAAGTTTTTCTCAGAATTTTTTGCTTCCCTTGTAGTTGGAATCATTGCTTATTTAGCTGTTCACTTTGAATTAGGAACCGAACTAGATAAAATTATTGTTGGTAGCGTAATGCCACTGGTTCCTGGGGTAATAATTACAAATGCAGTTCGAGATTTAATGGCGGGTCACTTTACAGCGGGTATTGCAAAAGGGGCAGAAGCGTTTTTAACTGCGTTTGCCATTGGTTCAGGTATTGCGCTAGTCGTAGGGCTTTTTTAAGGAGATTATCAAATGGAATATATTCTTCAAATAGTCTTTAGTTTTATTTTTACAGCTTGTTTTGGTGTTATTTTTAATGCTCCAACGAAAGCTATCCCCTATTGTGGGATTGTAGGAGCGATTGGTTGGATTGTTTATTATTATATCAATCATATGGGAGTACAGGAAGTTCAAGCTTCTTTTGTAGGGGCATTCGTTGTAGCGATTGTCGCACAAATATTTGCTCGTCGTTTTAAAATGCCGATGATTATCTTTAATGTATCGGGAATCATTCCGCTTGTTCCAGGTGGTATTGCTTATAATACAATGAGAAATATTGTAGAGCTCGATTATACATTAGGAATTCAAAATGGAATGCGCGCCTTCATGATTTCAGGGGCTATTGCAATGGGGCTTGTTTTTGCAGAGGTTATTACGCAATTAATTATGAGAACCTTTAACAAAGGGAAAACATCTATGCAATCTTTTGCAAGGGCAAAAAGAAGAACTCAAAAATTTAAGTAGAAGTAAAAACAGACTACTCGCAAGGAGAGTAGTCTGTTTTAATTTTGATTATTTCTTCACTAATTCTGAAATTTCATCTTCTGACACAGCTTTGCTTACTAAATAACCTTGAATTGCATCGCATCCATAGCTTTTTAGCAATTCCTTTTGCTCTTCTGTTTCAACCCCTTCAGCTAATACGGTTAGGTTCATGGAATTTCCGAAATGAACCATCCCGTTAATGAGGCGTTGGGTTTTTTCAGATTGCATTAAAGAACGAATAAAGGTTTTGTCTATTTTAAGCACTTCAATTGGAAGTAACTGCATATAACGGAATGAAGCATAGCCTGTACCAAAGTCGTCTAGTACGAAAGTGATGCCTTGATCTTCAAGCTGACGCATTTGTTTAATGATCGAAGTTTCCGCTTCAGCTTCTAGAGCAAATTTTTCAGTAATTTCTATTTGAATTATGTTCGCTGGACATCCAACTTTTGCAAGGGTACTTAAAATGGATTTTGCCATATTTTTATCACGGAATTCACGAACGGATAAGTTAATGCTGACTTTTAAATTTAACCCTTTACTTTGCCACTCTACAGCTTGTCTACTAGCTTTTTCAATTACAAACGAACCAATATGGTGGATTAGGCCTGTTTCCTCTGCAATTGGAATTAATTCATCTGGGGATACAACACCAATTTTTTCGTCTTCCCAACGGACTAGTGCTTCTACACCCGTAATTTTACCGCTTTGTAAGTCCACTTGTGGTTGGTAAAGGACCTTTAAGTTTCGTTGGTCTAATGCAAGGAGTAAGCGTTTTTCAATCATAGATCTACGGTTAATCGCTTTATGCGTTTCATTTGATAAAGAGACAATATGGTCACCGCCAGCCTTACGTACATTCGCAATCGTCGCTAAAGAGGCTTTCATTAATTGAGAAAAGTTCGTTTGGTCTTGAGGTGCACGAGTGATTCCTCCACTAATGGCAATAGGAACAGCTTCGCTTCCGTTGAAAATGGGATTTTGTTTCAAATATGTTAAAAAGCCTTGTATAAACCATTCGCCAAGTGGTGTAATAACTACAAAGTCGTTTTCGTTAATTCGTGCCATTAAACTATCTTGGAAGTAAATTTTCATTCGCTTTGTAAACTCAACAATTAGGTTGTTGTTTTCAGCGAGATTATGGTGTAAATCTTTAATTGTATAGAACTTATCAATACTCATGTAAACGAAGGAGAAATGACGGCCTTCTTCTACGATTTCCGTTACAACTTTTTCAAGTCGGTGTACATTCATTAATCCCGTTTCAGTATCCATATAAGCTATTTTTTCTAATTTATGTTGTAATTCTTTATCTTTTGTAATGTCCTGTTCAATTAACACAAAGCGATAGCCTGCATCTTCTTGTGAGTAGGTTGGGATGGCTGTTAAATTGACCCAATACAATGCGCCATCTTTCGTAATCTTCTCGATATCACCTTGCCATATTTGACCAGATGAAATCGTTTGCCAAATCTGATTCGCCATTTGTAAACTTTCATCGGTTTCGGGGAACAGTTGCCAAAACGTTTTCCCAAGTACTCGTTTTGGTGTCCAGTGACTTGTTTTTAAAAAGGCTTGGTTACAATTAATAATTAACCCTTCACTATCTAACGTCACAACCATAAAAGAAGAGTGGATGCCTTCTTTTAAATCTAGTAGTTCTTGTGCTGTTTCATCGAGTTTGACTACTAATTCACTTAATATACATGTGATTTGAGTGCAAGGTACGCCGTCTATGAAACATGGAATAGATAACAGTGAACTATTGAGTAGCCGATCATCTTTTGTTAAAAGTTGTATTTTTTCAAATCGGTATGTCTCTTTACGCTCTAGAATTTTATTCCAGGAATTTTCGGATAAACCAGATAGTAAATTGTGTTTAATTGTTTGAACAGGGGTATTTAAAAAGTCCTGCATCGAATAGCTGAAGTATTTTTCACAGAGCTCGTTCCAAATGACTACTTCGCCTTCACGATTAAGGGCAAAAGATGGAAAGGGAACTTGGTTTAATATATTTTCATCAATACTGTAGTTCTTTTTGTCACTACCCATCATTTTTTTGTCTCCTTGGTATGCGTATATTTATACTAATATTATAGAGAGTTTACCTTCAATAGTCATTATGAAAGTTCTAGTTAAAATTTTACAATACGTAAATTTAGGTCTTTGTATCTAAAGTGTATAGTTTTTCTAAAGAAAATGATGAAAATTAATAATTTTAAGATTGAGGGAAGTACATGGACCGTATTAAAGGAGTTTCACTAATTGTTTTAGGAGCTGCATTTTGGGGTGCTACAGGTCCTTTAGCAGAAATTTTATTTTCTAGTACAGGTATGACTGTACCTTTTATGCTAGCTTTGCGACTTATTGTTGCTGGGATTTTGCTGTTAACATTTTTATTGGCGATGAAAAAGCCTATTTTTTTGATTTGGAATTCAAAAGTTTGGGCAAGAGATTTGGTCATATTCAGTATTATTGGAATGCTAGGTGTCCAATATTCATTTAACGCAACGATTCACGAAAGTAATGCAGTATTTGCTACGTTAATTCAATTTTTGGGACCTATTTTTATAGTTGCGTATGTTTCGTTTAATGTAAGGAAATGGCCTCCTAAATCACAGGTTTTAGGGATTTTAGGGACTTTAATTGGCTTGTTTTTATTACTAACAAATGCTTCATTCACTTCTCTTCTTGTCAGTAAAGAAGCATTAATTTGGGGATTTATTGAAGGGATTACGTTTGCGTTTTACACACTTTACCCAGCAAATCTAATGAAAGAATGGGGAGTCTTCATTGTTGTTGGATGGGGAATGTTGATTGGCGGCGTGCTACTTTGTTTTTCAATATCCATATGGAAAAGTAATGAATGGACTATGTTAGCAGATGGTACGACACTTACTATATTTGCGTTGTCAATTTTATTTGGGACACTTGGGTTTGTATTCTTTCTAAGTAGTTTGAAATATATAAGTCCAATTCTTACAAGTGTTTTATCAAGTATCGAACCGTTAACTGCGATGATCTTGTCTATTTTTCTGTTTCAAACAACGTTAGCGCCCTGGCAATTAATAGGTGCACTCATCATACTTGTTTCTGTCACATGGCTGTCTATTGCAGGGGAAAAGACAGAAAAAATCAAGACGGAATAAATCTTTAATAAAAAGTCCGTCATTTACTATGAGACGGTCTTTTTTGCTAAGGGGTGGTGACATTCTGAAATCACCTCCTTAGGAACAAAGGTTTTACTGCGACGAGTAACCGCAGGAGGAAGATAATGTAGTAGATGATAATAAGGGGTGAGCAAGTGAAGACTGTATTTTCGTATATTAAACCTTATAAAGTACCTGCAATGATTGCATTTAGTTTGATGCTCATTGAAATGTTTGTTGAGCTTTTTCAACCATTAATTATTGCCAAAATTATTGATGAAGGGATTTTGCTAAACGATTCAGGTCTGATTTGGAAATGGGGAATTATACTAGTCATTTTTGCATTATTAGCTTTCACGAGTGGTGTCGTAAATTCCTATTTTTCTTCCCATGCTGCGCAAAGTTTTTCCTACGATTTACGTAATGCATTGTTTGAAAAAATCCAATCATTCACGATAGCTACATATTTAAGATTTCCTACATCAGGCTTGATCACAAGGCTAACGAACGATGTACAGCAAGTGCAAAGTATCTTCTTTATGAGCTTGCGGATTATGCTACGAGCACCACTTGTTGTATTAGGAAGTTTAATTATGGCGTTTTTCGTCAATGCCAAAATTGCCTTTATATTATGTATTTCTACACCGATACTAATCATCTTTTTAGTTGTAATGGTACGGAAAGGCGTTCAGCATTTCGGACAAGTTCAACGTGGTGTGGATCAAGTCAATCGAGTGTTACAGGAAAGTTTACAAGCTATCCGGCTAGTAAAGGCATATATGCGCGGTACATATGAAATGAAACGGTTTGAACAAGTCGCGGATAACCTAAAATTCGATACAATGAAGGCTCTACGCGTAATGGAAATCATTATGCCAGTGTTGCTGTTTTTCATGAATTTAAGTATGCTTGCCGTCTTATGGTTTGGATCTAAAGAGGTTAGTAGCGGCAATGCACAAGTGGGTGAGCTAGTAGCGGTAGTAAACTATGCGATGCGAATTACAGGTAACTTTTCCATGTTTGCTTTTATTATTATGGCTTTCTCCCGGGCGAAAGCTTCTGCTGAACGTATTGAGGAAATTTTAATTCTTGAAGGAGCAACAGAGGAAACTAAAGAAGGTACATCTGTGACACCATTTGAGGAAGTTGGATTAATCCGTTTCGAAAACGTTACATTTACTTATCCAAATACTGATCAACCGGTGCTTAAAAATATCTCCTTTACAGTAAACCCTGGTGAAAAGTTAGCGATTCTAGGGGCAACAGGTTCTGGAAAGTCAACTTTACTTAGTTTAATCCCTCGTTTTTACGAACCAACTTCTGGTGATGTTTATATTGGTGGTCGTAATAGTAAAGAGTGGGATTTGGAGCACTTACGTTCGATCATTGGATACGTACCTCAGCAATCCATGCTTTTTACAGGTTCAATTACTGAAAACGTTAGTTGGGGAAAACAGAATGCCATATTGGGTGAAGTAATAGAAGCTGCTACAAAGGCACAAATTCATTCATCCATCGAAAAATTTCCTCAAGGTTATAACACGCGTGTTGGTCAAAAGGGTGTTAATTTATCTGGTGGTCAAAAACAACGATTATCGATTGCACGTGCTTTAATTCGTCATGCTAAAATTCTAATTTTGGATGATAGTACGAGTGCGCTTGATGTAAGAACTGAAATGGCTTTGTGGGATGCGCTTGAAGAAGAGGGGGCAACTAAATTAGTGGTTACCCAAAAAATTCAAACTGCAAAAGGAGCAGATCGTATTTTATTACTCGATGAAGGGCGAATTGTTGCCAATGGTACCCATGATGAACTATTAAAGGGAAGTACTGAATATAAGAAAATTGTTATGTCACAGCAAGATCGGGTAGGTGAAGCGTAATGAATTTCATTCGAAAACCTTTTGGCTATGAACCTGTGCTTTCCAAAGATGACTTAAAGAAACCGGTGAAAAAGAAGAAAGGGCCTCGAGCAAATGATTGGAAAAATACATTAGCCCGTATTTGGAGATTCGTTGATGAAAAGCGGGGCTTACTAATTCTTGTGTTGTTTATGGTTGTAATCAGTTCAGTTCTTTCATTACTTGGACCATTTTTAATTGGGCATATTGTTGATGAGTATATTTTAAAAGGGAACTTCAAGGGTATGGCGCATATTCTTCTGATGTTAATTGGAGTATATATAGTATTGCCGGTCACTTATTTCCTGCAGAATTACTGGATGATTGGGATTGCCCAACAAACCATTTATCGATTGCGTACGGGTTTGTTTAGCCAATTGTTACAATTACCTGTTTCATTTTTTGATAAAAGACAGCATGGAGAATTGATGAGTCACGCTACAAATGATATTGAAACGGTAAGTTCCACTTTAAATAGTTCTTTCATTCAAGTATTTTCAAGTATTTTGACGTTATCTGGTACAGTCATCGTCATGCTTTATTTAAGTCCATTATTAACACTTTTAACGATGGTCATTATTCCACTTATGTTTACTGCTATGCGGTTTATTACGAGAAGAACGAGTAAGTTATTTAAGGAACAGCAAGTCGCACTTGGTGAATTAAACGGAATGATTGAAGAAACGATTTCAGGACAACGAATAGTGAAAGCCTTTTCTAGAGAAGAAATGGTAAAAAAAGAGTTTCGTGAAAAAAGTGAGCACTTGAGACGTACAGGATTTTGGGCTTTAACATACTCAGGCTATATTCCTAAAGTCATGAACTTCTTAAATAACTTTAGTTTTGCGATTGTGGCCGGGATAGGAGGGCTACTTGCTTATCACGGTTTTGCAACAGTAGGTACGATTGTTATTTTTACTGAATATGCTCGCCAATTTACACGTCCGTTAAATGAGCTTGCTAACCAAATTAATACTGTATTATCCGCAATTGCAGGAGCTGAAAGAGTATTCCGGGTTATGGATGAAACAGCAGAAGAAGATAATGGGAAAATAGATGAACGCCACCAACTTCGTGGAGAAGTCGAGTTTAGGAATGTTTTCTTTAAATATGAATTATCGGAAGAGGCGCAAACCTTGAAGGATATCAATTTCCATGTTCAACCGGGTCAAACAGCGGCATTTGTCGGAGCTACTGGTGCAGGGAAAACAACTATTATGCAATTAGTAAGTCGTTTTTATGATGTGGAAAATGGTGAGGTTTTATTTGATGGGGTCAATGTTCAACACTTAAAACGCAAAACACTTCGGGAGCAAATGGCTTTTGTTTTACAAGAACCGTATTTATTTGAAGCAACTGTTTATGAAAATATCCGTTATGGACGATTAGATGCGACGGATGAAGAAGTAATCGAAGCAGCCAAAAAAGCGAATGCTCACGATTTTATTATGAAATTGCCCAATGGTTATCAAACCGTGTTAAAGTCAGACGGTAGTGAAATATCACAAGGTCAAAAGCAGCTATTATCGATTGCTCGTGCTCTTATAGCAGATCCAGTTATTCTATTGTTAGATGAAGCGACTAGCAGTATCGATACTGTAACAGAAGTAAAAATTCAAGAAGCCTTAGAGATTCTGATGCGTGGTCGCACGAGTTTTGTTATTGCTCACAGACTAAATACAATTCGAAACGCAGACGTTGTGTTCGTTATGCAGGAAGGAGTAATTATAGAATCTGGTACTGAAAAGGAGTTAATCCAAAAAGAGGGCATTTATGCAAATATGCTTAAACAATCTGAGACTCGTTAATGGTATGATGTAAAATAGGAAACTTCGATATTTTATTACTAGACTATAGATTTAATGGAATTGGAGCCGAAGAATGAACATATCAATTATTACTGCATCATTCCCGATAGATGAAGAGACATATAATGAGGTAAAAGCATTAACTGAAGATGCTAGTGTTTTAGACGGATCTCCTTATTTAAATATGTTAAATCTCTTTGCTTCACGTAATCCAAAAAGTCGCGGCTTTTTCATTTTGGCTTACGATGATACTACAAATAAATTAGTTGGCGTAATAGGCGCTATTGACCAAATTGGACTCAATACGTACGAATGGTCAATGTTAGTCGACCCAATGTATCGAAAAATAGGCATTGATGAGGCTCTTCTCCAAGTTTTAAGCGAAGGTTTAATTCAGCGGGAAGCAGAGGGTGAACTTGCTATTATAATTGAGACCGATCGATATGGTCGCAAGTTGCTTGAAAAGCATGGATATTCTTATAGTTTTTCAGAGGCGACATTCGAATCCAAAGCGGAAGTGTCTCAACCTGCTTCTGAAGATCTCCTTATTCGTCAATATAACGAATGCGATCAAGAGTCGGTCATTGAAATTTTAAGTGAAGCCTTTGGAGATTTACGTGAAGAGTCAGTTGAATTAATCGATTTTAATACAACGACAGAAGGTATCATTTTATGGGTAGCAGAACAAAACGGGCAAATTGTTGGTACGATAACTTCTACGAAAGAAGGCGAAGTACAATGGATTACCGCTTTAGCTGTATACCCTACAGTACAGGGGCAAGGGATTGGAACTGCTTTATTGAAGTGGGTAAAAGATTTTGCGTTTCGAAATGGTGATAAAAAAGTTATGCTTGATGTTGAAAGTGAAAATGAACGTGCTTTAGGCGTTTATAAGAAGGCAGGATTCTCTAAGGCCGTACAGTTTGATTATTTTATTTATACAGGTTAATAGCTATTTTATTGCTGCCCACGAATCGATAGTAGATTTGTGGGCTTTTCAGATGGATGGTGTGTGGGAATTTTCCAACCCCACATGTAAGTACGCTGGTCGCACGTAACCCTCAAACCTCGCACGTAAACACCAAAAATGCATTTCAAAAGTCAGCATACATTGAGGAAATTAATAAATTTGTTATAATGTATGAGGTTTGACTTGTTAAAGAACTAGTAGATTTACATATTAAAAAGTAGGGAAGTTGAATAGATATATGAAAAAAGAGATGAGTTCTGCAAAATTAATGTGGAAGATGACAAGGCCGCATACGTTAACAGCAACGTTCGCACCGGTCATCTTGGGAACTGTGATGGCCCTTTTTGTAGCAGATATTAATTGGTTATTATTTATTGCCATGATGGTAGCATGTTTAGCATTACAAATTGCTACTAACTTATTTAATGAATACTATGATTTTAAACGCGGATTGGATACAGCAGAATCAGTTGGTATCGGTGGCGGGATTGTCCGTCATGGTTTAAAGCCTAAAAATGTCTTAACCGTTGCCGTACTACTTTATGTAGTAGCAGCCTTCATTGGTGTGTATATTTGTATAAGTAGTAGCTGGTGGTTAGTTGTGATTGGCCTATTTGGAATGGCCGTTGGATACTTTTATACAGGCGGGCCACTTCCAATTGCATACACACCGTTTGGGGAATTATTCTCAGGTTTATTAATGGGGACAGGCTTTGTATTGATTTCATTCTTTATCCAAACGAATACTGTGACATCTTGGTCGGTGATGATCTCAATTCCAATTGGGATTTTAGTTGGTGCAATTAACATGTCTAATAATATTCGAGATATCGATGAAGATATTAAAGGTGGAAGAAAAACACTTGCGATCCTCCTTGGAAGAGAAAAAGCAGTAATGGTGCTAGCAAATGCCTTTGTTATTTCGTATCTTTGGATCGTCATTCTTGTTATGATAGGCGATATAAGTCCTTGGACGTTACTTGTGTTATTAAGTTTGAAAAAGCCCATCTCTGCAATTCAAGGATTTAATAAGGGCGTAAAAGAACCCCAATATATGCGAGTGGCTATGAAGTCAACAGCCATAACAAACACTTTATTTAGCTTACTATTATCTGTTGGATTATTAATCAGTTATTTATTTTAATATAGAATGAAAGGTATCTCTACTAGTTGTAGGGGTACCTTTTTTCGCGTTGCGGCAACACGGATATGATAAATATCATATTCAGTTTATTACATATTCCTCTATTTACTTCCAACCGAAGTGCTATAGTTAAATAGAGAGGTGATAGGAATGATACAGCCTACAGTCGAACAAAATGGGTATAGCGTAAAAGAGGAATTTTGGAATGGAATGACTCATGGAATAGGGACATTGTTAACCGTTCCTGCGACGGTTCTACTCGTTCGTAAAGCATTAAACATTGGTTCAACAACGGAATTAGTCAGCTACATAATTTTTGGAATCTCTATGTTTTGTTTATATTTAGCATCTACCCTATATCATGTATTACCGACACATAAAACACTTTTAAAGAAACTAGATCATAGTTCAATCTTTTTACTTATTGCAGGGACATATACACCGATTGCACTTGTGGCAATAGGTGGGAGAACAGGTTGGACAATTTTTGCGATAGAATGGATATTAGCGGTCACGGGGATAATTTTAAAACAATTTTTTGTGTACCGATTTAAGATCCTTTCACTCCTCGTATATATCGGAATGGGATGGCTCATTATATTTGCCTATAAACCATTAACCCAGAACTTCTCAGCAGGAGGATTTTTAACTTTACTAGCTGGGGGCTTAATTTATACAATTGGTACTTATTTTTATAAAAATAAACGAATTCCGTACAATCATGCAATTTGGCATGTGTTTGTAATGGGTGGAAGTGTAGCGATGTTCTTGGCTATCTACTTCTTTGTATAGAATATAATGAAAAGGCTTGAACTATAGGGTTCAGGTCTTTTTTAATATTTTCGATTTCATTCTTCTTAGTATGATTACATCACAATTTTTAAGTTGTAATGAAAAAAATCTCGAATTCGAGATAAAATTCTTGAAATAATTTTATTTGAGTAGTACAGTGCTGATAAGGATAATTTAAGTCACCGTATATTTAACCAGCAAGAGGGGGAGTAAAACATGCATAAAATTTTAGGGCATCATCATATCTCGATGATCACAAAAAATGCAAAAAGGAATAATCAATTTTATCAAAATGTCCTTGGTTTACGTAGAGTAAAAACATCCGTTAACCAAGATGATCCCTCCATGTATCATCTGTTTTTTGGTGATGTAACTGGAAGCCCAGGTACAGGGTTAACATTTTTTGAAATTCCAATGGCAGGTTCAACACATCGTGGAACCAATGCAATTACTCAGATTGGTTTACTTGTTCCAAATGAAGAAAGTTTAGTCTATTGGAAAAAGAGATTTGATTTACTAAATGTAAAACATCAAGAAATTACAACTTATGCTGGAAGAGAAGCACTTCCGTTTGAGGATCCAGAGGGGTTAAGATTAATTCTAGTAAATAATAATGGAGAGCAAATACCAGAAGAGTGGGCGCTTTGGGAAGACTCCATCGTGGCTAGGGAACATCGTATTCTTGGGATGGGTCCAATTGAAATCACTGTAAAAAATCTAAATAAATTAGCAAGTACGTTAACAGAAGTGTTTGATTACGTGGAAGTAGAGCGCACAGACAAATGGTCTAGATATCAATCGATTAAAGAGCAAACTTTTGGAGAAATTGTCATTAAACAATTGGATGGACCAAAAGAAAGAGCCGGTCGGGGAAGTATCCATCATCTCGCGATACGTGCAAAAAATGAAGAAGAGCTAAAGTTTTGGGAAGAAAAAGTAAAAGAGCGCGGCTATCAATCATCTGGTATCGTTGACCGATATTACTTTAAAAGCATATACTTCCGAGAATCAAATGGTATTCTAATTGAAATTGCCACAGATGACCCAGGATTTACTGTGGATTCAAGTGTAGAATCTTTAGGGGAAAAGTTAGATCTGCCACCTTTCCTTGAAGAAAAGCGAGCTGAAATTGAAGCTAAATTAGAGCCCCTAGATGATTAAAATAGTTAACTTGCATCTCTAGTGAAGGAAGGTTCTCTGGCTAACCATTCTTTTTAAATTGTCAATATGGTTGACAGAAATTTGAAGATTGAATATAGTAAAATCAAAAACTCACAGGAGTGAATTGATGGGCTACCAATTAAAAAATCTCGATATTGTCGATTTAATTAGTGAACGTCATGTTCAACTTCGAGAATTTCTTGAAAACCAATGGAATAATTTTAGCGACATAAGGATTTCGAATACAGAGTGGTTTATTCTTAATAGAATTTATGGAAATCAGCCCACGATTGCATCGATTACGAAAAGTGCTAATATTACCCGACAAGCGACTCATAAAAACGTCAAGAGTCTAGAAGCGAAGGGGTTAGTAGAAATAGTAAATGCAGAGCGAAATAAAAGAGATAAGTGCATACGGCTAACACCTCTTGGGGAAAGGTGCTTTGAAAAATATAGAGAATTAACTGAAGAACTCGAGCGGAAGCTTACCTTAACCATTGGTGTAGAACGGATGAAAGTATTAATAGATGCTTTAAAAATGGATTGGGAATTAAATTAATTAAAAAGTTACTTGCAGAAAAATTGGCCTGCAAGTAACTTTATTTTGTTTAATCTGCTTTAAATATTTGATCTATTACTTGAACTTCTTCAAGAGACAGTTGAACCTCTTCTGTCTTTAAATTATTTAACACCTGTTCTGCACGTTTTGCACCGGGAATCACAGCATCGATTGCTTCTTGTGTCAAATACCATGCAAGTACAACATTTGACACTTCCACACCTTTTGAATCTGCGATTTCTTTAATACGCTCAACTTTTTCAAGGATGTTAATGAAAGCCTCACCTTGGAAGTGTGGATGCTTTTTACGTGCTTCTGGAATCACTGAATCTTTCGTATATTTACCTGTTAATAAACCGGAAGCAAGTGGGAAATAAGGAATGAAAGATATGTTATTTTTTAATGTATAAGGGAAATATGTTTTCTCAGCCTCACGATTAATTAAATTATAATGCCCTTGGAAGACATCTACATAGCCATCCTTATTTGCCTCTTGAAGCTGTTCAATTGAAAAGTTGGAAACGCCAATTGCGCGGATTTTCCCTTCATCCTTCAGTTGTTTTAATGCGCCAACTGCCTCGTCTTTTGGTGTATCTTGGTCAGGGAAGTGGATATACATTAAGTCAATATAATCCGTTTGGAGTCGTTTTAGACTTTTTTCTACCTCTTCACGTAAAAAGGCAGGTGAGTTATCTACCACAATGTTTCCGTCTACGAGTTTATGAGCGACTTTTGTTGCAATAACAAGATCTGAACGATTTCCAGCCTCTTTAATTACTTCGCCAATCAATTCCTCAGATCGACCAATTCCATATATAAATGCAGAATCGATAAAATTAATACCACGATCAATTGCAGTACGAACCAACTGTTTGCCTTCTTGCTCATCTAAGTTTGGAAATAAATTATGTCCACCTACAGCATTTGTACCCAGACCTAGTGGATTAACGAATAAATCTGTCTTTCCCAATTGCACCTGTTTTAGCATTAGCTACACTCCCCTTTTAATGAATAGCCTGTAAATCTAGTTGTCTACTCTACTTTATTTATAATCTAAATAGTTAATGAAAATCAAATTAGGGACATCGGGGACAGGTACCGCGTCCCATTTTTCACTATACAACGAAAGGGTGGGAGTCGAATATGTAGCACTCATAAAGTAGGAAAGGGAAATAATAATGTTATAACCTTCATGTTTAGAGCGGTAATTATAATTGCCAATGAAATTACTGATCGATTTACATAATTATATTGAGTCTTTTAAAAGCGAAAATAAGTGTATGGAATGTTACCATGATATTAATAAATTTGTACACTAACGACAAATAAATAATTTAATATGTGGGAATTTATAGATGAATGATATTTAACGTTAATTGCTTTGGATATTCGTCAACTGAACAGAAACATCCTTGGCGATAAAAACTCTAGGGGGAAATAGTATGAAACTAAGTGTATTAGATCAAGCACCAATAACAAAAGGTCATACTGCACAGGATGCGCTTAACTATGCTGTAGAATTGGCTGTAGTAGCTGAAGAGTTAGGGTATGAACGAATCTGGATGGCAGAGCACCATAATACAAATGGATTTGCTAGTTCTGCTCCTGAAATTACATGCTCGTATATAGCTGCAAAAACTGAAAAAATCCGTATTGGTACAGGCGGAACGATGGTAATGCATTACTCACCATACAAAATGGCAGAAGTATTTAAATCGTTAAGTGCTCTTGCACCAGGACGTATTGATTTTGGTGCTGGGCGTGCACCTGGTGGAGATCATTTTGCAATGTATGCATTAGCCGAAGGACGACAACCAGAAGTGAATCATTTATATGAAAAAATCAATCACACGCTTCAATTTATAAAAGAGGAAGCACCGTTAATTCCTTACTACAATAAAGTGATTGCCTCCCCACAACATATTGTGCTTCCTCAAAGTTGGTTATTGGGTTCAAGTGGAAATAGCGCAATTCAAGCAGGAAAAATGGGAATGGGCTATTCTTATGCTCAGTTTTTCAATGGATACATGAATAGACAAGTGTTTGACGCATACAGAGAAAATTTCGTACCTTCTACGTTTATGGAAAAACCTGAAATTATGATTTCTTACTTTGTAACGGTTGCTGAAACGAAGGAAGAGGCAGAATATGAAGCAAAACCAGCTGATATTGCTCGACTGTTATTTATGCGTGGTCAGGTAGATTTATTACGTATGACACCTGAAGAAGCAAAGGATTATCCTTTATCTGAAATGGACCGAATGTGGATAGAAGATACACGTTATCAACATTTAGTTGGAACTCCAACAGAAGTAGCTGATTTTTTAAGACAAGAGCAACAAACTTATGGTTTTGATGAAGCCATGATTTGTTCGATTCCACACTCACAAGAAACTCGATTAAATGTTTATCGTTTATTAGCGAAAGAAATGCTTCATTAATACGATTTGCAATCCTATTAAATCAGCACAATATTTTTAGTATTTACCGAAAATCCAATGTTATTTTAGGAAATAGTTAACTTGATTTCTAAAGTATCAAAATGAATGGATGAGCCATTCTAATCTCACAAGGAGGTGAGAGAAATGGCTTCTAACGGTAATAACAAATTAAACGTACCTGGTGCACAAGCTGCAGTGGATCAAATGAAATTTGAGATTGCACAAGAATTTGGTGTAAATCTTGGACCAGAAGATGCTGCACGTGCGAATGGTTCAGTAGGTGGAGAGATTACAAAACGCCTTGTTCAAATGGCTGAAGCGCAATTAAGAGGTAACAATAACCAACAATAATATAAGGATTGGTGGCTAACGAAAAGGTTAGCCACCAATAAAATGGCCACTATTGTTTAAGCATTGTGGCGAAAGAAGTGGGTGCCTCACATTTGATGAGGTACCCACTTTTTATGTTGTAAAACTATCACCCCTCGTAACAAAAATTCCTCTACATATCATGTTCAAATCTTACTTTATTACAAGCATCTTTTCCGACAAAATATAAAAAAATTGCTAACTTATAAGCCTATATGACCACCGAAACCCCATTATATGGATATGGTACTTTCCATTTTTTTATATTAGAAATAATTTTCTTTTCAGTTGTTTAATTATGAAAAAAAATCACAATACTCAACTAATACAAGGGAAATATTAGTAACAACATAGGAGGATTCAACATGAGTAATGAAAAAGAAAAACAAGGTGTTTCTCGGCGTGACTTTTTGAAAACTACTGGGATTGCAACAGGTACTTTAATTGGTGGGGGAATTATTGGTGGACTAGTAGGTTACAACGCCAATAAAGGCTCCGGAAAAAATGAAAAAACTGGAGAGACTCAACAAGGTCAAAATCATGAAATCAATGTTGGTCTTCAGCACTTTAAGACAATGAAAAGTTTTAATATATTATCTCAAGCAACAGAGCGAATTTTGCCCGAAGATGATTTAGGACCGGGTGCCATTGGGTTAGGTGTTCCCTACTTCATTGATAACCAATTAGCTGGTGCTTATGGGATGAATGCAAAGGAATATATGCAAGGTCCATTTGAAGATGGTGCGGTTACACAAGGTTATCAAAGTAGGCTTACTCGTGCCCAAATCTTTGACCAAGGAATTGCAAAACTTGAGGAAGAAGCTCAATCCAGATTTAAGAAAGGGTTTGAGGAATTAGAACCCGATCAGATGGATGAAATATTAACAGCTTTCCAAAAAGGGGAAGTGAAAATGGAAGCAGTGACCTCTATGTTTTTCTTTACACTACTTCGTCAGGCAACACTTGAGGGAGCATATAGTGATCCAATCTACAATGGTAACCGAAATATGGAAGGTTGGAAAATGAAAGGGTTCCCAGGTCACCAATATAGCTATGCTAAAGATATTGAAAGTAAAGAGTTTATTGAATACAAACCGCAGTCAATTAGCAGTATGACTCATAAATAGATAGGAGTAATAATCATGGCTACTACATTAGATAAAGTTGATGTTCTAACAGTTGGTGTTGGTTGGACAGGTGGTATTGTGGCTGCCGAATGTGCAAAATCAGGCTTGAAAGTTCGGGGATTAGAGCGTGGTGAAGCCCGTGGTACTGAAGATTATTCAATGGTACACGATGAGTTTCGTTATGCAATCCGTTATGAGTTATTTCAAAATTTATCTAGGGAAACGATTACGTTCCGAAATAATAGGCAAATGAATGCGCTACCGATGCGAATGATGGGTTCTTTCCTTTTAGGTGAAGGATTGGGAGGAGCTGGTACGCACTGGAATGGGCAAAACTGGAGATTCCTACCTTACGATTTTGAAATAAAATCCCAAACTGAAAAGAAATATGGTAAGGATAAAATCGGAAAGGACTTTTTACTTCAAGATTGGGGAATCACCTATGATGAACTGGAACCCTATTTCACTAAATTTGAATATACTGCTGGTATTTCCGGTGAAGATACGAATCCATTTTGGGGAAAGCGGTCTAAACCTTTTCCAACACCGCCGATGAAAAAAACACCGATTCTTGAGAAATTTGAAAAAGCAACGACAAACCTGGGGTATCATCCGTTTATGATGCCGTCTGCAAATTTATCCGAACCTTATGAAAACCCTGATGGTTCAACGATTGCTGCATGTCAATATTGCGGTTTTTGTGAAAGATTTGGCTGTGAATATGGGGCGAAATCTTCTGCAGAAATAACTGTTGTTCCAACCGCTTTGGAAACAGGGAATTATGATATTCGTTACCATTCCAATGTAGTTGAGGTACTAAAAAAAGGAAACAAAGTAACTGGAGTACGATTCTATGATACGGTAACGGGTGAGGAATTTATTCAGCCCGCCGATGTAGTTGTATTGACATCATACGTATTAAATAATGCGAAATTACTAATGGTTTCTAATATTGGAGAACAATATGATCCAGATACAGGTCGCGGAACACTTGGTAAAAATTATTGTTATCAAATTTTACCTGGAGCAACTGGATTCTTTGATGATGAACAATTTAACACTTATATGGGTGCAGGCGCACTAGGAATGACAATTGATGACTTTAATGGAGATTCATTTGATCATTCAAAACTGGACTTTATCCATGGAGCAAGTCTTTCATTAACTCAACCGGGGCTACGTCCAATTGCCTTTAACCCTGTTCCTCCAGACACACCTGCTTGGGGTGCGGAATTTAAAAAGGCTTCCGTACATTACTATACAAGAGCATTAAGCATTGGTGGACAAGGGGCTTCTATGCCATATAAGGAAAACTATATGTCTCTTGATTCAACTTATAAGGATGCCTATGGCGTACCATTATTAAGATTGACTTATAACTTTACTGATCAGGATCGTGCACTTCATAAGTATCTTTCTGAGAGATCTGCTGAAATCATGAAAGAAATGGGTGCAAATACTATTGCTCCGGCAAATCCATTAACTGATTATGATATTGTCCCTTATCAAACAACACATAATACGGGCGGAACTGTTATGGGTAATGACCCTGCAATAAGTGTTGTGAATACGTGGTTGCAACATTGGGATGCTGAAAACTTATTTGTTGTAGGAGCAGGGAACTTCGCGCATAATAGCGGCTACAATCCAACAGGAACTGTAGGTGCACTGGCATATCGCTGTGCAGAGGGGATTATCAAATATAGTAAAACAGGCGGCAGTCTTGTCTAATAAATAGGAGGGATTAATATGGGTGGTTTAGGTTCTATTGGTGTTCCTGGGTTAATCATCATTTTAGTGATTGTACTGATTGTTTTTGGCCCTAAGAAACTTCCTGAAATCGGTGGCGCTGTCGGTAAAACGTTATCCGAATTTAAAAAATCAGCTCGAGAAATTATGGAAGACGATGAAGTTGAAAAAAAGCCCGTTTTAAAGGAAGTAAAGAAGTCCGATGAAGCATCGTAGGTGATTTAGATGGATCCTTATGGCTACAATAATTTAAGTCCATTGGATAAAAAAAAGAAGCAGGAATCTGTTGAAGAGGTAGAAACGGTAAAGGACTCTAAAGAAACTACTGATTTGATTGAGCAAGTGAAAGTCGAAGTTGAAGTAGAAGAAAAAAATGAATCAGTATGGAACTTGGATGGAAACAAGGAGTCTTGGTATGACCATATCTTTGAGTTAAGGAAGCAGCTTATAAAAAGTGTAATTGTATTTTTAGTGCTATTTATTATTGTCTTCTCTACCATTAACTTTTGGTTGCCATTGATTACTAAGGGGCACAAACTCGTTATATTAGGCCCCTTAGAAGTAATTAAATCTTATACTTCTATTTCTGCTACTTTATCCTTAGGATTATCGTTGCCATTAATTTGCAATTTTTTATGGCAATTTGCAAAGCCAGGTCTTTATGAAAGAGAACAGAAGTTTATTGGGCTTTACTCACCAATTATGTTAATACTCTTCTTATTTGGCCTTGCATTTGGATATTTCGTTGTAAATCCAATGAGCTATCACTTTCTGATAGGTCTAGGTGAAAAGAATTTTGATATGCTGATTACTGCAACAGACTATATTCATTTCCTCATTATGACTACTGTACCAATTGGGTTACTTTTTGAATTACCTGTTGTAGCCCTCTTTCTATCTTCGATTAGTATATTAACATCAGAAACGATGAAGAACATCAGAAAGTGGTCGTATGTAATTATGGGAGTTTTATCAGCTCTTATCACACCACCTGATTTTATTAGTCAATTATTGATTTTAGTTCCGATGGTTGGTTTATACGAATTGAGTATTTTTATTGTTAGAAAAGCTGAAGAAAAAAGAATATCAAATTCTCCAATGACTGAAGAAGCACACTAATACTAGTGTGCTCAGATTGTCGACAAAAGGCCTTCAGAATGGTTTCATTCTGAAGGCCTTTTGTCTTTTTGAGATTTTCCGGGTATTTTTCAGTCTTATTTTAAA
>NZ_JAFBDY010000031.1 GCF_016908465.1 Lysinibacillus composti | reverse complement strand
GCCAGCGTTCGTCCTGAGCCAGGATCAAACTCTCCATAAAAGAAAATTTGATAAAGCTCAAATTTGCTGGCATCAATTTTGATGTCCAAAATTTTGTTTCTTATTTAAAAGAAACGTTTATTTCATTAACGTTTTGTTGTTCAGTTTTCAAGGTTCATATAAACCACTATTTTCTTAGCGAATTAGTAAGTTTAACAAACATAATATGCATTTTCAATGATCTGTTTTACAAATCATTTCCACGACAGCTTTATTATTTTATCGTTTTTTTAACTTCTTGTCAATAAGACAGGCTAAAAAAATTAAGTCGTGTGAGATACGAAATTAAAATTAATACTTCAATTCACTGCGTCGTCTCAACGACATTAAATAATGTATCATAATAACTTTATTCATGCAATACTTTTTTGATATTTTTATTGAAGAATTGTTAAAACACCAATACACAGGACTCCTGGTAAACCAAGAACTGTGATTGTGATGGCTGAAAATAAGTTAACCGGGACAACAATATCATATCCATCTGCAATGATATGTATTAAAAATAATAAAGCAAATGAGCACGCTAATTTAAACCAAAGGATTGCTAACTTTTCAAAGATGACACCAAATCCAATTTTCTTACCTAGAATAAAACCAAATAAGAGTAACGCAAATAATACACCGATGCCAAAGTATGTTAACATTCAAACTCCCTTTCCATTAATCATTTGTGATTCAGTTAAACCAGGATCAAATTAGGCTTACTTTGCCAAGCACTGAATGGAAAATCAAATGGTTCATAGGAGCATATGCTTTTGCAGCTACTCTTATTTGTATTTAACGTATTAATATTTTTCTAATTCTGGCTTCTTTAAATAAGTAAAAGTGAATGCTTTCTGTTCTTTTACGTTCAGCAATTACATCCAAGTCATAATCATCGAGTAATCCTTCCAGGACTTTCGCTTGGTTCCAGTCCTCTTTTGTTTCCTTAATTAAATGGACCAGTTTTTCATCAAACTCTTTTTTCAACTTCCCTTTTCGGCTAAACATCCAGATTGTCACTCACCTTATAGTTCACGTCTTCCTTCTAAAGCCTTAGACAAAGTTACTTCATCCGCGTATTCTAAATCACCACCAACAGGTAGGCCATGTGCAATACGTGTTGTACGGATTCCAGATGGTTTTACAAGACGAGAAATATACATTGCAGTTGCTTCCCCTTCTATTGTGGGGTTTGTTGCTAAAATTAACTCTTTTACGCGTTCGTCTTGTAAACGAGTAATTAGAGAAGCAACATTTATATCTTCTGGCCCCACACCATCCATCGGCGAGATTGCACCATGTAATACATGGTATAAACCGTGATAATCACGCATTTTTTCCATTGCAATGACGTCTTTAGGATCTTGTACAACGCAAATGGTTGATATATCACGTTGTTGATCGGAACAAATTTGACATGGGTCGATATCTGTAATATGTCCACATGTGGAACAATACGTTAAATTCCTTTTCGCATCGACTAATGCCTTTGCAAATGTTGTTACAGTATCTTCTTTCATAGTTAAAACGAAAAATGCCAGTCGAGCCGCAGTTTTCGGACCGATACCTGGCAATTTCATAAAGCTATCAATTAGCTTTGATATTGGTTCAGGATAATACATTTTCTACCCCCTAGAATGGAAGGTTTAAACCTTGCGTGAATTTACCCATAGTTGATGCAGTAGTTTCTTCTACTTTTTTTAACGCCTCATTTGTTGCTACTACAATTAAATCTTGTAACATTTCAACATCATCTGGATCTACTACAGATGGATCTAAGTTTACGCTAAGTACTTCACGTTGGCCATTTACAGTAACCTTAACCATTCCGCCGCCTGCAGCACCTTCAAATTGTTGTGCATTTAATTCTTCCTGTGCTTGCATCATTTCTTTTTGCATTTTTTGCATTTTTTTCATCATACCTTGCATATTTCCCATACCGCGCATAAGTAAATTCCTCCTAAATAATCAATAATTTTTCTGGCAGATCATAAAATTAGTCTTCTACAACCTCAACAAAATCTTTACCAAACATTTTCTCAGCTTCTGCTACCAGTGGGTCGTCAGAAATAACAACCTGCCCATCATCAATAAATGGTTCTCCTGGTACTGATTCCTCTATTAAAGCATCATCAGAATGCCCCGATGGATCCTTTTTATTATTTAGCTTATTTTCACGTATGAATTGTTCACGTAGTGTGACCCAATGATTTTCTGGAATACACAACATTTCATACATGGAACCTGTTTGTTGAGATAAAGCCTGAGAAAAGAATGAGGTAAATCCTTTATTTTCTGCTACCATTTGACAATGTATATCATACTTGAATTTTACCACAAAAGCACTAGTAGATGCCGCAACTGGTTCCGCTTCAGCTAATAATGCTGCTTGTGACTTTTGCATTTGATTTAGCACTTGAACCCAAACACTTTTAATTTTTTGAATATCTTGTTTTGTTGCTCCTTTTAACACTTCACGAATTCGCCCAGCAGGTGGTTGATAACCATTTGCTGACTTCGCTCTAGGGCGTGGTGCTTCTTTAGGTTGTGAACCTACATTTCCCTGAACTACAGCACCATTTTGAAGCTGTTGTGTTAATTGCTGAACTAACATTTCAAGATTAGTGACCTTTTCTTGTAGTGCGGGATCGATGGCACTAGGAACAGTATGATTCATACTTGTAGCATTTCCCGAAAACTGTGCCATCTTTAAGAGAGCTGTTTCCATATATATTTTCGTATGGTGAGAAAACCGCATTTCTTGCTGTGTCTTAGATAGTATATCGATATATCCATAAAGGATGTCGGCATTAAACGCATGCGCAAGTGAAATAAACTTTTCTTCAGGTGTAACAAGTTCCAGTAACTCTTCAAGCTCCTTACTCGTTTGCAGTAGTAATAAGTCGCGGAAAAAGGTAATAAGATCCTCTATTAAACGCAATGGATCTTTCCCATCGGCTACAAGCTCTTCAATCAATGAAAGGACCTTTGCAATTTCTTTTTCCCTTAGCGCATTCACTAACTCATAAAAAACTTCTTGGCTAATTGACCCACTTACAAGTAAGGCATTTTCGAGTGTTAACTGTTCTCCACTAAAAGAAACAACCTGGTCAAGTAAACTTAATGCATCACGCATTCCACCAGCAGCTGCTTGTGCAATTACCTTTAGTGCTTGTTCTTCATAAGGGAGATTAATATCCTCCAATATAATTTTCATACGCTCCAAAATATCAGTAGATGAAAGACGTTTAAAATCGAACCGTTGACAGCGTGAAATAATAGTAGCTGGAAGTTTATGTGGCTCCGTAGTAGCCAAAATAAAGACAGCATGTGGTGGCGGTTCTTCTAATGTCTTTAATAGTGCATTAAATGCACTTGTAGAAAGCATATGCACTTCATCGATAATATACACTTTAAAACGAGCACTTGCTGGAGCAAATCGTACTTTTTCTATAATATCGCGCATTTCTTCAACACGAGAATTGGAAGCGGCATCAAATTCAATTACATCCGGATGTGATCCTTCTGTAATACTAATACAAGTTGGACATTCATTGCATGGTTCACTAGAAGGTGCCTTTTCACAATTTAATGCTTTGGCGAATATTTTTGCTGTACTTGTTTTCCCAGTACCACGTGGGCCAGAAAAAAGATAAGCGTGAGTAGTTTTATTTGCTAGAAGAGCATTTTGAAGGGTTCTTTTTACATGTGTTTGACCAGACATTTCGCGAAAACTTTGCGGTCTATAGACACGGTAAAATGCTTGATACGTCAACTATTTCCTCCCCTTCTACTATTACAATTTTATAAGTTAATTATAGCATAAGTTGGACTACCATTTCCTCTATTGTCATTCAAAAGAGGTAAGTTTCTCCTCCAAATAAAAGAGTTATTTCAACATCATGAAATAACTCTTTATTCCTATACTATCTTTTCTTCATTTCTTTCAATAACTGAGCAACATTTGTTTCTTGTTGATCTGGTTGTATAATATCAGCCTGCTCTCGACTTTTTACTACTGATCGTAATACACCCCAACCAAATCGCCTTAATGTAATATCAATAAAGAATAACAAGATAGACGCAAGTATTAACCAAGTAGTAATAGTTTGCCGTTCTGCACCATTCACTGAAAATTCACGAAAGGCAGCAGCTGGTTCATCTAGACTTAAAATGCCTCCTTCTGTTCGTTCAGTAATTTCAGTTAGCAACGTTTCATTAGGAGGTTGTAGTTCATACTCCGCGCTATATGGAACTGTGAGACCCGCTTGATAAATTGACCCTTCTTCACCTGATATTCTAAAGAATACTAGACCTGGTTCTACATCTACTACTGTGCGAACTGTGCTTGCAGAGAGTGGCTCTACTTGAACTTCCAACACTTCTCCCGCTTCATTTACAACCGCAACATCTAAAAAGGCCGCTTTGTTTGTTGGGTCCGTTATTATAAATGAACCATCGGCATCTAAACGAATGTCATACGCAACATCATTATAGGAAGGCAACATTCTTGAAATAGCTGTTTGCCAGAAGTTAGACCACTCATCCCACCGTGCCCAATCACCGGTCCAGGCACCTGTTGAATCGGAAGTAAAGGCAATGGATTTCCCAAGGCCATACCGCCATTCCGCTAGAACAGGATCTTCCTTCTCACTCTCGGCAATAACTGATGCCGTTTGTTTAGCAGTTGTTCCAATATAAGCATTCATTTGCGGGACACCAGCTTCAAACAAATGATTCCAACCATCCGCACGATAAACAATTGGATAAAACGGATTATCCTCAATATAAGTCCGAGAAATCATTGCGGTTTCACGGGATAAAATCGAAGGAATCATTGTTTCATCAAGCACACTATAAAAACGCCCACCAGCCGTATCACTAAGCATTTGCAGTAAATTCACATCAGCATCGGAGCCAATTGCCACCGTTGAGAGAGTGATATTATTGCCTTTTCCTTCTTCAATTAAATTCTCGTAACTATTAGCCGTATATGACTGTCCATCTGTCAGAAGGATAATATGTTTACGTTGAAGTTCCAAATTTCCTAATCTCTCATAAGCCATCTCTAATGAGGAATAGATTTCTGTCCCACCACCAGGGGCTATAGATAAAATAGTATTCACGGATTCTTCTTTATTTTCTAAAGGGGCTGTTTCAATCACTTCCCATGGCCTGTCATCAAATGCAATAAAGCCAAGTGTATCCCCTTCTCGAAGTAATTCAACTGAACGAGCTGCTGCTTCTTTTGCGAGTTCCATTTTTGGCCCCATCATACTTCCTGACCGGTCCAGAACAATAACTAGCCCTAGAGATGGTAATTGCTGCTTCCCTTTCACTTCCATCTCGACTGGCAATAACTTCTCAATCGGAGTTTTAAAATATCCACCTAAACCAAAGCTATTTTCTCCACCTACCATCATGAATCCAACGCCAAAGTTTTTAACAGCCTGCTCAATAACTTCCATTTTTGATTCACCAACAAGGTGCCCTGGAATATTATCAAAAATGATTGCGTTATAGTGCAAATAACTAGATAATGACCCCGGTAGTTCATTTGAAGTAATTACATCGTAATCGATAGCATTTGGTCCTAATGCTGAGACAATAGATGACCCTTGATCTTCATCATTAACAATTAACAAGCGAGGTGGACTTTGAACCATTGTGATACTTGTTAATTTATTATTTTCTATGAAAGCATCCTGTTCTACTTGAATAAGTGCCTCATACTTGACTAAACCTTCAGCCTGACCAACATGTGCATAAGAAATAACATTGCGTCCCTCTTCTAATTGAATCTTTTCTTGGTGGATGAGTTGGTCATTTTCATATAAATATAAGTCACCATCTGTTCCAGAAGTCGCTTCAATTTCTGTTATTAAATTTTGTTGCTCACCTGCATAAGCAATCTGAGGTGTAGTAAAACTTTGAATTGAAACATCCGTGTCAACATTTTTACTTAGTTGCACGACATCGACTGAAATATTGGCTCCTACCATTTTAGTTAATTGCTCTAATACGTTTCCTTTTGTCTCTAATCCATCTGTAAGTAACACAATTCGTGTCGCCTTATTTTGGTCTACGACACTAGAAGCTAGCTGTAGAGCCTGTTCAATATTTGTATCTTGCTCACCCTTCATTTCACTAAATTGTGGAACATGCTCTAGGGAAGGCGAAACAATTGTTTCCGTCTGAACATTCGAGGCAAAAGAATAAATACCGACCAAGTGAGATTCCCTTTTAGCCTTTAAACTCTCTTCAATATACTGTGTTGCTAACTCTTCAGTTCCTTCTAACGATGCAGAACGGTCAATTAAAAAAACAACTTGTTCCTCTTTTACTGGTAACAATAAATAAGGGGAAGCCATTGCAAAAACAAGCAAAATGACAGCAATAATTCGAATACTAAATACTACTAGATAACCTTTCTTTAATTGTAGTTTATGTCGCCACCATGTCCATACAAAGTATCCTACTATTGGAATCAGTAACAATAATGCGAGAGGAAATTCAATTCGTAAATCCACGTCTACGTTGCACCTCCCACTCAATCATAAGTAACAATAAAATCGGGATTAATAGCCATATGAGAAGATTCCTTTGTGATGTCTCTTCTTTACCATTATTTTGAACCATACCAAGCTCAAAACTTTTCCCCTCCTTCAGGATCCGCTCCTGTCCTGAAAGTTGAACAACCATTTGTTTTTCCTCACTATTCGAACGAACCTTGTAAACACCAGGCTCTATCGGTGCTCTGAAATCACTTAGTTTGTCAAATGCCGATACAAATTCATTATTGGCTGAATAAATAGACCAATCGCCAGGTGTTAAGGAAACTGTACGATGCTCATTTGGTGAAAATGTTCCTATAGATGTCGTCCCTTCTACTAATTCATTTTGAATACTCCATAAAAATAGTGGGAAGGAAGGATGCAATGGCCAGTCTGTTGCCTGTATATCTGATAAAACAATAATATCTCCCCTTGGAGAACGCTGAATAAATGGCTTTTCCCCAATGGTTGCTATCGTCTCAAAGTTTTCAAATGCAGGATAAACACTACTTACATACACATCTTCCAAAGGACTAAAAGCAAAGAGTGGGTCCTCAGAAACATCTACTAAACTATTTACCTCTTCAGGAGATTGATCATTTCGACCAAACAAAACAATTGGTGAATTTGCTGTCTCTAACAACTCGGTTTGTCTTGTCACAATGATGGCGTTTCTACTCAAGTTCATAAGTTGATCTGACGGAACAATTTTCACCTCATGATTTAATACTTGAAAACCTTTTTGAATGAGTTGATGCATCTGTTGATCCACTACAATGGAGGAATTGTTTAGCCCTAGTACTGTTACAAATGAATTATCGACTTTATAGTTATCTTCCACTTGTATTTGTGCTGTTAGGAATTTAGAAGCCTTTATTTCCTCAATCGTTTTCGTTATTTCATCTTCTGCAGAAACATTAAGGAGTTCTTCAAAAACTACTTCTCCACTTTCGTTAGTAATGGAAAGCTCAACTTGTTGTTCTTCTGAAGTTTGATTGTGAATTTGAATAAGTGCTTGTGCATTCTCTTCTGTACCAGTTGCGGCAAAACGAGTTATGGCTACATTTTCTAAATCCGACTCTGCACCCTTTACAATCCACTTTACGTGGTCACTCTCCATTGGTAATTCGCCACGTTCCACTGAGTCTGTATATAAATAAATAGACGTTGGGGTATCTCCAATAAATGCGTGGGCTACATCAATAGCCTTTGGTAACTGCTCTTCTTCATATGTGACTATTAATTCGTTAATTGCCTTTTCAACAATATTTTGATTAGTTTCCTGTCGTACAATGATTTGTGGTTCATCACCTGTTGTAATGATTGTTACTGGACGGCCACCAATACTTGAAACAAGTGACAACATTTGCTTCTTATGATCATCAAAGGTGGAGTTTTCTTTTCCTGCAAGCATTGTAGCTGAAGTATCAACTATTAAAATTGCTTGTTCCCCAGCCATTTTAGACGTTTTAACAAACGGATTCATAAGGGATAGGACAAGTAAAATAAGGGTTAATAATTGTAAGTAAAGTAAGAGGTTTTTCTGTAAATGTTTTAAATAAGGAGAGACCTTCGTTTCTTGCATGACCTCTGACCAAAAAAGAGTAGAAGACACCGGTTGATTTTGATACTTTTTACGAAAAAAGTAATAAAGAAGGACAACGATTGGAAAAATCAACGTCCATAAGAATATGAAATTACTAAAACCCATGACCGTTCACCTCACTGTATCCAATGTGTCCTTAATAGTTTTTGAAAAATTGCATGTTGAAGTCCTTCTTCTACAACAAGTTCTAACTTTCGAATACCAAAGCGATATAATAAGGCATCAAAGTCTGTTTCATGGGCTGTACGTACTTTTTGGTAGTCGGCTAATACGCGATTTGTCATCGATACATTTATTTCCCCGTTCGTTTCTGCATCAATCAGCCTTACATCACCTGTAAAAGCAGGTTTTAATTCTTCTTCCGTTACAATTTGAATACACCGAATATCCCGCACAAAAGATGGCAATCGTTTAAAAAACTGCTCCCACTCACTAACCTTCTCTAAACCATCCGTAATAATAAAAAGAATAGTATTGTCCTTTGGTAATGCCTTTAAACCTTCTTTAGCAAAGCTACCCTTAAACTGTGCATTGTCTATTTTTGAAACAGTTTCTAAGAAGGCTTTCCGATAGGTAGACCCTTTCTTCCGAAACATTGGCTTATTTTCCTCATGAATATAAGAAAATGATAATCGATCATCACGGTTTAATACCATCAGTCCTATAGCAGCTGTAATTTGTCTGGCAAATAACCATTTCTTTTCTTCTCCCATAGAACGAGAAGAATCGAGTAGAATATGTACTCGCATTTCCTGTTCATCGAGGAAGCGCTTAATAAAATACTTTTCTGTTCGCGCAAATACATTCCAATCAACCTGTCGGACATCATCACCTAAAGTATATTCACGGAAATCTGAGAAATCTAAAGAGGAACCAAAACGTTGGGACCGATGCGATCCTTTATGATGTCCACGGATTTTTGATGAGGTGGCAATTGAGAAACGGCTAATTTTTGAAACCCAATCATCAGGTAGTATTAAAGGGAATTGGTTCATAAGCCAATGCCTTGTTGGATAGTATTTAGTATACCCTCTATCACATCATCTGCCGTTTTACCAGATGCTTCACCTTCGTAATTTAACATCATGCGATGACGAAGAGCAGGTTTCGCCACAGATTTAATATCAGCAATCGAAACATGGAATCTCCCATTCATAACAGCCCGTGCTTTTGCTAGTTTAATGATACTTTGTAAACCTCGTGGCCCACTACCATACATGACAAATTGTTGAACCTCTGGCAATGAGGCTTCTCCCTCCGGATGCGTGGCGACAACTAGGTTTACAGCGTATTCCATCATTTCATCTGCTACTAATACTTCCTTCACCATTTTTTGTGCATGAATTAGCCCCTCGGTATTCATAATTTTTCCTAAAGATATTTCTTGGGCACCTGTTGTACGTTTCATGATTTCCATTAGTTCCTTTTTCGACGGATATGGGACTAGGATTTTACATAAGAAACGATCCATTTGCGCTTCTGGTAAAGGGTATGTTCCTTCCATTTCAATCGGGTTTTGTGTGGCAAGAACAAAAAATGGTTTCGACATTTGTTTTGTATCACCTAAAATGGTCACTGTTTTTTCGCCCATTGCTTCTAGTAGGGCACTTTGCGTTTTGGGTGTCGCACGGTTAATTTCATCCGCAAGTACCATTTGGCTAAAAATTGGTCCAGGTTGAAAGACAAATTGCTGCTTACCACTTTCCAATCTTTCAATAATATTGGTTCCAGTAATATCAGTTGGCATTAAATCCGGCGTAAACTGAATTCGGGAAAAGGATAAATCCAATACATCTGAAATTGTACGAATTAACATTGTTTTACCTAATCCCGGTAACCCCTCTAAAAGTGCATGCCCATCTGCTAAGACAGAATACAATGTATAGTCAATCGCTTCTTCTTGCCCGACAATAAACTTACTAATTTCATTTTTAACTGCTACTAATTGTTGGCTTATTTCTATATACTGCTCTTCACTAAATGTCATCCTCAAGTCCCCCTACTCATTCCGCTTCAATTGAAGAAAAATATGATTGCACAATGTCTTGCAAATCCTTAGGTAATTTCATTCGATCTGAACTCTCTATATAACTATCTTTATAATTACCTAGGACTTCTTCGTATGGACGAACATTCCCTCTTGTAACAGGTACAGACCCTTTCTGTTCTCCAACTTCCTCTCCCTCACCAAGAGGACCACCATCTGCTGTAGTTTCACTACTTCCTCCAATTCGTTCTGGAATAGACAACAAGTCTCGGCTGCCTTGCCCTAATCCTGCTCCTCTTCCGCCACTACTTTGACCTTGACCACCAGTGCCTGAGCCATTACCAGCCCCTTGACCTGCTCCACCACCATTACCTTGCCCTTGACCAGATGACCCATTATTCCCTTGACCTTGGCCAGAGTTTGAACTGCTATTTCCTTGGTTTTGGCCATTATTATTACCTTGGCCCTGTTGACTTTGTCCGCCAGTTTGTGAATTACTTTGGTTTTGATCTTCTGTATTACTCGATGAATTATTATCTGATTCTGATGAAGTATCATCTATTTGCGATTCAGATCCTTGTGCAATTGCATTCTGTAAATCAAAACTAATTGGTTTTCCTAGCTTCCCTAACGCTGACTGTGTATTGTTTGCGTTATTCGCAAATTCATTTTGTAATTCCGCTAATTCTTGTAATCGTTTTTGCTCTTCAGCCGTTAACGATTTTGATTCGTCTGAGCCGCCAAGTTGGGCCAATTGATCCTTTTCTTTTAACTGTTGTTCCTGTAGTTGCAATTCCTTTTGCTTTTTCACAACTTCACGTAAAGCTTCTTCCGACGTTTCAGCTTTATTCAAAGAATTTGCTAGCTCCTGTAGTTGCTTTTTAATCTGTTCAGATTGAGTTCTTTCCTCTAACTTTGTAATATCCTTCTTTAATTCTTTTATAATCTTATCTTCCTTTTCAATTACTACTGCTTCTTGTTGAGTAGCAGAAGGGAAGATCGTTAAGACCCCTAAAACAATAGCCATTACTAAAATTCCAATAAGGGATTTTGCCTTCCATAACTTTTTTTCACGTTTTTTGAATAGTTCATAAGAAGTTACTGATTCCTTTTCGGCTTTTGTTAATAAAACATTTACTAATGGATGTTGTTCCTCTTTAAATGAAAGTGCAGTAACGAGTTCATTATGAGGATAAAAAGCATCTAGTCTTGTTAATGCTTCCTTCTCTTTAACCCTTTTTAACCAAGTAATGATAGCCGTTATGATCAGTGTGCCTACCCCTACACCCTGAGAAACATTACTGTAGTAAGGAAAAATAAACAGTCGAGAAATAAGAAGGATCGCCGCACTAAAAATCAAGGCACATAAAATACCATGTTGTATAGTTGGCAGCATCTTTTCAATAGCTAAACTTCTCTTCGCTCGTCTAACAAAGTGTTTTAAGATTTTTTGACGATCCATTCTCAATTTCCCCTTATCGATTAGTTTTCATATTTGCACGTAGTTTACGAATGGCAATAGTTAAGCACAAGATGGTAATCAAGCAATAAAAAATAATATATACAATCCAAATCGGCAGAGAAATTCCAACTAGTGACTCAAGACTAGTGGCAAGGTCTGGATAAAGAATTGTAAGCATCAATGCTCCTGGATTAATACTCGCCCAAAAATATGTGATAGGGGAGAATGGCGTCTGGTTCGTAGATGTTCCTTGAGCCATTGACATTTGTTCCATTGACATGCCAATAAAGAAGAAAAATGCCGTGATTCCAGCTAAAAATATCATGGCTCCATATGTTGCAATCATTGAAACTATTGTTTTTTTCGTAATCGTCGAAAACATGATCCCTATACTACCGATAGCAATTAGTGTTAATAAATAAAGTAAAAAAATCGTGATTAATTGTGATGGCGAAACACCACCAAATAAAAACACTAAACTATACAGTGGTAATCCTGCGATCAACAATAAAATTAAAAAAGCAACAGATGATAAAAGTTTCCCAATAATAATTTGACTTGAACTTTGCGTTGTAGTTAATAAAATGTTTAACGTTTGTTTTTCTCGTTCGGTACTAATTGCACCTGCTGTTAATCCGGGTGTTATAAACATAACAAGCCCCATTTGAAGCATACTCAGTACTGCAAACATTGCAAAGCTTTCGCTAGGTCTAAAGAATCCTGTTCCAGTAAATTGCGTATATACTAATAAAAACCCAGCAACAAAAATACATAGTACGACTAGGTAAAACATTAACCCTGAAAAACTTTTAAAGGCACGGAAACGTAATTTTAATTCTTTCAATAACACTGGGTTCGAAAAATGATTCATCATTCCGTATCCGCTCCTTTCGTAATAGCCATGAATACATCTTCTAAATCTTTTTCTTCTTCAGTTAACGTATAAATAGGAATTTCAGCAAGTAATGCCTTTTGTAAAAGCTTCACTTGGTCTTCTGGTTTACCACGATAACTAAAGGCAATTTCATTTCTCTCCTCAATTAATTCGATAGATGAAATATGAGGGTCTTCTTCAAAGAAGGCACGTGCTCGCTCAAGTTGATTAATGACCTTTACAATAATTCGTTTATCCCCTTGTAATTGAGCTTGAATGGTTGCTACATTTCCGTGGGCAATCAGCCTTCCATTATCAATCACCCCAATTTCATCACACATTTCTGCAAGTTCAGGTAAAATATGCGATGAAATTAAAATCGTTTTACCCATTGATTTTAGATGTTTTAGAATATCTCTCATTTCTACACGTGCACGAGGGTCTAAACCAGACGCGGGTTCATCTAGTATTAATACTTTTGGGTCATGGATTAGTGAACGGGCTAAACAAAGTCGTTGCTTCATTCCACGTGATAGTAAATCAACATATTCATATCTTTTACCCGTTAAATTGACGAGCTCAAGTAACTGGGGAATTAGGACCTCCCGTTCAGAACTAGAAAGTCCATAACTAGCCCCATAAAAATCTAGGTATTCATCTGCTTTTAACTGATCATAAACACCGAAAAAGTCTGGCATATATCCAATTTGTTTTCTTACTTCCCTTGGTTCTTGCACTACACTTTTACCATTAATAAGTGCATCACCTGATGTTGGAGATAGCAGTGTTGCCAAAATTGAAAATGTCGTAGATTTACCAGCACCGTTTGCACCAACAAACCCAAATACAACTCCTTCTTCTACTTTTAAGTTCAGATTGTCTAAGGCAGTGAAGGACCCGTATTTTTTTGTTAACCCTTGAATTTCAATCATTACTTCGCTACCCCCTTAATTTCGACACCAGGCATTATAACTGGTAAACCTAAACCATTATCTTTGAAATCTACTAGAATTCTTACTTGACCATCAGGTGATAAGTAATTTCCTACATTTTCCTTAATAGCGTGTTTGTTTTCTGTAATTTCTTCATACTGTGATGTTTTAACATTCCAAATAGATAATTTCATCGAATTTGACGCTTTGTTAGAAATAATTATTTCAGTCCAGTTCGACACACTATCATTTAACTCCATTGGCATGGATACGTAATAATCATATTCCCCTTGATCTAGATACCACTCATTGGTAGCAGGATTAATTAAATCCATATAGCCATATTGAGTTTTGGGCTCAAGTGTTTCTTCTAATGTATCTTGATTAAGTTTAAATTCACCTGAAAATTCCACTTTTGGTTCAAATGTTTGGATCATAAATGAAACAGGTGATACATCAGCACTTCCATCTAATTCAATTCCAACAAGCGCTTCGTCTGCCCAAGCAATCACTGCCGGTAATCGCTCTCCATCTATTAATCCACCAGCTCCGTACTTTAATTTCTCTAGTCGTGCTGGAAGTAATTCCCCTTTTGTTTGAGGATACGTATATGCATAATTTGAGATAGTTGGTGAAAGCAATAACGATGTATTAAGATCTCTAGAAACTTGTAATGTTTCATTTGCTTCAATATCGCCGAATTCATATTCTCTAGATCCTGACCAAATGGCTACATCCTTTAACTTAAACGGGAAGTTATTTTTTATTGCCCCTTCAAGCTTGCCGTCCTTTAACGTTAAGCTTATATCCATTTTTCCTGCATTTGGAATCACTGTTTCCCCCACAACGGATTGCACTGACCAATACTTTAAATTTTGTAGTGTAATGCTAGAACCACTTGCATGTTGTTCGACGTAGGACTTTTCATGTAACCTTTCCGTTGTTGGACCACCCATCCCTCCAATATTTCGAGTGGCAACAGCAGTTGTATTTTTATCGGTTGTAAAAGTAAAATCGCCACTTCGATTTGACAAAATTGTTTCAACATAGTGACCTGTTAAACTGCCATCCGTATTCACTTCGTAAAAAGCAGACTGTTGAATTTGTGATTGTACAAGACGATCCTTAGCGCCAAGTATAAACATACAAAGAGATAAAGCAACGGATATAACAGGGATAATCCACCATGCGTGTTCCCTTTTATCTAATCGTTTCAATATAAAGTACAGAATTGGACCAATAAATAAAATATAAACAATCACTATGATAATCAGAGCAGTGGGTGACACTTCAAACGAAGGAAATAACTCATTGACAGAACCGACTTCATAAGGTAAATAATCCGCATAATTTCCTATATAATTTGTGGCAGAATTTGACTTTGTTTGTGAATGTGTATTTAACAACTGAGTTAACAACTTACTGTATCCATCCATTGAAGCTAATGGCTGATCTCCTAACGAAAAGGTAGTTTGAATAATCATCCCTTTTCCAACAGTTGAAGATGCTGCTAATAAAGTATCTCCTGCCGTTACAAGTCTCTTACTTCCTTCTTTCTCCTCAGCATGATAAACATCAATGTTCTGTGTGAAGATCCCTCCGCCAGTTAATGTTTTTAAGCTATCAGCAGATACAGACTGTCGTTCATTTAGTAGTTTTAAAGGTAAACGTTGTTGGAAAATTCCCATCGAAGCACTTAGTTGATCAGAAGCACCTACTAATAATGTACCCCCTTGTTCTACCCAGTCATAAATGGCCTGTTGCACATCTTGCGGCAAGTCCGTAATACTCTCTTCATCAACCGCTAAAATATCAGCCATTTCAAAGCCTTTTGAATCTGTTGGGTACTCAAAGTTTTTCAACTGGTTCAAGTGGAATACTTCATAACCTTGAGGTGTATTTTGCCCCAACCGTAATAAGGCAGAAAGACGGTCACTATTTTCAGTTAATGTATAAATAAAAGTGGCTTCAGGTTCATAATATTGAGGTCTAGCATTTGCCGAACCCTTGTAATCAATTAATTTTCCTTTTTCTAGGCCACCCTCATAAAAGTAAACCAAACGATATTGCTGATTATTAGAATACATATAATCATCCGATAGCCCATTTAGATAGAGTTGAATAGTTTTCGTCTCACCCTCTGCAATATCTACTGGATAAACGAGGCCAGAACCAAGCGCGTATGATTCAGCCGCATCAATGACTAAATCACCCGAAAAAGCAGAACCACTATTTGTTACTGTGATGTTTAGTGGGAGTGGAGTGGAATATTTTACTTTATTATTAACTCCAACATCCATTTTCACCTCTAGATTTGGTGCCGCGCTAGCAGGCGTAATTTGTATAAAACTCAAAATGATTGCAATAAGAAATGCAATATAAAAATATCTTTTACTCAAAATGCCATCCCCTTTAATTTCCACTTTAATAATTGGTACGTTTAACTGTAAATTAAGTTCCATAATTTCCATTTTATTAATAAATATTAAGAAATTGTTCGCCCTTCTTCATCACCTATTCTTCCTAAAAAATAAAAAAAGACAAAATCAACAAGGTAAGTTGATTTTGTCTTTTTTATTAAATGCTCTTCTATGAGCTTATAATTAGCACGTTAATGCCGTGCACCTTCCTTCGACTGCCGCACATAAGCGTTACTCTTGTCGCCAGCTCGGGTTAGGCTACCCCGCGGCACATGGGTGATACCACTTAATGCTGCTTCCTTCCGGACCTGACATGGTTCATGGGTACCCATTGCGCAGGACCCAACCGTCAACACTACGTGCAAGAGGCAGACCCTACATGCGTACAGCCTCAGTAAAGGACTTCAGTCTCGCTAGAGCGGATTGCGAGTTACAGGGCACCGCTACCTCCCCACCTAGCACGGCATAAATTAGTATACTTCATTTCATACTAAAAATGCAATGTTTATATGTGGTAGTTAGGAAAAAGATGAAAAAAGGGCATATTTCTTATACCTTTCACCTCAATTTATCAGCAGGAACTATTCATTTCCTGAAAATTTTCACAATTAACTTATATTGAAGAGTGTCCCTGTTATTAGAAAAGGATTTAGCACTATAATACAAAAAAAGACTTTCAACATGGCGTCGAAAGTCTTTTGATAATATATCTATTTTTAAGCTTTTTGAGTGTTTTCAACTTCAGTATTAAGGTTTAATTGACCTTCCCATTTTGCAATAACAAGTGCCGCTATAGAGTTACCTACTACGTTAACTACTGTACGACCCATATCTAGAATACGGTCAATTCCAATGATAAACATTAGACCTTCTGCTGGTAAGCCCATTGTCCCGAATGTAGCTAATAAGACAACAAAGGATACTCCTGGCACACCTGCCATACCTTTCGAAGTTACCATTAACACTAACATTAACATAATTTGTTGACCGATACTTAAGTGTATACCATACATTTGAGCAACGAATAGTGCTGCAATCGCTTGGTATAAAACTGAACCATCTAAATTAAATGAATAACCAGTTGGAATTACGAATGTTGAAATATGTTTTGGTGCCCCTACCTTTTCCATCTTGTCCATAATTCTTGGAAGTACAGTTTCTGAACTTGAAGTAGAGAACGCTAAAATTAACTCTTCTTTAATTACTTTAATTAATTTAAAGATACTGTAGCCAATAATTTTTGCCACAATTCCTAAAACAACAATAACGAAGAATATCATTGTTCCATATACAGTTACTGCTAATTTTGCTAATGGAATTAGTGATGTGAAACCATATTTAGAAATCGTTACACCGATTAAAGCAAAAACACCAATAGGAGCATACTTCATAAATAGGTTAGTTACGTAGAACATTGCATGTGAAATGCCTTCAAAGAAACTTAAAGCCGTCTTACCTCTTTCTCCAATAGCAGCAATACCAAGGCCAAGAACAACCGCGAAGAAAATGATTGCTAACATATCCCCTTCTACCATTGCATTGAATGGATTAGTCGGAACTATGTGTAAAAGGGTTTCTGCAATAGTTTTCCCTTCTTGCTGTTCTGAAGTATCAACATAACTAGAAATATCACTTTGAGCTAAATTTTCCATATTTATTCCTGCTCCAGGCTGGAATAAATTCGCAGAAATAAGTCCTATTGCAATTGCAACTAATGTCATACCGATAAAATAAGTTAAGGATTTTCCACCCAATTTACCAACTGATTTTAAATCACCAACACCAGCAATTGCAACAACGATACTAGAAAGTACAATTGGTACAACAATTAATTTAATTAATCGTAGGAAAAGATCACCGAATGGTTGTAAAATACCTTGTAGCGTTTCACTACCATAAAAAATACCACCTACGGCAATACCCAAAATAAGCCCAATAATAATTTGAGTTGCTAAACTTAATTTAAACTTCATTAATTACCCCACCTTCTTGATGATTTTTAATGCGAAATATACTTTGGTAAGGGAAACAAGTATATGAATGAATTGATTTAATCCCACAAAAAAACAGCTTGTACTATCGAATAATTAAATCCCTTCATACCGTTTCCTGTAAACGCTTACGAGGTTAGCTTTCAGGTTAGGACTTCGGAAACGAAAGCCCTTTCATTTAAAGAATTCACCTATAACGGAAAAATATCCGTAATAAAAATTTGGGTCCCCCGCTCTTAAAAAAGATTAAGCGACAATAAATCTCTATGTAAATAATATCATTATTATAGTATAAAAGTAAATCGGTAATTTACGACAGTTTAAAGACAACCTGCACGTAATACATTTACAGGTTTTTAATAATGAGTATGAGACTCTGTCTAAATATGCCCGCTTTGGCCCCGCTTAATTCTTTCTTTATTATCCAATACACTTTAGTGTATTTACTTATGAATTAAGTATCCCCACTTTTTTTAATTTCACCAATTTATAAGATTATTTCAGAATATCTTTAAAATTATAAATATTTACATTTTTTAGATAATATAGTGATAGTATTGTTAGAAATAAAAAATTTTATCATTTTTTATTTCCCTTACAGATTCGCTTACGCACTTCGCCTATTTCATATTAGAGGGTAAAAGGAAATCAAACTGGTTATAATGCTTAAAAGGTCTTCTTCAACATTAGGGATTGTTAAAATTTATTGGGGAGGAACAGGTTTATGGCATTGAATCGGTTATTAAGGGAAACGATTGATGAAGAGGGTAAAACAGTAATAAAGATGAAAACTTTCGAAATTGATGTCATTGCTAAGTCTTCAGGAGGCCTTGCTCCTACTTTAATTTACTTACAGAATCATCAAGATGTTACTGACGATATTCGAGCAATTCGTTTTGGCCATCCTTCACCTTATTCTTATATAGAGGACTATGACCAATTTCAAAAGATGCTTTACCAAAAGGAAGAACAGGCAATAAACGATTTGTATAATTCCTTCAGCATTAGGCCTAAAAATATGTCTACAGGTAAACAAATACTTTGGAGTTTCGGCGTTTTACTCATTATGTCTATTCCCTTTTTGGTTGCTCTATTTATTTTTTAAGAGGAGTATACAATTTTAACAAGTGTAACTACCATATTTTTCAATAAATCTTAAACCATTTACTTTAGGATTCCCGCCTTCTTAATAAAAAACCCCTAAACAGTAGATTATACTATCTAGGGGTTCTATATTAGCTACCTTTTTTAATTAAGAGTTCGTCGGGAGGGGTTAAGATTGTAAGGATATCCTCTACGGATGTCGCGACTTGTAAAATTCGACGCTGCTCTTCCCGTATAAATCCTTCTTCTATCATTTTATTAAAATGTTGAATAAGTGCGTCATAAAATCCATTAATATTATATAAAATGACAGGTTTATCATGTAATCCAATTTGCGACCAAGTAAATACTTCAAAGTATTCATCCAATGTGCCACAACCCCCAGGCAGTGCTATAAATGCATCGGCTAAATCCACCATCTTTGCTTTGCGAACATGCATCGTATCAACAATATGAATTTCCGTTAAAGCTGTGTGTACTCGTTCCTTTGTTTGCAAATGTGTTGGCATTACACCTACAACCTCGCCATTTGCTTCAAGGGCTGCATCAGCCACAATTCCCATTAATCCATAGTTAGAACCACCATATACTAAGCCAATTCCCTCATTAGCTATGGTCGTCCCAAGCTCTCTTGCCTTTTCAGCATAAACACTAGACTTTCCTAGGGCTGATCCACAATAAACAGCTACGCGCATTTTGTCACCACCCCATTCTTTTTCTTTTTATTATATTGCCTAAATATTAAGCAAATGTTATTTTCTCGCTAAATTATCGCAAAATGAAATAAGAATATTAAAGGAGCCTTTTGGGACTAGCACTTCACCATTAAACTTTATAGCTCTTTTAATTTTAGTAACTTATTTTCTATGGTTTGTACTTCGATGCAGATCACTTGAATATACGAATTGTATTTATTATTTCTTAGTTATAAATTCAACCTTTATTTTCGAAGATGGCTTGTTTGCTTTAGCATATAGGCAATACGCTCAATAATTACTTCTATTTGTTCCGGGTTTTTTACCAAGTCATAATCATTAATATTTAAACGTAGCACAGGACAAGAATTAAAGTTGTTAATCCATTCCTCATAACGATTATGCATCTCAACCCAATACTCTTTTGGCGTTTGTTGTTCCATTGTACGTCCACGTTCTGCGATTCGACTAATCACATTATCTATTGAACCTTCTAAATAAATCAGTAAATCTGGATGGGGGAAGTAGGGTGTCATAACCATTGCATCGAATAAATTTGTATATGTTTCATAATCAGTGGGATTCATTGTTCCTTTATCGAAATGCATCTTTGCAAATATTCCTGTATCTTCATAGATTGAGCGGTCTTGAATGAACCCACCACCATATTCAAAAATACGCTTTTGTTCCTTAAAGCGCTCTGCCAAAAAGTACACTTGTAAGTGGAAACTCCATTTTTCAAAGTCATCGTAAAACTTATCTAAATAAGGGTTTGTGTCCACCTTTTCATATGATGTACGGAAATTTAACGCATCAGACAGTGCCTTTGTCATAGTTGATTTCCCTACACCTACCGTACCTGCAATTGTAATAACCGTATTGGTTGGAATATGATATTTTTCTCTTAGATTCATTCTTGATGTAAACTCCTTTGTTGTAGCTTCTTATCTACTAAATTTAATACAAATTGTAAATCCTCTGGTTTTTTCACAAAATCAATCTCATCGCCATTAAGCTCGATAATTGGTATCTCAGGGTGTTTCTTTTTAAAATACTGAATAAACTCATGATAATCTTCTGCTAATTGATTCATGTAGTCTCTAGTAATCATTTTTTCAAATTCGCGCCCACGCATTGCGATTCGATTCATTAAATTCTCTAAACTAGCATGTAAATAAATAATCATATTTGGGCGTGGCATATCAGCTGTTAGAATGGAATAAATCGCCTCATATTTTTCATATTCAACGGGATGTAACGTTCGCTTTGCAAAAATTAAATTTTTAAATATATGATAATCTGCAACAACTGGAGAACCTGTGTTTACAATTTGATTTTTCACATCGGTTAATTGTTTATATCGATTACAAAGGAAGAACATCTCCGTTTGGAAACTCCACTCTTCTATGTTTTCATAAAACTTCCCAAGGAATGGATTTTCATCAACTATTTCTTTAAGTAAGTTATAACCAAATGTGTCGGATATCGCTTTCGATAAGGATGTTTTTCCAACACCAATCGGACCCTCTACTGTAATGAATGGTACAGGCATGAGAAGTCCCTCCTTCAAGTCTAAATTCGTCAGTATTTTTCATTTTAACATAGGTAGTAATTGAAAAACACAGCTAGAGTTTAACTGATTAAGGCAATTTATATATAGGCAAACAAATATTACTAATCTAACTTCTTTTAAAATAGAATGACTAAATCTTTTATTGTTTTCACCTTAGGAACATTAAATGTATTTTAATGAGTCCCATGTTACACTATCAACCAAGGAGAGATCGACGTGGCAATTTTAAATAAAGACCAACACTTTATGCAAGAAGCATTAATTGAAGCGAAAAAAGCCGCCTTTCTAGGGGAAGTACCCATTGGGGCAGTCATTGTCTATAAAGAAGAAATTATTGCACGTGCGCACAATTTACGAGAAACTTCGCAAAATGCAGTAACACATGCAGAATTAATGGCCATTCAACAAGCATGTGAGGTGTTAGGAAGCTGGAGACTTGAAGAAACAACCCTTTACGTATCACTGGAACCCTGTCCAATGTGTTCCGGTGCCATTTTACAGTCAAGGGTACCTAGAGTTGTTTACGGAGCTCGAGATATAAAAGCAGGGTGTGTCGATTCATTATATCGTTTGTTAAATGATCCCCGTTTCAATCATGAATGTGATGTAACAGAAGGCATATTAGCAGAGGAATGTGGACAATTATTAACTGATTTTTTTAGAGCCATACGTGAACGTAAAAAAGAGGAAAAGAAACGAAAACAACTGTTACAAGGAGATTTGTGATTTAGTTGTAGAACTTTATGCTTCTCTAAAATAGATAAAGTCGAATTCCCTAAACAATTGGAATTCGACTTTTTTATGAAAGACGTAACTTATTTAAACTTTTCCATATACTTTTCTAATCTATTCATAGCTTCTTCTAAGTCCTTCATTGATTTGGCAAAAGAGATTCGAATATACCCTTCTCCATAATCTGAAAAAGCACTCCCCGGAACGGTTGCGACCCCTTGTTCTTTTAATAGGTCCACGCAAAAATCAAACGACTTCATATTCGTACGTTTAATTGAAGGGAAAATATAAAATGCACCTTGTGGTTTTACTACATCAATGTTCATATCTACTAAACGTTTATATACAAAATCCCGTCTCGCTTTATACTCGTCTCTCATTTCAATTGGATCATCTTTACCTACTGATAAAGCTTCAATTGCTGCATATTGACTTATACTTGATTCACAACTTAAGAAATATGCAATCACTTTTGTGATTTCTTTAGAAATATAGGCTGGGGCTAAAGTAAAACCAATTCTCCATCCAGTCATTGAATGTGACTTTGAGACACCATTGACTACGATTGTTTTATCACGCATTCCTTCATATGAGGCAATCGATTGATGTGTTTTATCAAATATAAGTTCACTATATATTTCATCTGAAATAACAAAAATTTCTTTGTCTTTTAGAAGTTTTGCAATTTTTTCAAGTTCATCGCCTTCAATAATTGTTCCTACTGGATTAGCAGGTGAACAAAGCATGATGGCTCTAGTTTTTTCTGTTAGATGTTTCTCAATTAATTCAGCAGTTAAGACGAAATCCGTTGAAATTGTATCTACATAGACTGGTACACCACCAAAGATTTCAATAATTGGAACATAGCCAGGATAAGCTGGAGCTGGCACGATTACTTCAGTTCCCTCATCTAAGATTGTTCGTAATACAGCTGTAATAGCGCCTGATGCACCATGTGTGACAACAATTTCATCTTGAGGGTTGTAAAGCAGATTATATTTTTCCTCGTAAAATTTTGAAATAGCATTTCGCAATTCGAGTAAGCCCGCATTCGCTGTGTAGGATGTATGATTATGGTCAATTGCTTGTTTTGCACTTTCCTTTACGTGATTTGGTGTTGGAAAGTCTGGTTGCCCAATCGTTAGATTTATTGCATCAGGGTAATCCACTAACATATTTGTAAATTTCCGGATTCCGGAAATTTGTTGTTTACTTAAGTTTTTGTAAAGTAAGTGCTCCACAGTGTTGTCTCCTTTATACAAAGTAAAATAATTTACTTTATAGATAAAATTTATATTAATTATAATCCTATCTATAAAATTTGTAATTAGTTAAGGTGCCCTCTTGTAGAGAGCACCTATTTTAACATTCAATATATGCTGAAGATACAGCAAAAGAGGCTTCTGTTTTCTCTCTTACTTCATCTATGGTTACACCTGGAGCTGTTTCAATAAGCACCATGCCTTGTTCTGTAAAGTCAAATACCGCTAAATCAGTAATTAGGCGATGTACTACGCCTCTCCCCGTAAGTGGAAGAGAGCATGTCTTTTTAACCTTATGTTCCCCGTGTTTTGAGACATGTTCCATAATTACAATGACTCGTTTTGCACCGACTACGAGATCCATTGCTCCACCCATTCCTTTCACCATCTTACCTGGAATCATCCAGTTTGCTAAATCCCCTGTTTCTGATACTTCCATACCACCTAAAATAGCTAAATCAATATGGCCTCCCCGAATCATTGCAAAAGATTCCGCGCTATCAAAAAACGAAGCACCTGGAACAACTGTTACAGTTTCTTTCCCAGCATTAATTAAATCCGCATCTACTTCGACTTCTGTTGGATAAGGACCTATTCCTAGCAAGCCATTTTCAGATTGCAATAACACATTAATATCAGATGGAATTTCATTTGCTACTAAAGTCGGCATACCAATCCCTAAGTTAACATTCATACCATCCTTAATTTCTTTTACAGCACGCCTAACAATTTGTTGTCTTGCATTTGCCATTCTTAGACCCCCTCCCCAGCACGTTGTAGAGTTAAACGTTCAATTCTTTTCTCATAATTTTGACCTAATACAACTCGTTGTACATAAACGCCAGGAGTATGAATTTCATCAGGATTTAATTCACCCACTTCAACGATTTCCTCAACCTCGGCGATAGTAATCTTTCCTGCTGCTGCCGCCAATGGGTTAAAATTACGGGATGTTTTTCTAAAAATGAGATTTCCGAGTTTATCAGCTTTCCATGCTTTTACAAGGGCAAAATCACCAACTATAGCTTCTTCCATTAAGTACTCTTTTCCATTAAAAAGGCGAGTTTCCTTTCCCTCTGCTATCGGAGTCCCAACACCAGTTGCAGTATAAAAGGCGGGAATTCCTGCTCCACCTGCTCGAATGCGCTCCGCTAGGGTTCCTTGGGGCGTTAGTTCTACTTCAAGCTCTCCGCTTAAAAATTGCTGCTCAAATATTTTATTTTCACCTACATAGGAGGCAACCATTTTTTTTATTTGTTTATTTGCAAGAAGCAAACCCAGACCCCAATCATCTACACCACAGTTATTGCTCACAATCGTTAAATTTTTTGTACCTTGTTTTTTTAGTGCCTCAATACTTTTCTCAGGTATACCACATAATCCAAATCCACCGACAACAATCGTTTGTCCATCTTGAATATCTTTTACAGCTTCGTCGATAGAATCCCAAACTTTCCCCTTCATTTCTAAGCCCCCTACAACTAATTAGTTATCCACAACCCTTACCTTGTTTCAAGTAACGAGGTTATCCACATGTTAATAACTTTATAAATTTATAGTCTTTAATTATATATTCATAAAATCTACTAAATATTATTTACTGTAGTTATCCACAGCTTTGTAATTTATTTACCACTAACTTTTAGTACCTAAACCACCTAAACAAATTGGGTTTCGATTGTGTAAAACATATTCTTAATTAATCATATTTTTCACAAAAAATTCGTAATTTGAAGTGTGCTTTAAAATTATGAAAGGAGTGTAATACAGTGAAGTTTTTAACGAAGATATCAAATACCATTATGGAAAGATATCTACCGGACCCTTACATCTTTGTAGCAATATTGACTGTATTAGTGTTATTTCTTGGAATAGTTCTAACACCCTCATCGCCTTTGGATATGGTTGTGTATTGGGGAGATGGTTTCTGGGGATTACTTTCATTTACAATGCAAATGGTCATTGTACTAGCTGCAGGACATGTTTTAGCAAATAGTCCGATATTCAAAAAGGTTTTATCATCGATTGCTAGCAAAATTAAGACTCCAAGTATGGCCATTATTATTGTTACATTTATCTCTTTAATTGCTTGTTGGATTAACTGGGGTTTTGGGTTAGTTATTGGGGCTTTATTTGCAAAAGAAATTGCACGTCATGTAAAGAGAGTTGACTACAGACTCTTAATTGCTAGTGCATACTCTGGGTTTATCGTTTGGCACGGTGGTTTAGCAGGGTCCATTCCACTATCTGTTGCGACAGAAGGTCATCCGTTTGCGGAATTAATGGGGGTTGTTCCAACTTCTGAAACAATCTTTACTCCGTATAACTTATTTATCGTAATTGTCATCGGCTTAACTTTACCGTTCTTTAATCGGTGGATGATGCCAAAAGAAGAAGATGTAGTTGAAGTGGATCCTAATTTATTAATAGAAGAGGAACCAAATTTCCCTCCTGCAGAAAATACATTTGCTTCTCGTTCAGAAAGAAGCTACGTTCTAACAGCATTAATTGGACTTATAGGCGTTTCATATTTAGTTTATCATTTTGTAACAAAAGGGTTTTCCCTAGATTTAAATATTGTGAATAGTATTTTTGTAATCCTTGGAATTATACTACACGGGACACCGCAGCGTTTCCTAGCAGCTGCAGGGAACGCAATTAAGACGACGACAGGGATCGTATTCCAGTTTCCGTTCTATGCCGGAATCATGGGAATGATGACAGCTTCCGGTTTAGCCGGAGTATTCTCCATATGGTTTATTAGCATTTCAAATGAATTCACATTTTATTTATTTACTTTTTACTCTGCTGGTCTTGTAAACTTCTTTGTCCCTTCTGGTGGAGGGCAATGGGCTGTGCAGGCACCTATTATGTTAGAAGCTGCTCAACAAATGGGCGCTGACTACGCAAAAACAGCTATGGCTATTGCATGGGGGGATGCTTGGACGAATATGATCCAACCATTCTGGGCATTACCAGCGCTTGCAATTGCAGGATTAAAAGCAAAAGATATTATGGGATTCTGTTTATTCGTTCTTATTTTTACAGGTGTCATTATTAGTATTGGATTCCTGTTCTTTTAACCCAACTCATTTACCATTCCATGCATATGATGATAAGGCATACCCCCACTAGAAAGAAACACCTTTAAGACTGCCTAGGGCTACTTAAAGGTGTTCTTTTTATATTTCTCCTTCTACCTTGTATTAGCAAAAATTAGTGTAGATAAAGTATTAATAAGTAATTTAGTAAGTACATCTATTATTATAAACCGCGCAAAGTATGAAAAAGTATAGAAGGACATATAAATGTTTGCCTAATAATAAATAAAAAGTCACGAGTAATCTCATGACTTTAATTTTCACTATTTACTTCGGAGCAATAACTTCCTTACCGCCCATATATGGACGAAGAACCTCTGGAATAATTACACTTCCATCTGCTTGTTGGTAATTTTCTAAAATCGCTGCTACCGTACGCCCAATTGCAAGACCTGAACCATTTAATGTATGTACATATTCTGGTTTTGCCCCTGCTTCGCGACGGAAACGAATATTTGCACGACGAGCTTGGAAATCTTCAAAGTTTGAACAAGAAGAAATTTCGCGATACATATCTTGTGTTGGCATCCATACTTCTAAGTCGTATTTTTTGGCTGCTGTGAAACCAAGATCTGCCGTACACATTAATAGTTTACGGTACGGTAAGCCTAAAAGTTGAAGTACCTTTTCAGCGTGACCTGTAAGTTTTTCTAATTCATTGTAAGATTCTTCTGGTTTTACAAAACGAACTAGTTCAACTTTATTAAATTGGTGTTGGCGAATAAGACCTCGTGTATCACGGCCAGCTGAACCTGCTTCAGAACGGAAACATGCACTATAAGCTGCAAATCCTTTTGGTAAAATATCGCCATCTACAATTTCGTCACGGAAGAAGTTTGTTACAGGAACCTCAGCTGTTGGAATCATAAAGTAATCTGTATCAACCAATTTAAATACATCTTCTTCAAATTTCGGTAATTGGCCTGTACCAGTTAAGCTATCACGGTTTACAATCACAGGAGGTAGCATTTCTTCATAGCCATGTTCTTCTGCATGTAGATCCATCATAAAGCTCATTAAAGCACGTTCGAGGCGTGCCCCTAATCCACGGTAGAACACAAAACGACTTCCTGTTACTTTTGCCGCACGTTCAAAATCAACAATTTGTAAGTCTGTTGCTAAATCCCAGTGTGGTTTTGCTTCAAAATCGAATGTTGGTAGCTCTCCCCATTTAAGAACTTCTACATTATCATCTTCTGTTTCCCCTACTGGAACCGATTCATGCGGGATATTTGGCAAACGCATCATCATGTATTCAAATTTTTCTTCCACTTCACGTAACGCATGATCAAGTTGTTTAATTTCTTCTCCAACTTCGCGCATACGTGCAATAGTCTCGTCCGCATTTTCTTTATTACGTTTCATGATTGAAATTTGTTCAGATACTTTATTTCTCTCTGCCTTTAATATTTCCGTTTTTGCAATTAACTCCCGACGCTTTGAATCTAATTCTTCAAACTCATCTAAGTTCCCTAAATCTTCATTTCGTGTAAGAAGGATTTTTTTCACTTCTTCAAAGTTATCACGTACACGTCTAATATCTAACATGTTCATTCCTCCAATAGTAAGTTTATCGACTTAGAAAATAATAACCTTTTTTATCACAGCTCATTCAAATATCTGTGCTAATGAATGAAGAGCATAAAAAAAGCCCCCATCCCCATAGAAGGGACGAGAGCTACCCGCGTTGCCACCCTAATTGATTAGACCAAAAATAAATCTAATCCACTTATACAGTAACGGCTTTTCAACCGGCCAAAGCTTACTAAACCTTCAACTTGGCTACTCAAGGACGGATTCACAAGTGTCTATATTAGCTTCCACCAACCGCTAACTCTCTTAAATAAACGTGCTTGTTACTACTTCCCATCATCGATTTAACAATTTTGAAATTTACCCATACTTTACTATATGGTATGTAATTTTGCAAGTGAAGTCTTTGTAGACTCGTGAACCATATTAACAAAGTATTGAAGAATGCGAACATCCTCTGTCAACTCTGGATGGAATGAACATCCCAAAAGATGGCGGTCTCTTGCTAGTACTATGCGATCTTCATGTAACGCTAATACTTCTACATTCTCGCCAACTTTAACTATATGTGGTGCTCGTATAAAGACAGCTGGGATATCACCGCCAATTTCAGGAATTGGTAATTTCACCTCGAAACTATCTATTTGTCGGCCAAATGAATTTCTTTCTACTAAAACATCCATAACGCCTAAATGTGGTTCATCATATCCTACAACCTCTTTGGCTAACAAAATGAGACCTGCGCAGGTACCAAACATCGGCAATCCTTGTTTTTCTAACATTTGAATTGGTTCTAGTAAACAATATCGGTCTAAAAGCTTCCGCATTGTTGTACTTTCACCACCAGGTAAAATGAGACCATGAATGCCCTTTAAATCTTCAACTGTCTTTACAGCTACAGCATCACAACCGAGCATATTAAGTTGCTGAAAATGTTCCCTTACTGCACCTTGTAATGCTAGAACACCTATCTTAACCATTCTACCAACCACGCTCCTGCATACGCTCACTAGCAGCTAATGACGAAATTTCTATCCCTTTCATTGGTGTTCCAAGTTCCTTTGAGATTTCAGCTATTAACTTATAGTCTTTGTAATGTGTTGTTGCTTCTACAATTGCTCGAGCAAATTTTTCTGGGTTTTCAGATTTAAATATACCCGATCCTACGAAAACTCCATCTGCTCCAAGCTCCATCATTAATGCTGCATCAGCTGGAGTAGCCACACCACCTGCAGCAAAATTTACAACAGGTAAACGGCCTAGTTTTTTAATTTCTAATAATAATTCAAATGGTGCGCCTAGATTTTTGGCTTCTGTCATTAGTTCGTCCGTACTCATTCCCACCACACGACGTACTTGGGCATTTACTTTACGTATATGGCGAACTGCTTCAACAATGTTACCTGTTCCTGGTTCACCTTTTGTTCGTAGCATTGAAGCTCCTTCTCCAATACGACGAGCAGCCTCTCCTAAGTCTCGGCAGCCACAAACAAATGGGACTGTATAATCACTCTTTAGTAAATGAAATTCCTCATCTGCAGGTGTTAATACTTCACTTTCATCTATATAATCAACACCCATTGATTCTAGTACACGTGCTTCTACGATATGTCCAATACGGGCCTTTGCCATTACTGGAATTGTTACTGCATTCAATACCTCTTCTACGATACGAGGGTCGGCCATACGAGCGACTCCACCTGCTTTACGAATATCAGATGGTACCCGTTCTAAGGCCATAACAGCCACAGCCCCTGCTGCCTCTGCAATTTTAGCTTGCTCTGCATTGATGACGTCCATAATGACGCCCCCTTTTTGCATTTCAGCCATCCCACGTTTTACTCTTTCAGTTCCTAATTGTATCATCCAAAAATTACCTCCCCACTTGTATTAATTTCTAGTATAATGAAAATTGACCATACAAAAAGAGTCAATTACATAAAATTTATTAAGGTCAGTTAAGGGTGATACAAATGGACATGCTCATATTTGAACTAAATAAAGATACAGAAAAACCTTTGTATGAACAACTTTATATAGGAATTAAAAACGCCATTATTGGTAAACAAATTGAACTTGGAACAAAATTACCCTCTAAAAGAAAATTGGCGGAATTTTTAAATATAAGTCAAACAACAGTCGAAATTGCATATGCACAATTGCTTGCAGAAGGATATATTGTTTCTAAACCACGGATTGGGTATTTTGTTGAGGAAATTGATGAACTGCCTTATATTCAAATAGAACAGCCAAAACAGCCTATGTTATATCGGGAAAAAGGCAGATTTGAAACCGACTTTCATCCTGGGAAAATTGATTCAGAATTCTTCCCTTTTACCACTTGGAGAAAGTATGCAAAGGATTTATATGACGGAACGCATAATGAGTTCTTGCAAATTGGGGAACCCCAAGGAGAATACGCATTACGAACTGAAATTGCAAAATATCTTTACCAATCTCGAGGCATGATCTGCAGCCCTGAACAGATCGTTATTGGTTCGGGTACTGAACATTTGCTTCCAATGATTCTACGCTTACTTGAAAGCGATTCAAGTTTTGCACTTGAAAATCCAGGTTATTCAGCAATCCCACGAATTCAATTGCAAAATAGGGCAGTTCCTATTTCAGTCGATGAGGAAGGTTTGATTGTTGATGAGCTAAAGCGTACTGATGCCAATATTGTCTATATTACACCATCACATCAATTCCCTACTGGTGCTGTACTTTCTGCAACAAGAAGGACCCAATTATTAAAATGGGCATCAAAAGCTGAAAACCGCTATATTATCGAAGACGATTATGATAGTGAATTTCGATATATCGGAAAACCAATCCCAGCACTCCAAGGCTTAGATAAAAATAATAAGGTTATTTATTTGAGTACTTTTACAAAGTCTTTAATGCCTTCCTTACGTGTAGCATATTTAGTCTTACCCACTACACTTTTGTCAAAATACAAGGAACTATTTAGCTACTATTCTGCGACGGTCCCTCGGTTTGACCAACATATACTAGCTAACTTTATGAAAGATGGACATTTTGCTAAACATCTAAATCGTATGCGGAAAATTTATCGAAAAAAACATGATAGGTTAACTACTACTTTAACTACCTTTTATTCTCAAGTAACTGTGACAGGGGATCATGCAGGGATGCATATTCTTATTTCAGTTCCTTTATCAAAAAGTGAAGAAGAACTAAAAGAATTAGCAGCAAAAGACGGAATTGGAATTTACCCAGTTAAGGATTATTTGATTAAAGCAATTGATTACAAAAATCCAACATTTTTACTTGGCTTTGGTGGTATTCCTTTAGAACAAATAGAATCATCCATTCGGAAATTAATGAATTGTTGGGGTATTGCCCCCAAAAAGGAGAAACCGCTTAAATAGCATATGCTTTTAAGCGGTTTTCCTTTATTGATCAATTAATTCAATGTTACATAGTTCGAACCAACGATCAAATTGAATGAAATAAGCTAATAGCTGTGGACCTGTCATGAGTTGCCCGTACCAAGGAACCTTAAAAGACTCTCCTCCAGATTCAATCAGTTGGTGCAATTGAGTTTTATCAAATAATTCATTTAAAATAGATTCCTTCCTTTGCACTAGCCCCTTTAGTTTTTCCTTCACACCTTCTGTATATAAAGGGTGATATGTCTTAGGATATGGATTCTTTTTTCGGTATAAAACCTCTTCAGGTAAAAGCCCTTCAACTGCTTTCCTCATTAACCCCTTCTCCATATTTCCCATATTTTTCATTTCCCAAGGAATATTCCAAAGGTATTCTACGAGACGATGATCCGCAAATGGAACACGAACTTCAAGACTTCCACCCATACTCATTCTGTCTTTTCGTTCTAATAAATTTTGCATAAAGTATCGCATATTTAAATAAAATAGCTGTCTTTGCTTTGCTTCTTTTCCACTCTCACCATCAAGTTGTGGAGATTGTTTTAATTCCCCTTCAAACACACTTTGCATATAATCTTTCAATTGAAGACGGTCTTTCCATTCTTTACGTAAAAACCCTTCTCTTTCGTTAATAGAGCGAATCCAAGGGAAAGAATCATAATCCTTTTGGAACCAAGGATAACCACCGAATATTTCATCTGCACATTCACCTGATAAAGCAACCGTAAAATCCTGTTTAATGATACGACAGGCAACTAATAAGGAACTATCAATATCCACCATTCCAGGTAGGTCCCTTATTGTCATAGCTTCCTCTAAATAATCAATTAGTTCTTGTTGCGTGATGATAATATCATGATGATTTGTTTTGAAAGTATCACTCATTTTTTTAATCCAAAATGTGTCTTGTGATACTTGAAAGTCATTTTTCTTAAAGAATTGATCATTTCCCTCAAAATCTATAGAGTACGTATGCAACGTACGTCCCTCTTGGTTATATGTGTTTGCCGCTATCGCTGTAATGACGCTAGAATCTACACCACCAGATAAAAATGTACATAGTGGCACATCTGAGACAAGTTGTCTTTCAATTGCGTCTGTAATAAAAAATCTAACTTGTTCAATTGTCTCTTCAAGTGAATGTTCATGTGTTTGACTCTTAACATTCCAATATCGCCATTTTTTCAATCCATTTCTTGAGAACTTTAACGCACATCCTGGCTCTACCTCTTCAATCCCTTTTAATATACCGTCGCCTGGTACTCTTGATGGCCCAATACTTAATAGGGCTGCCAACCCTTTGCGATCAATTTGTGGCTTTATTTCAGGATGTGCCAATAGTGCTTTTATTTCGGAAGCAAATAATAACGAATTATTGTGTATTGTAAAGAATAAAGGTTTAACTCCAAGTCGATCACGGAATAAATACACTTCTTCTTCTTGCTCATCCCAAATAGCAAAAGCATAGATACCATTTAAGTAATCCACACATTGTTCTTTCCACTCAATAAAGGAAGTTAATAAAACTTCTGTATCAGATGTTGTTGTAAAAGTATAGCCTCTTTTTAATAGCTCTTGTCGAAGTTCCTCAGTATTATAAAGTTCACCATTATATACCATTACATATTGTTTATCTTGATGGGTTTTTGACATTGGCTGTTTTCCACCAATTAAATCAATTACTGCTAGTCGACGATGCCCCAGTAAAGCATGTGCGCTGCAATAATTATTCCCATCATCTGGCCCTCTCTTACTTAGTGTTTCCCTCATATTTGTAAGAATCTGTTCCTTGTGTTTAATTGATTGTGTATAATCAATCCATCCAGTTATGCCGCACACTTTTTTCACGCCCTTTCACTCTTGTAGATTATGAAAAAAGTAGGCTAAATTTATGTTGTCCAATTAAAAAAAGGTTGTGACAATAGTTATCGGTTATACTTTTAACACATTATTGTAAGATTAGAACCGTATAAATTTTAGATTCCATAAAGTAGGCAAATAAGCAATATAAGCGTGAAAAAACAGTGTCTCAACTGTCTGAGACACTGTTTTCCTTCTAACATAGTTACGTCAATTATACATTTGCTTTATATTGACTAGCCATATACATAATGTTTATCTATTAAAATAAGCCGCCAACAAATCCTGTAATACCACCCCATACATTACCAAAGAAGTTTCCTACTCCTTGGAAAAATAGTGAGAGCCATCCTGCGCGCTCAACCGTTTGAGTTGTTACAACATCAGTAGAATACTCCTTACCATCAATAAAGCCCAAATCTTTTCCTTCTGTTCGTTCTAGAACGACTTTACCAACGACAGTACCCTTTTTTACATCGGCTTCAAGTGTTTCTTTTTCTAATACTAATTTAGGCTTATACAAATCTTTTTCATTTGTGTTAATTACAACTGAAATTGGCTCTTTCACTGCAATTTCAACTTCATCTTCTTTACCTTTTGTTACCGCAATTGTTTCTTTCCCTTTAAATACATAATTTGCAGGGACAATTTCTTGCTTAGAAAACTGTCCAAAACCATAATCAAATAATTTAGCCGTTTGATCAAAACGTGCTTTATAAGATCCTGCACCTTTTGAATCCACAGCGTTCATTACTACTGCTATTAAACGCGTACCGTTACGTTCGGCAGTACCAGTAAAGCAATAACCAGCCAAATTTGTTGTACCTGTTTTTAAGCCGTCTACACCTTCATACTCATACACTAATCCTGGTAACATGAAGTTCCAGTTTTCCATTTCAATTTCATCATCTGTGCCTTCACGGAACGTCTTTTTAGCAATACTTGATGTATCTAATACCTCTGGGTGGTCTTTTAATAAATGATATGCAAGCTTAGCAACTGAACGTGCTGGCATTACGTTTTCGTCCTGCGGGCCAGTCCCTTGAGGGTGCATACCAAATAAATCTGCGTTATTTAAACCTGATGCGTTTACAAATTTATATCCTTCAAGACCAAGTTCTTCAGCTTTTTTATTCATTAACTTAAGAAATTCAGTTTCTGTACCTGCAATTGTTTCTGCAATTGCAACAGTTGCTGCATTAGCAGAGTAAATTGCCATTGCTTCATACAATTCTCGAATTGTATAAGTACCATCTGCACGCAGTGGTACATTACTTAAAGCTCTGTCTTGAGACATCTTATATGTATACTCATTAACACGATATTCTTGATCCCAAGAAATTTTGCCTTCGTTAATTGCATCTAATAGGATGTATTCAGTCATCATTTTTGTCATACTTGCAATTCCTAAAGACTTATCTGCATTTTGTTCGTATAAAATTTTCCCTGAATCTGCATCGATTAAGATTGCCGCTCCAACTGTTAAACCTAAACTTGTTTCTGCACTTGTTTTTACAGGTGTTGAAACAAACATGCTAAGTAACAGGATCGGAATCATAATGATGCTTAACAATGATGTTTTCCTTACTGTTTTCACTATGAAATACCTCCAACATTTATTTAATATTTATATTATCCTTCGCAATTTTAACATAGATACTATAAGAATTGTGACAGGAATGGAATAAAAAACACTCTTTTAACGTCAACGTTAAAAGAGTGTAAAGGTTGCAATAAACAGTTCAATTTAATAAGTGTATATAGCGCTAAAGATTTAGCTCTATTTTCTATAAATTATTGTATTGAGTAGTTTGGTGCTTCTTTTGTAATTTGTACATCGTGTGGATGTGATTCACGTAATCCAGCACCAGTCATACGTACAAACTGTGATTTTTCACGTAAATATTCTAAGTTAGGAGCACCGCAGTAACCCATACCTGCACGAATACCACCAACTAGTTGATCTATTGTATCTGAAAGAGGCCCCTTATATGGAAGACGTCCTTCAATACCTTCCGGAACAAGTTTCTTAGCACCTTCTTGGAAGTAACGGTCTTTTGAACCTTGCTCCATTGCTCCTAGTGATCCCATTCCACGATAAACTTTAAAACGACGTCCTTGGAAGATCTCTGTTTCACCAGGTGATTCAGTCGTACCAGCAAGTAATGAGCCAAGCATTACAACATGTCCTCCAGCTGCAAGGGCTTTTACGATATCTCCTGAATACTTAATTCCACCGTCTGCAATGATTGACTTACCAAGTTCACGAGCAACTGTTGCACAATCGTAAATCGCAGTAATTTGAGGTACACCAACACCAGCAACAACGCGTGTTGTACAAATAGAACCAGGTCCAATACCTACTTTAACAACATCTGCTCCTGCTTCATAAAGGGCACGAGTTGCTTCACCAGTTGCAACATTTCCTGCAATGATTTCTAAATCAGGATATGTCTCACGAATTTTTCTTACAGTATCAATAACCCCTTGAGAATGACCATGTGCTGTATCAATAACAATAATATCAACTTGTGCATTAACTAATTTTTCTACTCGTGGCATTGTGTCATTTGATACTCCAACTGCAGCACCAACAACTAAACGTCCAATACTATCTTTTGCAGCATTAGGGAATTCAATTACTTTTTCGATATCTTTAATTGTAATTAAGCCAGTTAACTTACCTTCCTCATCAACGATTGGAAGCTTTTCAATTTTATATTGTTGAAGGATTTTTTCTGCTTCTTCTAATGTCGTTCCTACTGGAGCAGTAATTAACGCTTCTTTTGTCATAACATCTTCAATTTTTAAAGAATAATCTGAAATAAAACGTAAGTCTCGGTTTGTAATAATACCTACTAAAGTTTGATCTTCCTCGTTATTTACAATTGGAACACCAGAAATGCGATATTTCCCCATTAAATGTTCAGCATCAAATACTTGATGTTCAGGTGTTAAGAAGAATGGATTCGTTATTACACCATTTTCTGAACGCTTAACTTTTTCAACTTCTTCGGCTTGCTCTTCGATGCTCATATTTTTGTGAATAATACCTATACCACCTTGACGAGCTATTGCAATTGCCATTTTTGATTCAGTTACTGTATCCATACCCGCACTAATAACAGGAATATTTAACTTAATTTTCGGCGTTAATTGAACTGATAAGTCCACAGTTTTTGGTAAAACTTCTGAATGCGCTGGTACCAATAATACATCATCAAACGTTAAGCCTTCTTTGGCAAATTTCGTATCCCACATTTCTAAATGCCTCCTAGTCGTAAATGAATATTAATAGTAAGTTTACAACATGTTTTCTGAGTGTCAAGAATCCTACAAAAAGAAAAACTATTCCGACTATTTAAATAGCCAAATTTATTAATGGTTACTACTATGTTTTATACCTAACAACCCATAATAATACTGAATAAAAAATAATTTCTAAAGTATTTAGTGAATTTATCAACTTCAATATTTCTATAGATTCTATCAATTTTTTTACAATTCATTATGTGAAAATTAATGGTTATTTAAATATATACTCCCATTTACTCAGAAAAATAATCAACATATAATACACTAAATTATTTAAAGTCTTATGGAATAGATCATAAATTACTTATATATAGTTCCCTTTATTATCTATTTTAATATATTTTTTGTATCTATCTAAATATGTATATACTTCCACTATTAGAAGAGGGTTTTCTTTCTTAATTCTTTTAACTAATCTTACTTTATTGTGTATTTTACAAACATATACTTATAGTTTCTTTATTTTCATAAATTTCCCAAGTAAAAAATAAAAAGTCTAAGCATAAGCTTAGACTTTTATTTGAATTGCGTAGCGACGTCCTACTCTCACAGGGGGAAACCCCCAACTACCATCGGCGCTAAAGAGCTTAACTTCCGTGTTCGGTATGGGAACGGGTG
>NZ_JAFBDY010000030.1 GCF_016908465.1 Lysinibacillus composti | reverse complement strand
ATCCTCTTTTCTAATGTTTATCGTCGTTGAAAACATTGTATCCAAGAGGGCATAAAATGACTCTTTTCTTTTTACACAATTATATGGACTTAATCAATTTTTTGCATTTTTTAACCTAAAAAGTGAAATTACTTATTGATATATTTAATTTCAGGCGTATTATTTATGTATAGTTCAATTTTTCTCTCCATTTACCGAATTATGTAATTGGGTAGTGCATTTTTACCCAAAAGTTACTCGATAATATTTTGTGTATGGAAAGAAAACCACAATAATACAAAAGAAGGGATCGTATTGAGTAGATTTTGGACAGGGCGTTTTGAAGGGTATTCATTTGATTATTTCAAAAAGGATTTATTATCGGGGACAATTGTAGGAATTGTCGCCATTCCACTTGCAATGTCGTTTGCCATTGCGTCAGGAGTGAAACCCGAATACGGGATTTATACTGCGGTCATTGCCGGTATTTTAATCTCCTTATTAGGTGGATCAAAATATCAAATTGGGGGTCCTACGGGGGCATTCGTTCCAATTCTACTAGGGATTGTACTCACCTATGGATATGAAAATTTATTATTAGCTGGCTTAATGGCTGGAGTTATGCTCGTTTTAATGGGTGTTTTTAAATTAGGGGCATTAATAAAATATATCCCAAGACCTGTAACGATTGGCTTTACAGCAGGAATTGCAGTGATTATTTTTACTGGGCAGATTGCGAATTTCCTTGGATTAAGAAATATTGAACAGCATGAGCGGTTTATCGATAACATGAAGGAAATCGGGTCCCATTTAAATACATTGAACGGATTTAGTATTTTAATAGCTTTATTATGTTTAGCAATCATGTTGGTAACGCCAAAAGTATTACCAAAAGTTCCTGGCGCTTTAGTTGGAATCATTGTCACAACAAGCATTGCAGCTATTTTCTTTAGTGGGGATGTGGCCACAATCGGTTCTACTTATGGAGCCATCCCTAACACATTGCCAGAGTTTGGTATTCCAGAAATAACGATTGACCGAATCACGATGTTAATTGGACCTGCATTTGTCATTGCTATGTTAGGTGGGATCGAGTCTCTTTTATCCGCTGTTGTTGCCGATGGGATGACAAATAGCAAACATAACAGTAATAGAGAATTAATTGGCCAAGGAGTTGCAAACATTGTTACGCCTTTATTTGGGGGAATTCCTGCAACCGGAGCCATCGCACGTACTGCTACAAATATTAAATCAGGTGCGGTTTCACCATTATCAGGGGTGATTCATGGACTGTTTGTATTATTAACTTTACTAGTGTTTGCACCACTAGCAGTTCATATTCCACTTGCTAGTTTAGCTCCTGTTTTAATGATGGTTGCTTGGAATATGAGTGAACGTAAGCATTTTGCTCATATTCTAAAACTAAAATCGGGCGATTCACTTGTGCTGGTAATTACATTTTTACTAACAGTTTTCACAAGTTTAACGTTTGCTGTTCAGATTGGATTATTATTGGCTGTTCTGTTATTTGTTAAACGAATGAGCGAAAATCTCGTTGTCGCTAAGGTATTACCAGATCATGAAAGTAGTAACGGAAAAGTGTTTCCACATGTCGTCAATCCAAACCGCGATTGTCCGCAAGTAAGTATTTATACAGTGGAAGGTCCGCTATTTTTCGGAGCTGCCCAAATGTTTGAACAAACAATTCTATCAACGATTAACCAAAGACCAAACGTATTAATTCTTCGGTTGGGTGAAGTACCTTTTATCGATACAACTGGAGAAGAATATTTCCGCAGCATTGTTCGAGATTTCAAAAGTCATGGTGGTAAGCTTTTTGTTACCGAGGTACAGCCTACCCTAAAATCTATACTAGATCAAAATGGGATGACGGCTAAGATTGGAGAAGAGAATTTCTTTGAGGGTACGGGCGATGCCATTGATCGTGCAATAGGGTGCATTAACCGAAATGCTTGTATCGGCTGTAAACACTTTGCTTTCCGTGAATGTGATGAACTTTCAAATTCAAAAATCAGCTAATTCTACTAACTGAAAATTTTCATTGTAATTGATTAAAAGAGGCTTCTCAGAAAGTGATTTCTGGGTGGTCTCTTTTTTTATCTAAGCGAAGGGGGAATGAACGACAAAAAGGGGAGCTAAACGAACGAAAAAAGAGGATACGTGGACGAAGTGGGGAGCTGAACGAATGAAAGCAGGACGAAAAGAAGTATGGCCCCTCGCATAAAATCCAAGGAACTACACACGAAAACTATAAAACCTATAATACATGTTCTTGTACCTGATGAAGGTTAATTTCTGTCAAAGTCGTATTAGTTTTGACCTTCATAGCTTGGATGAAGTTTAATTTCATCTCAAGCGGCTCTAGTTTTAACCTTCATAACCTCGATGAAGGTTAATTTTATCTCAAGCGACTCTAGTTTTAACCTTCATAACCTCGATGAAGTTCAATTTCACCCCAGCGACTCTAGATTTAACCTTCATAACCTCGATGAAGTTTAATTTCATCTCAAGCGACTCTAGTTTTAACCTTCATAACCTCGATGAAGGTTAATTTCATCTCAAGCGACTCTAGTTTTAACCTTCATAACCTCGATGAAGGTTAATTTCATCTCAAGCAACTCTAGTTTTAACCTTCATAGCCCTGATGAAGCTAAATTTCATCCCAAGCCCCACAAATATTATCCTTCATGAATACAAACAATTTACTTTTAAAAACCAACTTAATTCGATTAAGGAAATAACCATCCTTTAAGTGTGAATAAAGAACTAAACTAAACATATTATCTCCTCATGCTACTAAGCAGAAAAATACAAGTTAGATTTTTGTGTCGTAAAAGGGATGAGAATTCTTTTTAGATGTCTCAGTTCTTGATGTTTAAAATTCTTCCTTTTTTTCCATACTGAATTTGTAAATAAAATCTTTATTGCAGAGGGCGATTATTGTGTATGATTCGCCTTCTTGCTCATTTTAAGCGTTTAGGCGCAGTCGTTGGTTCGATACATCATCAGAAGAAAAAAGTGGGTTCTTACCAAATTTTAATTGCTCGCAAAAGTGCAAGTATTGCTACCGCACTCGCCGTAAGTCAAGAAGGCATTTGTCTAGCATGTGGCGTATTCGCTGCAAGCACTTAAACGAGCCGCCTAAGCTTTTAATAGTTCGTGTCGCATTTTTGCCATCGCGAAGCTAATCTGCTGCCTACATTTTTTTAAAATGTCGTTTTTTCACTTCTTTAGGCGAATTGCTTCTACTATTGTCAATCGGAAGGGTTATGACAGAGTAAAGTGGAATAAGCGTAGTAAGAGGAGGCGAAACATCGAAATGAATTACGAAATTAATATGCACACAAACGACATAGTAGTGATTAGGCTTTTCGGTGAATTAGATCATCATGAAGCTGAAAGAATTCGCACTGACATTTCTCGAACAATTTTACAAGGGAACTTACAAACGATTATTTGGAACCTAGAAAGATTAAATTTCATGGATAGTTCTGGGATTGGTCTAATTTTAGGACGTATGAGAGAGATGACTGCAGTTAATGGCCATACCATTATATTAAATCCGTCCAATACAATGAAAAAAATATTCCAGTTTTCAGGTCTTGGTAATTTTATGTTTGAGGGAACTGAAGAAGAAGCAATTTTGTCAGCAAGGGGGATTGTGAATGGATAACGAAATGACTCTTTCGTTTTTAGCAATTAGTGAAAATGAAAGTTTAGCGCGAATGGCAGTAACAAGTTTTGTGGCACAGCTAGACCCAACAATTGATGAACTTTCTGAGTTCAAAACAATCGTTTCTGAAGCAGTCTCTAATGCGATAATTCATGGATATGACGAAGATGGAAAAGGAGTCGTAACGATTCATGCTGTTCGTGAAGGCGATGTCATTTCTGTAGCAGTTAAAGATCAGGGCAAAGGGATTTTTGACGTACAAAAAGCTAGAGAACCCCTATTTACTTCGAAAGCCGAAATGGAGCGCTCAGGCATGGGCTTTACTATTATGGAAAGCTTTGCGGATGATCTACAAGTTGAATCTGAGCCAAACATAGGAACCATTGTTACTTTTTCGAAAAAATTTTATTCGGTAAGAATGCCACAGATTTCATAAATGAAGGTTAGTACTTTTTAACAGTGCTATGTATATCTTCTTCAAAATTGGAAAACATTAAGCAGTGGTTGTGCTTATATGAACAACAGGTAAATACGGTTACTTAGCATACTTTGTTTAAAATCTGGGCGCAGATACGTTTTCACGTATTTGATAGAGTAAGGGGGATGAGGACAATCGAACAGCCGTCCAATGTTTTGTTGACACAGGAGGAGATGCGCGAGCTGATCGCAAAGGCTCAAGCAGGTGATGTTGAAGCAAGGAAACAAATGATTGAGGGCAATACGCGTCTCGTTTGGTCGATTGTTCAACGTTTTGCTTCACGAGGAGTCGAGCTCGAAGATTTATTTCAAATTGGATGTATCGGTTTAATGAAATCAGTTGATAAATTTGATTTATCGTATGATGTGAAATTTTCGACGTACGCTGTGCCTATGATTATTGGGGAAATCCAACGCTTCTTACGAGATGATGGGATGGTGAAAGTGAGCCGTTCCATCCGTGAGTTGAATTATAAAATACGTCAAGCAACTGACGAATTTATGAAGACCAATGAAAAGCCCCCTTCTATATCTGAATTAGCAGATATTCTAGGCGTTTCAAAGGATGAAGTGCTAGTTGCAACAGATGCCATGCGTGACCCGGCATCCTTGCACGAACAACTCTTTGAAAGTGAAGGCGATTCCATTACATTAATGGATCAAATGAAAGATGAAAAATCAGAACTGCCGTTTCAGTACATTCCTTTGAAAGAAGTACTGACAAAACTGGATAAGCGAGAACAATCGATTATTTATTTGCGATACTACCTAGATTTAACTCAAACCGATATTGCAGAAAGACTCGGCATCTCGCAAGTACAAGTATCACGGCTTGAGAAAAAAATATTAGCGCAATTAAAGCAATGGATGGACACTAATGCATCAAGAACGACAAAAAAGACGGTGAATAAATGACGAACAGAATTTTTGCATCTATAGATGAAGCAAAAGATTATTTTTACAGTAATTTTGGAAAAGATGTATCGTATGATGTTCTAATTAAAGAAATTTACGTTAAAAAGTTACCTGTATTATGTGTATATATTAGTGGGTTAATTGATGCAAATACATTAACGATCCAATTAACCCCACTTTTACATGAAGATGATGCTGAAATTGATATCGAAAATGAAGATGAATATTTTGATGCGAAGTTCAATTTCTATGGAAAATCAGAGCCAAAAGACAAAGAAGAATTTATGCTAGGTGTCTTAAGTGGAACTGTAGGGTTCATTACATTAAATGGCTTTGGTTACTTAATGGAGTTGCGAAACTATCCAGGTCGCCAGCCAATGGAACCAGATAATGAGAAAGTTATTCGTGGTTCTCGAGATGGTTTTGCAGAAAATATCATCCTCAATACTGCGTTAATCAGGCGTCGTATACGAAGTCCACAATTGCGTTGCGAACTTCATAAAATAACAGATATTGGTCATACAGATGTTTCTATTGTTTATATGAATGACCTTGTAAATCAGAAACATTTAAATTGGCTAAAGAAGCGTCTTGATGAAATCAAACATGATGGATTAACTATGACAGATAAATCGCTAGAGGAATGGCTATTTAAACAAAAATTCCATCCTCTTCCTTTTGTTCGATATTCAGAAAGACCGGATATTGTGTCGGCGCATTTATTGGAAGGGCATATTGCCGTCATAGTGGATACGTCGCCTTCCGTTATTATTATACCTGTTACTTTGTTCCATTTAATGCAACACGCTGAGGAATATCGACAAGCTCCATTAGTTGGTACGATGATTCGTTTCTTGCGTTATTTTGCAACAGTCATGAGTTTAGTGTTATTACCACTTTGGTATTTACTAGCCACCAATGAACAATATCTACCCAAAGGACTAGATTTTATTGGTGTAAAAGAAGAGTCCTCTATACCTCTATTTTTGCAAATAATCATTGCGGATTTTGGACTAGACTATCTACGAATTGCTGCAATCCATACGCCAACCCCACTTTCAACAGCTATGGGGTTAGTAGCCGGTATAATTATCGGACAAATCGCAATTGATGTTGGGTTATTCTCCCCTGAAATCATTTTGTATACTGCTGTTGCAGCAATCTTCACTTTCTCTATTCCAACATTTGAATTAGGCGTTTCCATTAAATTCTTTAGATTGTTTATTCTTCTTGCTACTGTTGCATTTAATATTAGTGGATTCTTCATTGCAATATTTATAATGTTCTCTTATTTATTGACCATTCGACCTATGAATGTTCCATATTTGTGGCCATTTATTCCATTCTTCCCGAAAGCGTTTGCCCGAGTCATGATTAGATTCCCAATGGCTGATGATGCTTTGCGGCCATATGTGGTTGGGGCCAAAAAGAGAAAACGTGCATGATAGACCGTTGCGTAACCATTTTTCATATGATAAAGTTCAACATAAGAACTATTACCAGATATGAAGAAATGAATACTTATGCAATGGAGGGGAATGTAAATGCATTTATATGGAACACAGAACACTAATGAACATGGACATTTAACGATTGGTGGGGTGGATACTATAGATCTTGCAAAGACCTATGGCACTCCACTATTCGTTTATGATGTTGAATTAATTCGTGGGCGTGCAAAAGGTTTTATCGATACATTTGAAAAGCTTGGCGTGAAAGCAGAAGTTGCGTATGCGTCTAAGGCTTTTTCGTGTATCGCAATGTATCAACTTGCCCAAGAAGAACGTTTATCACTTGATGTAGTATCAGGTGGGGAATTATTTACAGCCATTAAATCTGGATTCCCTAGTGAGCGAATTCACTTCCATGGAAATAATAAATCTTATGAAGAAATCGTATTAGCCTTTGATACTAAAATTGGTTGTATTGTTGTTGATAATTTCTATGAAATTCAATTAATAAAAGAAATTTCACAAGAAAAACAACAATCAATGAAAATTTTATTACGAGTTACACCTGGTGTTGAAGCTCATACACATGACTTTATTACAACAGGTCAGGCAGATTCTAAATTTGGTTTTGATTTAAATAATGGACAAGCAGATCGTGCGTTTAAGGAAGTAGTAAATGATGAATACATTGAACTGCTAGGTTTACATTGTCATATTGGTTCCCAAATTTTTGAAACAGATGGTTTTAGTTTAGCTGCAGAGAAATTGATGGAAAAAATCGGTGATTGGTATAAAAACTATGAGTTTGAATGTAAAGTGTTAAACCTTGGTGGTGGCTTTGGTATTCGTTATACTGAAGAAGACCAACCACTAGAACCACAAGTATATGTTGAAGAAATGATCAAAACTGTACAAGCTCAAATCTCTAAGCTAAAATTAACTATGCCAGAGATTTGGATTGAACCTGGTCGTTCACTTGTTGGGGATGCTGGTACTTCACTTTATACAATTGGTTCTCATAAAAATGTTCCTGGCATTCGTGATTACATTGCAGTTGATGGTGGGATGAGTGATAATATTCGCCCAGCACTTTATGATGCCAAATATGAAGCTGTCATTGCGAACAAAGTAAATGAAGAGAAAAATAGTACATACACTGTAGCAGGGAAACTATGCGAGTCTGGTGATAAATTAATTGTTGATGCGACTTTACAACAAGCGGATTCAGGCGATACATTAGCCATTTTCTGTACAGGAGCATATGGATATTCAATGGCGTCAAATTATAACCGGGTACCTAGACCTGCTGTTGTCTTTGTAGAATCAGGTGAACACCAATTAGTAATACAAAGAGAATCTTATGAAAATATCATCCAAAATGATCTTCCACTAGATCTGAAAAAAGGTGTGAAATCATGAGGATTTCCAAATGGTGGCTACTAGCTATTTTAGTAGCGCTATGCTTTATTTGGGCTATATTTTATATATTCGTAATCATCCCAAACACATCTTTACCGAAGTAAAAGCGGTGAACGCCCGTTTAGCTTCAACGTTAGCGAATACGTAACACGAGCGTCGAACGAAGACATACTTAACTAAGAGTGTGCTTCATCTTTAGGAGTCAGCTTTTTTGACGAGGGAATTAGTCACTGGCGATAAGAAGGAAAGCTACTTGAAGTGTCGCCACTTGAAGCTAAAATCTTTTCAAAATACAGATGCACTCATACATATTCCAACAAATCCCAATTACTGGAAATGAACTTGCGTGTACTGCCTAAATCGTGTAGGATATGTAAAGATGTTGTGCCGAAAGAAAACGAGGGAATGTTATTCATGTTAGTACGCTATAAAAAATCTTTAGAAAAAATAGCCATGGGATTGCTTTCGTTCATGCCGCAAGAAAAGGACGTTAAGCGATTAATGGAGACAATTCAAACATATGAACAAGAAGATAATTGGCAATTGTATTTATGGAAAAAGGACGAAGAATATGTCGGGATTGTGGGGATTCTAGCACAAGATCATGTTGCAACAATCCAACACATCACAGTCGTTCCTTCTTATCGAGGAGAAGGTTGTGCAATAGATATGTTAAAACAATTGCTTAAGACTGGTCAATTTACTGAAATTAAAGCAAATGACGAAACAGCTCCTTTTATCCAAAAGTGTCTTCCAAATTTAGAGGATTGTGATTGTCGATAGAACTGTTTTAAAGATGAATTGTTTTCTAGATATTGAAGATTGATGATTCGTAGCTTACATTTTTAGAGGATGCAGACGATTATTAATATCGTCTGCATTTTTATCTTTTATTGGCAAAAACAAAAATAAATTAATATTATAATTGTATGCTAGAATGCATTTTAGCTATTTTAATTTATTAGACTTTATTTTCATTTCACGAGCTAATAGAATATCACTACGATCACGAAGCATATGTTTATGAACTAGATAATTGTCTTCAACCGCAGGAAGTTCAATTATTTCTTTTTCTACTAATTGTTTCAAAGAATCATCTAAGACAATTAGTTGAAACGGTTGAAAAGGCATATTTTCTTCGATTGCAGAAATACTATTAATACATTGCTTACATAAATCTTGGTAATCAATTAGCTCAAAATATAAAGAGTTTTTATTATCTATGAAATTTTCATAGGCTTTTTTTAGAATTCGTATGGCTCCATTACGATTGTTTCTTCGCCAGTGATACATTCCAGTTGCAAGTTGTACATACCCTACTAAGGGATGTTTTTTTTCGCCAGGTGCAACTTCCTTCCAGTATTCCTCTAGTACTTCGTGGCATTCGAAATAATCTTGGTTACCATTAAAATATGTACAATAATTGACAAATAACGGGTGAAACAATGGATGCATTAGAATCCTCTTTCCTCTATACTAGTATCGGATAATGCTAAGATAAAGTAGTTTAGCATAAAAAACGTGAAATCAATGACATATAAATTATTATTATTTTGTTAGTGACGGGTGAATATTGGTAGAAACGTAACTTTAAAAAAATACTTCTTAAAACGCAAATGCATTCATATGAAAATAATAGTAATATAATTACATTAGAAAGACAAAGTTCGACACATATTAGATCAGACTTTTTCTTTCATATGCGGATTGTAATGAAAAATTTCAGTGTTATCCGCTTAAAAGTAGTAAATAATATACATAAATCGTCAGGTGGTAAACAAATGTATGAAGTAAAATTAGATGCCTTTACGGGCCCGCTTGATTTATTATTGCATTTAATACATCGCTTGGAAATTGATATTTATGATATTCCAATGGCAGAATTAACTGCACAATATATTGATCATATCCATGCAATGAAAGAATTAGAATTAAATGAAGCAAGTGAATATTTAGTTATGGCAGCAACCTTGTTAGCCATAAAAAGCCGAATGCTCCTTCCGATTCATGAGGGCGAAATGGAAGATGCAGAATTTGAAGTGGATGGGCCTGACCCACGGGAAGAGTTGGTAACAAAATTAATTGAATACAAAAAATATAAGGAGGCAGCATCACAATTAAAATTATTAGAAACTGATCGATCTCAAGTGTATACTCGTCCACCATCTGATTTATCTGATTATACACCAGATGAACAGCTGTCTCTTTTTGATGCAAATGTGAATGTTTTTGATATGTTAAGCGCTTTTCAAAAGCTGCTACGCCGGAAGCAGTTGAAAAAACCTCTACAGACTAGAATTTCAAGAAAAGAAATCTCAGTAAAAGATCAAATGATTTCTGTTATTGATTCATTAAAATCACTTGGTGGTAGGACAACTTTTGCTAATTTATTTCCTTATGAAGATAAGTCAACACTAATCGTCACGTTTTTATCTATTCTTGAACTAATGAAACGCCAAATCGTTTTTGTAGAACAAGAAAATAACTTCGAAGACCTAACAGTTATTTTACAGAAGGAGGTTACTCCGGGTGAACTCGAACAATTTGATGAGTAAAATTGAAGCGTTACTTTTTGTTGTTGGAGATGATGGTTTAACGGTTAAACAGCTCTCTCAATTACTAGAAGTAGATGAAATAGATATAGAAGCAGGTTTAAGTGAGCTCGAAACGAATTATACTGAATCAGAAGAGCGTGGTATTACTTTGAAAAATTTAGCCGGTACGTATCAACTGACTACCAAACCTTCCTTCGCTGACACGATAAAAAAGCTTGTAGAAAATCCAACAAGCCATGTACTTTCATCTGCATCCCTTGAAGTACTAGCCATTATTGCGTATAAGCAACCGATAACAAGAGCAGAGGTTGAGGATTTACGTGGCGTAAAGAGTGAACGTCCAATCCAAACCCTTATCTCACGTGCGCTTGTTCAAGAAGTTGGACGAGCGGAAAGAACAGGTCGGGCCATACTTTATGGTACAACAAAAGAGTTTCTTAATTATTTCGGATTAGAGGATATTAAGGATCTACCGCCACTACCTGAAGGAGAATCGATTGAAGACAATCAGGAAACTGATTTATTTATGACAAAATTCCAAGAAGCATTTAGTAACGAAGAACAAAACAATTAAAAAAAGGAGTGACAACTTGAAAAGAATTGTCAAATTCTTAGTTGTAGTTGCATGTTCAATCACTGTTTATTTCTCTGTTGCACAAGCAGCGAATGCATCATATGCAGTGATTGACGCTGAAACGGGACGTCTTTTACAAGGAAGTAATCCACATGGACAAGCGCCAATTGCGAGTTTGACGAAAATGTGGACAGCACTAATTGCGATTGAAAACAGTAATCTTCAAGATGAGGTTGTCATTTCAAGGGATGCAGTAATGAGTGAAGGTTCTTCAATTTATTTAGAACAAGGTGAAAAGGTTCCAGTTGAGACGTTATTATACGGTCTAATGCTTCGTTCAGGTAATGATGCTGCGTGGGCACTAGCAGAGCATGCCGGAGGTTCAGTTCCTGGTTTTGTAGATTTAATGAATGAAAAAGCAATGCTTTATGGTCTAAATCAAACATATTTTACAAATCCTTCGGGGTTACATCATGATTATCATCTTTCATCGGCTTTCGATACAGCCCAAATGTTACGAATTGCGATGGAAAATGAAACGTTTTATAAGATAGCTTCAACGATTAATTATAAAAGTTCCACAAAAAATGGGACGACTTGGCAAAATAAACATCGTTTGTTAAGAGAACAAGTAGGAGCAGTTGCAGGGAAAACTGGTTTTACGAAAGTAGCTGGAAGAACACTCGCAACTTATTTTGAGAAGGATCAAAAGAAAGTCATCGTTGTTACATTAAATGAATCGAATGATTGGAATGTTCATAAGTCGCTTGCACAACAAGTATTTGCAAAGTATAGTCTTGTTACGGTTGCAAAAAAAGGTAAATATAAAGTGACGAACAATAGATCAGTGAATCTGGAAGAACCGATTCAATTATTATTAACTAAACAAGAACAGAAGGAACTAAAAAATGTCCTTCAGATTTCTCGTAATGAAAATGTTAACTTTGGGAATTGGAATATATTCTTGAATGATCAAAGAATTTTTTCTAAGAAGGTAACTTTAAATAAATAGTGGGTCAAACCTTCAAAAAAATTTAGCGCTTCGTTTTCATCGGAATCTTAGTTGAAAACGGAGCGCTTTGATTATGCATGTTACAAATTAATTTCTACCTAATTCTATTTTCAAATGTTAAATCAGTGTCTAGCTGCGTACGACAGCTCCTCGACAACTTCAGAACCGCTGCAAGGACAAAAAGCGTCCTTTTGACCGTTCTTCCAGTTGTTGTCGGAGCTAACGGGCGTTCTCCGCTTTTCTATTTATATGTCAAAATAATAAAACATCTTTGAAATAAAGCAATTTTCCTTTAACTAATATATAAAATATGACATAATTTTCAAAGATAAATGGTAATTCGACTACGTTTTACAACTTCTAGTTTTTAAAGGATATTTAGATATAAGAAAAGATGATCACAAGATTGTAATACGATTACTCGTTAAGGAGTTGCATACTGTCACAAACATGTAGTCAGCGCTTCTACTAAAGAATAACTCGTTATCGATAAATGCAATAAATAAAAACATTGGAACAACATTTTCAAAGCGTGTAAATTAAACGAACGCGTATAACATTAATACTTGGACGGAGTGATTTTTTTGGAAAGATTACAAAAGGTAATCGCGTATGCAGGTGTTGCATCGAGACGAAAAGCAGAAGAACTTATTTTAGAAGGTAAAGTAAAGGTCAATGGAAAAGTTGTTCGAGAACTAGGGACAAAGGTTTCAAGCTCAGATACTGTAGAAGTGAATGGAGTTAAGCTTGAAAAAGAAGACAAAGTGTATTTCTTACTTTATAAGCCTAGAGGTGTTATTTCAGCTGTTACAGACGATAAAGGTCGTAAAACAGTAACAGATCTGTTCAAGAAACATGTACAGGAGCGAATTTTCCCTGTAGGTCGCTTAGACTATGATACATCGGGTTTACTATTATTAACGAATGATGGAGAGTTTGCTAATTTAATAACACATCCTAAATACAAAATAGACAAAACTTATATTGCACGTGTTAAAGGTATTCCGACAATAGAAAATTTAAAGAAACTTCAGCGCGGAATTAAATTAGAGGATGGCAAAACTGCTCCAGCAAAAGTAAGTATGACAACATTTGATGAGAAAGCTAACAAAGCAATTGTCGAAATTACAATACATGAAGGGCGAAATCGCCAGGTTCGTCGTATGTTTGATGCGATCGGTACACCAGTCGTAAAATTAAAACGTGAACGTCTAGCATTTTTAGATTTAACAGGCCTAAGTACAGGAGAATATCGAGAACTTACAAAACATGAAGTAAAATTATTGCGTGTATTGGCTGAAACTGGCAAAATTGATTAACACTGTTATTAAATAGGTTTAAGAAATCAAATACTTTCGAATTTGTACAGTGTCTAGCTGCCAACGCCAGCTCCTCGACAACTTCGAAACCGCCTTCAAGGGCAAAAAGCGCCCTTTTGTCGGTTCCTCCAGTTGTTGTCAGAGCTAAACGGGCGTTCTCCGCTTTTCAAGTGTAAACGTTCACAAATCCTTCATAATCATAAAAGATGCAATCGTTAATTTTGCTATAATAAAGAAGATTCAAATAGTTTTTTTATGGGGAGGTTGCCGTTAAATGGAAAAGAAAAAGAAACGTACAATTCTGCGTTCCGTTATTCTAGTTGTTCTCGTGGCAGCAATCGTTTATACAGTATATAGTTCTGCAACGAAAGATAAAGTAGAAGTACTGAAAGAAGGCGCAGAGGCACCTAATTTTGAATTAGTTGATTTAAATGGTGAAACACATCGTCTATCAGATTACGAAGGTCAAGGCGTGTTTTTAAACTTTTGGGGAACTTGGTGCGAACCATGTAAAAAAGAAATGCCTGCTATGGATCGTCAATACGCAACATATAAGGATCAAGGTGTACATGTGTTAGCAGTTAATATCGCACAATCTGATTTTGAAGTACAGAACTTTGTTGATACTTATGGGTTATCATTTCCGGTAGTAATAGATAAAACTAAAAGTGTCATGACTGCTTATAACATTAACCCACTACCAACAACGATGTTAATTAGTCCTGAAGGCAAGGTGGAAAAAATTATTACTGGTGAAATGACTGAAAAACAAATTGCCTCTTTTATGGAGTCGATTAAGCCAGAATAGGAGTACGGGATGATGGAAAAAATCATTTGTGTCTGTAAACACGAAAATCCAGTAGGCACTAAGATTTGTGCAAACTGTGGGCGTCCTCTAACAGAAGAGGAACAAAATAGTAAAGTCTTAGATATGAAATATGATGGATCTGCCATTCGTTCTAAAACCTACAACAAATCAATTGTAGATAAAATTTGGAATTTCTTTTCTAGTGTAAAAGTAGGGGTTTCATTAATAATCATTACATTAGTAGCGGCATCCATCGGTACTATTTTCCCTCAAGAATTTTATGTTTCTGCCGGTACAGAACTTGAAAGAGAACTCTACTATGAGAAAACTTACGGTTCATTAGGAAAGCTTTATTATTCGCTAGGTTTAGCTGATATATATAGTTCGTGGTGGTTCCAAGTGTTAGTCGGTATGCTTGGGATTTCAATCATCGTGGCAAGTCTTGACAGAGGCTTACCTCTTTATAAATCTTTGAAAAATCAACGAGTGAAGCGACATGAGAGTTTCATGAAACGTCAACGTGTTATTGCAGAAGGTGCCATAACAGAAGGGGATTCAGCTCGTACGTTAGATTTAATCGAAGATAAAATGAAAAACTTAAAATATAAAGTGCGACGTGAAGGAAATGCACTTTTGGCAGAACGCGGACGATTTGCTCGTTCTGGTCCGTACATAAATCACGTTGGTTTAATTATTTTCTTACTTGGAGTTATGTTCCGTTTACTTCCTGGATTTTACGTTGATGAAGCCATGTGGATTCGTGAAGGGGAAACTCGTGCAGTTCCCGGAATGGATGGATACTTCCTTGAAAATGAAAAGTTCATTTTAGAAACATATGATAATGATCCAACAGAATCGCAAAAACAACAGGGTGTTAACGTTGTAGCGAAAAACTATCAAACTAATGTGAAATTATACAAACAGTCAGAAGATGCAGTAGCTGGTCAATCAGATAATTTAGAATTAGTTCAAGACTACTCAATTCGAGTAAATCATCCATTACAACAAGAAGGATACTCTTTCTATCAAATGGATTTCCGTTTAAATGAATTAAAGGAAATGCGTTTCAGTTTAACGAATAAAGAAACTGGTGAATCGTTAGGACCCGTTAATATTGATTTAACAAATCCACAAAAAGAGTATGTGATTGATGATCAAACAAAAGTTGCATTATTAGGTTATTACCCAGATTTCTCTGGATTTGAAAATGGTGAACCACAAACAAAAACACCAACTCCAAATAATCCAGCCTTTATTTTTAAAATGATTACACCTGAGAAACCAGATGGCGAAGTTAGCTTTGTAGCAATTCAACAAACAATCGAACCAAATGGAGATAACGCCTATAAAATGGCATTCCAAGGTGTTGAAACTAGAAATATGTCTGGTTTAACGGTTCACAAAGACCGGACGATTCCAATTTTAGCAATTGGAGGATTCATCTTCTTATTAGGTGTTGCGATTGGATCGTATTGGAGCCATCGACGTGTATGGGTTCAACAATTAGATGATGGTACAATCATGCTTGCAGCACATACAAATAAAAACTGGTTCACAATTAAGAAAGATATCGATGCTGTAACCGAGTACGCACATTTACCAAAATATGTTGATCAGTTAGATGTTGAGGAACAAAATGAAAAGGAAGGTGACAATACCTTATGAGTTTAATCGATATTAGTGGTTATCTTTTATTCATCGCATTTATCGCATATTTAGTTGCAACATTACTATTTGGTGGTGCGATTAAGAGCAAAAAACCAGATGGGGCTGTGCAACGTGCGGAAAAATGGGGTAAAGTTGCCATCACTGTAACCATCATTGGTCTATTATCACAATTGGGTTATTTTATTACTCGTTGGATCTACACTGGACATGCACCAGTAAGTAATATGTTTGAATTTACAACGGCATTCGGAATGTTTATTGTAGGTGCATTTATTTTAATTTATTTCATGTACCGAGTGGTGGTACTTGGTTTTGTTGCGTTACCGATTGCAATTTTAATTATCGCTTATGCAGCAATGTTCCCAAATGAGGTTAATCCTCTTGTTCCATCTTTACAAAGTTATTGGTTAACGGTTCACGTTATCACTGCTGCACTTGGTCAATCAATCTTAGCTATTAGTGCAGTTGCAGGCTTAATTTATTTACTGAAGGACATTAATTCGAAGCAAAAATCTAGAAATCGTTTTTGGTTAGAATTTATTCTTTACTTCGTAGTTCTTGTCGTTGGGTTTGTTGTGTCTTCCATAACATTTAAAGCAATGGATTATGAAGCACAATTTACTTATGTTGACAAAGAAGAGTTTGAATCAGAAATTGTTTATTATATGCCTGCCGTATTTGGTATGAATGAATACCAAGTATTAACGGATGATGTTATGGAACCACTAGTGGAAATGCCACCAATCATTAATGCAAAAAAATTAACAACTGTGTTTTGGTCATTTATATTCGGCACGGTCATTTATCTATTAATTCGATTAATTACTAGAAGAAGAATTATTGAGATGCTTCAACCGTTAGTACAAAAAGTTAATTTACCGTTACTAGATGAAATCGGCTACCGCTCTGTATTAATAGGTTTTCCAGTATTCAGTTTAGGTGCTTTAGTATTCGCAATGATTTGGGCACAAGAAGCATGGGGCCGTTTCTGGGGTTGGGACCCGAAAGAAGTATGGGCTCTAATTACTTGGTTATTCTATGCTGCATTCCTGCATCTACGCCTATCAAAAGGCTGGGAAGGTAGAAAAAGTGCATGGTTAGCCTTAGTCGGATTTGCCATTATTCTATTTAACCTAATCGTTGTAAACCTAGTAATCGCAGGTCTACACTCATATGCTTAGAAACGGATAAAATGTAAAAGTTCTTCTCATCACGGGAAGAACTTTTATAATATTTAAGCAATTTATCTGTCAAATAAGTAAAAAAGTGCTAGAAAATGACCTACCATAGGTGTAATGGATTAATTAACTTTTCATTTTTTGTATAAAATTGTACAATAATAGATGTAGAGAAAGAACGAGAGGGGTTTAATCGTGTCTGAAAATATTTCTGTATTAGTAGTAGATGATGAAGATCGCATTCGCCGTTTATTAAAAATGTACTTAGAACGCGAAGGCTATGATGTAGATGAGGCTGAAGATGGTGAAGTTGCATTAAAAAAAGCCCTCCAACAAGATTATCATTGCATATTATTAGATATTATGATGCCTGAAAAAGACGGACTGCAAGTAGTAGAGGAACTACGTGAAAAGAAAACAACACCAATTATTTTGTTAACAGCTAAAGGTGAAGAAGCGAACCGTGTACAAGGGTTTGAATTAGGTGCGGATGATTACATCGTAAAACCTTTTAGCCCTCGTGAAGTTGTACTACGGGTTAAAGCCATTTTACGCCGTTCTTCTGCATTCTCACCTGTTACAACTACTTCTACCTCAAAAGATTTGGTAGTGTTCCCACACTTAACAATCGACCACGATGCGCATCGTGTAACAGCTGATGGTACAGAAGTGAATTTAACACCAAAAGAATACGAATTGTTATATTTTTTAGCTAAAGCACCAGATAAGGTATTTGACCGTGAACAATTATTAAAAGAAGTTTGGCATTATGACTTCTTTGGAGACCTTCGAACAGTAGATACACATGTTAAACGTTTACGTGAAAAACTTAACCGTGTTTCTGAAAATGCTGCCAAAATGATTGTAACGGTTTGGGGCGTTGGATATAAATTCGAGGTTGTAAATGAATAGAATATGGAATAGTATTGTCGGGAAGCTATGGGGAACCATATTGCTTCTCGTTTCGTTTGTTTTATTTATCTTCACGGTTTTAATGCTTGAATTCTTAGACGATTATTATAAACAACAGTCTGAGGCATCGTTAATGAAGACGGCGGATACGATTGAAAGTATTGTACGGGAATATGGTTTAGCAGAAATGTCTAATAGCATGTTAATGGCCCTGCTCGATGACGATACAAATGCCTTACTTGTATCAAGTAATCATGAAGTCATTTCCTCGTATCAAACCGGTTTAAATCAAAGTGAAATTCAACGTACAATTATTGATAATAAACAATTTTCTAAAATTAATAACTCAAAGGAACCCTTGGTAAAAGAACTGATTTTACCTTCACAAGATTCGGAAGAAAAAATGGAATCATATCTTGTGTTAGGTACACCTCTAAATACGGGTGAATCTGAACAGGGTGCTCTATATATTTTCCAAAATCCAGACGTATTGCATTCTACGTCTGAGTATACAACTAAAATTGTTATTTTCTCGGCATTTATTGCTTTTGTATTAACTACTTTCTTCGCATTCTTCTTATCTTCTAGAATTACATCACCGCTACGAAAAATGCGAGAGCGTGCCTTTGAAATAGCAAAAGGTCGTTTTGAAGGGCAATTGCCAACTACTCAAAATGACGAAATAGGTCAATTATCTGTTGCCTTTAACCAAATGGGTAGACAATTAAAAAATCATTTAGAAGTCATTAACCAAGAAAAAGAGCAATTATCTAGTATTTTAACTTCTATGACTGATGCAGTTATTACATTTAATCGAGACCGTGAGATACTAGTAAGTAACCCACCGGCAGAGCGGTTACTACAGAAATGGTTCATTAGTAAAGGGCTTGAAAGTAAAAGTCCAATACCAAATGAAATCTATCATATGTTAGAACATGTTCTTGAATTTGAAGATAAACTCGTTGAAGATATCGAAATAGAAGGATCTTATTATACATTACAAATTAGCCCATTAAAAAGTAGCGGTCAATCCGTTCGAGGTGCCGTTGCGGTAATACGGGATATGACTGAACAAAAGAAATTGGACAAGTTGCGATCAGACTTTATTGCCAATGTGTCACACGAACTACGAACACCAATTGCTATGTTACAAGGATATTCAGAGGCAATTTTAGATGATGTTGTGACAACGGAAGAAGATCGCAAAGAAATGATAAAAATCATTTATGATGAGTCACAGCGAATGGGTCGCCTTGTTAAAGATTTACTAGACTTAGCTCGAATGGAATCGGGGCATATGCGGTTATATAAGGATACCGTTCCAGTTGTCAACGTAATCGAGCGAATTACACAAAAATTTGCACAGGTTGCAAAAGAAAAACATGTTCGTTTACAGTTTACTTCAGAAATTTCTAATGACGTGCTAATTAATATCGATGAAGATCGAATCGAACAAGTATTAACGAATTTAATTGATAATGCAATCAGACATACACCTGATAGTGGAAAAGTTACCGTGTCACTGGAACATGAACTATCTTACGCAAAAATTAAAGTTGCTGATACAGGGGAAGGGATTCCAAAAGAAGACCTACCATTTGTATTTGAGCGATTCTATAAGGCAGACAAAGCACGAACTCGGTCTAAAGGTGGCACTGGCTTAGGGTTGGGAATTGCGAAAAATATTGTTGAAGCCCATAAAGGGAATATTCGAGTAGATAGCACCGTTAATGAAGGGACAACCTTTACGTTCTATTTACCGCTTGATTAAAAATAAAGCAGGGAATTTCATTTATTGATTCAATTCAATAGATAAAATACCCTGCTTTTGTTATATAATGGGAGATGATTTTAAAAGAGAGTAAAAATTATCGAGAGTTGAACAGTTTCTAGCTGCGAACGCCAGCTCCTCGCGCAACTAGAAAACCCTTCGAGGGCAAAAATTGTGTAGTTTCCATGAAACACACAATTTTCTGCGCCGAAAGTGAAACGACAGGCGCAAAACCCTCTTGTGGTTTCCTCCGACGCACAGGATGTGCTAGTGCCGACAATGCCACAGGACGTGGCGTTTTTGTCGGCCAATTGTTGGGGCTCACACGATGTGAGTCATGACGGCAATGCGACAGGACGTCGCGTTTTTGCCGTCGCGGAGCTAAACGGGCGTTCTCCGCTTTTATATTGTAACTTTAAGCTTTTTGAAACGACTAAATAAGTGAGAACGGGGGTGGGGTTGGATGAAAGATACAGAATCCATTTTCCATCGTTTATATGATCAATATCATCAAGATGTCTTTCAGTTTTTAATTTACTTAGTGAAGAACCGTACAGTTGCGGAGGATTTATCCCATGAGGTGTATGTTAGAGTACTAAAGTCATATGAACGTTTTCAAGGGAGAAGCTCCGAAAAAACTTGGCTATTTGCCATCGCAAAAAATGTAGCCATTGATTATTTCCGAAAAAATTCGGTTCGATCATCACGCAATTTTGACGCTTTTGATTGGGAAACAGAACAACTTGTTTCACCAACGAAATCGCCAGAATTAATATTGGAGTTAAACGACGACCTGAGGCAATTGCTTACCGCACTGGAAAAATGTACAGGTGATCAAAAAATGGTCGTCATTATGAGATATATTCAAGAGTTATCGATTGCAGAAACGGCGGAAATACTAAACTGGACAGAAGCAAAAGTAAAAACAACGCAGCATCGTGCTATTAAAAATTTACGAGAAATTTTAACACAAAACGAAAAGGAGGCAAGTCATTATGAGTCACGAAAAATGGGACGACAACAAAATTGAGCAATTATTATCAAACTCTCCAAAAATTCAAGATCAACGCTCAAAAGATGACGTATTTCAGAGACTAAAAAATGACGGTTTGTTCGATGAAATGCCTTCAGAAAAGACGAAAAAAAGAATCCAACCAAAATTTAAATGGATGCCTATTGCTGTTTCAATCGCTGCGATCTTATTGCTTACCATCTTAATACCGTCATTCATGAATCAAACCCATAAAAATGAAGAAGCTTCTACCACAATGGAATCTGCTGAAAGTCAAGATGTTATGAATCAGGCTGATCAAGCAAATATTCTGAGAGCGGAACCAAATGAAGAAATGGGTATTACTTCTATGGCAGAAGATGATTTGAAATCAGCTGTTTATCCTGAAGATTTGGAAGGAAATACGGCTTTTACAATTGGCTTAGCTAGTGATGATGCAGATAGTATCCCTATTACGATCCTACTTCCAAATAATAAAGTAGAAGAGGATTTAGGAAAAAGTAACCCAACGCAAGTAGAGTTGTATAATTATTATGCACCAAAGTTAGATGAAGCTGCTGCAGGTTTTGCAGATTATCACCCATATAAAGGAAACATAACGGAGTCAGATGGGAAGGTTCAGCATACTTTGCCTAAGGATCATCAATACGATATGGCGTCAGCTACATTAACAACATATAAGGCTTCTTTAATCGATACATTTCCAACATATGAGGAAGTGGAGTTCTTAAATGAAGATGGCACACCGGTTATATTCAGTGAAGAAGGGGTACCAAGTGAACCGCTTAAATTAAATGGAGAATCAACGCAATATAATTTTTATCGTTATACACAGATTGATGGAAAGGAATATTTAGCTCCTAATTTCAGAGAAACATTTACTTCAGTTGAAGATGCTCTAGTGGGAATGAAAACAGAAACGAACGATGTATATAAATCTGTTATTCTTCCTGAAATTGATTACTCTACGATGGTAACAGATGGTGTTGTGACTGTGTCATTCACAGCCGAACTTGATTTATTAAGCTTTGACCAAATGGACGCCATGCAAATGATTGAAGGAATGTTATTAACGGCAAAGAGTTTTAATATGCAAATCCAATTTGAAAATGTTAAACAAACTGAATGGGAAGGATTTGATTTTACAAATCCATTACCAATTCCAGTAGGTGCGAACGAATTATCCAATCCTGTTTTCCAATAAAATCTCAATTAGTGGGGAGCGTTTTCCCCACTTTTTTTGCGGCAAGCATTAGAGGTTACTCGTTGCGCTTCGTTACAATTATGTTTTAACGAATTACTTCCGTATCGTAGATCGCTGCTCAGAATAATTTTACATTTTGCGTTATACTACAACCCTCGAATTACCGGATAGGTTTATGAAGTCAAAGTGCAATAAATTTTATTGAATAAAGGCTAGTAATTAAATAGGAATTATTGAATAAATACTCTTTACAACAATCCCAATTAATTCTATAATGAAATAGAATTAAAAATTAAATATTGATTCATCTTCGGGGCAGGGTGAAATTCCCGACCGGCGGTATTTGAGGTAACAATTTCTGACCATTCACTTGGAGGATTTTGATGACTACTTCTTAAGCCCGCGAGCCACTTTTGTGAGCAGGATTTGGTGCGATTCCAAAGCCGACAGTAAAGTCTGGATGGGAGAAGGTGAAGGTACGGTCGCGTTTCGTTTATGAAAATGAAAAGATCGGTTGCAAGAAGTATTGGTATTTAAGAGAATGCTATTACTCTTATTTAGCATAGCTTATTTTACTTGCAAACGATTGATAGACCTTTATTTAAGTGTGCCTATTCTCCCTTATGCTCTATTTGCATAGGGGATTTTTCATTTTAATTAAACGATAACGGATAAAGACTGTCCTTTCTTCTTGCGAGATGAAATCAGCAAAGAGGAGAGATTACTTATGCAAAAATCTAATTTAAAACTGCGATCATTTATAACGATTGCCATGTTAAGTAGTATTTCTTTTATATTAATGCTATTAAATTTCCCTTTACCAGGATTTCCTGCTTTTCTAATGATCGATTTTAGTGATGTTCCAGCACTTATTGCAACATTAACGATGGGTCCAGTTGCAGGTATTTTAGTAGAATTATTTAAAAATATTTTGGAATGGCTATTTGCAGGTGCACCAACTGGAATTCCGGTAGGTCAAATGGCAAACTTTGCAACAGGTGTTTTATTTATCTTACCTGTATATTATGTATTTAAGAAATTACCTAATTTAAAAGGTTTAATATATGGAATTATTGTTGGTACATTCACTATGTCGATTGGAATGAGTATTTTAAATTTTGCTGTTTTCTTACCTATGTACACTTATTTACTTGGTTGGGGTACATTTGATATGAAGGAGACAATTGTACTTGGGATTTTACCATTTAATATTGTAAAAGGAATCCTGTTATTAGTTGTAGGAATTATTTTATTCCGTACTATGAAAACATGGATTGAGAATCAAAGAGCACAATATCTATTTCAAAAATAAGAAATTAAGAATTAATTATTAAAGTGGTCGTTCCAATAATTTGGAACGACCTTTATTTTTGATAGTACTAAAAAATCGCGCTTTTTATTGTTATATTTCATCAAACATATCTAATTCTGGGCATAAGTTCAGATGTCGGGGTTAAAAGACATTCTAGTTGTCTTTTATATAACTCCTTCCATTTCCTCCCTACAACCCCCATAATTAACTTTGAATATGCATTTTTTAAGTCTTGTCATTTAGGATAGAAAATTTAAAGGTGGTTATGAAATGACTAATAATCTAACTACACGAGGTTTTGCTGAACAACTTGATCAACAAGATGAGTTAAGAAAATATAAAGAAGAGTTTTATACAAGAAGTGACGTCCTTTATATGGATGGAAATTCATTAGGATTATTATCAAAACGCGCGGAAAAGTCGTTGTTAACATTATTAGAATCCTGGAAAGAATTTGGAATTGATGGTTGGGTTAGGGGGGAGCACCCGTGGTTTTATTTTTCTGAAAAACTCGGAGAATTGTGTGCTCCTTTAGTTGGGGCAAAACCAGAAGAAGTGATTTTAACTGGGTCAACAACGAGTAATCTTCATCAATTATTAGCAACGTTTTACAAACCCGCCAAGGGTAGAACGAAAATATTAGCAGATGAGTTAAATTTCCCTTCAGATCTTTATGCCATCAAAAGTCAAATTTCATTGCGTGGGTTAGACCCATCAGAACATTTAATTCTAGTAAAAAGTTTAGATGGTCATACCTTGATAGAAGATAATCTTATTGAGATGATGCGGGATGATGTGGCGGTTATTGTACTTCCATCGATTCTATATCGTAGTGGTCAAATGTTGGATTTAGAAAAGCTTACAAAGGCAGCCCATGAACGAGGGATCATCATTGGATTCGATTTGTGTCATTCTATAGGCGCTATACCACACTCGTTGCACGACTTAGGGGTGGATTTTGCATTTTGGTGCAACTACAAGCATTTAAATGGCGGTCCGGGAACAGTTGCGGGTCTTTATGTTCATGAAAAACATTTTGGAAAAACACCTGGACTATTGGGGTGGTTTGGATCTGATAAAACTAAACAATTTGATTTATCCATTGAAATGACGTCATCTTCAACAGTTGGAGCATATCAACTGGGTACACCGCATGTATTAAGCTTAGCTCCATTATATGGCTCGCTTGAATTATTTAATGAAGTTGGAATTCAGAAAGTCCGAGAAAAGTCTTTAAAGTTAACAAATTATATGATGTCCTTAATAGATGATGAATTAGGACAATATGGATTTTCATATGGTAACCCTAAAGATGAGTCTCGTGGAGGTCATATTTATTTAGTTCATGAAGAGGCGGCTCGCATTTGTAAAGCGTTGAAACATGAAGGAGTCATTCCGGATTTTCGTGCGCCAAATGGAATACGTTTGGCACCTGTAGCCTTGTATTCTTCATTTTTAGATGTGTGGGAAACGGTTCAGCGATTGAAAACGATTATGCATGAAGGGAAATATAAAAAGTTTGAAAATGAGCGAGATGTCATAGCGTAAAAACAATAAGGGGGATCCTTCTTGGATAAAAACTCTATTTCTAATTTGAATGAGAAATTAAAGGGTGAAAAAGGGATTCATACTGATTTTAAACAGGATATGACATATAGTGAATATCTACTGCTTGATCAAGTTTTATCGAGTCAAAAATTATTATCCAATCATCATGACGAAATGTTATTTGTGATTATTCATCAGGTAAGTGAGCTTTGGATGAAATTAATTTTACATGAAATGCGTAGTGCGATTGCGGCGATTCAGCAAAATAAAATGCAGCCAGCTTTTAAAATGTTGTCGCGTGTTTCAAAGATTCAATCCCAAATTATTCAGGGGTGGGATGTGCTTGCAACGATGACACCTTCCGAATATCTGGAGTTTCGTGATAAACTAGGAAAGGCTTCTGGTTTCCAATCTTATCAATACCGATTAATTGAATTTGCGTTAGGGTATAAGACGAAGCATATTTTAAAAATCTATGAAAAAGATGTGGCGCTGTCGAAGCTATTACATGAAGCGCATAAAGCCCCAAGTATTTATGATGTTTCTATTCAAGCGTTAGCGCGGCAGGGACTACCGGTGAACAAAGACTTATTAAATCGTGATTTCTCAGTTACCTATGCTGGAGATGAAACGGTTGCAGCGGCTTGGAAAGAGGTATATTTAAATGTAAACAAGTATTGGGATCTTTATCAGTTAGGGGAGAAACTTGTAGACATCGAGGATTGGTTGCAGCAGTGGCGCTTCCGACATATGAAAACCGTTGAGCGAATTATTGGGTTTAAAGTCGGTACTGGTGGATCTTCTGGTGTTAGTTATTTAAAGAAAGTGCTAGATCATCGTTTCTTCCCTGAACTTTGGGATCTTAGGACTAATCTATAAAAAGGAAATGAGTAAATGAATTCGAATAATGGACAATGGTCAAGTAAACTTGGCTTTATTTTGGCCTCAGCAGGTGCGGCGATCGGCTTAGGAGCTATTTGGAAAATGCCGTACGTGACGGGGCAAAGTGGTGGGGGAGCATTCTTCCTGATCTTTGTAATTTTTACACTATTAATTGGGCTTCCGATGCTGCTTTCGGAGTATATTATTGGTCGCAGTGCACAAAAAGAAGCCATAACTGCATATAAAATATTAGCTCCTAATAAGCCTATATGGTCTTGGATAGGTAAGCTTGGGGTAATCGGTTGTTTCTTGTTATTATCGTTTTATAGTGTGGTTGGTGGTTGGATTTTCGTCTACAGTGGCGTTTCGGTTGTGGGTGGTATCATTGACCCTGCCGTAAATTCAGGAGACTTTTTTAACCAAGTGATTGGTACACCGTGGATTACGTTAATTGGTCTTGCGTTATTCACTATTGCTAATGTTGTTGTCATTGCATTAGGTGTTCAAAATGGGATTGAAAAAGCCAATAAATTAATGATGCCGCTATTATTTATTTTATTTATTATTTTGGTGATTCGAGCATTAACGTTGGATGGGGCGATGGAAGGGCTTAAGTTCTTCTTATGGCCAGATTTCTCGAAGACAACTGGTGAATCATTACTATATGCATTAGGGCAATCCTTCTTCGCTTTAGCAGTAGGATTCTCATGTTTAGTGACATATAGCTCGTATTTAAAGAAAGATGTAAGTTTACCTCAATCTGCAGGTTCTGTTGTGATCCTTACTGTGTTTGTGTCATTACTTGCAGGATTAGCGATTTTCCCTGTTGTGTTTACGTTTGGCATGGAGCCTGCTGAAGGACCTGGTTTACTCTTTATGGTACTACCAGCTGCCTTTGGGCAAATGCCGTTTGGTGAAGTGTTCTTAGCTATGTTTTTAATTCTTTTCTTATTTGCTACACTCACATCATCGTTTAGTATGTATGAAATCATCGTTGCTGCACTAATCGAGAAATTGAAATTGTCGCGAACTAAACTAACGATCATCTTAGGTGTAGTCGTATTTATTGCATCCATTCCATCTGCTTTAACGTATAGCGTATTTAGCGATGTCTCGCTATATGGAAGAAATATTTTTGACGCAACGGACTTTTTTGTTTCTAACATGATTTTACCTTTAGGGAATTTACTCATCGCTATTTTCCTTATTCATGTAATGGATAAAAATCTAGTGAAAAATGAATTGCAACTAGGGAGTTCGGTGGGTGAAAGGTACTACAAAGTATATAGAACATTAATGACATTTGTTGTACCGGTGGTTATTGTAATTGTCCTTGTTTATTCGTTAAGTAATTACTAATAGGTGGTGTGACATGAGCAATCCATGGATTGATATCACTCAACCGTTTCGAAACACGATTGCAACATGGCCAGGAGATACTCCTTTCAAATTTGAGTTGGCCTATACAAAGAATGAAACGGGTTCTGTCAATATTGGACGATTTACAACGAGTACGCATACGGGAACTCACGCGGATGCACCTCTTCATTTTAACGACGGTGCTGCTTCGATTGATCAGCTTAATCCAGATATCTATATTGGGAAAGCGATTGTTATTGATTACTGTCGGGAAAAAGTTATAAGTCGAAAGGAATTACAGGATGTTAACTTTTATGGGGTAAAGCGGGTACTAATGAAGCTTCATGATGATGTGGATATTGAGAAATTTCCACATCAAGTGCCGCTGTTACTGCCAGATATTGCATCTTTTCTTGCGGAAAAAGGAGTTATCTTATTGGGTGTTGATTGCCCATCGGTAGATGCACTAAATAGTAAATCGTTAGACACACACCATGCGCTACATTTTCATGGGATTCATATCGTTGAAAATTTATTACTACAGGATGTCGCGCCTGGTTTATATGATTTTATTGGGTTACCACTAAGAATTGAAGGAGCGGACGGTGCTCCAGTACGTGCTGTAATCCGAAAAGTAGATGCTTAGTGACAATTAAATAAAAGACCCTATGTCACTGTTTTGCCACAAAATTCATGTCATGATGGATTTTGTGGCTTTTAATTTTATTAAAAATAAGTAGTCTTTGAGTATATCAAAGGGGCTGTGTTACGAAACGTTACGCGTATTTAAAAGGGTTCCTCCGTGAGTTGGGTGTTTATCCAGTTCCCTCCATATTAAAACTAGATAAAAAGTATCTAAAATTGATATGTTATATTTCCTAACATGTAGTTGCTATTATAAATAACATAACATACAATAGTTATATGAAAGGGGAGGAGAAATTAATGAGTCGAGAACTTCGAAGGGCAATGCCGTTACTCCCTATTAGCATGGTCATGCAATTAACGGAGTTAACAGCAAGACAAATTCGTTATTACGAAGAACATAAGCTAATTGAACCTGCTCGATCAGAAAGCAATCGGAGAATGTTCTCTCTAGATGATGTAGATGCATTATTAGAGATCCGAGAGCTTCTCGAACAAGGCATTAATATGGCTGGCATTAAAAAAGTGTTCGACCTTCGAAAGGTGAACAAAATCAAGAGTTTGAACAACATGGCAATGTCTGATTCGGAACTTCGTTCTATTTTGCGAGAGGAGATGCAACAAGCACAAATCATGCAGAAAACATCTATCAGACAAGGGGATTTATCTCGTTTTTATCAAAGAAAAAGCGAGTAGATTATAAGATTAAAAATCTAAATATTAACCAAATAATAGGAGAGTGGAATTTATGGGGAAATACACAAAAGAGGATATTAAAACAATTGTAAAAAATGAAAATGTGAAGTTTATTCGTTTACAATTCACTGACATTTTAGGGACAATCAAAAACGTAGAAATTCCTGTAAGCCAATTAGAAAAAGCTTTAGATGACAAAATGATGTTTGACGGATCTTCAATTGAAGGGTTTGTACGTATTGAAGAATCTGATATGTACCTAAAACCTGATTTAGATACTTTTGTTATCTTCCCGTGGACAGCAGAAAAAGGTAAAGTGGCACGACTAATTTGCGATATTGCAAATCCAGACGGTACACCATTTGCTGGTGACCCACGTTCAAACTTAAAAAGAATTCTTTCTAGTATGGAAGAGTTAGGTTTTACAAGCTTTAATTTAGGACCTGAACCAGAGTTCTTCTTATTCAAATTAGATGAAAAAGGTGAACCAACGTTAGAATTAAACGATGATGGCGGATATTTCGACTTAGCACCAACTGACTTAGGTGAAAACTGCCGTCGTGATATCGTATTAGAACTTGAAGAAATGGGCTTTGAAATTGAAGCTTCTCACCACGAGGTTGCTCCAGGACAACACGAAATTGACTTCAAATATGCCAATGCATTAGAGGCTTGCGATAACATTCAAACGTTCAAGCTAGTTGTAAAAACAATCGCACGCAAACACGGTTTACATGCAACGTTTATGCCAAAACCATTATTCGGAGTAAATGGTTCTGGAATGCACGCAAACCTTTCACTATTCAGTGGTGATAAAAATGCATTCTATGATGAGGGTGCAGATCTACAACTTTCGGATACTGCTCGTCAATTCATGGCAGGGGTTATGAAACATGCGAAGGCCTTTACGGCAGTAACGAACCCACTAGTAAACTCTTATAAACGTTTAGTGCCTGGTTATGAAGCGCCTTGTTACATTGCGTGGTCTGCACGTAACCGTTCACCTTTAATTCGTATCCCAGCTTCTCGTGGTCTTTCAACTCGTATTGAAGTTCGTTCAGTAGACCCAGCAGCAAATCCATACTTAGCAATGGCTGTTTTATTAGAAGCTGGTTTAGATGGAATTCGCAACGAGTTAACACCACCGGCGCCTGTAGATCGTAACATCTACATTATGAATAGTGCGGAATTAAAAGAAAATGGAATTGATAGTTTACCAGGTTCATTGCTTGATGCTCTTGGAGAATTAGCTAAAGATGAAGTAATTAAAGGTGCATTAGGGGAGCACATTTACTCCAACTTTAAAGAAGCGAAAGAAATCGAGTTCGACATGTTCCGTACACATGTTTCACCTTGGGAACGCGAACAATACATGAAAATGTACTAATCTAGTAATAGGTTAAAAGTCAAAGAGACAAAGTCAGAATAAGTGACTCTGTCTCTTTTAATTTTGTTGGTATTATGATTACTACAAGTACATCAAGACCAAATTGTACGTCACTTAGCTAAAGTACAGCAATAATAAAGAAAACCACCTAACTAACCTTGAACTGCACCCCAATTCTTAGACACATCTAACAATTGGAGGTGCAGTTTTAATATTTGCTGAAGAAAATGCGTTGTTCGAAAAAATGGAGTGTTAGTAATGGTTAATTACATGTGTAAAATGACTTAGTTTTGAACATAATCATGAGGAGTATATCAGTTCATATACTAGTAGTGGACAAGATAAAGTGGGTCGTTAGAATAGGAGGGAAATCAGGTGAGGAAAAGGGTCATTTCACTTTCTTTACTAACCGTAATCCTTAGTGTGATGATTTGGACTTTTTATATAAATTGGCCGAAAAATAATGATCAACAAACAGAAACTATTTTAACTTCAACTGAATTCTTGAAAATGAATAAAACAGGGGAAGAAACTACTGATTATGTAGAAGAAAAGGAACAACCCATGCAAGATGAAAATGAAAACACAAATTCATCAAATAATCATGAACATTGGGATGAACAAGCTGAAGGCAAGGAAAGCGAACATAAAGAAGTAATTGTTTATGATGAACATGCTGGACATAATCATGAAATGAATGAATCTGAAGTAGTAAAAGTAAATAGCGCGGCAAAAGACTTCCAATTAAAAACATTGGACGGCAAAACTGTTCGGCTTTCAGATTTAAAAGGGAAAAAGGTATTACTAAACTTTTGGGCGACTTGGTGTCCACCTTGTAGAGAAGAAATGCCTGAGCTTCAAAAGTATTATGAGGAATTAGCTGAAAAAAATAATGTAGTGTTTTTAGGGGTTAATATTACAGACCAAGAGTTCGGTATCAAGTCGGTTCGTGAATTTGTTGATTATTATGGCCTCACATTTCCAATACTACTTGATGAAACAGGGGATGTATCAATCGATTATGAGATCTTATCCATTCCGACAACCTTTATCATTAATGAACAAGGGTTGATTGTTAAGCAAATTAATGGCCCTGTTAATCTGGAAATGCTACATCAATTGCTTGGAGAATAGAAGACTTAATCATGGAGGAATTATTGTGCAAGTTTTTTCAACACCATATGTACTGGGAACAAAAAGTAAACAAGCTGGACGTATTTTCGGCGAACAACAATTTGATGTCATGAATATTCAATTGCAAACAGGTGAAGAAATTCCTTCACATAAAGCAGATGAGGACGTCTTAATTATTGTCAAAAGTGGGAAAGTAGCTTTTACTGTGGAAGGTCAAGAAACAGAGCTAACGAGTGAGACGTTGCTACATATGAGTCCATCAGAAATTCACAGTCTTCGGGCAGTGGAAGATGCGGATGTAATCGTGGTGAAAATTAAACAACCAATGTAAAAAAGAGAGCCTCGGCTCTCTTTTTTTATCCCATGATATGGTAACCAGAGTCTACGAAAATTGTTTCTCCTGTTACGCCACTAGATAATTTACTTAACATAACTAGTGTCATATCTGCTACTTCTTCTTGAGTTACATTACGTTTAAGTGGTGAAGATTCTTCGATTTTGTGTAACATTGTGTTAAAGCTTGGAACACCTTTTGCAGCAAGTGTACGAATCGCACCAGCAGAAATTGCATTTACACGAATGCCTTCAGCACCTAAATCAGCAGCTAAGTAGCGTACTGAAGCTTCAAGTGCAGCTTTTGCAACACCCATTACATTGTAACCATCTAAGACGCGGTCCCCACCTAGGTAACTCATTGTAACAATTGAACCACCTTCAGTCATGAACGGACGTGCAGCGTTAGCAACTGCTACTAGTGAATAGGCACTTGTATCTTGAGCAAAGGCATATCCATCGCGACTTGTTTCAACAAAACGATTTTTTAAGTCTTCCGCATTAGCAAAGGCAACAGAATGGACAATACCGTGAATGACACCATATTGTTCTCCGATTTGTTGGAAAGCACTTGTAATGCTTTCATCACTATTTACGTCACATTGAATAACAGCTGTATTATACTCTATGTAATCAGCTAATACTTTATCTAGTTTACTTTTTGAGCGGTCTTTTCGATAAGTGAAAATCACGTTTGCTCCAGCTTCAAGAAGTCTTTTTGCGATTCCCCACGCGATACTACGCTCATTTGCAACGCCCATCACAACGATATTTTTATCTTTAATTTGTAATAAATCCATATAATATTCCCCTTTACATGAAAATTAAAATTATATCAGTTATTAGTACCAACTACTAATATTGAGTTTAACAGTTCATAACAAAAAAATCAACAGATTCCAGGATCCCTTGACATAGTATATTGCATTACAATATACTGAGGGTAGCTAATTTGTTTTACAAGATACCACTCTGGTTGACTAACTTGTAATGCAAGATAGAGAGGTGAATATGTGTCTTTACGTAGTCAATTACTAAAAGGAATATTAGATGGTTGTGTATTAGCCATTATCGAAAAGCAAGAAGTATATGGGTATGAACTATCAAAAAAATTACAGCAAGAGGGTCTTAGAGATGTAAGTGAAGGAACCATTTATCCAGTGTTATTGAGATTACAGAAAAATAAATGGATTGTTGGAAAGATGCGTCCTTCTGAAACGGGTCCCAACCGAAAATATTATTCGCTGACCGATGAAGGGGTAAAAGCACTTAATGAAATTAGAAATGAATGGGAATTGCTTTCAAAACCCATCTCACAAATATTAAGGAGGGAATGAAATGTCGCTAACTGTAAAAGATTTTGTTCGACAAAATAATGAAAAGCGTAAACTGCTTACTCCAGATAACGAAATCTATTATGAAAACATGTTAGTTTATATTCGAACAAATGCATTTCGAGATGAAAAAGCAACAGAAGAAGTGTTGCTGGAAATGTTAGATCATTTACTAGATGCTCAAGTGGAAGGTAAAACTGCCGAAGAGGTCTTTGGTAAATCCCCGAAAGAATTGGCTGAAGAAATTATCACTTCTTTACCAAAGGAGTCGTTTAAAAGTTTAGCTGAATTTATGATTGAAACGGTGTTAAATTTATTTGGATGGTTTTTGGTGGTTTGGGGAATCTTGCCTTTAATTAATAAAGAAGAACAAACAATCCATTTGGGCTCACTTTCGCTATCTGCACTTTTGCTAGTAGCAAGTTTAGTAGTTCTTTTATATTTAATATTTGCAGTAATTCGGAATCGCGCTTTTAGTGATCAAAGAAAGAAAAAAAGAATGACTTGGGGTCTTGGATTTTTAGTTTGGATTTTATTTGTCGCAGGATTTTCATTAAATTTTTTATTAGATCCAATTGGGCCTTCTATTGAAATTTCCTTTTATACTGCATTTGGGCTTGGATGTTTCTTTTTACTTGCTACTTATGTATTGAAAAAATCAAGGGAATCTAGGTAAACACTTAAAAGACGTTGTATTCACTTAGTAGTGCAAATAAATGACATGATGAAAGAGGCAGGAAGATCTGCATTTCTAATTAGATTAAATGAAACAATTATCGATCTCTATTATAAATAATCAAACTTTTTCGGAAACTTATTTAAAGAACCATCAAATAAAGGACCACACATTGAACGATGAAATGTGTGGTCCTTTATTTATTAGCTGGTGTACCTATCTAACTCAGTACGAGTCGATAGGCTAATTTTTTCTATTCGAATTTTAATGCGTCGCCTTCGAATGATTCATCTGCAACTTTAATTGAATCAGTAGGGCAACCTTCGAATGCATCTTGCATATCTTCTAGTAAATCCTCTGGAACTTCCGTAGTACCCATGTTATCATCTAAAATAACGAAGGCAATCCCTTCATCATCGTAATCATAAATGTCTGGAGCTGCTGCACCGCAAGCGCCACAAGCGATACATGTATCTTTATCTACTATTGTAAACTTTGCCATTTCTTTCTCTCCTTTTTCCGTGCTTCTAAGAAAGACACGATTCGACCCCCTACAAAAGGTCAAGTAACTGATCTTTCTTCCGCGGATATATTATAGCTTTATAAAAATCCGCCATTTAAGCTTCTTTACTATTCTAAATCGGTTTTCAAGACTTTTCAACATAAATACTACGAAAATGGAGGATAAGGAAATGATTTTTCAATCCGTTCTACTACAAATCTTTCAAAAATTAAATAATGAACGAACGATTTCTTCAGCCTATCATTTGCTCCGTGGAAAGCGTTCAGGACAAACTATTCAGGATGTTGGCATCTTTCATTTACATAATTATTTTGGTATTTTGCCAAAGTTATTACGAAAGAAATATGACGAAGATGTGAACAAAATTCTAGAGGCTGGATACATAGAAATGAATGAGGAGGGTTATTTTCAATTAACTAATCTTGGACACGAAATAGAAAAGCAATCAATTCCTCTTCCGTTTGATGGTTGGCATTATCGGGGAAATGAACATTTATTTTTTGCTCGACTATCACTCGTTGTTCAAAGTTTATCACATAATAGGTCAGGGGTAAGCAAATTCATCCCGTTACAAAAAGATGAAGAAATTCAACGATGGGTGAAGCGATTTTTAATGGCACATCACTATCAAAATGGTCTACTTCAAGAAAAATTAGCCAGGGAAATTATTAATAGCTTAGAGACAGTAGATGTTGAAGAACGATTAAAAGCAATCGTCATTAATCGTTTGGGTGGATATATGACGCCGGGATTTACTTGGCAACAAATTAGTTACCATGAACAGCTTGAGGAAATAGATGTGCAACTTCTCTATATTGCGACATTACAACAATGGATTCAAAAGATTTATTCTCTATATGCGCATTATCCGTTATTAGGAGAAATTGCAGAAAATGTACGAATCGATATTCCGTTAACAGGCTCTGCTTTACAAACGGCTCAACTATTCAAACAGGGACTTTCAATTGAAGAGATTAGTAGAGTGAGACAACTTAAATCAAGTACAATTGAAGACCATCTTGTTGAACTAGCAATGAACGATCCGATTTTTCCAATCCATCAATTTATAAGTGATGAAGATAAAAAACTTGTATTAACTGCTGTGGATGATTATGATACACGAAAACTAAAGGTATTACATGAGGTTGTGCCGCATCTTTCGTATTTCCAGTTACGATTAGTTTTAGCAAAGGGGAATGACAACTAATGCAACTTGAAACTTTATTGAATAAACATTTCGGTTATTCTACTTTCCGACCTGGTCAAAAAGAAGTGATTGAAAAAATAGTTGAAGGTCAAGACGTAATTGCCCTTCTACCAACAGGAATGGGAAAGTCTCTTTGTTATCAATTACCAGGGTATATTTTCAATGATCCAGTCCTTGTAATTTCCCCTTTACTATCATTAATGCAAGATCAAGTGGATCAAATGAAACAATTTGGCGAAAAACGGGTAGTAGCACTGAACTCATTTTTATCGAATGAACAGAAAAGATATGCTATTCATTTTTTGGAACAGTATCGCTTTATTTTTATTTCACCTGAAATGTTGCTTCAACATAGTGTGAAACAAAAATTAGCACAAATTAAATTATCTCTAATAGTTGTTGATGAAGCGCATTGTATTTCCCAATGGGGATTTGACTTCCGACCAGATTACTTACGTATTGGAGAAGTTTTTATTCAAGCAACACGACCACCTATTTTGGCGTTGTCTGCAACAGCTACACAAAAAGTGCTTTTCGATATAAAACAATATCTACAAATGAAAGAGCCCTTTGAGTATGTCCATTCAGTTGATCGACCGAATCTTCATTACAGGAGGGTAAAGTTTCATGATCGAGAAGACAAAATCAACTGGATCCTTCAGCATGTAAAAGATACAGAGGGACCAGGAATAATCTATGTACAATCGAGAACAAAGGCCGAGAACTTAAGTAGAAGACTCTATGAACAAGGAATTCAGGCTGCAACGTATCATGCGGGAAAGGACACGGAAGACCGCCAGTTTATCCAGCAACAATTCATTGATGGTTCACTTGAATGGATTGTCGCTACAAACGCTTTCGGAATGGGAGTTCATAAGCAAGATGTTCGCCAAATTATCCACGAAACTCTACCAGCTAATGTTGAAAACTATATGCAAGAAGTTGGACGAGCAGGACGTGATGGAAAAGATGCAGTTGCAATATTGTTGTATGCAGAAGGGGACGAACAATTGGCAGAATTCATTGCAACAACAGATTTGCCTTCCGAGCATCATGTGGAGAACTATCAAGCTTACTTACAACGTCAAGAACTTCCTATTCAAATGTATCGAAATGGAGAAATCTCTGAAACTGCTTTCCGTGTGCTAGATTATTGGATGAATCATGTTTCCGTACATCAAGTAAAAGACGTACTGCGAAATATGAGAAATGATAAGTTTGTTGCAGTAAGAAAGATGATGGAACTGGTTAGGACAGATCATTGTATGCGCGAGCTTCTAGTAAACTATTTTGGTCAAACACTAGAGAACCGTCCACCCAATTGTTGCGAAAATTGTGGAATTGACATGAAAGCTTTGGTAAAGTCTCGTCAAGAACAAAAGGAAACAAAGAATCTTTTTGAGGAATCTTGGCAGGACAGAATTTATCAATTATTAATAGGAAAATAAACCATTTCTCCGCTTTTATAGTTTGAAAGCTTTTCTTTATTTGAATATTTCGACAAAATCTATGAAATTAGGATATTACCATCATTTACTTTTTAGTAAAAATTCGGCATAATATGATAAAGATAGAGTTGGAGGTGGTACCTATGGGTAAAGATTATCGCGAAAAATTTGAAGAGCATCGTCAATCTATTGAAGTAGATAAACCAAACTCTAGAATGACACGTTCAAAGCGTCATTCTGTATCAACGACTAAAAAACGAAAATTTCCGCTAATGACAATCTTAACGGTAATTCTTATCTTTATTCCTCTACTGTTTTTGATTTATGTATGGGGTTTTTATACACCCCAAGAAACAGAAGTGGCAAAAGATTCTGAGAGCGGTTCTGTAGTACAACTGGAAAAAAATAATACCGTGTCGGCAAGTAACAATGACAAAGAAGATCCAGTCGTTGTAGGTGACGAAGATGAATCGAAATCTGATGAGCAATCCGATGCAGCCAAGTATCAAGCGGCCAAAGAAAAAAAGGCAGCTGAAGAAGCAGCAAAAATAGTTTCACAAAAAGAGAATGCTAAAGCAGAGGCTGAAAAAGCAAGAGAACTTGAGAAGCAAAAACAAGCTGAAAAAGAAAAACAACTAGAAGAAGAGCAAAAGGAACAAAAGGTACATACGGTTGGAGCGAATGAAAATTTATTCCGTATCGCATTAAAATATTATAATGGCGATCCAAATGGTGTTCAAAAAATAAAAGATGCCAACAATTTAAGCTCAGATAGTATCTCGGTAGGGCAACAATTAATCATTCCTTAATTCTTGTCAGTTGTTAAGACGCTCAAGCAGTGTATGGCTACGCATGCGGAGTTTCTGAAGTAAAGAGTAGTCGTGTAGGCAACGCTACACAAAGTAGCGTTTTTGCCGACGTGGGTGAAAACGAGGTCTCCGCTTTTCTTGTCTAGCTGCGGTGGCTACACCCTCGAGGTCGCTTCGACAATACCGGCGAAGGCAAAAAGCGCCTTCACCAGTATTGCCTCC
>NZ_JAFBDY010000029.1 GCF_016908465.1 Lysinibacillus composti | reverse complement strand
AGGTAAAATATCGGCATTTTTAAATATAAGGGAATTTTCTTCCGTTAATACACCGTGAGAAGGCTTATACGGCAGAAATAAGGGAAGAAAATTCCGTTAACTGCTCTAAAATAGGTCAAAATCAACTATTTGGATGAAATAAAGGAAAAATGTTCCTTTATTTCGGATAAAATATGGGCATTTTTAAGTATAAGGGAATTTTCTTCCGTTAATACACATTGTAGAAGGTTAAAAGGCTGATATAAGGGAACATTTTTCCTTTAACTGCCCGAGATAAATCCATGCATTCGGATAAAATAAGCAAAAACATTCCCTTCCCGCCAAATATGGGCCTTTCTCAATTTAAGGGAAGTTTCCTCCATTATTTCAATCACTTAAAATCAAATAATAATTCACACTCATTCTAGCAATCTTCCAATTATCTAATAGTGCATCTATCGCTTGCTGATGTTTGCAAATTTGCAACAACAAACCAATCCATTGAAATAAAAAAATGGAGTAAGAAAATCATCACGATTTCCTACCCCATTTGTATACTTAAACTCTGCCCCTTAAAGGAGACTTACTATGCTACGACTTGTTTGTCTTTAATTCCATGAATTTGGCTCAAAATTAACGCACCAATCATTTGAATAATTGTTTTTACGATAAACTGCCCTAAAATTGCAGCTGGTACTGCTTCCCAAGGTAAGAACCCTGCGCCAAGTGGACTTAATCCGATAATAACGAAAATAACTGAATCTAGTAATCCTCCAACAATTCCGCTACAAAATACACGCCAAGCAAAAGATAATTTTAAGCGTGAATAAATTTCAGTATCCGTCGTTTCTGCAACTAAAAACGAAATAGCTGATGCGGCCACAATCATTAATGTATCGCCAAGTAAGTATGAAACGATAGCAGATAAAATTAACGCAGTAAAGATAAACACATACGTTTTCCCACGACCATATTTATTTTGCACTAGATCTCGGAAGATGAAGGTTGCCCCAACAAAAAGTGTCCCCATTGGAACGATAAACGCACCAAATTGTATCGGCGCAAAGGCAGCCGTTACCACATTGGCAATGACGATTGATAATAAATAGAATAAGATTCTCATGATATTGCTCCTTTACTAAATCTTAATATCCTCTTAATGCCGACTATACCCCTCTTTTATTTCCCCATATAAGGGTATGGAGCTGTGGCAGTACTTTCACATCTTTTAATTCTTCATCTGCCATGACCTGATCAATCAACGCTTCGTACCTCGCCAATAATTTACTGACGAGTTGACTATTGTCAGTTGTCGCGATGTCATCATTACCTATCTGAAGATAAAAAGGAATTGTCGGGTATCGAAGGTGAACCTGCTTTGCATAATTGTAATCCTCTTCATTAAAAACAACGATTTTAAGAGAGATATGCTGATGACTATTTCGTTTTTTTAGTTTTTCTAGGATGTCGGTAAGTACTGAATAATTGGTCTTCATACCAGAACTCGGGGGCTTTGGGGAAATCGTAAGTTCATCAATTTCATACAGCCACTCTTGCCACTTGCTTCCCTGGGTCTCTACTCCAATTTGAATTCCATTTTCTTTTAAGATGGCAACGAGCGCATCTAAATTTCGAAGAAGTACAGGGTTTCCGCCAGATATCGTAACAAAGGAAAACCCATCGCCACCCAGGCGCTTTAACTCAGCCCAAATCTCTTCAGCTGTCATTTGGGTAATCAGATTCTTTCCACTGCCATCCCATGTAAATGCTGAATCACACCAAGAGCAAGAATAATCACAGCCTGCAGTCCGCACGAACATTGTTTTCTGTCCCACGACCATTCCTTCACCTTGAATAGTCGGTCCAAAAATCTCCATCACGGGAATCTTACTCAACATCCATCCACTCCCGTCTTACTTCCGCATAACTTGTTGGCGTTTCATAAAGGCGAACGAATTCTACCCGCGCACCTTTATATTGCTGCTTCTCACGCAATGCATCGACCAATTTTTCATAAATCCAAACAACGATGTTTTCAGCTGTTGTATTCATAAGTGGAAGTGTTTCGTTTAGATAACGATGATCTAGATAAACTTCGATTTTTTCTTTCCATATTTCTTTTATATCGCCAAAATCAATTACTAAGCCACGTTCTTCTGTATAGCCACTAATACCTAAGACTGCACGATACGTATGACCATGTAAGTTTTTACATTTCCCTTCATAGTTGTGTAAGTGATGGGCCGCATCAAAGGTAAATTCCTTGCTAACTAGTACACGTTTTGAATGATACTTTAATTGGTCTTGTTGAATATCCACATCTATTTTTTGGAGCCTGTCAACAATTCTAAATTCAGACATGTCTTAGTCCTCCTTTTTAACGCTTAAATACTCATCAAGTCCTCTTTTACGAAGTTTACAAGCCGGGCATTCCCCACAACCGTCAGCAATAACTCCGTTGTAGCAAGTAAGTGTTTTTTCGCGAACAAACTCAAATGCTTGTAATTGATCTGCAAGTTCCCATGTTTCCGCCTTATTCAGCCACATTAACGGGGTATGAATGACAAATGAATCATCCATAGACAAATTCAACGTAACGTTTAGTGATTTAATAAAAATATCTCGGCAATCGGGATATCCACTAAAATCCGTTTCACAAACACCTGTCACAATATGTTTTGCTCCCACCTGACTAGCGAGCACACCAGCAAACGAAAGGAAGAGCAGATTACGACCAGGAACGAACGTCGACGGTAACTCGCCCTCATCCCCTTCTTCTACTTTAATGTCATCTCGTGTTAAGGCATTTGGTGCAAGTTGGTTCAGTAGGGACATATCAAGTATGTGATGCTTCACACCAAGCTCCTCGGCAATCTCCTTTGCACATTCAATTTCAAGGGCATGGCGTTGGCCATAGTTAAATGTTACTGCCTCTACTTCTGCAAATCGTTCTTTTGCCCAAAACAAGCAAGTCGTACTATCCTGCCCTCCACTAAACACAACAACAGCTTTTTCCTGTTTCAATTACAAAACTCCCTTTTAACGAAAAAAACAGCATCCTAAGAGGAAATGCTGTTTCTCCTTAGTTTTTTATAGAGGGTATCCGCTAAGAACCTCTTCCTTCTTAAAACGCTTCCCTTTGGAAGTTAAACCAACCACATCAGGAAACGGCAAATATTAAAAAGGGTATATTCAATTGTTATCGATTATCGATTTTCTCTGGATTTAAATCATGATTCATTAAACGATAGTTGGCAATTTCTTCGTATTTCGTTCCTGGTTTACCGTAGTTGCACCAAGGGTCAATGGAAATGCCGCCACGTGGAGTGAATTTCCCCCAAACCTCGATATAGCGAGGATCTAGTAACTTAATTAAATCATTCATAATAATATTCACACAGTCTTCGTGGAAATCTCCATGATTACGGAAGCTGAATAAATACAGCTTTAATGATTTACTTTCAACGATTTTTTTATCTGGAATATATGAAATATACATCGTCGCAAAATCTGGTTGATGTGTTAATGGACATAAACTCGTAAACTCTGGACAATTGAATTTTACGAAATAATCACGATTCGAATGTAAGTTATCAACCGCCTCTAGTACCTCAGGGGCATAGTCAAATGAATATTTAGTATTTTGATTTCCTAATAATGTTAAGTCTTTTAAACCTTCTTCATGGTTTCTTCCAGACATAAAAAAACCTCCTTGACAATGTTTCCCAACACTTTTCAAAAAAGAGGCTCTTACATTCTATAAAACTACATAAAAACATAAAAAGCCACGTCCGTTATGGACATGGCTGAATCGTCATGTTTCCATAGTTTTTTATAGAGGGTTGATCGCTATGAACCTCTCCCGTTTCAAAGCCGGGCATTTAATTGAATTCCATATACATATTAGTGGAATTGGATAGAAACGTCAATGGATTTTTGTTTTTTCATTAAATCTTAATTTCACCCGGAGACCGTAAAAAGGTAATCAAAGAAGTTAAATTAACCCCGTTAGCCCTCCATAAACTAAAGCTAGACCAATTACGATTGCCGGGTGTACTTTCCACTTTTCTAACATGAGCAAACTAACAATCATAATGATAATCGTTTGGAGACTTCCAAGTAAAAGCCTAGATTCCATGAAAAATTGTAAAGTCATTGCGCCAATTAACACCGCAATAACCGGCTTCACAACTTTAGAGATATTTTTGACTTGAGGAGATTCTTTATATTTCATAAGTATGGCCATTAAAGCAAGCATTAAGATTAATGATGGAGCAATCGTTGCAAATAATGCAATAGCCGAACCTAATATTCCACCTTCTGTAAACCCAATATAACCTGCCATTTTTGTAGCAATTGGGCCAGGGAGAGAATTCCCTAGTGCAAGTACCTCACTAAATTCTTTGGTAGTCAACCATCCATAGCGGTCGACGACTTCTTTTTCAATCAAAGGAATGGTTGCAGGTCCACCCCCATATCCTAAAATACCCGGAATGAAAAAGGCCAGGAATATTTGCCAATAAATCATTTACTCACCGCCCTTTTTCTTGAAAGGCACAAAAACAGCTGCAATCAACACCGCGATTAAGATTCCGGGATGTAGGCCTAGTACTTCTAACAAAATAATAGATGCAACGATGAGTAATATCGCTTTTAGCCAACCCATAGAATCCTTGGATTGCTTAATAAAACTCCAGGTTAACACTGCCAACATAACGGCAACGACTGGAACAACCGCATTGGACATGCTTTGCACCCAAGGAATATCTTTATAGGTTTGTAATACCGTTAGCATCATAATCATCAAAATGACTGTTGGGATTACCGAGGCGATCATCGCACTCAGGCAACCCATGATTCCTCCAACACGATAGCCAATATACCCTGCTAGTTTAGTAGCAATAGGTCCTGGCATTGTATTTGCTAAAGCAATGGTGTCACCAAAGTCTTCAAGTGTCATCCACTTAAAACGTCCAACTACTTCTTTTTCGACTAAAGGAATGGCAGAAGGTCCACCACCAAAACCAAGCATCCCTATGCGAAAGAATGCCATAAAGATGTCTCTCATTTTTGCATCCTTCACTTGATCCATTTCTTCAGCTTTTATGCCTTTCCGCTTTTCCTTGTCCATCGGTTTTTCTATCACCACGCTGCCACCATACCATCCGTTCTTGACTCTGTTCCCCCTGCGAGAACTCCTGTTTCTGGGTTTCTCCAAATGATTTGACCACGTCCAAAGCTGCCTCTGTTCGCCATCACTTCAATCTCATGTCCCTTTCTTTCTAGAGCTTGAACTAAGTAGTTTGGGAATTCCGATTCAACACGTATTTTCTTTCCACCAACCCATTGCCATCTTGGCATATCCAACGTTGCTTGTGGATTTAGTAGGTAATCAATCGTATTCGTTACGACTTGGAAGTGCCCCTGTGGTTGCATATAGGCTCCCATGACACCGAACGGACCAACCGCTTCCCCATCTTTTGTTAAAAATCCTGGGATAATTGTGTGATATGAACGCTTCTTAGGTTTCAAGTAATTTGGATGGTTTTCATTTAAAGAAAAATCAGCCCCACGATTTTGCAGAGCAATCCCTGTTCCTGGAATGACAATACCAGATCCGAATCCCATATAGTTACTTTGAATATAAGACACCATATTTCCTTCATGATCGGCAGTAGCTAAGTAAACCGTACCAGACTTAGTTAGTTCAACAGGTTTAGGATCAATTGCCGTCGCCTGAACTTCCTTTGCCCGCATTGATGCATACTCTTTTGATATTAAATTTTCTACACTCATTGGCATTTCAGAAGGCTCTGTTATAAATGCCTTGCCATCAGTAAATGCGATTTTCATTGACTCAATTTGTTGATGAATCGTTTCAGCAGATTGCCACTTCGGTGCATCCAGTTGTTCGAAAATATTTAATGCCATCAGAGCAACCAATCCTTGGCCGTTTGGAGGAATTTCCCACACATCATAACCTCGGTAATTTGTAGAAATTGGTTTTACCCATTCTGGCTGATAAGATGAAAGATCAGCTTTTCTTAAATAGCCTCCATGTTCCACCATAAAGTCCTCAATCTTTTGAGCCAACTCTCCTTCATAGAAGGCCTTAGCATCTGTTTCACCAATTTTTCTTAATGTATCTGCATGGCCCTTTGAACTCCATATTTCCCCGATTTCTGGAGATCTTCCATTTGGACAAAATGTTTCAAACCATGATTCAAACTCTTTCCCCTCATGGCTTTTATATTTTTCATAAGCTTTCTTCCAATTCTCACCTAATATTGGCGTTAAAGGATAGCCTTCCTCTGCGTAACGAATAGCAGGTTCCAATGTTTCTAATAAGGATAGTTTCCCAAACCTTTTGGACAGTGCAGCCCAAGCAGCAGGTACCCCTGGAACAGTAACCGGGACAACACCTAGTTCTGGCATTCGATCATGCCCGAGTTTTTTCAGCTCTTCTGCAGTTAATAATTCTGGGGAAGGCCCAGAAGCATTGAGTCCGTATAATTCCCCTTTTATCCAAACAATTGCAAAGGCATCTCCGCCAATTCCGTTAGAGGTTGGTTCCACCACTGTTAATGCGGCTGCAGTAGCAATTGCAGCATCTATGGCATTACCTCCTTTTTTTAATATTTCAAGCCCAACTTGAGCCGCTAGTGGTTGCGAAGTTGCAACCATCCCATTCTTTGCAAAAACCGTATGTCGTTTTGATGGAAACGGATGATGTAAATAATCCATTTATTATTCACTCCTCTTTTGAATTGTTGTTTTGTATTTTCGCTTCGAACTATTAAACTATACTCTTTCATAGTTTCCTATAATTCAAAATTTTACAAATAATATGATGTAAAGTAAAATTAATTATATTTAATATGATGATTAAAAAAACTTAACATTGAGAGGTAGTTATGGATCACAAATTAGAAATCTTCGTCACAACTGCAGAACAAAAAAGCTTTACAAGAGCTGCTCAATTGCTCCATATCACTCCATCCGCTGTAAGTCTTAGTATTAAGAATTTAGAAAAAAAATTAGAAACGACACTATTTGACCGAAACAATAAATATGTTCAATTAACAACAGCAGGCCAGCTTGTTTACACTCAAGCAAAAGAAATACTGCTGAAATATGACCAAATCAAATATTTACTGGCTGAATTGGAGCCTTCAACTAATACTTCACTTTCGATTGGAGCTGCTTACACATTCGGAGAGTATTTTCTCCCTAGCATTATTTATGCTTTTAGTAAACGATATCCAAGTATCATCCCTGAGATCACGATACAAAATTCTAAAGCAATCGTAGAACAAATTCATAATCAGGAATTAGATATTGCATTTATTGTACAGTCGGAAGTTGGCGACTTAGATACCGAGATTTTCCCCTTTTACGAAGATGATTTGGTTATGATTACAAGGCCAGACCATCCCATTTTGAAAAGCAATAAAGTGGATAGAACGATGTTAGAAGCAGAAACGTGGATTATTCGGGAAGTGGGTTCAGGAACAAGAGAAATGACAGACCGGTTCTTTTCACAACTAGGGATTTCTCCAAAAAGAATCATGAGCTTCGGAAGCTCCCAAACAATTAAAGAATCTGTTGCGCTCGGGTTAGGAATCTCTTATCTATCAGAATCAATTGTCAAAAGTGAAATTCATGCTGGGACACTGGGAGCTATCAATTTAATGGATTTTGAAAATAAAAATAGTTTCCACTACATCATAAACCGTTCTCAAATCCATTCAAAACCCGTAATGATATTTAAAGAGTTTTTAAACACATATACGTTTTCAGAAAGAACGACTATCTCATTAAAGAAAAGAGTTAAAGAGTAAGGTCACAGGGTAATTCCCCACTAAACCCCAATTATGTAGTCTGTTGTAGAGCTTTGATACGAGCAAACTAAGGACTCCTTTTCCCCTTTAAGTTGAAATACTCATTTAAATTTATTAATTTTACTCCAACGAAAAGGATCTTTCAGACAATAAAATGCCCCTTAAAGTAACAGATTTTCATTTCTAATCTGTCTTCTTTAGGGGGCAAATCATATAAATTAACACTTTTACAACCGTTAAATTATTGGTAATAATTGTAATTCTATGAATTGTGTTTTACTTAAACAAAATATCCACTAATTCATTGATACCTAAGTAAGCAAACATTGCCAAACATGCCACTAATACAATATTCGGTAGCGCTTTATTACGTAATGGCTGACTAACTCTCTTAGAATTTAATAAGATTAATAGAGAAATTGCTAGGAATGGCATGAATAATGAGCCAAGTGCACCATAGATAATAACTAGTTCTACCGGTTTACCAAAGTAGAATAAAATCATTGGTGGGAATGTTAACCAAGCTAAATAGAAACGATATGATTTATCTGTTTCTTGTACTATTCTACGTGGCTCATCTTTCTTTTGGCGCATTGTTTGTACAAAGTCTGCAAATAGGTATGGAACCCCATTCCAAACACCTAATAAGGAAGAAAATGCTGCCGACCAAAAGGCAATTAAGAATACCCATTTCATCGGAGTACCAAATTCTTGACCTAATAATGCCGCTAAATCAATAAGTCCTTGATCTCCTCGTAAGTTAACCCCAGTACCGAATAAGAATTGAGCACCGATGATTAAACCTGCAATTGTAAAGATACAAGTTAAAATATAAGCTACTTTTATATCAATACGCATTGTCGAAACCCATTTTGGGCCTGTCCATTTCTTTTCAGCTAACCAGTAACCGTAGGAAGCCATTGTAATTGTTCCACCTACTCCACCAATTAACCCCATCATTAACATAAATGAACCATCAGGAACTCGTGGAACGAAGCCACCCATAAATTCTCCAATGCTTGGTAAGAATAAAAATGCTGTCCCGATAATGGTAACAAACATTACACCAATTAATACGGTCATTACTTTTTCGAATAATTGGTACTTACCAAACCAAACAAGTAAAAATCCTGCAACACCATGAACGATTGCCCATGCCCACACCGGCATAATCGGGAACATTGCATACATACCCATTGCGGATGTGGATGCGGCAGTTGCTCCATAAACAAAGCCCCAAATGATCGAATATACCCCAAAATAGCCAGTAGCCCATTTACCAAGCTGTTGCCACCCTTGTACCATTGTACGCTCTGAGGCTAAATGCCATCTGCCAACTCCTTCATTTAAGAAGTACTTTAGTATCGAACCCACGATAATTGCCCATATAAATGTCATCCCAAATTGTGTACCGATTACAATTGATGTAATTAAGTCCGCAGTACCTACACCAGTTGCTGCTACTACAATCCCCGGTCCAACCATTTTAAGTTTTTCAGCCATTGTTGATGGCGGTGTTAATAAATTGGGCGTTGCATCTAAAGTTGTTGCTGCTACTTGATCCTTTGTATGCGTTTCCATTTGACCCCTCCCTTAATGTACGCATTACGTACAAACGTACGAAATACGTTTTTTTCATAATATAAAGATACCAATAACGTTGTCGAATAACAAGACTTTTCTAAAAATTCCACCAATTTTTAGTACTAATCAGCCATTTTTTCACATTTCCAAAGATAATTAAATCCCTGTACTATAATAGATTTAGAGGGTCTATCCCCTTTGATAGATTTCATTAATAAATGTTTTTCAGAAACTTCTCATCCCTTTCTTCTTCTCAATTGATCCTTTGACTAAATTGGGTCTTGGCCTATATAAAAAACGCAAGACTGTTGATTTAACAACATCCTTGCGTTTTTCATTTTGTAGTATTTTCACTTCACCTAGGGTTTTCGTGTAATATTAACGAAACGTTACAATATTCTCAATAAGCTTTGCTACTTCTTGAAGCTTCGGCAAAAATTCTTCTTGTAATTGCTCTTTTGAAACACGTCCAGCATGGACAGAACAATTAATGGCTGCAATGACTTCTCCGTTAGGTTTACGAATCGGTACGGCAACCGATCGAACACCGTTTTCTAACTGTTGATCTACTCCTCCCCATCCTTTTTCTCTGATGCCCAGTAACACTTCATATAATTTTTGTTTATCCACAATTGTGTTTTCATTAAATTTTTGAAGCTCTATATTATTTAAACGTTCTTTTAATTCATCATCAGGTAAATGAGCAAGTAATACTTGGCCCATAGAAGTTGAAAATGCTGGTAAACGAGATCCTACTTCTAAATTGGTGGACATGATTCTTTTTTTTGAAACCCTCGCAACATACGTAATCATATCGCCATCTAAAACAGAAATTGAGCTTGACTCCCCGGTTACTTCAACTAAGGATTCCATAAACGGCTGTGCCATTTGCCATGTGGATACTTGAGAAGAAAGGAATACGGCACTTAGTTCAATCATTTTTGCCGTCAATGAATAGGCCCCATGAACAGATTTAACATACCCTAAATGTTCTAATGTTAATAAAATCCTTCGCACTGTTGGTCGACTTAAATCAGTCAATTGTGCAATTTCACTTGTTGTTAGGGATTGTCTTTCCACACTAAACGTTCTTAAAATTTGGAACATCCGATCAATGGATTGAACATAGTCTTTACTTTCTTTGAAATTTTCTGAATTTATGTTTGACATCAATAAACTTCTCCCCGTAAGATACTAGTGTACACATAATGTACATTTGTACACATAGCGTACAATATTACTATTGATTATGCAATCAAATTAATTTAAAAACACAAAATAGATTTAACTAAGGGTAGGGATTTTATATGTCAAAAATCAAAAAGACAACAGAGGATGCGCTATCACCAATTAAAGATGGCGATCAAGTGCTTGTAGGTGGCTTTGGATTAATTGGTGCCCCACTAACTCTAATTGATGGGCTAACAAATAAAGACGTTAAAGATTTATCTATTGTTTCTAACAATTTAGGCGAATCAGGAAAAGGACTTGGCTTACTACTAAATCAACATAAAATTAAACACGCGATTGGTTCTTATTTTACAAGTAACAGAGATGTTGGGGAATTCTATCACCGTGGGGAGATCCAGCTAACTTTACTTCCACAAGGTACTTTATCCGAGGCATTGCGTGCAGGTGGCGCAGGAATAGGTGGCTTTTATACAAAAACAGCTGCAGGTACTCAATTAGCAGAAGGAAAAGAGCAACGTGAAATCGATGGCGAACTATACGTTCTTGAAAAACCTATTCGTGGTCAAGTTGCCCTCATTCGTGCACATAAAGCAGATACGCTCGGCAATTTAGTGTATTACAAAACAGCACGCAATTTTAATCCATTAATGGCCATGGCTGCAGATTATGTCATTGCTGAAGTAGATGAGATTGTAGAACCTGGTGAACTTGACCCCGAAGCAATCGTTACATCCCATTTATTTGTAGACGCCATTATTGAAGCACAGCAAGTACTAACTAAAGAAGGAGTGGTCAGCAGATGACTCTAGTATTATCAAAAGAACAAGTCCAACATTCGATTGCAGCACGTGTTGCAAAAGAAATTGAAGCATCAAGCATTGTGAATCTCGGGATTGGTATTCCAACTTTAGTTGCACAGTATGTAGAAGATTCATCAATTGCCCTACATACAGAAAATGGTTTACTTGGCGTTACAGACGTAAACGAAGAAGATATTGATCCTAACCTAGTGAACGCCGGAAAATTACCAGTTGGTGAAGCGATCGGTGCTTCATTTTTTGACAGTGCTGCGTCATTTGCAATGATTCGTGGTGGTCATGTCGATTATGCTATTTTAGGTGCCCTACAAGTCGATGAAACAGGTGTTATTGCCAATTGGGCTGTTCCTGGTAAAAACATTATCGGTGTTGGTGGCGCAATGGATTTATTAGTTGGGGCTAAGAAAGTAATTGTTACAATGAGCCATACGTCAAAAGATGGTTCAAGTAAACTATTAAAAAAATGTACTTACCCAATCACATCGATCCGACAAGTCGATATGATCGTTACCGAATTGGCAGTATTTAAAGTAATCAATGGAACATTATATTTAATTGAGCTAATGAATGGCGCCACTTTAGAAGAGGTACAACAAAAAACAGAAGCTAGTTTTATCGTGCAATTATAAGAGGAGGAAGATTACATGAAGAATGTTGTCATAGTAGATGCAGTTCGTCTTGCGATTGGTAAGCTAGGCGGTACATTAATCAATGAGCAAGCAGACCATCTTGCAGCTACCGTATTAGAGGCATTAATTGAACGAACAGGAATCGAAAAAGAAGCGGTAGATGAAATCATTTTAGGCCAAGCGAAACAAAGTGCGGACCTTTCCAATGTAGCTCGTGTAGCTTCTTTACGTGCCGACTTTCCGTTCCATATCCCCTCTTATACGGTACATCGTCAATGTGGGTCTGGACTACAAGCCATTAATAATGCAGTACAGCAGATACAAGCAGGCCTCGGTGACGTAATTATTGCGGGTGGTACAGAATCAATGAGTACAGCACCCTATTATGTAAATGGTATGCGATTCGGTGTTGGTGCCGGTAATGTTCAATTTAAAGATCCGAATGTTGCGAGTCAAGCAGGTTCACAGCCCTATGAACAGTATGGTGATATTACGATGGGCTGGACTGCAGAAAATCTAGTAGAAAAATACGAGATTTCTAGACAAGCACAAGATGAATTTGCACATGCCTCACAAGAAAAATGCGCAAATGCAATTGAAAAGGGATATTTTAAAGAACAGATCATTCCTTATACCGTAAAACAAAAAAAATCTGAAATCAATTTTGAACAAGATGAACATCCTCGTCTTTCTGCAGTTGAAACATTAGCAAAACTTAAGCCTGTCTTTAAAGAAGGTGGTACGGTTACTGCTGGAAATAGTAGTGGCCGAAATGACGGTGCGGCAGCGGTATTAGTAATGAGCGAAGAAAAGGCTCTAGCTTTAGGCCTTACTCCGGCAGTCCGTGTTATTAGTCAAGCAGCATCTGGATGTGACCCAACGTTGATGGGATTAGGCCCTGTTTTAGCTACAAGAAAAGCACTAGCTCAAGCCAATCTAACAGTTGAAGACTTAGATATTATTGAACTAAATGAAGCATTTGCTGCTCAAAGTATTGCATGTATTCAGGAACTCGGATTAGATGTTGATAAAGTAAATCCTAACGGAGGCGCAATTGCCCTTGGTCATCCAATTGGTGCAACGGGAGCCATTTTAATGACAAAACTTATCCATGAATTGAAACGAACAAATAAACGTTATGGCTTAGTCACACTATGTATTGCAGGTGGGTTAGGTATTTCAACGATTGTTGAGAATATGGATTACGTGCAATCTTAAAAACCGCTAATAAATTTGCATATCTTTAAAGTCGATCTTGTATCACCATTTGTGTGGTCGATCGGCTTTTTCTATTCCCTTTTTTGCCTGGTTTATTAGAAAAAGGACTAAAGAGTTACCTCTTTAGCCCCAACAATTCAATGATTTGAACAGCTTGTCATTATTCAACTAATTCCATGCAGTTCGTTCACTTACAGGCTTTCTGGAATCACGTGCAGAATTGTTCACCTGCTCTGAATTTTGATTCACATCAAACTCATCACCAAATTCAACATCATTGTTGTTGGAGTGACGAAGGCGTTGACCTTGATATCTTTCAACTCCATAAACATTTCCATAATAATTGGAACTAGGTTTGTTCACGTCGAATTTTGACATCAGTGCCATCCTCCTCATTGATTTGTAATGAAGAGAATCGAAAGAGTATTTTTCATTACCCTTTCGATCATCTTCATATATAGTTTGCACAAATATCACCGTTTTATTTTAAAATTTTTCACTTCAAATAAAAAAGGACTAAAAGGTTTACCCTTTTAGTCCCAACCTCTCAATGTTTTGGACAGCTATTCTTTTATTCGATCACTTCAGATTATTTCTTACGTCCGCCCTCTTTGTGAGGTTTAAACGTTTTACAGCAAGTGTCTGTTGAGTCATTTGCATGTTCTGAAATCATATCGAATTCAAAATCTGAAGCAAACTCTGTAGCTTTGTTTTTGGAGTGGTAATCCATATCTACTTGAATTTTTTCAGCTCCACATAAATTTCCTTCTTTATGGAAAAAACAGTTCGATACAGCACAGTTTACTTCTACATTTGGCATAGCCATCCTCCTCATCGATTGTCTTGAAAAATACAGAAAAGGCACATGGTTTCTTCTGAATTCTTCAACGATATTGTGCCCAATATAGAGTAAATTATTTTGCTTCTTATAACTTTCTTTTTTAATTACATACTAATTCATGAGATAAAAACTTTATGCAATTGTATTTTCGGTCTATTATTTGATCACAAAAATACAGACCAAATTTTAAATAAGTAAACAATAAATAAAAGAAAGATAATTATTTTTTTTACATCATCTTAGCTATGTTTTACAATTCAGCTCATTGAAGTAGTGCAAATCTTCCTCTTGTTTTTTCTATAAAATAAAACCTTCTACCCTTCAAAATACGAACGTATGTGCTATAATCTAAGTTATAATCGTCTAGGTAGCTCAAGGGTGGTATGCTCACTCCCGTTTTTACGGACCCGAGGACAAGTTGCGAGTCATGTCGTGTTGTCCGATTTTGAAAGGGGGTGATGCTTTGTCAGTGTATCAGACATTAATGTTTACTGTTTCCTTTGCAGCGTTAATTGTGTCGATTCTATCTTTTAGCCAAAAAAAATAACCCATCCTTGAGTTGGCGCTCTGATGGGTTGATCCTATTCATTTGCGATCCCCTTGATGGGACCTACGATTATATTAGGCTGCTTGATGGTGCAACATCAAGTAGTCACCTTTTAAATTACTCTTATATGAATCTTATTATACATGATTGTTTAACTTTTTTACAAGAAGGCTCCCAAGCTCCTCTTTCAAGTGGGATTCATCATTCATCGAGCAATCTTTTCAGTTTTTTATCAATATCGTATATTTTTCTGATAAGGACGTCCATTTCGTTTTCTTCTTCCTCATCGGCGCGAAGCTTAGCAAGCAGCGCCTGATCTTTAAAAAGGTTAAATATCGGGTTACTTGGTGTATATTCAGAAAGATGGAAAATTGAAATAAGAATATCCTTTAAAGAAGACTTTAGTTTCACTGCACCTAAAATTGTATTCTCGTAGAAAATTGTTTGTTCATCTTTCAGTTCAATAGGAAGATTCGTCCCTTCTTCAGCAAGGACCACAACAGGTTTGGAGGTGGCGTGTCTAAGTGCAAGTTTGTACATTACAAAAGGGTCTAACCCCGTCAAATTCACAATACAAAGGGCATCTTCTATAATTCTTGTAATTATATTTGCACTAATGGTCTTCTTTTCAATCATTCTATGGGTTACATCAATATTCCGCTTTTGAAACCCAATTTCAACTAAAGTTGGTTCAATGACACTGATCATAAGACCTTCTAAGGACTCTCTTAGTTTTTTATTGCTTGGTGTAATAATTAAACATTTTTGTTCTAATTCTGCCATCACTTCCCCCCCTTTCCCTGCTTCTAATTAAGGAGATTAACTTGTGGCCTTGCCTAAACAAAAATCCTTTTCATACTTTTATTCTTAAAACAATATAATTTTTTTATTGAGGTAATATGAATAATATCCTCTTAATTTTTAAATTTTCAAGTAATATAGTGCCTTTAACGCAGATTAGAACCATATTTACCCATTTCGCTTTATTAACCATCTCATCAATTATTAGCCAATCATTTTTCATCGTTTCCCCTACTCAACACATCATTAAGGTTTACTCATACACTATTTTCGCAAGTTTAAACATTTCTCGGGAAATATTTTCAAATTCCAGTAAGAAACAGTAAGTATTATGTCGTTGAACGCTCGAATACTGATGTTAAATGTCACTGACTGTATGATTCTGAATCTGAAAACTCTTTAAATAAATAAAATACATCACAAAATGTCGAGGAAGTTATTCACTGTAAACATAAAATACATACAAGCTGTAATCTTTACAACTTCTTAATACATATCGAGAAATAACAGGCCCTTCAAGAATTGAAAGTTGACTATTCAACTACAATTCTTTTAAATTGATTGATTTATTATAATACTTTTAAATTTGGGTTTACGCTAAACAACCCTTGTATTCAATCATACTTTCAATTAGTATTAAAAATGTTCGCTTTTTCATCTCACTAGCGACCATCATCAATTAATTAAACGTCTATTCATTTCAATGGAATGAGTAGACGTTTTTTATCCGCAGGAAATACTTTAATTGGACCAAGCTCAACAAAAGGAGGTGGCTTCTGTAGGGAATTGTTTTAGCTGGGGCATAACCTTTACCCTAAAGTAAATTTTTCGAACTAGATAGACTATAGTTTTCCTTCATCTTAAATTTTTAACCAGTTAATCGGAATATCCTTTAAAGGATACCGTATCCACCGACCTGTCCACATCAGTTAGTACAATTCTCGCTCCGATATTTATTTATCCACAAACAGTCTTGCTACTTCAGGTATTTATCTTTTTTTATCCACAGAAATATGAATTTCTTTCGGAATTATCAAAATTATTATCCACATATCCAAGATATACACATCTTCATCCACATCATCCACTTGGATCTCGATAGAAAACCCTAAAAATCATTGTATCTTCGTTTTTTTATCCACAATTAAAAACGTTTCAACTAGCAAAGCAAAAATCTTATCCACATTTTGCTTGATTAATTTTCTATCAACAAGCCCTGGTTTTGACATTCATAAATAGGAGTTAGACCAAAACAAAAACGCCATTTCCCTTTTAAGAAAATGACGTTTTAATTAAAGCTGATTTTCGATTCGAGGACACTTTCTCTGTTTGCCCTAATTCCCAAGTATACTATTGGGCTCAATAAACCCTACAATATATACTTTTGTCTCACCTAATTACTAACCCTCAAGTTTATTTTAAGTTTTCTAATTCTCTTCCTAACAATTTGGCAAGCTCTAGCATTCCGAATTGCTGCGCTAATTCTTCGGCGTCGGAGTTGTAGTTCGTGTTTGTGTTAACATCGTATGTATACACAGTGCCCTCTTCATCAACCACAAATTCAATGCCCGCCACATCTATGCCGTTTTCTTTAAGGAATTTTTGATATTTCTCAATCAATTCTGTATGAGGATTTTCGACAATTCTAAATTTCATTTGATCTTTTGGTTCTTCACCAACTGGGCAGAACAAATCTCCAATTTGACATGCATCTGCCGGACATAACTCAAAGCCTTCCGATGTATCAACTCGTACAGAATAAACATACTCACCACCAACAAACTCATTTCGCGTAATGGATTGGTCTGGTGATTTTATATATTGTTGTACAAGTGTGATGCCATCAACTGGTTCTTCAAAGTTCGGGCTATCTAAATGTTCTTGTAAAGCTTCTAGAGAATAGAATAATTGGACCCCTAACCCTTTTCCAGCACGATTATGTTTTGTGATGAAAGGAACGATATTTAATGCTTTTGCAGCTTCTACTATTTGTTCTTTTCCAACTGCTGCGACTGTTTTCGGAACGCGGATGCCATACTTCTCTAATTGCGTATATTGTTTCACTTTACTTAATTCAAGGCGAAGTGCATTGCTCCCATTTAATACACGCTTTCCGTGGAATTCCAACCAATCAATAACAGCACCTGTTAATTCGGGCGCATAACGGTGGTTACGTGTATGTGATGAAGCACTCATACGGTTATAAAATACGCCTTCTGGTGGAGCTTCGTTTAAGTTCACAATGCCTTGATCTAAATGCCATGTTTCATAAGGTAAATTTAACTCTTCTAATCTCTTTGTTAGATGTACTGTCCAATCATCATTTTCATGGATTACATAGATTTTTTTTGTCATTCTTGGAAGCTCCTCTATTTAAACTTTATCTTTAATTCTTTTCATAACTACAATTGGCTATTTAATAACCTACAAAACCACTTTATATTATTGGCTATTATCAAGTCAATACACATCAACTTTACGCTTCCTAATCAATATCCCCTTCAATTTACCCCTAATTGTCTATAAATCCTTTTCACTCTTTTTAATTGTGGTTCTGTTAGGGAAGATTCTCTTTTTCGTAAAACAATTAGGAATGGCTCCTTATTTACATTCGTTACGGCTATTAATGTACTTTCTGCATGCTGCGGAACTTCTTTCGATCTACAGCTTTTTAAATGCTCGAGTAAATATGGAAAGATTATTTCATTATTTTCTTTATTTACCGCTGCTAATTTTGCAAGTGTTAGTATTCCCTTATCCACTGTGATGACTGATCCTACTTTAATCGCAGAAAGAATCGTTTTTAAATTTTCCATTAATATATCAGGTGTTAGTGGAGCAATGATGGCAAGAGCTTGCATGGCACCCCAAACCATTCTATTATTTCGACTCTTAAGTAAATCAATAAAAATTTGTGCATGCTCACAAATAAATTCCGGATTCAGCTCACCAATTTCATAGGCAACTTTAATGCAATCTTGTTGAATCTTTTTATCTTTATTAGCTAAATTTTCTATTACTTCACGTATCCCCTCTAAGTTGTGGCTATTCACCAGTTCATGGGCAAGTTCGATATTTGGTTGTTCTTCTCTAGACTGAAGTTGACTCGCTAGTTTGTTAAGTACTGTCATATTTTACTCCCCTTTTTGTTACAATAATCTTCTATTAATATTCCGCAACGTGCAAGTTATAAACAGTTTTCACACATAAGAAAGGAGACAATCCAAATTTTTGAATCGCCTCCTTATAATTAACTTGTATTAACTTCATACTCTACCCTACCTGTAATATCTGTAAATTGGCCGACGTGTAGACTACTCCAGCTGGAAGTTGTGCTACTAGCTCTACGACATCTCCTCTTAATAGGGAGAATAACACTGAAATGGACAGCGGACCGGAAATTGATGATTGTGTCAACGAAGCTGCAATGCTAATTGAATCATTTACCTGTAGTTCAAAACTAGCCGGAATGTTTGTTTGAACCATCGCATGTAAAGCAACCGAATAATTGATTTGATAAACTCCCGATTTATTCACTTTTAACCCTTTAGATGTTAGTGACACATCTTCATGTAGAGGTCCAGCAATTTGAAATTTGACGATACCACCTTTATCGCTACCTTTTTGTGTATAGGCAAAGCCAAATAATTGATGATGATTACTCTGAGGTGGTTCTGGTTTTGGATGATCGTGTGAATGATTGTGTGAATGGTCGTGAGGATGACCGTCCCCATTATATTCTTCATCCTTCAGTTCAATGGCTGGCTTAAGAGCAATATCTGGCACTGGTTTCAATTCAAGTTCTGGTTTTGTGCTTAATTCTATTTTAGAGCACGAATCCATTTCCGAACTGGATTCTGACTTTGAGCTCGACTCTGCCTTCAAACACGATTCCATGTTTGGATTTGACTCGGATTTTGAACTTGACTCCATTTTAGGGCTTGATTCAGTTTTTGAGCTAGATTCTAATTCTAGTTTTGTCTCTTCCTCTTTATGTTCTTTTTTATCCTCATGATCCTTCTTTTCTTCTGATTTAGAATCGTGCTGTTTCTGATCGTCGTCATTTGGCCAATATTGATTGTGTCTTTCTTGTATTTCTAATAGTTTCTTAAGTTTGCGGTTTAAATAATAGATTTGGCTTTTTAGGTCCTCCATTAATTCGCTGTCACCATCCGCACACTGTAAACATTGCTCCTCATGTAACTCCATTAATTTTTTGATTTTACGATTAATGATGCGTTGTTGCTTTTTAATCTCGGACATAGATTGGTACATTTCGTAGGACACCCCCTGCACTCGATTGAATCGAAATAGCTCTCGAATCATCTGGTTCTTTTCGGGAATAATCAATTTCATAAGCCCAGTCCCCAGCATCATCGATATCTACTTCAGACAGGACGAACCCACTTAATGTGTCTCCGATAAAAATGGTCACAGTTATACCAGGTCCCTCCATAGTAGAAGTACCTGACACCTTCCAATGAGAAACTTCTGTTCGATACTCAGCGCGCGTCACCGTTAAGGAGTCTGGAACTGGCTCAACTTTCACCGTATCAGTCGAAGTGCTGTTTTTGCCTTTCACAGTTAGCTCAAACCAAAGACTTGCGAAATAATCTGGAAATGTAAAGACAAGCATCGGTTGATTGGTGTTAAATAATTTAACCGGAGGACCTGAAATTTGTCTCCATTGATAAGACGTAATATCACCTGTTGAATCTGTACCATCTAATATGACTCTTGATGAGATCTCCACTTCTCCTTTTATGTTTGCATGGGCTTCCACAGGATCAGTTGGGGGAACTATGCCACGAACAACTACTGGTACAGTTGTACTTCCACCTCTAGAAGAAATCACTGTAATTGCTGGTGGAATACTAATAGTTCTAATTGCTAAAACTCCATCTTCAGGTATTAAGATATCTCCCTGCCCAAAGTCTGCAACCTTTAGAGAAATTGGATATACAGTATCACTAGATGACCCTGTCACAGTAAGGATGTTAGTTTCTCCATCATAATGAGCAGTTGCAAAAATAAAGTCAACTATATTTGATTCACTAAAACTTGGAGGTTCATCGCTTACGTTTACTACGGATACCGTATTGGGAGGCAATCCACTACTGTAAAAGATACGTGCATAATATAATCCTTCTTCCCCCTCTAACTTTGCAAGTTCTATTCCACTCCCTGACACTTCAATTTGTTGAGGTTCGTCATCTGATTTTGCAAAAATATCAAGATAGCCTCCACTATCATCACTCTGTGTGTAAGTTGTTCTCGTTGCTTCTACACCTGACACTGTAGAGATCTTTCCTGTTAGTCGAAACTGTTTCGTTTCAATACAATGATTTGGATCAAGGCCTGGAGTTGTTGAACAGTCTACTGAACCTACTCCTATATCAGGGCCTTCAATTCTAAATATATTTTGTGGCTCCCCGAATTGATCATATAAAATACTTCCAATAACAGGATGTGTTTCATTTAGGTCTCCGATATATCCATTAGGAGAAACTGGTTCTACATCTGGGTCCCAGCGTAAAAAACAACTCAAATCTAGCGGTAATTCGAATTCTCCATCACGAAGACTTAGTATTTCTTTTGTGAAATTTATTTCTCCCATTTCACCTTCACTTTTGACCTCTGCAATACAGCGTTCATTTCCGTATGGGTAGGTCACAGTATACTCGCAGCCAGGTTGTAACCCTGCCACCTTAATACTCAGATGGGCAAATACAATCTGTTCACCCTCTTGCGGTTCGTCATTCATAAAAGAAGCACCTAGCGAAAGAACCAGCCGCGCTTTTTCGCCTATTCCCGTTTTCATTTCTGCTTCTGCAAGAAAATAATAAGCCTCATTTGGAAAATTATCAGGAAAGGAAACTGGCTTTGTCGGATCAGGTAAGTCATTTGGTGTAATACGGGAAAAAGGATCATTAGGATCTGTGTTCAGCATGAGCCGAAGACCATTTTCATCTTTATACCAAGTAGGAAAACCGTTTTGCGAATTGATTGGACCAACCTTCATTTTATTTCTCCTTTAATTATGGTCAAGGTAAGGATAGGCTAGATGGAATTTCCCTTATGTTAACTAGTCACTTTACTCAGTTTATGAAACATTACTTATGATTGTTAAAGGAGTAAAGGAGTGTTTTCCTCCCCATTTTTCTTTAAAGAAGTTCGCAGTTACCTGTCCACCCATATCAGCTATTCAAATAATGAAATATTTAGATAATTATTGACACGAAAATGACTAGAATGGTATATTTTATTTAGTTTTTCCATTGTTCAAAATACTTTTCCACATTATGAAAAAGAAATCACAAATGCAAGTCTTCCGGTATCCTACTATTAAAGAAAAAGGTGATTAGAATGAAGAAGCTAAAATGGAATACACCCGAACAACTACGATCATTATTATGTGAATTAGTCAGCTGGGATAGCCAAACACATACAGAGGGAGAACGAACATTCCCTATTAAACTCGAAGAAAAATTATTAGAGTTAGATTATTATCAACAACATCCAAATTACTTATCTCTACACGACGTCGATCATGGTAGAAAATTTGTTTCTGCTTTTTATAAACATCCTGAAGCAACAGAAACCATTGTATTAATTAGTCATTTTGATACGGTACAAACTGAAGAATATGGGGATCTCCAACCGTTAGCATTTCAACCTGAACTTCTGACAAAAGAGTTATATGAGCGTAGACATGACTTAAAAGAGGACGTTAGGAGAGATTTAGAATCTGGGGAATTCTTATTCGGTCGCGGTACTATGGACATGAAAATGGGACTCGTTCTTCACATGTCTCTTATTGAAAAGGCTATTTCAGAAGACTGGCCAATCAACCTTGTCCTTATCACAGTTCCCGATGAGGAAGTTAATTCTGCAGGAATGCGCGCTGCAGTAGAAGTTCTAACTTCATTACGTAATGAATATGGCCTTACGTATAAGTTATTCCTAAATGGTGAACCTTCTTTTACTCAAAAACCGGGTGACTTAAAGTACTATATTTATAGCGGAAGTATTGGGAAGATTATGCCAGCTGCCCTTTTCTACGGGAAGGAAACACATGTAGGAGAACCTTTAAAAGGTATGACGGCAAATTATATGGCTTCTTACCTTACTCAGCTAATGGAATGGAATCCATTATTCCGTGAAACGGATCGCGGTGAGGACACTCCTTTACCGGTGTCACTACAACAAAAGGATTTAAAATTACAATATTCTACACAAACACCATATCGCACAGTTGCACTTTATAATGTATTCTTGATGAAAAGAACAGCAAGCGATGTAATGAATTTGTTTGAGCAAGTTGCTAAAGAAGCAGCAGACAAGTGTAATAAAGATTACCAAGCCTTATGTGCCCGTGAACAAATAGATGCCATTGGCGAAGTACGTGTCATGAGGTATCAAGAACTTTTAGATTATGCTAAAAATAAATTAGGTCATGAACAGGTGGAACAACTAATTCAAGAGGTTCTAAATAATGAAGAATGGGATGAAAGAGATAAATCACTTAAAGTTGCTGATCATTTAATGATTCGCTGCAAAGAACTAGCTCCATCCATTATTTTATTATTCGCACCGCCTTACTACCCTGCGGTTAACTCATCAGATGATACATTAGTTCAAGAAACAATTGAGCTAATGAAGACTGTTTCCTTAGAAGAGTTTGGTGTTCAAGTGAACCAAATCCACTATTTTAATGGATTAAGTGATTTAAGTTATGTAAATTATCAAGACGAAGGTGAAGGATGGACAGCATTTGAACAGAACACACCTATTTGGGGTAATGCTTACACGATTCCATTCAAAGAAATGGCTGAACTACAAGCACCAGTACTAAATATTGGCCCATTTGGATTGGATGCACATCAAATTTCAGAACGCTTGCATATAACAAGCGCCTTCGTTCATACACCGGTGCTACTTGAAAGAGTTATAAAGAACATGTTTCAAAACGAAGAAGAAAAGCTAAAATTGACTACTGTTTAAGCTAAATAAACCGGACTTTCTTCAATATAAAAAGAAGCGAACAATTTCTTGTTTGCTTCTTTTCTTTATTATAAACTTACCCATTATATCCTAAGTTTTTAGATATCCTTTTTCCTGTATTGATTACTTTTTCTATTAGAAATTCTAATCGCTCTTCCTTTATATTAAAACTAACACAGCCAATACTAACGGCTCCCTCAACTTCCCCTGAACGATTCAGAATAGGGGCCGCAACTGCAACCGTCCCCTCAGTACGCTCCCCCCGACTTATAGCATAACCATTTGTTTTTACTTGGTGAAGTGTTGCCCAAAATCCAGGTCGATCATTTTCAGGAATCAAAGTATTCACAATGTTTTCCGTCTCTCGATAAGGCATATAAGCTAGCATCGTTTTATTAGCAGCACCAATATTCATGGGAATTCTTGAACCAATCTTATCGAAAAAGCGAATTGGATTATCCGGACTATCAATTCGTTCAATAATTAAAGATTCCATCCCCATTGGTTTATTAAAATAGATACTTTCATTAACTTGCCGCATCAGTTCTTCCATTTCCACTTTGATTTGGCTTGTTATATCAATTGAATCATACATTTGCAAACCATATTCTAACCAAATCGAACCAAGACCATATTCTTTTGTTCTCAAGTCTTGTTGTATTAAATCGTGTTCCTCTAAAGATTTTAACAACCGATGTATTGTACTAACTGGAAGCTCACATTCTTTCGATAGTTCGGTTATGGAAAGCCAGTTTTCATTAGATTTTGATGCTAACACTTTAATAATGTTCATTGCTCGATCGATTGATTGCACGGGAGTCACCGCTTCCTTTTACGTTTTTTGGGGACTTACTTTTATCAATTTCTATTCCGTTATATGATTTCTAATTCCACTATATAGAATATTATACCTTACATAAATAATTATTTAAGCTAATTTTTCTTGCTTTTGCAGCTAGTATACTTATCCTGCATCACTATTACTTTATTAGAATAATCACTGGAAGGCTTTTAAATTGTTAACAACAAAAAACCCATGCATTTTCAGCACAGGTTCCTATCTTCCTACTTATTAATTCACCATGTTTTCTATATTTTAAAATTTACTCCACCTGCAATAATTGTAGAGTTGCATTTGTATATCTATAGCCCTCTGGTAAGTCTGCTACGAGTTTTACTACATCCCCCTCTAATAACGAAAACAATAAAGTAAATGCCAAATGTTGAGAAACTGTAGTCTCAATAATCGATGGCTGAACCTGTATTTCATCATTTACATCTATACGGAAACTTGCAGTGTTGGTTACACTACCAGCCTCTACTGTAGCCGTATAGCTAATTTGGTACAGACCTGTTCTTAAAACTTTTAACCCTTCTGACGTTAACTCAATATCATCATGGCGAGGTGTCGCAATTTCAAATCTGACAGTACCACCTTCATTGCCACCAGATGTTGTATAGGCATATGCATATGCAGGAGCTAGCAAAACAGGTGGTGTTGGTGGATCTGGGTCAGGCTTCGGACACTTACAATGACAAGGCGTTCTCGAACAATTACAATAATCCATTAGTTCCATTAGTCTCTTATCTAAAATAAACAGTTGTCTTTTCAGGTCTTTCATTAAAATTTGCTCTTCCTCGTAGCAATCACAAGAATAGTCATCGAACATTTTCATAAGTTCTTGTAACTTACGATTTACCATTCTTTGCTGTTTCTTAATTTCGTACATTAATAGGTACATTGAGTAGTGTCCCCCCTGAACTAGATTTAATCGAGATAGCTCTTGTTGCGTCAGGCTGCACAGCAGATGGCTCAACACGGTATTCCCATTCACCTAATGCATCTACTGGTACTTGTGCGAGGATTACACCATTTAATGTACGCCCAAGATAAATCGTAATTGTCACACCTGGTCCAGACACGCTAGAAGTACCTGAAATTCTCCACTCCGAATCACGTGTTCTGAATTCCACTCGGTCAATCGTTAAAATATCGTTAACTGTTGAAATTTCTACTGTATCCGAGTCACTTCCTCCTGGACCAAAAGCTGTTAACTGGAATTCTAAACGCTCAGTTGATTTAGGGTAAATAAACGTTGAAGTCGGTGAATTTGGATTGGACAGTACTACCTGTGGACCCGAAACTTGCGTCCATTGGAATGATGTAACTACTCCTGTAGCACTACCATTTAACGTAACAAGTGAACCTTGTTGAACTGTTTGATTAGGACCTGCATTAGCAATCGGTGCTGGTACTTCATTAATTACTTCAACTGCTACAGAATCCATACTAGGTCCACCTTCTCCAAATACTGTCAGCTCAAATATAAGTGGACTGTCAAGAGGCGTCGGGGAATTCGGCGCAATAAAAGTAGGCGTTACTGTATCTGCACCCTCTAAAACAACTTCAGTGCCTGAAATTTGTACCCACTGATAACCAGTAATCGGTCCCGATGAACCCCTTCCATCAAGTGTTACTTCTGAACCAATTATGACCGTTTGATCGTCTCCAGCATTTGCTTCGACCCCAGTTGGAGGAGTTTCCGAGCCATTAATGGTCACAGGAATTGTCACACGTCCCCCTACAGAAGATGTAATCGTAACGGTAGGCGGAACTGCAAAGGTAATCCTTGATACAGGGATGTCTAACACACCTTCTCCGTAATCCTCTACGTTAAGCGTAATATTTCGGAAAGTATCGCTCGATGTAGCCGTAATTGTCAGTGTATTCGTATCATTATCATAGTTTGCTTTGGCAGTAATATAATCAACTGGTTCAATTTCACTTACGCTTGGTGGAATATCACTCCTATTGGAAACAGTTAAAGTACTAGGCGGACTTTCTCCAACAAATCCTAGTCGAGCAAAATAACGTCCATTTGCTCCTTCCAGAACAGTTGGATTTACTCCAACTGCAGTTGCTTCTATTACTTGAGGCGTAACATCAGGATCAGAAAAGGCGAAGACATCAATATAGCCACCCGTTGCATCACTTTGTGAGTAAGTAGCACGTGCAGTTTCAACACCTGAAACGGTAGATATTTTCCCAGCTACACTAAACAGTCTTGTTTCGATCATGTCAGGATTATCTCCTACTTGATTGGGCGAACCAATCCCAATACCAGGTCCTTCAATTCTAAATACATTCTCTGACACTACACTTCCAATAACTTCATGAGGTGTATTAGGATCACCTATATATCCCGAAGGAGCAGCTGGAGGTATACTAGGGTCCCATCGTAAAAACGGATCAATTCGACTCCTCGTTGCTAATTCAAAATTCCCACCATTTAAGCCGCCGATATCTTGAGTGTAATTAATTTCTCCACCGCCATCTCCATCATCTTCAGCAACGAAAGTATCCTGGCCATACGGATGAGTCACGGTATAGGTTGCACCTGCCACAAGTCCTGCAACTCGAATACGTACGCGGCCAAATACAATTTGTTCTCCTTCTTTCGGTTCATCATTTACAAATGCAGCTTCCAAAGCCAAAACAAGACGTGCTCTTTCGTCTGTTCCGGTTACCATTTGCGCTTCAGCTGAAAAGTAAAATGCTTCTTCCGGAAAATTGTCGGGAAATGATACAGGTTGCCCTGGGTTTGGTAAATCTGAAGTAGTGATCAGGTTAAATGGATCATTCGGGTCTGTATTCAACATGAGCCGTAGACCATTACGATCCTTATACCATAGAGGAAATCCATTGAGAGCGTTTATTGGTCCAACTTTCATAGAATTCTCCTTTATTATTTAATAAACTAATAGATTTATGGATTGAATTTCCTACCTCTATTAATTGTTTTCATAACATTCTATGAACTTTTTTTATTGGTAGTTAAACGAATGTACTAGGTTATTCATATTTTCAGTGGGATTTTTGTGAGGATTAAGTATGTAAAATGCCTATCATTTCGTCTAGTGTGATAATAGCCTGTTTTTGCATCTTACATGAAGACATTGGGATTGTTCGCGACTTTAGTAGATTTAATCTCAAATTTTGAAGGTTTATCGGCGTTGTGAGTAATTCTCATAAGAATCTAAAACTCAACTTACTTATATAATTCAAAGGTCTGTACTATTTTACTTGTTATTGTCACGGTCAAGAAGCTGAATTTTTTATCCTTTTAACAAAATCAAACATTTCTCGGGAAATATTTTGGAAAAAGTCTCGTATTTTGTCGTAAAGCTGTAGTCTAGGCACTTATTTGTCACCACAGCTCTAACTCTCCTCGATGTTTCTTTTACTACGAAAGCTATGTTCCACTAAAAAAAGCTGACCTAAGAGAGTGTGTTTCTCTTTAGATCAGCTTGAGTTTCATATTAAATTGCTACTTCAGTTTTATTTAATAGTTTCTCAGAAGGTACATAAGGTAAGTCATGTGCTTCTGCTACTTTGTCGTACGTAATTTGACCTTCAAGTGTGTTTAATCCTTTTAATAGAGCTGGGTCATCTAATAATGCTTTTGCATAGCCCTTATTCGCAATTTGTAGTGCATAAGGAATTGTTACGTTTGTTAATGCCACAGAAGATGTTTTTGGTACTGCACCTGGCATATTTCCTACCGCATAATGAACCACACCATGTTTTAAATATGTTGGGTTATCATGTGTTGTTACGTGGTCAGCCGTTTCAAAAATACCGCCTTGGTCAATTGCAACGTCTACTACAACAGAGTTTTCCTCCATTTTGCTAATCATTCTTTCTGTTACAAGCTTAGGTGCTTTTGCCCCTGGAATTAATACTGCACCAATAACTAAATCAGATTTCGCCACTTGTTCTTCGATATTGTATTCATTTGAAACTAATGTCGAAATTGCAGTTCCAAAAATACTATCCAATTCGCGTAGTCTTGCTGGATTCACATCAAGCACAGTTACGTCTGCCCCTAGACCTACAGCGATTTTCGCCGCATTGTATCCTACAACACCGCCACCAATTACTGTAACTGTTGCGCGTTTTACACCTGGAACTCCCGAAAGCAGAATTCCTTTTCCACCATGTGTTCTTTCAAGTAACTGTGCCCCAATTTGTGCAGCCATTCTTCCCGCCACTTCACTCATTGGTGTTAATAATGGTAGTGAACGGTTTTCTAATTGTACTGTTTCATACGCAATACTAACGACTTTCTTCTTTTGTAACTCTAATGTTAATGGGCGATCTGCAGCAAGGTGAAGATACGTAAATAAAATGAGCCCTTCACGGAAATATTGGTACTCCTGTTCAATCGGTTCTTTTACCTTAAGAACCATTTCCGCATCCCATGCTTCTTTTGCTGTTTCAACGATTGTTGCGCCTGCTTGCTCATACAATTCGTCTAAAAAGCCTGATTGCTTTCCAGCATTTCGTTCCACGATGATTTCATGACCTGCGTTTGCTAACATTTTTACCCCTGCTGGAGTGATTGCTACACGATTTTCTAATACTTTAACCTCTTTTGGAATTCCAATTTTCATATGATTATCCCCTTTGTTGTGTTTTAATTACTAGTTTTTTGTGTACTTCTTGTATTTTCTAAATGCAACTGTGTTTATTTTAATTTGTTAATCGCATCCACTAATGTGTTCAGAACGATTTCAATATCTTCTTCTGGAATACTTAATGGTGGTGACAATTGAAGGACATTATTAAAGCCAGCAACTGTTGTACCATTTTTCCCAATGATAACGCCATTTTCTTTACATGATGCGACTACTTGATTTACTAATGCTACATCTAAAGGTTCTTTTGTTGTTCGGTCTTTTACTAACTCAACCCCAATAATCAAACCTTTTCCACGTACATCCCCAACATATGGATGATCATTTAAAGCATTTTGTAGCTTCTCAATGATTTCTGCACCTTTTTCCGCTGAACGTTCAAATAACTTTTCATTTTCCATGATTTCAAGGTTCTTTAATGCCAGTGCGCATGAAGCTGGGCTACCACCGAATGTATTTACATGACGGAAGAAATCATAATTTCCGCTCTTCGTAAATTCTTCATAGATTTCACGTTTTACGGCTGTTGCTGATAATGGTAAATAAGCACTTGTAAGACCCTTTGCCATCGTAATAATATCTGGTTTGACGTCATAGTTCATGAAGCCAAATGGTTTTCCTGTGCGACCAAAACCACAAATTACTTCATCAACAATTAACAATGCACCATGTTTTTTACAAACTTCTTCTACACCTTTTAAATATCCTTGAGGTGGAACTAATACTCCCCCACCCGTAATAATTGGCTCTAAAATCATTGCCGCAACCGTTTCGCTAAATTCCCAAGTCATGACGTTATCTACATCTTTTACACTTGGAATTTCTAATACATCTGTGTACTCATCTTCATTACGACGATATGAATCTGGTGGCGTTACATGAAGGAAACCAGGTGCTAATGGTTCATATTTATATTTACGCTCTGCTTGACCTGTAGCTGCTAGAGAGCCCATTGAGTTCCCATGGTATGCGCGATAACGAGAAACAATTTTATAACGAGATCCTTCTCCTCTTTGTTGGTGATATTGTCTAGCAATCTTAAAGGCTGTTTCATTTGCCTCTGATCCACTGTTCGAGAAGAAGATGACATAGTCACCACCAAGCATTTCGTTCAGCTTTTCTGCCAGTTCAATTGCAGGCACATGCCCTTGAGAAAGAGGTGTATAGGCATTTTTTAATAGTTGTTCATATGCCGCTTGAGCAAGTTCTGGGCGGCCATAACCAACATTTACACAGAAAAGACCAGCCATTGCATCGATATATTCTGTTCCATCTACATCTGTAATTCGTGCACCACCTGATTTTTCTACCACAATTGTTGCATTTGGATTATATGGTTTCATGGAATGCCAAACGTATTTTTCATCTTTGCTTAATAACTCTTTTCCAATGTTCGTTTCTAACATTTGCCCACGCTCCTATTCTTAAGTAAACGCGCTACGACTCACACCTGTTTTTTCTCTAGAAGTCTAGTAATCTGTAACGCTGTATTATTAAGTCCATTATGAATTGTTCCCTCATTCTTTTCATTTAACAAAACGTAAAATAAATTCGTTTAATTCATACACAACGTAAAAGAACATAATTACAAACAATTTAAAACCTAATCCTAAAGAATGTTTAGTCTGGGATTAGTCCATACAATACAAAAAAACCTTTTACGTTAAAGTTAGTAAAAAGTCTGTCACATAAACTATTTAATGCAATACAGGAGTTCAATTAAAAATTACAAACGATATTCCTCTACCAAACTGTTCTGTTTCCCTCATCTGTTTGTATATTCATAAAAGAGTGAAAATTTATATTTATAAACACTACGAAAAACAATTATAGAACCGATATATTAATTGTAAAAAATAAGTGAGGTGTAACAGCATAACCCAACTTAATATTTTTTAAATAAACAGAGGGGAATTTCAACATGAAAAAACTAAGACTTCCTAAGCTTAGAAATCTTCGGCCAAAATTAATTTTTGCATTTGCTTTTATTTTAATCATACCATCCATCATCATTGGGACACGGTCGTATATAGCAGCAAAAGATGCAATTAACAATGAACTAATAAACGGCATCGAAGATAACTTAAACATTTTAAACCTTTCAATTGATAACGCCATTGAACCAAAAATTCATGACGTCGGCAAAATTTCTAATCAATTTAATGCCACAAGCCTACAGAAAAAAAACACAAAAGAAATCGAAGCTTATTTAGAACAATACCTTGAGCTACATCCAGAAATAGAGACAATATATATTGGCCTTGCAGATGGTACCCTTGTCATTCCCAATGCAGAAGTTGGGGCAGATTTTGACGCTAGGGAACGAACTTGGTTTAAAGAAGCGATGACTCAAAAAGGACAAGCAGTTATTTCAGACCCATACGTATCTGTCACAACGAATGATGTAGTTGTTGCAGTCTCACAAAGTACAGGTGATGGTGCAGGTGTCATTGGAATCGATTTAAAAATGAGCTACCTTCAGGAGATTACACAACTCATAAACATTGGTCGAGAAGGATATGCGTTAATATTAGATAAAAACGGAAATTACATTGTCCATCCTGAAAATGAACCCGGGACAGAGGCAAAAGAATCCTTCTATGAAAATATGTATAAAGAACAAACTGGTAGCTTTGAATATAATTTAGCTGGCCAAGAGAAATTAATGAAGTATACAACAAATGAACTAACAGGGTGGAAAATTGGTGGTAATATATACACTTCCGAAATTAGCGAAGCAGCTTCCCCTATTTTACATGCCACGTTAGTAGTAATTGTCATCGCACTAATTGTTGGTAGCTTAATGGTATATTTAATTGTCCGCTCTATTGTCGCACCTATTAAGGATCTGAAAGAAAAAGCAATTACAATTAGTAATGGTGATCTAACGCAATCCATTAAAGTTATAACAACAGATGAGATTGGTCTATTAGGACAAGCTTTCATCGGTATGCAAGAAAACTTAAAATCACTTTTACGCAAGGTTGAACAAAATGCAGAACAAGTAGCTGCTTCTGCTGAAGAACTATCTGCAAGTTCAGAAGAAACAAGTGCAGCAACAGAACAGGTCTCAACATCTATCCAACATGTATCGGCTAGTGCAGAAAAGCAAAAAGAAAGTGTGGAGACAAGTGTTCTTGCTTTAAAGGAAATATCCGATGGGGCTATTCACATTGCTCACTTCTCTTCCGAAGTGACTGAACTTACACAAGAGGCATCAAAAAAGGCACTATCAGGTGGCGAGTCTGTCGGAAAGATTCTCAATCAAATGGAATCAATCCATGATTCTGTCTCGAAATCTAATAAAATGATTCATTCATTGACTGAGCGTTCTAAACAAGTCGATTCAATATTAAAAATCATTACTGGTATTGCTGAACAAACAAATCTTCTCTCTCTAAACGCTTCAATTGAAGCAGCAAGAGCTGGAGAACATGGAAAAGGCTTTGCGGTTGTAGCCAATGAGGTGAAAAAGTTGGCAGAACAGTCACGAGAATCGGCAAAAGATATTCAAGAAATTATTTCAGCAATTCAAAACGATACGGAAAATACAGTTAAAATCATGTCACACGTTACGCAAGAGGTAAACGATGGCGTGCAAATTTCAAATGAGGCGGTAACGCAATTCTACGGAATTATCGAAACAATGAATAAAGTAACACCTCAAATGGAAGAGGTTTCAGCAACGGTAGAACAGGTATCTGCTTCCATACAGGAAGTAACTGAACGTGCAAATCAAAATGCCTTTATCGCACAGGGAAATGCCGCAGCTTCTGAAGAGGTAGCTGCATCTGCAGAACAACAACTTGCCGCAATGGAGGAAATCTCTGCTTCTGCACAAGCTTTAACAGAAATGGCGGAAGAGTTACAAATCCTGATTTCAAAGTTTAAATATTAGGCCGCGCAAGAGTGAAAATTAAATAACGTAATTAATTATAAAAGGACATTACCTATGACTAAATTCATTAGTAATGTCCTTTTCTTTAGTGTTTATCATCTTTAGTTCAACACTATTCACCCGGTTCATAACGTTCTTTATTTAGTTCTAATCTTCTAATCTCCAACTCTATCTTTTTTTCTTCAAGCTCTAATTGTTTCTTCTTTACATCATTGTCTTGTTTCTTAACGTATCCATAATAGATAAGAGAAAACCCAACGATTATTGTAATGTAAAAAAAGAAATCCAAATGATTTCACTCCTCATCAAGATTATTTACTTTTTAAAACTAGTTAAATATACGAAGAAGGAATGAAAAAGGTTCAATTTTCTTTGCTTATGCTCGAGCACGATGAGCGACATTGGGACGAGCCGCCTCCGCTTTTCTTTTGTCTAGCTCCGCGCGTTAGCCACTCGGGTCACTTCAACTTCCTCCTACGCATGCAAGCATGCTTCTCGGAAGTCTCCGAAGTACATGGATGTACGAGTGCCGACAATGCCACACGACGTGGCGTTTTTGTCGGCCAGTGCCTGGGGCTCACACGATGTGAGTCATGTCGGCAATGTCACAGGACGTGACGATTTTGCCGACGCGTGGCTAAACGAACGCGCTCCGCTTTTCTTTAGACCTTTGTCATGAACTTCCGGGATAGCAGCATAAATTCCAATGCTAAACGCTTCTCCCCGTCCATAAAGTCCTCCCCTATTAAACTTTCAATCTTTCGAATACGGTGGTATAGCGTTTGCCGAACAATGAACAATCGTTTTGCGGTTTCCTGCTTTGAACCATTCGTCTGCAAATAGACTTCCAATGTATCAATTAATTGGCCATTATATTTTTCATCAAACTCCAATAACGGTTGTAAATATTCATTTACCATTTCTTTTAAATCTGTATGTCTTTGCATTTGATAAATCAGTCGGAACAAATGAAGATCATCATAAAAGTAGGAAGTAGTTTGAACCTTTCTCGAAATATATAAAGTATCTAACGCAGTTAAATAGCTTTCCCCAATAAGATGAACCTGATCTACTAATCGCCCAACAGCAAATTTAAAGTCAAAGGCATCTTGATTCGTTAACAAGTCCGATTGTTCGATCTTATTCAGCCCTTCTTCCACTCTTTCCTTCATCGTGTTTCGCTCACGTTTATTTAGAAGAATAAATATTAAATACTTATTTTTCTCTACTACAAAGGAATAAAAGCCGTATTGATCAAAAATCGACTTACAATATAATTTTAAATAAGTTCGATCGAGTTGGTGATTAGGTTTGTTTTCAGAAATTGACGTAATCACAACTGTACAACCTTTAGGCTCATAGTTTGTCCATTGCGATAAAATAAACTGATCAATATCTTCTTTTAAATGCTTACCTTCTAACCAACCCTCTATCCACTGCGCATCTTCAATCCCTTTTTTCTCTTCCACATAAAGATTTCGTATTAAAAACTCGCCTAGTGCAGTTGCCGTACGATCCAAAATAAGCGACTCAAATTCCGTAATTACTTTCTCTTCGCTAAATAGCATAATCTCTGCATATTGGTGCTCAAATAAATGGATTGGCTGACTAATAAAACTTGCATCTTGAGGATGTCCTGCAATCTTTTCTAATAAAGCGATTCGTTGCTGCTTAGGTAAATTAGGTATGAACACTGGATCTTGCCCTTCTACCTTGAATACCGTTTGAACTTTCAAATATTTATACATCATTTTTAATAAATGATTCGGTGTTTGGGCAACAAGCGTTTCTTTGCTTAAACTTCGCGCGTAATATTCTAGCTTGGAAATTAATAAGTATTGATGGTTAATAATTAATGAATGAAGCTCTTGGGTAATCTCAACAAATGCCACAACTTCATGGAACACAATAATTGGAAATTGGTGATTATTCGCAAGTTCAATTACTTCATCTGGTACCTTTTGTATATAGTCACCATATTCGATACATAAGCCTGCACAGCCTGCTTTAATTAACCCTTCCACAAAATGAAGAAGCTTTTCTGTATTTTGTTGGATACTTACCCCTGTAGTTAAAACAAGTTCATGTCCTTTCAATAACTTTTCAAAATTACAAATTTCCAATATATGTACCCATTTTATTATATTATTTAATCCATCGCTTCCTGCTACGATTTCCGCTGATTGAAAATGTTTATTTCTTAAAACATCATTTAATTGCAAAGTATAGGTATTCACTAACCGGCCCCCTCATCCTTACAGCAATATTTTTCACCAATCACTTCAATGTGCAAAATTTTCAAAATTTAGTTATATTAGTATTATAGGAGAATTATCTGAATTATTCTAGCATTTTACGAAAAGTATAATATTTTGCTTCTGTATTTTACAAAACGTCTATATCCTAATACTTTTTGGTAATGTTACATTGTTCTTACTCTTACACGTTTAACCGCATAATTTCTCGTGTATAGGTATTTTTTCTTCGCTCGTGCAGTGGACAAAGATAAAGCCCTTGGTGGATGTTACGAATTTTGAAAGAAGCTTGAGGTAGTTAGTCTAAATACGTCGCATCCATGAAACAAACGCAAAAAAATGGTGATGGTAGTCCCAATACCGTCTAAGTTTTTTTGACTTCAACTTGTACCGTATATGCCCTCCTTCAACCTTTTACACAAAACAAAATTTGAATAAGTGAAACCGAGGCAAACTTCATAAAACAAGGGGGATTGTTTCATATGGTAGCAGATTATGTCTTTTACAATGGGGAAGTCATTACAGTTGATGCGAACAACTCGATCGTTGACAGTGTCGCAATTAAAGAGAATCGAATTTTAGCAGTTGGTGAATTTGAGTCACTTCAACAGTTCATTGGGGAGGAAACAAAACAAATTGATTTAGATGGGCGTTCACTTCTACCCGGATTTAACGATGCACATCTTCATTTAGTGTATTATGGTGTGAATCAGTTAGCGATTAGCTGTAAGTCTCCTGAACAAACTTCTGTAGAGACTTTACTAAATGCTTTAAAAGAAAAAGCAAAAGTTACTCCTCCTGGTAGATGGATTCGGGCTTGGGGCTTTAATGAAAATACAGTAACGGAACAACGCTACCCTACTCTTGAAGAATTAAATGCAGTTTCCATAGAGCATCCAATTTTAATAAGTAGAACTTGCGGTCATATTAGTATTTTAAATCAAACTGCTTTAAATCTAGCAAATATAGATGAACACACACCAGACCCTCAAGGTGGTGTCATTGAAAAAGACAGTAATGGAAAGTTAACTGGTCGATTAATTGAAGCGGCTAGCATGCAAATTGCTGAAATTGCCACTTACTCCGAGGATGAATTAAAAGAGGGAATTAAAATTGCCAATGAACATTTCCTTAAAACCGGAATTACAAGTGTTGGGGAAGCTGGCACATTCGGGTCTGAATCTTTCCGTACATTACAATTAGCAATACAGCAAGGTCTTTTACAAATCCGTGTTTACGCCCTACTTGGATCATTAACCGATTCCAAAGACTTCTCCGAAAAAATCATCGCTTCAGGAGTGGTTACAGGGACAGGCAATGAATGGTTCCGATTAGGTCCTGTGAAATTATTTACGGATGGAAGTAGTACAGGCCCAACGATTGCAACTCGTGAAGGCTATACAAGCGATCCTGAAAATCACGGTATTCTCTACTATTCAGAAGAAGAGATTTATAATGTTCTAGGTGTAGCTCACAAGCTTGGCTATCAAATTACCGTTCATGCTCAAGGCGACAAAGCCATTGAAATGTACTTAAATGTTGTAGAAAGAGCATTAAAAGAACATCCACGTGACAACCATCGACACCGAATTGAACACGCTGGTATTTCAACACCTGATATACAAGATCGTATAAAAGAACTTGGTATGGTACCAATTCCAAACCCACCATTCCATTATGAGTTTGGGGAATCTTATATCCGAAATTATGGGGAGCGTGTAAACTACATGTACCCTGCTCGTGATTTTATCGATAAAGGCATTATTGCTGCTGCAGGTTCTGATTCACCTGTAACAGATTACCCTCCTCTACTCGGAATTCACACGGCAGTAAATCGTAAATCTAAAAACGGTGTCGATATTGGGGCAGAACAAGCTGTTGAAGTCCTTGAAGCCATTAAAATGTACACATGGAATGGTGCCTACGCTTCGTTTGAAGAAGAGATCAAAGGAAGTATTGAACCTGGTAAACTAGCTGACATTATTATCTTAAATGGAAGCATCCTAAAAGAAGATAAAACTAGAATCAAAGACTTACAAATTGATGCAACAATTGTAGATGGAAAAATTGCATTTGAACGAAATACTAATACGATTGGAGGGGTTGTACATGAAGTACATTAAACTACTCCTCATCATCCCTTTTATCGGTATGATTTTATGTTTACCACTCGCAAATCGTATTGAACCTTATGTATTTGGCTTACCTTTCTTATTATTTTGGATTGTATTATGGATGATCTTGTCTTCAGTGATCATGACGATTATTTACAAATTCGATCCAGACAACAAGGAAGGTGAAGCATAATGAATACTTCATTAATCATTATTTTCGCATTTGCGATTTTAGCCCTGTACCTAGGTATTCGCTCAACTCGTGGAAAAGACATCAACATGGACGAGTTTGCTGTTGGAAATAAAGGTTTTGGTACAATGTTCGTTTTCCTTCTAATTGCCGGTGAAGTATATACAACATTCACCTTTTTAGGAGGTAGTGGTTGGGCTTACACAAATGGTTCGGCTGCCTTTTATGTACCAGCCTATATCTGTTTGGCTTACGTTCTATCTTACTGGTTAATCCCAAAGGTTTGGCGTTATTCAAAAAAGCATAATATCATCTCTCAGCCTAGTTACTTTGCATCTGCTTTTAAAAGTACTTCATTAGGTGTTATTGCAGCTATTCTTGGAACAGTGGCATTAGTTCCATACATTATGATTCAATTAAAAGGTTTAGGGATTATCGTATCAGAAGCATCATACGGTGCCATCTCCCCTGCCCTTGCTAGTACAATAGGTGCGATCATCGTAACAATTTACGTTATCATTTCAGGTATTCATGGGTCTGCTTGGACAGCAGTCTTAAAAGACATTATGATTCTACTCGTGATTATATTCCTAGGTCTTTATATCCCTTACCATTACTTTGGTGGTGTTCAACCGTTATTTGAAGCAGTCCAAAGTTCAGCACCTGAAAAATTAACAATTGCTAGCTCCGGATTAAGTATTTCCTGGTTCGTCTCGACCGTTTTATTAAATGCATTAGGGTTCTACTTACTACCTAACTCATTTACAGTTGCCCTAACAGCTAGTAGCGAAAAGGCTCTACGAAAAAATGCTATTACATTACCACTTTATACGTTATTACTATTATTCGCATTCTTCATTGGATTTGCAGCGATTATCCAAATTCCAGGCCTACAAGGTTCAGAAGGAGACCTTTCGTTATTACGACTTTCTATCCAAACATTCGACCCTTGGATTATTGGGGTAGTTGGAGCTGCCGGATTACTAACAGCATTAGTCCCTGCTTCTGTTATGTTAACTTCCGCTTCCATCGGTTTAACAACAGGTGTTTATAAAGTGGTCAAACCAAATTCAACAGATCGCCAACAGCTTCTAGTTTCAAAAATATTAATTATCTTCATTGTTATGATTTCACTATACTTTGCAATTAATGGTAGTGATGCGTTAGCTCTATTAAATATTCTGTCTTATGCGCTAATTACTCAATTAGCACCAGCATTACTATTCAGTTTCGCTAAAAAGCCATTATTAAATAAATACGGAGCAATCGCAGGGATTATAGTGGCCGTCACATTTGTTTTCTATATGCAAATTACGGGATCAAAAATTGCAACATTCTTCCCGAACGTACCTTCAGTTATTAACGACATTAGTACAGGTATGATCGCATTAATTATGAACTTTATTATCGCAATTGTAGTTAGTATTGCAACAAATGGATTAATTAAAGAAACAGAAGACGAGCAACTACCTACTACTGGCCATTCTGTAGCTGATGAATTAGCAGTGACTAAGGAGGATTAATATGAAAGTTTGTAATGCTAAAAGACTTCAAGAAACAATAGATACGTTTGCACAATTTGGAAAAACGGAAAACAATGGCGTCACAAGACTTTGTTTATCAAATGAAGATCTTGAGGTTCGCAAGTATTTTATCCAATGCTGCGAAGAACTTGGGATGACAATCAAAATCGATGATATGGCAAACATTTATGCAACCCTACCTGGCAAAAAAGACATCCCCCCTATCGTCATGGGGTCTCACATGGATTCCGTTGAAAAAGGTGGTCGCTTTGACGGGGTGTTAGGCGTTATTACCCCACTAGAAGTTGTGAGAACATTACGCGACTTCAATATTGAACTTGATACGCCCATTACCATCGTAAACTTTACAAATGAAGAAGGTGCCCGCTTTGACCCCGCCATGATGAGCTCAGGTGTCCTTGTAGGCAAATTCGATAAAGAAAAAATGCTCCAATCAACAGATAAGCATGGCACTACTTTTGGTGAAGCACTAGATGCCAGCGGATTTAAAGGTGAGGAACTAAACCGCCTGAAAGAAGCTTTAGCTTTCGTCGAGCTTCATATTGAACAAGGGCCTGTTCTAGAAAGTGAGCAAAAGGATATTGGAGTTGTTGAAGGCGTTCTAGGAATGGTTTGTTATGAAATTACGGTGAACGGTGAATCGAACCATGCAGGCACAACACCAATGAAGCATCGTAAAGACCCACTCTTCTTAGCAGCCGAATTAATCACTCAACTTAAAAATGAATTAGGAACACTTGATGAAGAGTTAGTTTATACCATGGGGCGAGTCAATGTCTCCCCTAACATTCATACAGTGATTCCAAATCAGGTTACCTTTACTCTAGAATCACGTCATCAAGATCCGAAAGTGATTCAACAAGTGGAAGAAGCGATTCGTCGTCTCCCTTCTCAAGCACAAGGATGCACAGTAAGTTCTCAAAAGCTTTGGGGACGCGATACGGTTGTATTTGATTCAATCGTAACGGATAGTATTCAAGCAGCTTCTGAGAAACTTGGTTATTCGTCTCGCCGTATGTATAGTGGCGCTGGACACGATGCACAATTCATTGCAAGTATTGTGCCAACAGCCATGATTTTCGTACCGAGCGTAAACGGACGCAGCCACTGTGAAGAAGAATTAACAAGCTATGAAGATTGCTATAAAGGCGCAAATGTTTTGTTACAAACATTATTAGCGCTTCATGACCACTACACTTCCAAAGAAGCAATCACTTCAAACAAGCAATAACTTGAAAAGCGCAAAACGTAGCTAAACACTGTTCAAACTTTAGAAATTTAACTTTATTAATAAGTAAGGAGGCTATTCACTTAAGAATAGCCTCCTCAGACTGTAGACAAACTCGAAATTTCGAGTTTGCCTACAGTCTTTTTTCTTTTAAAATAAAAGTAATAGTTTTTGAAATAGAGTTAGTTGATC
>NZ_JAFBDY010000028.1 GCF_016908465.1 Lysinibacillus composti | reverse complement strand
GAGTCCTACCTTCGGAGCCATGGCCCGTTGGTCAAGTGGTTAAGACACCGCCCTTTCACGGCGGTAACACGGGTTCGAATCCCGTACGGGTCATAAATTTAAATAATCTAGTATGAAGATGTAGCTCATACAAAACAGGAAAAAGCATGACTTTTGAGTCGTGCTTTTTTTACTTTTTAAAAAACTCTGCTTGTATTATCGCAGTACTTTCCTTAACATCCTACGATTTAGTTTTTAGTCACTTAGGAATTGTTTTTCTATTCGACTTTGTCGAAAAAGGGTGAAAATTAGATAAATGATACTGAAGCCTTTTGTTTGAAGTTAAGGTAAAATGTATTTTAGGTTTAAATACAAATTTCAGGAGATAAGAAGATGAGGCATGAGGGCAAAGAACAGCTGTGGACTAAGAACTTTATTATGATGTCGATTGTTAATTTCTTTATTACGCTTATTTTCTTCTTATTAATTATTACAATTGCTAGTTTTGCGGTGGAGAAATATGAAGCATCAACTAGTGCTGCAGGATTCGTTTCAAGTATTTTTGTTATAGGTGCTTTATTTGGAAGACTTTTTGCAGGGAGAGTGATCACTTCATTTGGCAGTAAGAAGACGTTATTTTATGGATTATTCTTTTTTATAGCGTTAACATTGTGTTATTTTATTGCAATGAGTATGCCACTGTTAATAATTATTCGACTGTTACATGGGCTTTCTTTAGGAGTTGTGACTACGGCAACAGGAACAATCATTGCACAGATGATTCCTAATAGTCGAAAAGGGGAAGGAATCGGCTACTACAGTATGAGTGGTGTATTAGCATCTTCTATTGGTCCGTTTATAGGGTTGTTGCTCATTCCAACAACTTATAGTTTTCAAGCTATTTTTACGTTGAATGCGATTCTGAGTATTTGTTGCTTATTGATGTATTTCTTCATTAATTTAGAAGATTATGAACCGTCGGCAAAGAAGTCAGTTGAGGGATCATCTAAAAGGTTTAATTGGAGAAACTATATTGAACCAAAGGCTGTTCCAGTATCGTTGATAGCGTTAATTATTGGATTTTCTTACTCAGGTGTTATGTCATTTTTAGCATTTTATATAGAAGAAATTAATTTAGTCAAAGCAGGTAGCTTATTCTTTTTTATCTATTCAATTGTTGTGTTATTCTCTAGACCGTTTACTGGTCCATTAATGGATCGTCGAGGTGCAACCATTGTGATCGTGCCATGTTTAATTATTTTTGCATTGGGAATGGTTCTATTCAGTCAAGCGTCTACAGGAGTTTTATTATTAACTTCTGCTATTTTAATAGGATTTGGATATGGGAATTTCAACTCAGTTGCACAAGCTCTCGCTCTAAAGGTAACCGAAAAACATCGGTTGGGATTAGCAACAGCTACTTACTATATTTTATTTGATATTGGATTAGGGATTGGACCTTTTGTTTTGGGTAATTTAGTCTCCCTCTTAGGATACCGAATGATGTTTTTATTAATGGTACCGGTCATTCTTCTTGCGCTTGTTCTTTATATGATTATAGTTAGGAAAAAACAGAATACTGATGTTATCGTTACTGAACAGCGTGGTCACTCCTTAAATTAGGAGGCCTCGCTATTTTTAATTTTATTTATTAGATTTTGAAGTTTTAACTATGTGTGACTTAGGTGCCATGATTTCTTTTTATTATAAGGAGTATGTCTATCTCAGGTGTTCTTGGGCAGGGGGACACTTGTGTTAAGGAAGTGGGACGAGGGACCTGTCCCTCATGTCCCTTGTCCCTGAATTTGAAGTTCAGCTCCATTTAGCTTTATCATGATTGTTACTTTTTTTACTTAATGTACCGATCATGCATTTGATGTCTTCCATACGTACGCAATTATAATAGCAATACCTAAAACAAACGTTGCAAAATAATAGGGATAGTTTAAGTTGAAATCAAATAAGATTCCGCCAATGATTGGTCCAATAATATTGCCTAAGCTAGTAAACATTGAATTCATTCCACCAACAAAACCTTGTTCGTCACCAGCGATTTTTGAAAGATAGGAAGTAACAGCAGGGCGAATCAAATCAAAACCTACAAACACAATACAAGACGTAATTAAGACCGATAAATATGTATTCACAATGGTCATTAAGAAGACGAGTAATGCTGACAAAATGAAACAATAACGAACGAGAGCAATTTCGCCAATTCGTATTGTAATCGGGCCAAAAAGTAACACTTGTGCAACAGCACCAACAAGTCCACCACCGGTTACAATAATAGCTATATCTGTAGGAGTAAAGCTAAATTTATGATCGACAAATAAACTAAATAAAGACTCAAATGAAGCTAATCCAAAAGTACTTAAGAAAATTAAAAACAATGGGATAAAGTATAGTGGCAAAAATAATTTGCCGAATCCACGTTTCAAATTAGAGGGAGTTTCGTTTACATTTTCTCCTCTAGTTCGTTCTGGCTCCTTTAAAAAGATTAGTGAAATTACAACTGCCACTACTGCAAGGATGGATGCAGCAAAAAAGGGGGCACGAGTTCCAAACCCTACTAAAAGTCCGCCAATTCCCGGACCAATAATAAATCCGGTATTAATGGCAGCTGACATATAACCAAGTACTTTGGGACGATCCTGTTCTGTTGTAATGTCTGCTATATACGCAGTAACCGCTGGCATAATAAAAGCTCCACTTACTCCACCTAGTATACGAGAAATAAACAGAACCTCTACTGTTTTTCCTAACCCAAATAATAATTCTGAAAAGCTAAAAATGATGAGTCCCATAATAATCATAATCTTGCGGCCAAATCGGTCAGTCCACTTACCTGCAATAGGCGATAGAATCAATTGAGCTATAGCAAAAGCAGCCACCATATAGCCCACAACCGAGCCACTAATCGACATTTCGTTCATAATGGTCGGTAAAACAGGAATAACGAGACTAATCCCAACAAATGAAATAAAAAGATTACTTAGAAGGATTGCTAATAGAAATTTTTGATTTTTCAAATGCATAATACGCTCCTTAAAAAATTAACGTACACGTGGACTTCTTAATTATAAATTAACCTTATTTATAAAATCAGAATCAATTAATTGGCCTAAATTTATTTTACTTTCTAAGGTTCAATCAATCCAAACAGGTTAATGTTAAATTTACATGTAGTAAAAGAGAAAGAGGCCGGGACATAAGTAGAATTTTTAAGGAAAGCCACTATTATTTTTAGTAAGATATTGATATTTTATAGTTTAAGAGCAATAAGTGTTAGCCATTCTCCGAAAAAACGCGGCCTACCACTGTAAGCCACGCCAGTTTTCGGAAAGTTTAGAAGGACAAATTTTATGTGAGCGGACCTAACACAAAGCCGGGGGCAAAAACGCCACGTCCGCATGTCTTGCCCCCATGACCAAGCACGCGCGGCCTCAAAGACAAGTCGTAAAGACACGTACTACGTGGCTTTGCGGCTTGTGTGGGGAGCGAAAGCGCCACGTCCTGTGGCATCGCTCCCATGACCAACGTCGTGTTGGCCTCTTAGTCCGCTCTCACCGGATACTTAATAGGATTCATTATTAGAATTAACAGCAGTTTTTTGGATTTGTCCCAGCCTCTACACCGTATACTACTAATCAATTTTTCTCCGTTTTCTAGCCCGGAAATTACCACGTAGTGATTTATTCTCGTAATAAACTTCTTTAACCTCTTTTTTCTCTTCTTTAAATGAGGAACTTTCCACATCATGTTGAAGACAACAGCTGCTGGAGGATTCTTCATGACTACAATCTTCATGAGAGCTAGAAGACTCTTCGTAATTACTATTATCATGACAGCTAGAAGATTCTTCAGAATTACTACGGTCATCATAGCTCGAGGATTCCTTATGCTGGTCCTGAGACGCATTTTTGTAATCCATTATAGAATTAAACTTCCCACCAACACCAACAACACTCATTAAATTAATTAACTCAGATAATTGAGTTAAGCTATTCATATCAAATTGTTCAAGTATTTTCATAGGATTATGATCATTTACTACGGGTGAGTTTGATTTTTCTTTAACGAGTTCATTTTTAGGTTTACTAGAAGGCTTATGTTTATTATGGGAAGTTGAAGAAGATGATTCTTCATAGTATTTATGTTCTTTCATATCTTGCTGGTGTTCATAGTTATTTTCATGATTAATTCCCTTGTGTTGGCAAGTATGGCAAATAGGATGCACATCTGCGTATTCTGTTTCTAATTCATCTAATAATGTAATGATTAGTAGTTTTATTAATCGATGTTTCTCCCTTTTTTTGTTAGAGCAATATTCGTTCATTGACATTAACTTTTGCGACTCCTTTTGGTATTGGCTGCACTCGCAAGCACACCCATTTTGGGGTTGGGTACAATTGTTACATTTGCAGTCCATAATTGCACCTCCTCTCTGTCTACATACTATTCACATGATAGATTCAAAGGATAGGCAATAAGCCCTTTTTGGGGAAATATGCCGTTACCATAGAAGATTTAATATATGAATTAGGCTAATTTCTAATTGAAGGTCTTAAGTTTTATGTAATAACAGGGAGAATTAATGATAAACAGATGTACAAAGTTTATAGAGACAAAAGTAGCTACTCTAGAATTAGAGTAGCTGTAGACTAGGTGGGAGGTGGAAGTTTTCCTGGTATTAATTCTTTCTGGGAGCGGAAGAGTAGTAAAGTTGTGTAAGTTGAAATTAATAGCTTAGAGTTTTTTTATTAATTTAGTATTTATATTGTTCGATTGGAAAGCTACTTCTTAAAACGCTAACCTCCTCTTTAGTAGCATTTAAGGCGAATCACCATTTATTAATCAACTTTTTCGATAAGGGAAAAGGAGATTCTTTAGTTGAGGAAGATTCAAATCTATTACAAACCCCTATATTTATTCAACATGTGATGACAATTGCCCTTACATGAAGAGTGGTGATTTTTCGTCCAACAATGTGAAGAAGATTCATAAGATGAAGACTCACAGTCAACCCACTTATGATGACAATGGCACTTGCAAGAAGAGTGGTGATTTTTCGTCCAACAATGTGAAGAGGATTCATGAGATGAAGACTCACAATCAACCCACTTATGATGACAATGGCACCTGCAAGAAGAATGATGCTTTTTCATACAACAATGAGAAGAAGATTCATTATTCCAGTTCATTTCTACACCTCCATTTTGTAATATATTATTCAGTTAATAAATAGGAGAGTGGTTAAATTGCCTTGATAACAAAAAAATGCTATTTCAATAGAAAGGTTTTGAGGGTCTATTGGATAATTTCATAGGAGTTAGGAGAGTAACGTGATATGCAAGGTGTTAGTGGAGGAGAGCCTGAAATAAAGATGAGTAAAAACTTCGTAGATTTAAGAGGAATTTAGATAATTGAACTATCTGTAACAAGGGTCAAATGATTATCTAATTAAGAAAGCTGACAAAAAAGAGCAAATGTGTCTTTTTAATCAGCTTCTATTAGTTATAACATAATTGTTAAAAAACACTTCTTCAACTTTTATAAATTGGTTAATTCTGTTTTACGACTAAGTTGTCTTTTGTCACTGAACCATCTACCAAAGAGTAGAAGAGCTAGTGCAAAGATTACAGCGCTTCCTGCGAAGGTTAATGGAGCCTTATAACTATTAAAATATGCTTCAAAACTACTAGCAAAAATTGGCCCAATAATTTGGCCTAAGGCATAGACTGTTGTCAAGATCGAGACGACAGTTCCACTTTGCTTTGGGAAAAGCTCTCTGGCATAAGCTGTGGATAGTGATACGATACCAACGAAAGTGAAACCAAATAAAAAGGCCGACAGTAATACACTCCAAGCGGTTTGCGAAAAAACAGGTAGCACAATTCCGATTACTTGTAATATGTAAGCAGCTGATAATAATTTGACAGTGCTAAATTTTGAAATCATGGCCATCCATAATGGGGCAGCTGGTGCAGCGGCAATACCAACAACAACCCAACTATAACTAGCATACACTCTTAAACTTTCAATATTATAAATAATATCCACTAAAAATGTACCTGTAATAATATAGCCTAACCCCTCAAGTCCGTAAGCAAGGACAAGCCACGGCATTAACCCTTGGAATATTCTTGTTTCCTTCGACTTTTCTATCTTTACGCTATCATGGACGGTAATTTGCCGCCAAAGTACAATAGTTGTTACAAAGAGAAGTGCAGATAGAAGACCAAGGCTAATCCACGTGCCTTCCCAAGAATAGGAACTTTCAATGAAAGGAACAAGTAAACCCGAAACTGCAATACCTAATCCAATGCCGGAAAATAGAAACCCTGACCATCTGGACAATGAATGTGAAGCTAAATAGTCCATTATAATACTAGAAGTTAAAACAAAGATATAACCAGCCGTAACACCAGCAATGAGCCGTAAAATAATCCAAAGCCAGAAGGAATGGGTTAATCCCATTATAAGAATAGACAGTATATTAAGAAGAATATTTATTATTAAAAATCCCTTTTTACTTCGATTAACAAATCCAGCCCCTAATGCACCAATAAAATAACCAATATAGTTACTCGAAGCAAGATAACCAGCTGCTTCAAAAGTAACGCCTTCATCGTTTCTCATAAAAGGTAGAATTGGTGTAAAAGCAAAACGACTTATTCCCATTGCAACAACTAATAATAATACGCCCCCAAACAGCACCCCTATATGTTGTCGCCTCATAATACACCCCCTAATTTAATCATCTGAAAGTAGAATGAATTTTCCTATAATTGTAACACTCAGATATTTAGAATTAAATAGAGTGAATTGAGAAAGTTGATAGGTGTCATTGAGGAATGCAGGCCAAATGCAGTTGAGATTCCAGTTTAAAGGGACTTTATAAGGGTTTTGAAGACAAAAATCTCTTTGATCGAGTAAAAGTTGACAGGGATTTATTTTTGATGTATATTTATCTCGAATTAGAGATACTTTGATTTGAATGATTTATTTTTTAGATATATATCTCGAAGGCGAGATAATAGAACGTTGGAAAGTTGTCTATCATTAAGTTGAAAAGGAGAATTAGAAATGAAAAAACAAACAATGGGCATCCACCATATTACAGCGATTGTTGGTCATCCGCAAGAAAATGTAGATTTTTATGCAGGTGTTTTAGGCTTGCGTTTAGTGAAAAAAACAGTGAACTTTGATGATCCAGGAACATACCATTTCTACTTTGGAGATGAAAGTGGTAATCCCGGAACGATTATTACTTTCTTTCCTTGGGCAGATGCTTACCAAGGTAAAATTGGCGATGGACAAGTTGGAACTACCACTTATGCAGTACCAAATGGATCCTTTGAGTTTTGGAAAAAGCGATTAAATCAATATAAGATTCAATTTACTGAATCTAAACGCTTCGATGAAGATTACTTACAATTTGAAGATCCTCATGGTTTACAATTAGAACTTGTTGAACGTGAAGAAGGAAAATTGAATAATTGGAACTTTGGAGGGGTTACACCTGAAGTGGCCATCAAAGGTTTCGGTGGGGCTACACTATTATCTTCAAATGCAAATGAAACAGCCAAATTACTAGAAAATGTGATGGGTCTTGAGAAGGTAGGACTAGATGGTGACTTCATACGTTTTAAATCTGCCGGTGATATTGGAAACATAATTGATCTGAAAATATCATCAGGTGGAAGAGGGCATATGGGAGTAGGTACAGTGCATCATATTGCTTGGAGAGCCAAAGACAATGAAGACCAACTTGAGTGGCAAAGTTATGTAGCAGAAAATGGTTATCATGTGACAAACGTTAAAGACCGTAATTACTTTAATGCAATTTACTTTAGAGAACATGGAGAAATACTTTTTGAGATTGCCACAGACCCACCAGGTTTTGCTCATGATGAATCCTTTGAAACAATGGGTAGTGAGTTAAAATTACCTCTTCAATTTGAACCACATCGTGATCAACTAGAAAACATTTTATTACCTTTCGAAATAAGGGAATTAGACTAGTTTCAAAAGCAGCTGTTCCACCTATTGATGAAGTTCAATCAGATAAATATTAAAGTCTTTCCGCCACTTAATTTCACCGAAAAAATTAAGTGGTGGTTTTTTAATTTTTACTTTTTATAGTGGTAGTCGCGCCTTAAGAAAGGCTAACTTTATTATTCTAAAAAAAATTGTTATACAATATTCCTAAATAGAACAATTACACTATGTATTTGTAATAATGGACAGCATATCAATATAATAGGGAGCTTGTTTACATGAAACTTACAGAAATAACAATCAGACATTTAAAGATGCATCTAAAATCGCCATTTAGTACGAGCTTTGGAACATTTTATGATAAAGAGTTTTTATTACTCGAAGCAAAGGATGAGCAAGGTACGAGTGGTTGGGGAGAATCAGTTGCATTTGTGGCACCTTGGTATACGGAGGAAACATTAAAAACAAATTGGCATATGTTGGAGGACTTCTTAATTCCCCTTATTTTAAACAAAGAAATTCAACATCCAGATGAAGTGACTCCACTATTTGCAGGTATTCGTAAAAATAATATGGCAAAGTCAGCAATTGAAGGAGCTGTTTGGGATATTTACGCTCAACATACAAACCAGTCACTTACGGATGCTCTAGGAGGAAATAAAAATAAGATCGAAGTAGGAATTAGTTTAGGCATCCAAGAATCAATTGAAAAACAAATCACTGTAGTAGAGCACTATGTGAAAGAAGGATATAAGCGAATTAAGGTGAAAATCAAACCAGGCTGGGACGTTCAAGTGATTCGTTCATTACGTGAGAGGTTCCCGGATGTTGCAATGATGGCAGACGCAAACTCAGCATATAGTTTGGAAGATATCAATATTTTAAAACAACTCGATGAATACAATTTAACGATGATTGAACAACCATTAGCTTCTGACGATATTATTGACCATGCAGTTTTACAAAAACAAATAAAAACACCCATTTGTTTAGATGAAAGTATTAATTCATTAGAAGATGCTCGAAAAGCCATTGAGCTTGGAAGCTGTGGGGTCATCAATATTAAAATCGGTCGAGTTGGGGGCATAAGTGAAGCGAAGAAAATCCATGACTATTGCGCGGAAAAGGGAGTTCCAGTATGGTGTGGAGGCATGTTAGAGTCCGGGATTGGACGAGCTCAAAATATAGCACTAACCACTCTATCTAATTTCGTACTACCAGGTGACACAGCGGGTTCAAGTCACTATTGGGAGAAAGATATTATCAATCCAGAAGTTATCGTAGAGGACGGGTACATACAAGTTCCAAAAACAATTGGTATTGGGTATGAGCCTAACATGGAGGCAATTAAAGAATTCACGGTTTCAAGTAAAGTTTATAAGTAAGTAGAAAAAAGGGGATTAAGTAGCCAAGAAAGCTAAATGATTCCCGTATAATTTAAAACAAATGAGGGAATTGGTGAGAAAAAGTTTACAAATTGGTGGGGCATTTGTTGGCTTAATAGTAGGTGGGGGATTTGCATCTGGGCAAGAAATCCTTCAATTCTTTACTGGTTTTGGTTGGTATGGGCTACTCGGTGGGATACTAGCTACTCTTTGTTTTGCATTTTTAGGGATGAATGTTGCGCAACTCGGTTGTGAATTACAAACAACTTCCCATAAAAAGGTCGTTTTTCACATTGCGGGTAGACATTTTGGGCTAGTCATTGATTTTCTAATTACATTATTATTATTTGCTATTACGGTTGCTATGTTTGCAGGCGGAGCTTCAACGCTAAATCAAATGTTTGGAATAAATCTTGTTCTTGGAAGTTTAATAATGGCAATACTTACGATTTCAACGCTTATGCTAAATGTCAAAAGTATAATAAATGTGATCGCATTGGCAACACCTTATCTTTTGGCTATTATTTTAATTATTGCTATTTATTCAATCTTTACGATGGATCTATCTTTCGCCGAAGCAGATCGATTAGCAAGAGAACAATCTACCGCAGCACCAAACTGGATTATGGGTTCTTTATTGTATGTTTCTTATAACATTGCGGGAGGACTGACAATGCTTACCGTAATGGGAAGTACGGTAAAAAGTAAAAGAATAGCAGGTCTTGGTGGATTCATCGGTGGGGTTCTTTTAGGTATCCTCATTATTCTAATGAATATCGCACTACTTGCAAAAATGGATATTGTAACAGGAACGGATATGCCAATTCTAGTCATTGCCAATAATATTCATCCGATTGTTGGTCTATTGATGACAATCGCCTTACTTGGAATGATCTACAATACTGCAGTCGGTATGCTGTTTTCATTTGTTGTTCGATTTGTACAACCAAAAGATAAGGCATTTAAAAGACACGTGCTTTACGTAGGAATAATTGGATATATCGCAAGCTTTGTTGGATTTACTACAATTGTTAGTAAAGTTTACTCGACAATGGGTTACCTTGGCTTCGCCATAATGATTGCCATTGTTTACTCTTGGATGAGGCGTAGAAAAATTGTTTGATGGGACAACAGGGACAGGTACATCGTCCCACTTTTCAAAAGAATAGTTGTAGATAAGAAAACGTATTTGAGAGGTTTCTCAAAGCGTTTTTTTATTTTAAAAATAAGTAAGACTTTAGAAACAAGTTTGGGGAACTTTTCAAACCATTACCGAATAAATAAGGAGAGAAATGAATTTTATCTTCACTAAAAATCATTTGTATTTATCATCAATGAAGAGGGGGATGAAGATGAATAGTAATTGGTATCCTAACTTTGACCCTAGAGGAAGAGGATTTTACCAAGCGCAGTTACCAATGCAACAAGGTCCGATCCCACAAACTAGACAAACCATTGTAGCAGTAAAATATGGGGATGTAACAGGTGACCGAGTGGACGATACTGTTTTCCTTACCGCAACGAAAAGCGAAGACAGCCCATTTTTAAAAAACATTACACTCCATATTCGAAATGGAAGAACCAACCAAGTTCAAACATTCCAGTTAACAGAAAATGCAGGGTATGACCCAACACTATGGCTCGGAGATTTTACGGGTAATGGTGTAAACGATATTTTAATCCAGATTCAATCTGGTGGGAGTGGTGGAATTATTTATGCCTACATTTTCGCTAATCAAAATGGAATGAAACAAATATTTGATTCCATAAAGTTTAATGAGCAACACCAATATAAAGTTGAATATGCCAATTACTTTAAAGCCAATGTTACAAGTGAAAATCCTCATAAACGATACACTCTAGATTTGACGTATAAAGGTCAGGAATATTTAAACGAAATTTATAACCCTTATGGAACATTGAAGCAGTCAATTGAAGGTTGGGTTGACCCTGTTAGTGGAATTTATCCAATTCAAATAGCCCAGAATGGGAAATATTACTTATTAACGAATCAACTAATTGCCGGGAGATACCACGCAGATGGTTTAGGTTATGTTGAAAATCTATTGTTATACAACGGAAATGAATTCAATGTTGTTAGGCAAACAGTTTGTATTTACGGGGAGAATTTATAATTTCTAACTTTTTCACTGAATAACCAACTTAAAATGTAACATGCTAACTACACAAATTTAAGGAGGTTTTTACGTGAAAAGATTCGCAATTCCATTTTCAATACTGCTTGCTGCGTTTTTAGTTGGATGTAATACAAATAATGCTGTAGAGAATGATACCAACGAAAGTGGAGAGGTAATTAACGAAGACGTTAATGATGATACTCAAAACGATGGAACAAATAACGCTGGTACCGATGTAATGGATGAAAACGCACAAAATGAAATGAATCAAGATGGTACTGTAGATCAGAATGGTAACAGCATACAAGAAGATGTTAATAACAACAATAATACAAATGGTTCTGCAATTAATGGTGGCATAGAGGAAAGTGTAACAAATCCAAAAGATGTTGAAACTGGGGATGTAGACGAAAATCGTGAAGATATGTCTGCCCCAAAGATAGAAAATAATCACTAAATGTAACTGGTTCCGAATAGGAGCCAGTTTTCTTTTTGCAAAAATGTCATAAAGTGAAAGATCCTTCAATATATAAGAAGATATTAATATTAACAAAATAAAGGGGGGCCATGAAAGATGATTACATATCCAACACTTATAAAAAAAAGGAAGGTCGCTGTGACGGCACCGTCAGCCGGCGTAGAGAGGGAGCTCCATCATCTACTTCACAAAGCTGTTGAGCGATTACAATCTAAAGGATATGAAGTCATGATTGGGGAAACATGTTGGACACAATACAAAGCAAAATCTGCCCAAGCATCGGTTCGCGCAGAAGAGTTAAATTCGTTGCTACAAGATGATACAGTGAATCTAATCTTCCCACCATGGGGGGGCGAATTACTTATTGAAATTCTTGAATTTATAGATTTTGAGAAAGTAATACCAAAGTGGATTTTGGGCTATTCTGATATAAGTGTTTTGCTATTGGCACTCACCCTAAAGACAGGAATCGCCACTGCTCATGGGACAAACTTAATTGATTTACGAGGAAAGTTTTCTGATCCGACAACAGCTATGTGGGAAAATGTATTATTCACGAAAAGTGGACAAGAAGTAAAGCAATATTCTTCAGAAAGATATCAACAAATATGGAATCATCACCAGGAAATCGACATTGTATTTTATTTAACAGAACAAACAAATTGGAAAACAATTTATAATAATCCATTCCTTATAAAAGGTCGGCTTTTAGGGGGATGCATTGATGTTATCCGACATTTAATTGGTACTCCTTATGGAAATGTAACTTACTTTCAACAGCAGTTTATCGAAAATGAACCAATCATTTGGTACTTAGAAAATTGCCAAATGACTGTTGTAGACTTGCGGAGATCCCTGATGCAAATGAAGTATGCAGGATGGTTTGATAACTGCCATGGAATTTTATTTGGAAGAAGTGAAGCGAACCAACCTGTGAATGACTACAATGTAGTAGATGTTTATATGGAATTAGCGGAAGAATTAAATTTACCCATTGCTTATGATATTGATTGTGGGCATATGCCACCTCAAATTACATTTGTAAATGGAGCATATGCAGAAGTAGAAGTTTCAAATGGTAAAGGAAAAGTAACTCAACGGTTTATATAAATTTAGGGTGCTACTTTAATAGTGGCACCCCTTTTAGATTGGTTTAATAATAATTCTTAAAACTAATTTCATTTTAAATATGTTTAAGTTAGAATGGTGCAATAGCATATTTGGATCACATAGAAAGGAGACAACCATGCTTTCAAAATTTTTTTCTTATTATAAACCACATAAACGTTTATTTTTAATTGATTTTACTAGTGCAATCATTGTGGCAATATTAGAACTTGCTTTTCCGATTGCTGTCCAGTGGTTTATTGATAAATTGCTGCCAACAAATGAATGGAATACGATCGTAAAAGTCAGTATACTTCTTCTACTTGTCTACGTATTAAGTACAATCCTAAACTTTATCGTTAATTATTTAGGGCATAAGCTAGGTATTAATATCGAAACAGATATGAGACAAGATTTGTTTAACCATTTACAAAAACAATCATTTCGTTTTTTTGATAACAATAAAACAGGCCATCTAATGAGCCGGATCACAAATGATTTATTTGATATCGGTGAGTTTGCCCACCATGGGCCTGAAGATTTTTTCATTGCTATTATGACCTTCATTGGGGCCTTTGCTATTATGTTTAACGTTAATTCTACATTGGCATTGGTGGCATTGATTGCGGTACCGTTTTTAATTTGGATTGTGACATTTAGTAATAAGAAAATGAATACTGCTTGGAAAACGATGTACGGTAAAATTGCTGATGTGAATGGCCGGGTAGAAGATAGTGTTGCTGGTGTTCGTGTCGTTCAATCTTTTACAAATGAGCAGTTTGAGATGGAACGATTCCGTGAACAAAATGGATTATTCAAATCTGCAAAACTCTATGCATACAAAATCATGGCAGGTACTCATTCGGGAATCTATATGATGACAAGACTCCTAACATTAGTTGTTTTAGTCGTTGGAGCTTGGTTAAGTTTTAATGGAAAACTATCCTATGGAGAACTTGTAAGTTTTGTACTTTATACGAATGTGTTAATTAAACCAATCGATAAAATTAGTGCATTACTTGAGCTTTATCCTAAAGGGATGGCGGGTTTCAAACGGTTCCAAGAACTATTAGATGAAGTACCTGAAGTACGGGATCGAGAGAACGCTATTGATGTCCCTTACTTGCATGGAGATATTCGATTCGAAAATGTGAATTTCAATTATGAAAATGATAAGCCAATCCTTTCAAATATTACATTTGAATTAAAGGCCGGGGAAATGACAGCATTTGTTGGTCCATCTGGTGCCGGTAAAACGACTATTTGTTCTTTAATACCAAGGTTTTATGATGTCAACAGTGGCTCAATAACGATTGATGATATAGATGTACGGGATATGTCAAAGCGATCATTGCGTGAACAAATTGGTATTGTACAGCAAGATGTTTTCTTATTTACCGGTACAATTCGCGAGAATATTGCATATGGCAAACGGGAAGCTACTGAAGAAGAGATATTGAATGCGATAAAAAAGGCGCATTTAGAAGACTTTGTAAATGGTTTATCTGAAGGGTTAGAAACACAAATTGGAGAGCGCGGCTTAAAACTTTCTGGTGGTCAAAAACAAAGACTTGCCATTGCCCGCATGTTTTTAAAGAACCCACCAATTTTAATTTTAGATGAAGCAACTTCGGCTCTTGATACGGAAACAGAAAAAATTATTCAAGAATCGTTAGCAGAATTAGCTGAAAACCGAACAACACTTGTGATTGCACATCGACTTGCAACTATTAAAGATGCAGATCGTGTGGTTGTTGTAACAACAAATGGAATTGAAGAAGATGGTTCTTATGAAGAATTGATTGCAGAAAACGGTATTTTTGCGAAATTACATCATCATCAATATAGTTAAGAAAAAAAGAGTGCTCTTCCCATTGAAAATCAATCCATTTTAAGGATTATCTTATGGGGGTAGCACTCTTTGCTTCTTATTATTTAACTACTAGCGCAGGACAGTTTACTCGTTTCATCACCTTATGACTAACACTGCCTAACACCATTTCCTGTAAGCTATTTAAACCACGACTTCCGACAACGATAAGATCTACTTTTTGCTCATTAGCATATCTCACAATTTCTGGACCAGGTGTACCATGCAAAATTGTTACTTTATATTGGATTTTCTCCTCTTTAAACAATTGCTCAATTAGCTGAAGTTTTTTACGTCGCGCAATGTTTAAAGCCTCACTAGTACCGGAATGTAAAACTTCAGTTTTGGCCTTTTCAAAATCTGCAACGTACACCACTTCGATAATCGAATCATTGCTACAGGATGCAATTTTCGCAGCCTCTTTTGCAGCACGAATCGCATTTTCAGATCCATCTGCGGCTAATAAGATGTGTTTATACATAAGAACCCCCTTAATGAGATGAAGACATTCCCCCGAGTTTTGCTATTACCTTTTTACTTGGCGAATCAAGTTCTATGACTTCGACAGTAATTCCTTTATCACCTAATAGTTCTTCTACTTTCAAGAGTGCTCCTACCCCTGAGTCATCCCAAATTCGACTGTTAGAAAAATCAATTTGAATTGTTTTACTTTGAATATCAATATTTTTAAAGTATTTAATGAATCCCTCTGTTGATGCAAAGAATAACTGACCTTCAACAATAAATCGATTTCCTTCTTGTTGGATTTTTACTGTAGATATTTTGACAACGAAGAAGATAGCACTTAGGATGACTCCCGAAATAACGCCAATCGATAAATTATGTGTCCAAACCACGATTATAACAGTAGTTAACATAACAATTGCATCAGCTCTAGGTGCTTTTACTAAATACTTGAAAGAACTCCAATCAAATGTCCCGATACATACCATAATCATAATACCTACAAGGACGGGCATTGGGATTTTTACAACTAAATCCCCTAGAACAAGTATTAAAAACATTAAGAATAACCCTGCAACCAGAGTAGATAAGCGTCCTCGACCACCTGATTTTACGTTTATTACCGATTGACCAATCATTGCACAACCTGCCATTCCACCAAAGAAACCTGTCACAATATTTGCAATCCCTTGTCCTCTAGCTTCTCCATTTTTGTTACTTTCTGTTCCTGTCATATCATCAACAATTTGAGAAGTGAGTAAAGATTCAACTAACCCTACGATTGCTAGTGAAAGGGAGAATGGGAAAATAATTTGTAATGTCTCTAAAGATAAAGGAACTTTAGGTAGAATGAAGGATGGTAAAGTTTGCGTAATCGTTCCTAAATCTCCAATCGTTCGTAATTCTACATCACTGAATATCGCAATTACTGTAAGAGTGATAATCGCAATGAGTGGTGCTGGGATCACTTTTATAAAACGTGGTAATGTATAAACTAAAACTAATGTGATCGCGACAAATACATAAGTGATCGTTGAGATACCGATAAAATGTGGCACTTGTGCTAAAAAGATTAATATAGCTAATGAATTAACAAAGCCAATCATGACAGCATTAGGAATAAACTTCATTAATTTAGCGATTTTTAAGATACCAAAAATGATCTGAATAATCCCAGTTAAGATGGTTGCTGCAAATAGATATTCTAGTCCGTAATCTCTTACTAGAGGGACCATAACAAGCGCCATTGCTCCAGTAGCAGCTGAAATCATTCCAGGTCTTCCTCCTGCGAAGGCAATAATCAATGCCATTGTAAATGAGGCATAAAGACCAATCATCGGGTCAACCCCAGCAATAATTGAGAAGGCTATGGCTTCTGGTATAAGGGCGAGTGCAACAACAATACCCGATAAAATATCACCACGTATGTTGCCAAACCATTGTTGTTTTAAACTTTGCATTATATTCTCCTTTTTTCTATAATAACTTAAGCTAATTTGAGAGAGATTAAAACTGGAGTTAGTTAATATGTTTACCACCCCCCGAAAACGGGAGATTAACTAAAATTCAGTAATTCCTTTGCAAATTTATAATGAATGAGAAGATGCCGAGGCTTAATCGTTTATATAATAACACCTACATTCCCAAAAAGGAACGTTTTTAGGAATTTTGATAGGAGAGAAAATATGATTTATGGTTATGTAAGACCTTTATATAATGATGCAGATTGTAAAGAACAGTTGAAAAAGATCCATTGCTCAGACATAACAATTTTCCGGGAAGCACACGGCTCTCCTAAAAAACGTATTGAACTTGAGAAAATGCTTATGGCTATACAAAGTGGTGATACGGTAATCGTCGAAAAAATGTTTGTCTTAGCTGATACTTCACGGCACCTGATGGAGTTATTAAAATTATGTGAAAAGGACGGAGTAACAATTCGCTTCATTAACGAAGGAATCAATAGCAATGAATTGTTATCAATATCTTTGCGGGATATGGTGGATATCTTTATTCATTTCCAATCAGATATAGTCAAACAATCGACTACACTGGGAATTGTTCATGCAAAAGAGCAGGGGAAAAGCATAGGAAGACCCAAAAAATCTGATGATAATGTAAAAAAAGCAATTACCATGTATCACTCAGGAAAATATACACTACTAGATATTAAAAACGAAACAGGTATTAGCAAATCAACCTTGTATCGTTATTTAGAAACAACCGAAGAAGAAAAATAGAGGGCTATTTAAAAAAGAACCATCTATTTTTTAGGTAGTAAAATAAAAATTAATTATGCTTCAGCGTAGTTAACACAACGCTTTTGGTCAAAAATTTGCAGAATGAAGATAAATAATTCGGCACTCCTTCCAACATAATATAACGGGACTATACTTTTGTTTGGAGTGTTGAATTTTGAAGTATTTTATAAAATCCTCACTAATAATTCTCCTAGTTTTAATAATTCCAATCCACGTTTTTGGGTCAATAAATGTTGAACAAAAAGTCAAATCCCAGTACATAGTTTCTAAAGATATAACAATAAGTAGGGATTCACTTTCAAATAATCCGATTTCGCCCTTTTCTGAAGATATAAAAGTAAAGGGAGAATTCCCAAGAGATATTGTGTCTATTAAAAATACCCCTTTTATGGACCGACAGGGGAATACAATAGGAACCTTTATAAAAGGTCAGCAAGTAACATTGCATTCAATCGGGCAATCTAAAGGGATTATTGATTTTCTTGGAAAACAAGTTTATGTAAACTTACATGACTTCCAACACACCAATCAAATCCTGCCAAAGAAACATATTAGTTATGGCGAGATGGAATATCATCTGCATGTTCTTTCATTGATGTACCCTGAGTTTACCAAATTAGAAAAGGTTGGTTTTTCGGTTGAAGGTCGTACAATCTATGCGTTTAAGGTTGGAACCGGTAAAAAAGAGGTGCTTTTTGATGCTGCAATCCATGCACGTGAACATATGACAACAAACGTACTATTAGAAATGATTGATGAATATACAAAGTGTTATACGAATGGAACAAAGTTAGGGGAATTTCCTGTTAAAGAAATTTTAGACACCGTCAGTATCTGGTTTATCCCGATGATGAATCCAGATGGGGTAAATTTAGTTCAATCTAATTTTGGTATTTATAACAGTTTTCTAATTAGTATCAATAATAGTGTTAACTTTAAACGTTGGAAAGCTAACATCCGTGGGGTCGATTTAAATCGCAACTTTGATGCAGCATGGCATGAATTGCAATCACCTAACAACCCAACCTTTAAAAACTATAAAGGTGAAAGTCCTTTTTCAGAGCCTGAGTCACTTGCTTTAAGGGATTTTATAAAGAAGCATAAGTTTAAATCTTATATTTCATACCATAGCTCTGGGCAAGTGCTTTTCTATTTTAATGACCAAAACAATCTACAACTAGAACGTGATAATTTTCTTACAAGAAAAATCCAGTATGTGACTGGCTATAAAATAATGCCTCCTAGAAAGATTAAAGGTTCAGGAACGTCTACTGATTGGTTTATCAAAAATTACAAACAGCCTGGCATTACCGTTGAAATTTCGCCTTTTGTGAAAGAAACAGAGGTCCCAATGGTCTATTGGGATCAAATCAAGAAAAAAAATAAAACTGTTGGGCTATTAGTAGCTAAGGAGGCCTCCACCAGAAGCAAACTCACAAGTAGCAACTAATTTAGAAATAGCGTGCATTTAAATAATATATAGACATTAACGAAGCAGGTGGAACCTATATTAATGGGTTCCTTTATTCGTCGAAAATCGTTTACACAGTTAGTGTTTTTCCACCGAGGAATTTCCAAATTTTTTTATGTACATCCCTGAATCACTTTTAACAAATAATAAATTAATATTCATGACTACTGCTTATTTCGGCCTTATTAAAAGTAGAAAGAAGTGGAATGAATGAGATGGAATGAAATAAGGATAAACATTATTAACCAGTTTCTCAGGAAAAGAAACGACATAGGAAATCAACAATTTTTTAGTGAATATGCAAAGGTTACTACATACTTTCCTAAGATCGTGATTGTGTGTTCCACTGACAGGCAAATTATTTCTATTAATAACGAAACCGAATTAGTAAAATTATTAGGTTATACGCCGAAACAAACAACGGATTTTAAAAAATTATTTAGTAACGAAGTCAATCAAATGCTTACAACAGCATTTAATCATGCGTTAGAGGGTAGAGAGGAAAGTCATGAAATTCAACTGAATCGAATTGACGGGAAAACAAGCTTCTTATCTGTAACGTTTGCCCCCATTATACAAAACAAAGGTGTACACCGTGTTTATATTATTGTTCATAATATAACAGAACAAGTTGAGTTAAAAAACTTGGCGTACCTTAGAGAAAAGCATTTAAATTATGCTCAACAAATTGCTAAGGTAGGTAGCTGGGAGTATCTAATTAAAGAGGACCAATTATTCTATTCAGAATATTTCTATGACCTTTTTGGCTTAGAACATACTCGTCATTATACGATGGACAAGCTGTTTAAATTGGTACATCCAGAAGATTATGAACGGTCATATAAATTTGTAAAAGAAGCGTATAAGGGAAAGAATTTTCGAAACGAATTTAGAATTTTCCATGGTAAAACAAATGAATTACGCTATATAAAAGTAGAAGCAGAAGTATTACATCAAAATGAAAATCCATATAAATTAATCGGAGTAGTTAAGGACTTTACCAATGAAAAACTTTTGGAAAATGCTTTAACGGAAGCCATTGAAAACTATGAGTATATCTTTGATAACTTATCTGCTGGCATATGGATGCGAGATTATATCAATGGTAATTTTAAGTTTGCTTCAAAGGGACTTGAGACCATTCTTGAAGTTCCAATTAACACATTATACTCTAATTCAAATATTTGGAAGGAAATGATTCATCCTGAAGATAAAGCAGAAGTAACCCAAAATATTGGTCGAATAGCTATGGGTGAAAGTATCCAAATGCTCTATCGTCTAATTTGTCCTAGCAGGAAAACGAAGTGGTTGTTGGAACAAGTTGTACCAAGACAAAATGCTAAAGGTGAGATTTATCAAATATTTGGATTGGTATCAGACGTAACAAAGGAAATCGAAAGTCAAGAAAGATTAACTTATTTAGCCCAATATGACGAATTAACAGGATTACCGAACCTATCAAGCCTAAATAAAAAGTTAGATGATTGCTGTAAAACAAAGGAAGCATTTGCAGTGCTCCATTTAGATATCGATCGATTTCATCTCATTAATGATTCTTTAGGCTATCATATTGGAGATGAAGCATTAAAAATCATTACCAATCGTTTAAAAGAAATGGTGCCTCATGAAGGATACTTAGCTCGCTTAAACAGTAACGACTTTATTATGATCATTCCCATTGAAGGAAACGAAAAAGTAGTATTTGAATTAGCCGATCAAATTATGGAAGTAATTGCCCAACCATTTGTCGTTCAAGATTATGAAATGAATCTCTCAACAAGTATTGGCATTGCTTTTTACCCAATTGACGGTAGTCAAACATTAGCTCTACTTGAAAGTGCACATTCAGCGCTTTATCAGGCAAAGCGGCATGGGAAAAATAATTATCAACCTTATTCTAATTCAAAGGGCTCAACCACACTGAGAAAGTATATTTTAGATCGTGATATGCGCATGGCTATTAATCGTCAGGAGTTTGAAGTCTATCTCCAACCGCAGATTGAAACCCAGAAGTACTCCATTAAAGGTGCGGAGGCCTTAATTCGTTGGAACCATAGGGAACTTGGGATGATTTCACCTGGTGACTTTATTCCCCTAGCGGAAGAAAACCATATGATTATTCAAATAACAGATTGGATTATTGAAAAGGTATGTAGTCTATTTAAGGATTGGAAAGAGCGCGGTATACCCATTTTTCCCATTTCTATTAATGTTCCACCTATTCGGTTTATGAAATATGGTCTAGTTGATTATATGGCAAAAATGATAAGGGAATATGATATCTCACCCGAATATATTGAATTTGAAATTACAGAAGGTTCATTATTAAGAAGTGAATCTAGTGTTATTGAAACTTTACATGCACTAAGGAAGTTAGGGGTTAAAATTGCTATTGATGATTTTGGAACAGGTTATTCTTCTCTAGAATCCTTACGAAAATTTAAACCCGATACAATTAAAATTGATCAAATCTTTATTAAAAATATTCATAAGGATAATTCTGTAGATCAGGGGATTATATCTTCCATATTATATTTAGGAAAACTATTAGGGGTGAAGATAATTGCCGAAGGAGTTGAGAAGAATGAACATCTTACATTCTTACAACAAAACGAATGTCTCTATATTCAGGGGTATTTATTTTCCATGCCTGTTCCAATTAAAGAATATGAAAAGATGCTTCAAGAAAAGGTATTAAAGCAAGATAAGAAATTAAAATTAAAAGATTTAATAAATGAAAAGCGAAAACATTTTCGTTTTGAATTACCTCATCCAGTAATAGGACAAATGATTATTAGTGGGGTGAATAATGAAAGAGTAAATACTAGTTCCATTCCTATTTTGTTAGAAAACATTAGTTTAGGGGGAATAAAATTTTCAACAAACTATAAAATCCCAGTGAACTCTAACATAAATTATAAATTTGAATTTAATCTTTGTGATATTAAGGTAGAGGCTTCTGGTGATTTAAGGTGGTTTGAAGAAAAATGTAGTGATACCTATTGTTATGGAGTTAAATTTCACATGAATCACAGTATTGAAAAACGGATTGAAACGATTATTCGCCGTCTTCCTGTGTTACGGAAAGGTCACGAAACCTCTTTTCAATAGAAAGAATCCTATTTTGATGGAAATTTAATGCGCATTGAAAAACACCCTAAGTTAGTCGTACGCAATGACTAACCTGTAGGGTGTTGTTTAAAATAGAAAGTATAATCTTTTGTAGTTTGAGTAATATTTAGCTCTGAACTCCAGCTCCTCGACAACTGTAGGGCTAAACGGGCATTCTCCACATTTCTAGTTTACATGTGGAAGTACTTTCTCCACTACTAATTGTTCACCAGCTTGGATCCATTTACCTTTGTCTTGAATTTGTCCATCTTGATCGGCGGGTGTTTGGAATTGGCTAAATCCAGTCGCGTCTGCTAACGAACTTCCATCATACTCTAATCCAATGTTGGCTACGTGTTTAATGACATATGGCTTTTGGAAAATAATATCCGTATTATAATCATCTAGTTGACCAGTTAGAACTTTAAAAGGTAATCGAAGATAAATGGTTTCGCCTTCCTCTTGATTTTGGTGGAGGATAGTATCAAAGCTCCCTCTGTCGTATTCCCAATTTCCACCAATAGAAAATCCGTATTTTTTGATATAATCACGCAATGTCCCGAAATGTGCATGTTTTCCAACTAGATCAGTTTCTAATTCGATCATCTTATAAGACACTCCTTTTTTCCATATATATTTAGCGTAACCGAAAAGGAAAAATTAAATACAATGAGGAAATTGTTTACATAAATTTTCTACTAAAACAAAAACAGTACAAACGCAAGTTTGTACTGTTTTTATGTCTTTTTCAGGAAGTCTGTAGGTATTGAATTTAATGCTTCTTTCGTATTTGAAAAGGGGGAGCGGAGAGTTAATAGTCGTTCAATATAATCAATCACTCCAATAGGTAGCTGCAATTCTTCTTGCCAACTACGCTCCTTTCGCTCTGTAGGTGTAAAGTTTGAATAGAGCAAAAATAGTAAAAAGTGTCCAACAAAATACAAATCACTAATATGATTTTCCACTTTTTTAGGATTATTTATTTTATCGACTTTTAGGTTTGGATTTAAATAGGCTGCTAATCCAAAGTCTATAATGTGTAAACCATCTTCGTTTATTAATATATTAGGAATACGCAGATCACGATGAACGATACCTTTCTCATGAATAGTTATCACAAGCTCAAGTAACTGTTTGGTGATTTCTAATGATTGTGCGAGGGTAAAGGTTTCCCCATCTTTAAAAATAGCCTGCTCAAACGTTTTACCATCCACAAAATCCATTATATAAAATGGTACGTCTTGCAGTTTCCCCTGTGTGTACACGGAAGGGATGTTTGGAATGCTGATTTCATTTAACATTGAAATTTCCTGTTGAAATTTTTCATGCAGCCTTTTTTTACAAAGATGTTTTGTTTTCATTCGTTTAAGTACGTACTGATTTCCACTTTTAGAATGTATAAGGAGGTAAGCGACCCCATAGGAACCTACCCCAAGTTCTTTTATGAAATGAAAATCAGTTTTTTGTTCAATATAATTTCTCACCAAATGATGGTACTTTTTTTCCTTCATAAAGCCCCACATTGATTAACTTCCAAAGAAGCCACTTGAGCTGAAGAAACTACCAGAACTTCTTCTTCTTCCATAACCTCTTTTATAATGTTTATGTCCATAATAATTATGTTTATGTGAATATTTACGACGACTACTTGAAGAGTAGCGACGACCTTTACCTAATAAAGATCTTAATATTTTATCTAACAAGTAATTCATTCCTTTCTAATTTAAATAAAATACGTTCTGCAATAAAATATACGAATAAATAACTATAAAGTTTCGTTAGAATAATAAAAAAAGACCTAACACGAAGCAATGGAACAAAAAGCATTGCTTTGTGCCAGGCACATTTTTTAGTCTTCCATATATATTTCTCCGTCTTTGTACGTCATTTGTTCTGGGTAACGTAGGTTGATGACAGCATCTTGAATCTCTTGAGAAGGTGGTTTAGTAGCTAAAGATACAATAATATTTGCAGCAAATGCAGCAATTGCTCCGAAGACACCTGCTCCAGTGTCAATGATTCCTAGAATTGTGAAGCCTCCAAATTTAGCTGCAAAGATATAAGTGAGTGTTACACCTAAACCAACTAGTAAACCAGCAATTAATCCTGCTGCGTTGGAACGTTTCCACCAAACTCCTAACACGAGAGCGGGGAAGAAAGTACCTGTCGCAAGTGCGAATGCCCAAGCAACGATTTGTGTAATGGCACCTGGTGGATCAAGTGCAATTAAACCAGCCAAAAGTGTTGCCACAACGATTGTAATACGTGCCACTGTCATACGCTGTTTTTCAGTCGCAGTAGGTTTTAATATACGATAGTAAATATCATGGGCAAAGGCAGATGAAATAGCAATTAGTAGTCCTCCTGCAGTTGATAACGCAGCTGCCATTGCGCCTGCAGCAACTAAACCTATAACGAATGCACCTAAATTTGCAATCTCTGGTGTTGCCATTACGACGATATCGTTTGAAATAATTAATTCATTCCACTCAAGAATTCCATCTCCGCTTGAATCAGCAACCTTTAATAGTCCAGTATCCACCCATGTTTTCGTCCATGCAGGTAACTCGGAGATTTTGCTTCCAGCGACTTGAGTCATTAAAATAAAACGAGAAAATGCAGCATAGGCAGGAGCAGAGAAGTATAATAATCCGATGAATAATAGCGCCCATGCACCAGACCAACGTGCAGCTTTCATCGTTGATACTGTGTAGAAACGGGCAATTACGTGTGGAAGTCCTGCTGTACCTGCCATTAAAGTAAACATAAGTGCAAGGAATTGCCATTTTGTTCCCTTTTCAAATGGTGCGAAATACTCGGATAAACCAAGTTCCCGATCGAGTGCACCTAATTTACCTACTATATCCCCGTAAGATAACCATGGTATTGGATTTCCTGTAATTTGTAGGGACATAAATATTACTGGTACTAAGTATGCAATAATTAACACAAGATACTGAGCAACTTGAGTCCAAGTGATTCCCTTCATTCCACCGAATGCAGCATAGATTGCAATTAATACAACTCCAATCATAGTACCAAGCTTCGCATCAATTTCAAATAAACGTCCAATTACTACTCCAGAACCAGATAATTGCCCGATTGAATAAGTAAAGCTAATAATCATCGTACAGATTGCCGCAATAATCAATGCTGCTTTATTTTGAAAGCGGTCTCCAATGAATTCAGGTACTGTATAACTTCCTGACTTTCTTAATTGTGGTGCAAGTAAAAAAGTTAATAATAAATAGCCACCAGTCCAACCCATAATATAAGCTAAACCATCGTAACCAAGAACCATGATTGTTCCGGCCATACCGATGAAGGAAGCGGCACTCATCCAGTCGGCACCAATTGCCATCCCGTTCCAAATTGGAGGTACACCACGTCCAGCAACGTAGAACTCAGAAGTTTCCTTCGCCTTGTTATAGATTGCAATCCAAATATATAGGGCGAATGTGGCTAAGATAATCGCTAACGAAACGATAAACTGTGTATCCAAAAGCGATCCCCCTTATCTAAGTTAAGTATCTCCTTAATGGTCAACCGTACTTCCCATACCAATTTCTGCATTTTTCTTATCATTGATGCCGTATTTCTTATCAATTTTATCTCCAACAATTGCATTCACGAATAGCAGAATGATAAAGACAGCTAGTGCCCCTTGTGCTCCCATAAAGTAATGGAATGGGAAGCCATTAAAATAAATCGTACTAAGTGGCTCAGCTAAAAGCACAACACCGTATGACACTACTGCCCATATGATGAAGTAAATGACCATATACGTATTTTTCTCTCGAAAATATCCATTAGCGACACTCTTATCAATTTTTCTCATGATGTCACCCCTAATTTAAAATTCTTCAAATTCAGTTTTGTGAAATAAACTCTGTTATTAGTTAGTAGGATTACGCCTCCTTTTAGGAATTACTGAGAAGGTTCATATTCACCTTTATCTAGTCTTAATGACAAAGGAAAAATACCTTATGGAAATAAATTGGGAATAGGTTATGCATTTTAGATTAGAGGAAATAGGAATTTGTTAGAAGTAATGATTTGGATATGTGGGAGGTAACTGTTAGCTTAAGCTAAAGATAAATTTAACAGTTTCAAAGAATGGAGCTGGAACAAGAGCAATTTCTACAACAATGTAACCAATCATGGCTACTACTGGTACTAGTAAGTAAAGAAATTGTTTTTTCCTTAATGCCAAAAGTAAACAAGTTCCTACGAGTATAAGAAAGATATATATAATTGTTGTTACCTCCTTTGGTGTGCTAGGTATTTTCTAAAATTTATGTAGGGAATTGTCACAATATTATCGATTTTCACAAGAAATTGTTATGCATAGGGGGAAAGTTTATTTTCCATTTTTAAAGTGGAAATGATGAATGTCTGTAGTACGGAATGCATCATTTGTTACTTTGCCTCTATGATTGTTTCTAACCCTTTTGCGAAGTACCAAGTGTACTAATTTCCATATTGCAAAACTGCATTGACAGAATAACGTAATGAAGCAAAATAAGCTCTTTTGCTCTTTAAGTCTTTTAAGATATATAAAAAGAAAAGAAATAAATTTTTTCTATTTTGAGGAATAGGGATGGACAACCTACAAGGGCTCCATTTTTCTACATAAATTGAATTTGAGCTGATGAAGAAAGGAGGTATGAATTTGACTAGAAATCAAGGAGGATTTCCAGGCTTCCCAGGCGGATTCCCAGGAGGAAGACCAGGTGGTGGTTTCCCAGGTGGAACACCAGGCGGATTCCCAGGAGGAACACCAGGTGGTTTCCCAGGAGGAGCTCCGGGCGGCTTCCCAGGTGGAGGCCAAAACATGATGCCAACTGCACCACCGCCAAACTTTACTCCACAAATGGATACGTTCCAACAACAACAGTTTACTCGTAGTGGTGGAGTAGGTGGTATTAGACGTTGTATGTTCCGTAACACATTTGTCTGGATGAGAAATGGCAATGCGTTTTGGTTCTTCCCTATTTTCGTTGCAGGTAACCAAATAGTTGGTTTCCGTTGGAGAGGTAATCGTGGATGGGTTTATGACTCTATCAATCGTAACAATGTTCTATTCTTCCAATGCTATTAATTATTATGAAAACAGATAAAAATAATGACTCCTTAAACGAATTTATAAAAATCTAAGTTTTTAAGAGTGAGACCATAACAGTCTCACTCTTATTTAGTTGGGAAAAAGCAAAGAAAAAAAGTAATAATTTCTATTTTGTATAAAAGTAGTTCTATTTTTCCCTTTTCTAAAATAATAGATACTATGAAGAAAGGGGAGATTACGATGGACAAGTTGGCTAAAACGAGAGAAGACTTATGGTTAAGTATTAGTGGATTGACAAATGAACAAGCAAACGAGGTTATCGAAGAGGGGACCTGGTCGATTGCTCAGGTTCTTGAACACCTTCATTTAATGGAAAGAAATGTTGTGCGGGGTATTAGAGATGCCTTGTTAAGTGATGAGAAACTTAAGGCAGAACAAAAGTCGTTAGAATTTGTAAAGGATCGTACTCATAAAGTTAAGGCTCCAGATAATCTTGTTCCTTCAAATGATTTTAAAGTGTTAGAGCGACTTAAAGAAGAATTAACAGATACAAGAAAAGCTTTACTGGAATGTATTAAAGATATTAAAGAAGATGATTTTAATGAAATTTCATTTATACATCGAAGATTTGGTGTGCTTAGCATTAAACAATGGGTTTCTCTAGTTGGATTTCATGAACATCGTCATATTAATCAAATAGAGGAAATAAAACAGAACCTTAAATTGAGCAAAGAAAGACTATAAGAATTAAGATGGGAATGGATTATGAGATAAACAATCCATTCCTTTTTTATTCATGAAATGATAGAAGTTTAAAAGGCTTGTAATATTTTATAATGCCATTAACTTAAAAGATCCTCTTGAATTTTATGGAATTATATAATAGACAAAAAATTATTACATAATATCATCATAACTAATAATGGTAAAAAGTTTAGAATATTTACTCTTTTGTTATCCCGTTTCCATTAATTTTGAATTATAATAAGAAAAAAGCACTAAATATTCACCTAAGTTAAAAAGTTGCTAATATTACATAATAAAGATTAATGAATATTGAACGCAAATAATAAATTAAGAAGATTGATTCGTTGGACACCCTAATATGAGCAATAGGAAATTGAACTTTTACAAAAATGCGAAGCAAAATTTAATGGATATAGATTTTTTAGGAAAGCTTAGAAAAATAGTAGATAAAAAAGGATTAAAGTTTCAACAAACGGGTATTGATTATGGCAAGTTAAGTAAATTGAAACTTCTAAGGAAGTATTTGTTCTTGGTCTAACTAATGTTATCGAAATATTGTATCTACTAAATCGATTTAGTTTGAATTCGAGATTTGCGAGAAAAATATGTGATAGTAATAAAAAGGCATAAATCAAAGAAAAGTGGTTCATCCATTGATATTGGAATGTCTTAAAATAGCAAGGTGAGAGGGTTATTTATGATGGCAACGAATAATGAAGTAGATTATAAAAATATAGGTAAAGACGTACAAGAAATCAATGGAAGACTCTTCTATAGTGAGCTGAATGATAATATGAAGAGTCACTTACAGCAGTTAGAAGATGAATATAAAAAAGTTGAAGAGTCGATGTTGAATGTTCAAACCAAGCTTAAACGCTTTGAAGACGATATTAACCAAATTACAAAAGAGGCAGCTGGTCAAATGTGCATCACTCTAGAAAGCTTCCAATCCGATGCCCAGCAGCAAATACCGAACCTGTCTCAGCAAATTGAAGAGGTTGCCTGGAATACGTTTAAACCGTTTAGGAATTTAGCTGAAGAACAAAAACATCTTATAGCTCAAACTAGTGAAGAGTGGCTTAATTTATCGGCTAAATTAATGAAAACACAAAAAGAAACCTATGACTTGATTGTGGGAGACTGGCAAATTAGTACAAAAGAGCAGCAAAGTGGACTACAGGAAAGCCTTAATGCAATCAAAGAAGTTCGTCAAAAACAACAGGATGTTATTAGTGCATTAAATGATTTGAATGCTGACTTTATGGAAACAACTAAAACTTATGAATTACAAACAGCTGCAGAAATTGAAACAAGAGATATGCTTTGGCAGAAGCAAAAAGAGGATTTGCATCTTGTCCAACAAACGCTTGGAAATCAAATGATCCTAAATAAGAAGTGGATGATTGCTGTTGGAACAACTCAAGTCATAATGGCGGCAGCGATTGCAGGGTTATACTTTTTCTAAACTATAAAAAAACACCTTCGACTTACTATGTAAAAGGTCTGAGGTGTTATTTTTTACGTTTCGTCAGCTGAGCTTAATAATTGTTTATTTTCAATCTTTTTTGAATAAATTATCTTATAGACATTTAAAAATAAACTAAGTACAATCACTTTGGGTTAGGAAATAACCATAATACGTTTAGTGAGGCTAATCAAATGCTTAATATATTGCTAATTTTAGTGTTACAACTTGTATATGTACCTTTATTAACTCTGCGGACTATTTTCTTAGTAAAAAATCTTACTTTTTTAGCTGCGGTATTTGGAATATTAGAAATGCTCATCTATGTATTTGGACTATCACTTGTCTTTAATGGAGACCAAAGTTTACTTGCTATGGTGGTCTATGCAGTTGGGTTTGGGCTTGGGATGTTTTTAGGAACAAAAATTGAAAATAAATTAGCTATTGGTTATGTTTATGTCACAATTAATACTCAAAATAAAAATCAAGAGTTAATTGATACGTTAAGACAAAATGGATTTGCCATTACCACTTATGTTGGTGAAGGGCGAGATAGCGACCGATATAAATATGAAATTTTAGCAAAACGTAATCGAGAAAAGGAATTGTTCCAACTTGTTGAGTTGATAGAACCAAAAGCGTTTATTATTTCATATGAACCGAAATCCTTTAAAGGCGGGTTTTTAGTTGACCGCATGCGTAAAATGAAAAAAATGTAAAACCATAAAGAAAGCTAGGGTGTTATTGACTACCCTAGCTTTTTATTGTGAAAAAAATCTTGCATACCAGGATACAATATACTAGTAGATCATTAAACCCGTGAGATAGAAAATTCGAAGTGAACTTCATCGACGCAAGGAAGTTCAAAATTAGAAGAAATAAGTATGGAAAACTCCAATGGGAAAAGTTTAAAAGAAATCAGTAATGACCTTTACTTGAAATATTAGTTATTATTTACAAGTTTTTTATACTCAATGGTGTTTTTAAAGGCCTGAATTAGTTGGTCTAGTCGTTCCTTTTTTGCAGGGCTATTAGGGCAGGGATGATAATACTCATTTTTTTCTGATAACACGCCAAAATAAGGGATTCCACAGTTATTAATCAAATGTAGCCATTTCCTTTTTTCACTTTCATAATAAGTCCAACGTTTTTTAGTTTCAACACCCCAACCAATTAATAACCATGGATGCGTTTTCATTTCTTGTAAAGACGGGAGTGAGATGGTTGGGTACTTACCAATAAGTTTTAGATGTTGAAATAAATTGATTGCATCAATATGGTTTGTTTGTCTTACATAAATCAAATTGTAAATATACAGACGACCTTCTAACTTAGAATGGGTTGAAGTCATAAAATCCACAAGCTGTCTCATGGTGCTATCGAGTGAAATTTCATCTGTATAGCAGCCTGTATGATGAAGCTGCCATTTTGCTTCACCTTTTAGATCAGCAGAACCTGGATTTAACATCACCACCGCTCCGAGCGATTGTTTTGCAGTACCAAATTGAATGTACGTATCTGTTCGGTAAATTTCTTCTCCAATTTGCCGAAAAGTAGCCACCGCTTTAACTCTTTCCACCTCAGACAAAACCCCCATTAAAAGTAGTAATAATATGTTTATTCGGCAGTTGGGGCATTAATGCATAATAAAAGGTTTATAATAAAATTTAGGATAATTGTTAAAACCGATAAAAATTACACGGTAAATTATGATCCGCTTAACGTCTTAGGGGGAACTCAAATGTTTGAAGAAATTTTAGGAACCTATGCCTCTATGTTAGATTGGCACATATGGGCAAAAATTCTAACGAGCTCAGAAGCATGGGGGTTAATACTCTCATTAGCGGTAATGGAATGTATTCTGTCTGCAGATAATGCCCTAGTGCTGTCTGCTTTTGTAAAACCTTTACCGAAAGAACATCAAAAAAAGGCACTGGTGTATGGTCTATGGGGAGCCTATATTTTCCGCTTTATCTTTATTGGTCTTGGAACAGTTTTAATTAAATTTTGGCCTATTAAATTAATAGGTGCTCTATATTTATTATATTTAGGATTTAAGTTTTTTAGAGATAAAAGAAAAAGTAATATGGAAGAGGATGAAATAGATTCTTCACCAAAGGGTTGGTTAGTGAAAGTTTTTGGATTGTTTTGGGCTACTGTTATTAGTGTAGAACTTATGGATTTGGCATTTTCAGTTGATAGTATTTTGACTGCTCTAGCTATCTCTGAGCAAGTTTGGGTAGTTTTACTTGGTGGCATGATTGGAATCCTTCTGATGCGCGGAATTGCGACGTTCTTTATAAGTCTCATGAACAAGGTTCCTGAATTAGAGACTACAGCCTATGTATTAATTGTTTTTATCGCTATAAAAATGGGACTTACTCTTGTATATATACATATCCCAAATGAAATTTTCCTTTCAGTCCTTGTATTGGCATTCCTACTTACATTCATTTTACATGCGTTAAAAGTGAAGAAAGAAAAAGTGTCTCATTAACGTTTTGAAATAAATGAGCTTAGTAAAAGGACTAAGCTCATTTTTTATTAGTTTAATTCAACTACACCGCTAGAAACATTTAAATTAATATGATATTTTCCTGTACCGTGTTTTCCAGATAACTCATTTTTAGAGCTTTGTTTGTTTTCTAATTGGAATTTATTAGCAATGTGGCCACTACTTACACGAGCATCTAATGTGAAATTGGAATCATCCGGTAAATCGAGTTTTAAATGTCCCGAGCTCACATCAGCTTCTACGTGATCTATTAATTCATCCATATGAATCACTAAATTACCCGAAGAAACATTCGCTTCCAATTTACCTGTAAACTGATTTATATCCATATTTCCAGAACTAACTTCAAAAACCCCACTATTAGCATTCAATGTTTCAATTTGAACGTTTCCTGAACCAATTTCCACTTCGACATTGTCAAGGTGTAAACCTTCACTGTCAACAAAATTAATATTTCCAGAACCAACTTCTATATCTAAATCACGGTCATAATCTTCAGGAATGCTAATAGTAAGTTTTGTTTTATCAAAAAAAGAAAACCATTCAAACCACTTTCGTCTATATTGAACTTCGATTCTGTTACCCTTTTTTACAACTTCTACTTTACCTTTACCTTTTAACTCAGCCGTTAGTTCATCCTGATTTTTGGGGATAATCGTTGCGTTTGTTCCTTCAACATCAATTTCAATTAATTTAATGTTGTTAGTAATTTCGGCTTGATGGTTATTTGTTGTAAAAAATGAAGTTACCCAAGAGGGGACAGATATAAAAAGGCTAATGATCCCAATTGCAATTAAAACAACTAGTAATACTTTCTTCAAAGTTGAACCTCCTAAAATGTTTTACATTCTAACATTCATGTTAAAGAAAAAATGAATCCCATACAATGATCCCTAGCATTAAATGTATCTAAGACCTGCGACGTAGTTTACTGAACTTGTGAACAGAATGGGATTGACAGTTTATAAACGTTTTGTTAAATTGTTTATATAAATGCAAACGAATATTAATTTTGTTTGTTATTTTGATGAATTCATACTTTGGTTTTGAAAAGTGAGGGTGTTAATAGTGAGTAATTCTGAAATTTTTTGGAACGCCTCTTTAGAGGAGATGAAGCTCGGTTATACAGAAGATCAAAATAAATTTATATGTCTTTTATGTGGTGAAGAAATTCATAAGGGTGTAATTTATCCGCATGAAAATGTTTTGTATGAGGCAAAACGATTCATACGGCTACATATTGAACAAATGCATGGTTCTGTTTTCGATTATTTACTAGGATTAGATAAAAAGTTAACAGGTTTAACTGAACATCAAACCGCTTTACTAAAAAATTTTTATGCCGGTAAAACCGATAAAGAAGTACAAGAAGAGATGGGGATAGGTAGTAGTTCAACTATCCGTCATCACCGATTCGTATTAAAAGAAAAGGAACGTCAGGCAAAAACATTACTTGCCATCATGGAATTACTAAAAGGAAAAGATCAATATGCACTAGCTTTTGTTGCGCCACATAAACATGCAACGATGGTTGATGATCGTTATGATATTACGACGGATGAACAAAAGAAAGTTTTAGATAAATACTTTCTAGAAGGCTTAACAGGCCCATTAAACAAATTCCCACCAAAAGAAAAACAACGTCTGATTGTACTTCGCGCCATAGCCGATCGACTCGATCCAAAGGTAATTTATACAGAACAAGAACTAAATCATATACTAAGTTCTATTTACGATGATTATGTGTTAATTAGAAGGTACTTAATCGAGTATGCATTGATCGATCGAAAAGCAGATGGTAGTGCTTATTGGGTGAAGAAATAAAGAAGAGGAGTGACTAGCGTGGAACGAAGAAAAGAACTGAAACAAATGTATCAAGAGATTGCCATCGTTGCAGGTATTTATCAAATTAAAAATAATGTGAATGGCAAAGTGTTTGTAGAGAGTACACGGAACTTAAAGACTATCAATGGGGTAAAATTTACTCTTAATAACAATACGCATATTCATAAAGAGCTTCAAGCAGATTGGAATACGTTCGGCAAGGATGCATTTACAATTGAAATTTTAGAGACATTAAAAAAGGATGATACAGATCCCTACTTTAACGAAAAAGAAGCATTAACAAAGTTAGAAGAGAAGTGGTTTGAGAAACTCCAACCTTATGGGGAGCACGGGTATCATACAAAAAAATCTTAACAACTTGGAGAAGTTAACATGGATACAATCATGAAAAGGCAAAAACCTGTCACTTTGAAAAAAACAATGGTCCTCTTTTTAATTCCTGTTGTTTTTTCAAGTGTAGTTCAATCTTTAGGCCAAGTTATTGGAACAATTGTAGTAGGGCAAACTCTGGGGGAAAACTCTTTAGCAGCCATTTCTGCTTTCTTCCCACTATTCTTTTTGCTTATTTCTTTTGCTATTGGAATTGGCTCAGGTAGTTCAATTTTAGTTGGTCAATCGTATGGTGCTAGGAATATTTCAAAAATGAAGGAGATTGTGGGGGTAACTTTAGCCGTAACATTGCTCATTTCAGTTGTTGCCGCTATTATTGGAGGGATTTTTGCTGAAGGTGTTTTGAAACTGATGGGAACGCCAAACAATATTTTAGGTGAAAGTGCTAATTATGCAAAAATCTTATTTTTCACGTTACCAATTACCTTTTTATATATGGGCTATACGACGTTCATACGAGGGGTTGGGGATTCAAAAACACCATTGATCTTTTTAATCATTAGTATTGTGTTGAATGTAATGTTTTTGCCAATTTTAATGTTTGGGTGGCTAGGGGTCCCTGCATTGGGCCTAAATGGTGCGGCTTATGCGACAGTATTATCTTATCTACTGTCATTTCTGTTGTTATTTGTTTATTTACACAAAAAGAATCATGTTTTGAAATTTGATAGAACCATTCTAAATAACATTCGCTTGCAAGGTGACATAGTAAAAACTTTATTAAAATTAGCTATTCCATCAAGTGTTAGCATGGTTGCTGTTGCGATGTCAGAAATTGCCGTTATAACGTTCGTAAATAGCTATGGTTCGGATGCTACAGCAGCATATGGCATTGTCAATCAAATAGTTAGTTATGTACAGATTCCTGCATTGAGTGTTTCCATATCGATATCAGTATTTGTTGCACAAGCAATCGGGGCAGGCAATCAAGAGAATGTGAAAGAAATAACAAGACTAGGATTGAGTCTTAATTATATATTTGGTGGTGCATTGATTATTATTGTGTATTTATTCGCCGAGCCAATAATAAGAATCTTCTTATCAAATCCAGATACAATTTCTATTGCAGAAGGCCTTATCTTTATCTCGTTATGGAGTTATTTAATTTTGGGGCATACAATGGCAATCTCTGCAACAATGCGGGCGACGGGTACTGTATTGTGGCCAACGGTTTTCATGATTTCTAGCATTTGGTTTGTTGAGGTCCCATCAGCCTATCTGTTATCGAACTTCACCTCTTTAGGAATAAATGGAATTTGGTTAGCTTATCCAATTGCCTTTATTGTTAGCCTAACTGCACAGTCTTGTTACTACCATTTAGTTTGGAAAAAGAAAACATTTCAGTCACTTGTCCACGAGTAGAGGTTCAAATAAAAGTACAATTCGCTTCAAAAGTGAATTGTGCTTTTTGTTTTGTGCATTCCTTTATAAGACTTCTGACGCCAATATTCTACAAAAAACGATTGTTACATATTATCTAATAAATAATAAGATTTTCCAAAAATTTACGAATGAATGGTTCCATTTATTATTGGGCCTAATTCTTTAATTTTTTGTGGAATATTAGGTAGAAAGGGGACTTTCTGATACTTGAAATATTTGCGATGGCTTTTATTGTACTCAGTAATCCTTTTGACTGCTTGTGGCGATCAGCTTTTGGAAGAGGCAGTAACTGAAGTAATAAAACTTTCAGAGGAAGCAATCGTAGAAGAGAATGAAACCGTTAATGCTACACCCACTAATTCATCGATGGAAGAAGTAACACAAGTCGACAATGGTTGCTTTAGTAATGAAGTTTATATAGAAAATGAAGATATCTGCACACTTGTAATTGAATGCTCTGATTATTTTACATGTGTTGAGTGGGGGAATGACGTTGTTACTCATCTAGAGTTTGAATATGGTTCACTTGTGTTAGAAGAATCCGTTGCCACCGATGATGATGGACTTAAAGTGCTAACAACTTATAATGTCGATAATGAACAAGAAGTGATCACAACAGATTCTGATGTAACCGACGAGGAATTAGCATATCATGGGGAGTTATGGTTTAGTTTTAGTTGGATTATTCCCGAAAAATATCGTGAAGAAATTACCCGTTTTGAAGTATTTGAAAGTGGAAACACGCTTGCTTATGTTTCGCTTCATGATGATTTTGGTGAATATTGGACACTTGGTATGAACTACGAAAACATTGAACTGGCTTCTGAAACGCTAGTAACTTATCTACATGAGTACTCTCATTTTTTATCATTAAATTTTAATGAGGTGGATTATTGGGAGGACGAAGCTAGCTGCCCTTCGTTATTCCTAAAAAATGCAGGATGCTTATATGAAGATGCTTATTTAACTGGTTTTTACTTACAGTTCTGGGAAAGTGGTGCTTCTGATGTTTTTGAAGGTAACTATGTATCGGAATATGCCATGACATCACCTGAAGAGGATTTTGCAGAGACTTTTGCTCATTTTGTGTTAACGGAAACACCAAAAGGGAATTCTGTTGCAGATGAAAAAATTTTATTCTTTTATCAATATGAGGAACTAGTAGAAATGAGGACAGAGATCTTATCTCGTACAGCTACTTGGTTAAAACGAAGTGTTGAAAAGTGAATGAAAGTTCAAACGCTTGGAACAATAGAATTCCAAGCGTTTTTTATTATTTTGCTAAACCATCAATAAAGGACTCAATTTCTTGTTGCGTTTTACGATCCTTACTTACAAACCGACCAAGCTCTGCACCATCTTCATATGCGATAAAGCTTGGGATACCGAATACATCTAATTCTACACATAGATCGATGAATTCATCACGATCTATTTTTACAAAACGATAATTTGTATATTTTTCCTCAATAGCAGGAAGAACTGGATCGATAAAGCGGCAGTCACCACACCAATTTGCAGAAAACATAAAGATAGTTTTACCTACATTTTTAAGTTCTTTAAATTGTTCAATTGATTGCAATGTATCCATAAATAAGCCTCCTAATCTTGTAACTTTATCCTATCGTACCATATTTGGTTAAACCCCACTTAAGCATCTGCTTAGATATTAACTTACAATATATGAAAACCAAATAAGAAGAACGCAATTAATTTTTAACGTATAGAGTTACCCAAAATTAAAGGTATTATCATGTAAAACTAAGACACATGGATTAAAAAAAAACGGTTATTCTAACTTTGTACGAAAGGAGGTTTAATGTTTGTCTAAATATCTTATTCCCTTTATAACTTTAACCATGTTTTGGAGCATAATTTTTTCTGAAGAAGCATCGGCAAATGAGGGGCCTACAAGGGAAGAGATTCTTCAACAACGTATGGCTTATTATTTACAATTCCAAGATATTCTTATTCCTTGGTACTATTTAGCCGCTGTCGATCAATATGAACGCAATATACAAGGTGTAAGAAAAGATATTCCTAAACGGGATAGTATAATTGCCATTCAGTTTTCAGAAGATTACTGGACAGGTCCATTAAACCCAATCATTAATGATACTTCACCTGTTACAATTAGTTATTTTGGGGGAATGGGGCTTGATGGAGATGGAGACGGAATTGTCAATTCTGATGATGATGAAGATGTATTGTTTACAATGTCATCTTTTTTAAGTAAATATGGATCACATGAAGATGACTTTAAATTAGCCTTGTGGGATTATTATCAAAGTGAAAAAGTGGTTAATCAAATAGTAACCATTGCCAAGCTTTTTAAACATTATGACTCAATTGATCTTGACAGCCATACTTTCCCAGTTGCACTTGGATATAATTACAGCTATAGAGGTACTTGGGGAGCAAATCGCGGTTGGGGCGGACGAAGAATTCATGAAGGTACTGATGTTTTCGCGGACTATAGTACACCTGTTCTTTCGGCTTCTTATGGAGTAGTAGAAGTGATGGGGTGGAATCAGTTTGGTGGTTGGCGAGTAGGCATTCGGGACAATCATAATTCGTATCACTATTATGCACATCTTGCTTACTATGATAAAGGCTTAAAGGTTGGAGATGTTGTAGAACCTGGGCAAGTAATTGGTTATGTTGGAAGTACCGGTTACGGAAAAGAAGGGACATCAGGAAAATTTCCGCCACATCTCCATTACGGAATTTATAAATTTGATGGACGAAACGAATGGGCATTTGACCCGTATCCATCACTTCTTCAATGGGAAAAAGAAGCAAAACAAGCAAGAAAGAAAAGATGATGAAGGTTGTTCCGAAATAGCGGAACAACCTTTTCAATTATATGATTGATTCTTTTTAAATCCGTACTTAAAAGAGATCAAGAAATTTCCTCCTAAGTTTTAATAAACGTATTGACGTTGGAAATTATCCGTGTTATTATTATCTCGAATTAAAGATAAATTAATTCATAGCAATAATTTGGTCTTTATTTTTTAACATATATCTCGAAATTGAGAAGTATTAAATTAAGATAAAATGGAGGGTTTTAAAATGGCAAAATGGACAGTAGATCAATCACACTCAAGCGTAGGTTTTGAAGTTAAACACATGATGGTATCGAAAGTAAAAGGTCAATTTGATTCTTACAGAGCAGACGTTGAAGCGGAGGATTTAACAGACTTAACAACAGCTTCAATCGCATTTAAATTTGATGTTTCAAGTATCAATACACGTAGTGAAGACCGTGATAATCACTTAAAATCAGCAGACTTTTTCGATACAGAAAAGTTCCCAACAATTGACTTTAAGTCAACAAACATCGTAAAAGATAGAGATGACTACAAAGTAACTGGTGACCTAACAATTAAAGGTGTAACAAAACAGGTAGCATTTGATGTTGAATTCGGTGGTAAAGGCACAAACCCATGGGGCGTAGAAGTTTACGGTTTTGAAGCTGAAGCAAAAATCAACCGTGAAGAATTCGGGCTTACTTGGAATGCAGCTCTTGAAACAGGTGGGGTACTAGTAGGTAAAGACATTAAAATAAAAGTTGAGTTAGAAGTTAATCCAGCTGAGTAATAATTAAATTTTAGCCAGTCAGTAAATTTGTTGACTGGCTGTTTTCATCAGATCATTAGGGTTTCATACAGATCTAATGGACCTCAGAAGATCGTTTTCAATAAGATTGACGTTTTTCTAAATAGATGATATCTTTATCTCGAATTAGAGATAAATTGACTCAATGTTTATTTTCGAAATCTCCAATTAAAATTAATTATAGACTTTTAGATGGTAACAACGTTTACAAAGCTATAAATTGCCTAACTCCAGTTAATGTACGAATTGAAGCTCTTCAGCGATATAAATTCGACCGAGATAAATAAAAAGGGAGAGAAAAGTATGAAACACATTTTCAAGCAAGGCAAAAATTTAGAAAAACCAGTTTTACTTCTTCTACATGGAACAGGTGGAGATGAAAACGATTTAATTCCATTAGCAGAAATAGTGGACCCTGATGCGTCTATACTTAGTGTAAGAGGGAATATTTTAGAAAATGGAATGCCTCGCTTCTTTAGACGACTAGCTGAAGGAGTATTCGATGAAGAAGACTTGATTTTTCGTACAAATGAATTGAATCAGTTTTTAGATGATGCTGCCAAAGAATTTAATTTTGATCGCCAAAACATTGTAGCAATAGGGTATTCAAATGGGGCCAATATCGCAGCAAGTTTATTATTCCATTTTAGTGGTGCATTAAAAGGGGCCATACTACACCATCCAATGGTTCCGAGACGTGGAATTGATTTACCCAATTTAGAAGGTGCAAAAGTATTTATTGCTGCAGGAACAAATGACCCAATCTGCCCTCAACAAGAATCCATTGAACTACAATCTTTATTAGAAGAGGCTAATGCATCGGTCAGTGTACATTGGGAAGACCGTGGCCACCAATTAACGATGGGTGAAGTAAAAGCTGCACAACAGTGGTACCAATCCAATTTTTAAAAAACGGAAGTAGAGAATAATAAAGCGTAGAAAGAGGGTGTCTGCTTTCTTTGTGACACCTTCTGTTTCACTAATTCGATTGAAATTTTATTAACTATTTCTAATTATTATATACATCTAGTTAATTGCATTAAAGTAGAGTACATGTTATCTTTATCTCGAATTAGAGAGTTTTGAATGCGAGAATTTAAATCCGAACTAAGGGTAACTTCTATTAGAAGGAGGTGAAATTAAAAGGCATGGGATTCTTCAAGAGTTTATTTGGACAAAACACTAACCAAACTGAAAAAGTTGGAGGAGATAAAATGACTAAAATCGGTATTATTTTAGGATCAACACGTGAAGGACGCGTAAGTCCACAAGTTGGAGCATGGGTTAAAGAATTAGCAGACAAACGCGGTGACGCGGAATATGAAATTATTGATATCGCTGATTTTAAATTACCGTTCTTAGGTGAAGCTGGTGCTGACAATTCAGGTATTGCAGCGTGGGGTCAAGCAGTAGGATCTTGTGACGGATTTGTATTCATCGTACAAGAATACAACCACTCAATTACTGGTGCGCTTAAAAACGCATTAGACTTACTTCGTGAAGAATGGAATAACAAAGCTGCTGGAATCGTTTCATACGGTTCAGTAGGTGGAGCACGTGCAGCTGAACATTTACGTGGAATTTTAGGTGAATTATTAGTTGCTGATGTTCGTGTACATCCTGCATTATCATTATTCACTGATTTTGAAAACGGTTCAGTATTCAAACCAAAAGAAGTTCAAGTACAATCAGTAAATGATATGCTTGATCAAGTAATTCCTTGGGCAAACGCTCTTAAAACAATTCGTAATTAACTTTAATACTATCGTTTAAAGTCCGTCTCATTAAATGAGGTGGACTTTATAATTGTAAAACTAATATATACTGTAGTATCACTTTTAGTTAAGAGCGTCATATAGAAAATTCACACAGTTTGTGCACTGTGTACAATTTTGCATAGGGAAAAATAGATAAATGATTGGTTAGAAAAGAAATGAAAAATTATTAAAAGAAGTTATTGACTTCTAATTGGAAAGTGTTTAATATAATAAAAGTCGCTAAGACGAAAACAAAATAAAACTTACTAAATAAAGATGTTGTTGACAAATATTTAGTGAGTTGATAGAATGATAAAGCTGTCTGTTGAGTTAAAAAGTTATTAAAATTAACTGTTGACAACGAAATGGCAATTTGTTATTATAAAAAAGTCGTTTTTAAAGAACGACGCGAATGAACCTTGAAAACTGAACAACAAAACGTTAATGAAATAAACGTTTCTTTTAATTAAGAAACAAAAATTTTGGACATCAAAATTGATGCCAGCAAATTTGAGCTTTATCAAATTTTCTTTTATGGAGAGTTTGATCCTGGCTCAGGACGAACGCTGGCGGCGTGCCTAATACATGCAAGTCGAGCGAA
>NZ_JAFBDY010000027.1 GCF_016908465.1 Lysinibacillus composti | reverse complement strand
TCATTCACTTTTTTCATATAGAAATAGATAACAGCGCCACCGACGATGATTCCAAGCAAAGCGGAGATAATGTATTCCATCATTCGAACACCTCCTCTTGCTATATTTCATTTTCAGTTTCAGTCGGCTCATACATTGACACTTCAACATACTGCCTATTTCATGTCATAATTCAAAAAATTATACATACTTAATTGTATAATTCCACACTAGCTCTGTCAAGGATTCCCACTAGTATCATGGGCTTTATTGTATAACAGATTTCATGAAGTGGAAATAGATTTATGAGACTTTTTACACATATGGTATGGCTGAACCATATATTTCCTATTTTAGACAAGTTGGTTCGGATTTAAAAGTACTTTTTGGGAAGTTTTTGGGAAAGTTTGGATTGGGAGGTTGGATTGCGGCTGTGTTTGGGCGAATGGATGGGGGAAGTGTAAGTTTGAGTTTTGGCTTGGTGAGAGTAGCGGGGCTTGGTGATAATCCCGACAAAAGCGAAGAAAATCCCGACATTTTTTCAATTATTTCCGACAAATTTTAAAATAATCCCGACACTTTTTTCGATAATCCCGACATTTCAAAATCCCCCATTTAATTACATTAACATTTTGATTTTTATAGTAAAATCTCAACCTCACTTTTTTCTCTTGTACTTCCAAACTTTTTATTAATCTAGTTGAAAATTGAGATAATCTAGACAGATTTTCAATTAATCTAGACAAAAATTCAAATAATCTAGACAAAATCTCAATTAATCTAGTCAAAAAGTCAAATAATCTAGACAAAATTTAAATTAATCTAGACAATTCACTTAAAAAATAGGGAATGCAATGAAGTTTACTCCAGTGCATCCCCTATTCGTTTGCTATGCTTCTGTACCTTCAACCGTTTTGTTGAATCTTTTTCTCACAAAGGTCTTTTTAAATTTAATTTCAGCGGCGATGACACCGATTAAAATTAAGATTGCCCCTACGTATCCTTTTGCTGGGAGTGTTTCCCCTACGAACATGAAGGCAAACATAGCTGCGAATACCGGCTCCAAAGAAAAGATCAGGCCTGTGTGCGTTGGCGTCGTATGTTTTTGTGCTACGGCCTGGCCGATAAATCCAATTGCACTACACAGGATACTTAATGCCATGATAGAACCCCATGATTCAGGTGTGTTTGGAAGATGTGGCTTTTCAAAAATGAATGAAAATAATAGCCCCCATGCCCCGGCAACCCCGAGTTGTAAAATCCCCAAAGTGATGGAATCCGCATTTTTTGTAAACTTATCTGTCAAAATGATCTGGAAAGCATAAAATACTGCTCCCAATATGATGAGGAAATCTCCAGAATTGACTTTTAACCCGTTATCTAATGTTAAAAGAGCAATCCCAATGATCGCGACACCTATACCAAAAACAACTTTCTTCTCGGGCTTTATTTTGAAAATGATTGCTAAGAGAATTGGTACAAATACAACGGAAAGACTAAATAAAAACCCTGCATTTGAAATGGTTGTGAATTTTAATCCGATTGTGACAACCGTCATTAATATAAATAAAAGCGACCCTAATATAAATCCGTAAAATAATGTTTTCATGTCAATACGAACTAATCGTTTGTAAAAAACGGCTCCAGCTAAAATAAAAGCGATACCAAAACGTAATGCAATTAGGTTAAACTCTTGAAGAGAATCGAGCCCCATCTTCATAAACAGATACGATGATCCCCACAATAACGTCACAATAAGCATCATGAAATCTGCTTTTAATTGTAAGTCAACTTTTTTCCCATTACCGATCTCGAACGATTTTTTCTGAACCATTTTTTCTTCACCTATTTTCTACCGATTTGATTATAACTTAGTATAATTGTAAAATTAGGATTAGAAAAATGAATGTTTTTGAAGGTTTACATGAAATAAATTAATGTAAAAGGAGTGGTTAAGCTGTCTCTTGCAAAATATGAAATCTTTAGTACCGTTGTCGAATTAGGGAGCCTTACAAAAGCCGGTGACACTTTAGGTTTAACTCAATCTGCAGTGAGTCATGCCATTTCCAGCCTTGAGTCAGAATGGGGATTTTCGATACTCAATCGAGGTCGTTCGGGAATCCAATTGACGAGTAACGGAGAGCGCATCTTAAAGTACATACGCGAAATTCTAATGTGGAATGAAGAAATGAATCAAGAAATAGCCAATATCAATGGTTTGGAAGTCGGGACCGTTCGGATTGGAACGATTTCGAGTGTGTCGATTCACTGGTTACCTGAAATCATGAAAAAATTTAATGAACACTATCCTTCCATCGAAATCAAACTAATGGAAGGTGATTATGACGATATCGAACAATGGATTTCAATGGGTTTAGTTGATTTCGGCTTTCTCTCACTACCGACTTCGCATCCTTTTGAAGTGTTGTCATTAAAAAAAGATAGGATGCTTTGTATCCTTTCAGATGAACATCCCCTTGCCGAACAAAGTGAAATTCGTTTTGATATGATCAAAGACGAGCCCCTCATCAAGTCGAAAAAAGGGAGCGACAACGATTTAAAAAGAATTTTGAAAGAAAATAAAATCACACCAAATATTAAATTTGAACTTACCGATGACCAGGCGATTATTTCGATGGTGGAAAACGGGATGGGGATTAGTATACTTCCTGAAATGGTTATCCATCGGGTGCCAAACAACGTTCGAAAGCTGAAACTAGAGGGCGATCACTATCGCACCCTTGGCATTGCAGCTCCTTCATTAAAATCCCTGGCCCCTGCCACGAACAAGTTTATTGATTATTTGAAAGCTTGGTTGAGTGTGAAGTAGACCCAATAATTTAAACCCCGTCCGAAATCAGGAACGGGGTTAGTTGGTTTGAGGTTTTGAATTGGTGGAAAAGTCGTGAGTCGAATAGTGTTCGGGATGAAACGAATATTAACAATCGACAGAGGCTTTAACTTAGCATTAATATTTCGAGAAATGCTGACATACCTTTGAACAAGCGGATCTTGGAATAATCCCGACACTTTCGGTGAAAATCCCGACATTTTTTTAATTAATTCCGTCAAAATTTCGGATAATCCCGACTTTTTTCTCGATAATCCCGACTTTTTTCTCGATAATCCCGACAATTCAATTTCTCCACACTTCTACAATGTTAATAATTTGATTTTTATAGTAAAATCTCACTCTCACTTTACTTGTTCTCCCCGGGCTTTTTTGAATCTAGCCAAAACTTCAAATAATCTAGACAAAATCCCTAATAATCTAGACAAAATTTCAATTAATCTAGCCAAAAACTCCAATAATCTAGACAGTTTTTCAATTAATCTAGACACTCTAGTTAATTCCATACACTTAGATTTTCTAAAACTAATTTTTTTCACTAGTTATGTATATAGTAAGCAATTTTTGGTAATGACTGTTTGTAAGAATAATTGAACTTGAGGTGTTTTATATGGAAGTGATTTTTGTGTTTCTTATCATTTTTTTATTTGGACTTCATTATGTGCTACTTAAGAAAACAAATAATAGGATTTTACGAGTTTTCTCATGTTTGGCGTTACCCCTCTTCCCTGCTATTTTATACGTGGGAGTAAAAATGCAAGGGTTGCAATACTTTTGGGAGAATTTAGATCAAGGTGCATTTATCTTTTCTTTAATTTCTCTGCCCTATGTTTTTGGATTAGTGCTTTGGTTTTGCTTAATTTATTTGGGAACGTTTATTGTATTGTTAATTGAAGATTTTTGGGTATCTCGTTCTGCTCCTGAACTAGAGTAATCGTACGTGTTTTGAAATGAATTCATAGACTTTAGTATACGGCGTTTAGTTTTTTTATCCCGCCAAAGTTATTTCTTTACCAATATAGCTTGCTATCCAAGTTTGATGACACAGCTCCCCCTCTGCTGTCCTCTCTTATGCGGATTGCCATAAATCTAATAGTTTCCGTAAAAAAGCAGCCCTACCATTCAATGGCGAGGGCTGTTTTGGATTTTATTCTTCATCTAATAATAATGCTAGTTCTTTGTCCATTTCCTCTTCTTCTTCTTCGTGTCCTCCGATTGTGTAAGAAGCACCGAAGCCGTAAGATTCACGGATTTTGCTTTCGATTTCGTTTGAGATTTCTGGGTTTTCACGTAGGAATTGTTTTGCGTTTTCGCGACCTTGGCCGATACGTTCGTCACCGTATGCGTACCATGAACCACTCTTTTGAATGATATCTAGATCTGCACCGATATCGACAATTTCCCCAACTTTCGAAATCCCTTCACCGTACATAATGTCAACTTCAGCAGTACGGAATGGTGGTGCTACTTTGTTTTTCACGACTTTAATTTTCGTTTTGTTCCCGACCATTTCAGTACCTTGTTTGATTGTTTCTGCACGACGTACTTCAAGACGAATTGAAGCGTAGAATTTAAGTGCGCGTCCACCAGTAGTTGTTTCAGGGTTACCAAACATAACACCGATTTTTTCACGTACTTGGTTGATGAAGATTGCTAATGTATTTGATTTGTTGATGATACCAGATAATTTACGTAATGCTTGAGACATTAAACGAGCTTGTAGACCCATGTGAGAGTCACCCATCTCGCCCTCGATTTCTGCTTTTGGAACTAAAGCCGCAACAGAGTCAATTACGATGATATCGATGGCACCACTACGTACTAATGCTTCAGCGATTTCTAATGCTTGCTCACCAGTGTCTGGTTGAGAAAGTAATAATTCGTCAATGTTTACACCTAGTTTTTGTGCGTAAACTGGGTCTAGAGATAGCGATAGGTAACAGACATCCTCAACATTACTTGTAGGAGCTGTTTTCCCCCGCTTCACACCGTACGTGCGAGTTTCCCCGCATACGGCGTTCCAACAAAGTATTATCAAATACAAGACTTATTTTTCCCTTATCGTTTCACGAAATTTCTTTAATTTAACCAACGACACTTTGTTTAAAAATAAAATATCATCGGTTTTAAGTTCTTTCGAATGAATTAATTTATGGCAATTAATACAAATTGTCGATAAATTACTGACTTTGTTAGCTTGATTTAAAGGTAGTGTATTATCTATATGATGTGTATGAGTGTCACCATAACCAGTTAGCTCTATTCTACATATAGTACATTTCCCTTTATCTCTGTTAAACGCATAACATCGGTTCATAAAGTATTCAAAATTGTAAAGCTTGGGTTTAAAGCCTCCGAGTATGAGAGCAAGATGATTTTCGTTAAGTAACGCTTCACATCTTACTAATAAAGGTTTCTTTTTAGATCTTTTATAATATAGTTCTCTACCGATAATGGTATATGGGGTTTCTTCTTGATTTTTCTTAGGGTATTTAAGCCAAGTTGCAAATCCTAAAGAAATGATTCCAATCCATTCATTCTTATACTGAATAGCAGGTACTTGTTCCATTCGTTCGGGATAGAAGGATTTTAGATTTTGGCATTGATTAGCTGGAATCCATTTCCCTCCATATTTTTTTAAAGCTTTATAAGATGAGTATTTTAGATTCTCTCTAAATTTTCTCATGACTAGGTTAATCCCAGTTGCTGAATTATAGTAGTTAATGATACCTCTGATCTTACTGTTTAGCAGATTAATATCATTAAGTAACCATCCTGTGTCTGTACAGTATTTTAGTTTTCTGATCTCTTTTGTTAATTCAGAGAATTTTAACTTAAGTTTGTTCTCATCTGGATATGAATAACCAATAAAACCTTTTCCTTTTGGAATCTTTTTGACCTTAAATCCTAAAAAGTGAATAGGTCTCTTTTTAATATTGGTAATTAAAGTTTTTTCTTCTGATAACTCAAGCTTTAAATTTTCTTTGAGATATTTACTAATTTTGTACTTCCACTTTTCAGCATTCTCTTTAGAGTTTGTGAATAGAATCCAATCATCTGCATATCGAATGAAAAATGCTGGTTTTGAAATCGTTGAATAGTTTCTTAAGGAACTAAATCGAGATATGCTTGAGGTCGTTCCATTACGTAGCGTTTTCTCTTCCCACTCTCTTGCAACCCATTGGTCAAGTTTGTGTAGGTAAACGTTTGATAGTAATGGGGAAATAATTCCTCCTTGCGGTGTCCCTAACTCATTCCTTTTTATTTCATTCAAAATACCCGCTTTTAGCATCTCTTTAATAATCATTAAGATTCTTCTATCTCGAATTCCCATGTGCCATAGTTGCTTTAGAAGAATATTGTGATTCACATAATCGAAGAAACCTTTAATATCCCCTTCTACTACCCAATTGTTATTTGTACGATTACAGAGGAACACTACCCTTTCAATAGCTTGCTTAGCATCTCTCATGGGCCGAAATCCGTAAGAATGCTTGAAGAATTGTGCTTCCATGATTGGATCGATAGTTAATCGAATACATTCCTGTATGATTCGATCTAATATCGTTGGAATCCCCAACGGTCGCATTTCCTTTTTGCCATGTTTAGGAATATAGATTCTTCTTACTTCTTTAGGTTGATAGTTGTTCATTGTAAGTTGGACTAATCGAACAACTTCCTCTAAATCTTTGGTTAGTATATCTTCAATCACTATATTATCTGATCCTGCTGTTTTACTACCTTTATTCGCTTTTACTTTATGAATTGCCGATATTATAGCCGTTTTACTGCTTGCCACTTCAAATAATCCCTTAAATCTTGGAATATCACCTTGATTTATTAACTCTTTAGTTTGACTATAAAGGGAGTCTAGGATTATTCTCAATTCATTTTCATTTTCGGGTTGATTAAGTTTTTGAGACACTTTCTCACCTTCTTACAATTGTAATATAGGGAGAATTGAATGGTCTTTAGTCAGTTATGCTCACCAAAAGTTGACGATTAACTTTTCTCACGGCTTCCTTAACCATATTCGTCTGTATTTGATTGGTATTGCTTTACCTACTTTGTCTATGCCCCTTCGCTCCACAGGCATTACCCTGCTTCTTCACTACTACGGGCTGCTGTCCCCCATCTTTAATAGTCATTTCCTACTATTGCGTGACATCAGCTTGCACTCGCTTTAGCATTCACGGATGGGGTTCTCTTGTTCCACACTACCTATCCTTACATAGTTCCCTTAGACTCCTACTCTGACCCGTCAGCCATTCTTTTGCCAATTGGTTGGTCGGCTAAGAACTCTTATCCTCTTGGGGATAAGTTCAGATAACAGCAAACACGAATACTGTATCCGAGACTGAACCTCACTTTGGAGGTGAGTAACTTCTTATTTGATTACTCCACGCTTTACGAGCCGTACTTCCGCAGGTTCAATCCAATGCATTTGCATTCTTTAGTCATAGGAACTTTTTGGACTCCCGACTACTTCTCTAACCACTTCACAGGTCTGATTTTCGCCGTCCTCTCCGAGCTTCGCACCGTGATATAGTGCTATATCACCGCACGTCGGGGTATTAGAGCAAGAACCCAACCAACGTTCTTGAAACGGATTTTCACCGTTCAACTTAGTAGTGCAGTTAGAATCTAACCACCTAAAGAATTTGAAGAATTGTTATCTTCGTGGTCTCGATTCCTCTAATTTTTCATATAGCGTTTCCACTATATTTGGATTAGAAACAAGACGCACCATGCTCAGCATCGATGAAAGCTGCTTGTCCGCCATTTTTTTGAATTTCTGCGATGGCGTGTAGAGCAACTGTTGTTTTACCTGATGATTCTGGACCATAGATTTCAACGATACGTCCACGTGGGTATCCACCTACCCCAAGAGCTGCATCGATTGCAATCGAACCACTTGAAGTTGTTGAGATTTGACGGTCTGATTGTTCACCAAGTTTCATGATAGAACCTTTACCGAATTGTTTTTCAATTTGCTTTAACGCCATATCTAAGGCAGCTTTACGATCACTCACTATATTTCCTCCTTATATCAATCCACGATTTCTCTTTTTCTTTATGTTTCTACTATACTTGTTTTTGAGATAAGTTTCAAGAAAAAAGCGAACATATTTTCGTAAATAAAAATTTGGGCTACTAAAAATAGCCCAAATTCTAACTTTAACTGATGCAGTTGTTTAAGAGATTTCTAAATGTGTCGCAGTTACTAATTATAGTTCAAAATCGACCTTAATGTAATCGGAAGCTTTTGGGGTATATCCCAACGCTAGATTTGGCGAGTGATTTTGCTACTTTATTCTCTGGCGATAAAGCTCAAAATTAGTCGTCATTTTCAATTTAGGGCGATAAGTTCACAAATAGGGTAGATATTTTCACAATTTGGGGCGATATCTTCACATTTTGGGTAGATAACTTCATAATTTAGGCCGATAACTTCACAATTACGACTGATATCGCCACCCATCGAACCTCAAGCTCAATCTAAACCCTCTCATACCCCTTCTCCGCCAACAAGCGTACCAAATGGCTGCACGCTAATTTCACCGCGCGTAATCGGTTTGTGTTGCGCATGCCTGTTAGTTGGAGTTTGCGTGTGTAGGGTTCGGAATCGCCGATGCAGATCCCAATCCAAATCGTTCCGGCTGGTTGGCCATCGTGAGGTTCGGGGCCTGCCGCGCCAGTTAAGCCGACGCCAATATCTGTACCCATTTTTTCGCGAACGTTTTTGGACATAGCAGCCGCGCATTCGCTACTAACGATCCCGAATTCATCTAATAAAGCTTTGTCGATCCCTAATTGTGCGATTTTCGCTTCCGGAGTATAAGTTACGAATCCGCCGACTAATGTACCGCTCACACCCGGAATTTCTGCTAATTCAGATTGGAATAATCCTGCTGTTAAACTTTCTGTAGCAGAAATAGTCAGCCCGTGGTGAAGCAACATTTCCACTGTTTTCGATGCAAGAGAATCATCATCTACGCCATATTGGAACTCGCCGACGATCGCTTGGATTTCTAACTTTTTCGCATTAATTAACTTCCAAGCTTCCTCTTCTGATTCTGCTTTTGCCGTGATGCGTAACGTTACTTCCCCATCAGATGCTAATGGCGCCACAGTTGGGTTTGTTTGTTGATCCAATATATCTTGCACTTTGACTTCTAGTTCTGCCTCGCCGATTCCATAGAAACGTAGAACGTGAGACACGATTACACCGCCGTCATTTAAACGGGCTGCGAGCTTTGGTTTTACTTCGAATTGGAACATCGGCTCAATTTCTTTTGGCGGACCTGGTAGTAAAATGTATGTACGGTTGTCCTTTTCAAATAGCATACCAGGCGCCATCCCGTGATGGTTTTTCAGCACTTCGCTACCTTCTAAAATCAGTGCTTGCTTTTTATTGTTCTCCGTCATCGTACGGCCTTGTCGTGTGAAAAATTCTTCTATATAAACGAGTGCTTCATCGTCGAATGCTAAGTTCACGCCAAGGTGTTTGGCAATCGTTTCTTTTGTTAAATCGTCTTTTGTTGGGCCTAGGCCTCCGCTAAAAATGATTAAATCAGCACGTGATTCGGCAATTTCAATCGCGTCTTTTAAGCGACCTGCATTGTCTCCTACTACTGTATGGTAATACACGTTGATGCCAAGCTCTGATAATTGATTTGACATAAATTTTGCATTGGTGTTGGCAATTTGCCCTAGTAATAATTCTGAACCTACCGCGATAATCTCTGCGTTCATCCTCTAACCTCACTTTTTTAGAATAAAAACTCTCTTTTTTAACGAAAAAAAAATCAAAGATGAGTTATTTTATGAAAATACCCTCATCGTTGATTACATAAACTTGTTATTTTGATTCTAATAATGCATGACGATTTAGATAGAAATAATCCCATCCAGACCACATTGTAAAGAATAATGCGATATAAAGCATGATGTCATCAAAAGGTAAGCCGAAGTTAATAAAAATAATGTTGTGTAGTAAAAGTGCTGAAATGGCTACGATTTGAGTCCATGTTTTAATTTTTCCTAAATTACTTGCTGCGACAACCGTTCCTTTATCGGCTAAAATTGAACGTAATCCGGTTACGGCGAATTCACGGCTTAAGATCGCAATAATGACCCAAGCTGGTGCCATTCCTAGTTCAACTAAGATGATAAACGCAGCTGCTGTTAGTAATTTATCTGCTAAAGGATCTAAAAATTTCCCTAATGTTGTGACGAGGTTGTATTTCCGCGCAAAGTGCCCATCGATCCAGTCTGTTGTGGAAGCGATGATGAAAATGAGTGCACCTACGAAATGTTCAACAGGCATTTCGGCACCTAAAAACGTCATATTGCCCCATCCAAAATCGATGACCATCACGATGACGAAAATAGGAATTAATAGAATCCGGGAGACGGTTATTTTGTTTGGTAAATTCATGTCTTGCTAACACCTTTCATAAAGAAAAATAGCCATCTAATAAAAGTGAAGAACGCCCGTTAAGCTCCGCAACGGCAAAAACGCGACATCGTGTCGCATTGCCGTCATGACTCACATCGTGTGAGCCCCAACAACTGGAGGAAACCACGAGAGGATTTTTGCGCCTGTCGTTTCACTTTCGGCGCAGAAAATCGTGTGTTTCATGGAAACTACACAATTTTTGTCCTCGAAGGGGTTTTCGAAGTCGCCCTCGGAGCTGGCGTTCTGAACTAGAGATTAAGATAGATGACTGAAGATCCCGCTTCTTGATGAGAACACCAAAGCGTCATCTTGACAGCCAGGCAACAGTTCGCCATGGGAACCGCGCCTAGCTATCCTTATTATGACTATTGTTCCTCTTCTTGTAAAATAATTACGATATTTTGAGTTGTAATTTGTTGTGCGTATGGAAGTTCTACATCGTTTACGAACACTTTTGCATTTAAGGCATTTCCTAAACGAATACGTGCATAGCCGTTTGCAGTTGAATCGTGTTCAACGACCGCACCAGCTGAGTAAGTTTGTGCTGTTACTTGTTCTGCACCCGCTTCATTACGGATTCCAACCCAAGTATCGCCAGTCACTTCTACACGGATATTCATTTTGTCTGTACCTGAAAGTTCATAGTTGGTTGTGACACCGTCTGGTTGAATGGCCCCAGCTGATAATTCTTGAACTGGCTCTTCTTCTTCCTCTTCTTCAACAGGAGTCTCTTCTTTAGTAGGCTCTGTTGTATCAGCAGGTGGAGTTGTTTCTTCACCTGTTGGCGGTGTTTTTTGTTCGATTTCAACTTCCGAAACGCCTTCTTTTACATCATCTGGTACGTTATTGGACACTTTTTGTTGATATAAGAACCAAATTGCGACGATAATGACGATAATAAAAAGTGCAACAATAAATTTTGGAGCAGATTCCATCATTTTACTTGAGGAAGATCGTTGAAGTTTACGTCGTGTTGGACTTTGTGTAAAGGATTGTGCTACTTCTTCTGTTGCTTGTTGTGCTGGCAGATCCTTCCTAAATTCCTCTAGGATTTCATCTGCATCTAAGCCAACCGCATCTGCGTATTGTTTAATAAATGCACGAACATAAAATGTGCCTGGCATAATGGAGTAATTGCCTTCTTCGATTCCGATCAAATATCGTTTTTGGATCTTCGTAATTTCTTGAAGATCGTCTAAACTATACCCTTTCGATAATCTCGCTTCTTTAAGGCGCGAGCCGAGTTCTGTCACGTAAAACACCTACTTTTTCTTAAAAATTAAATCCTCCAAAGCCACCAAATGGATCAGATTGAGACATCATGTCGTTTTTAGCCAAAATTTCATACGTAATTTCTTCATCTGGATGATGACGAAGTTCAATGATATAATCGAAATCTTCAATTTTATATTCTGAATGTTGAACAAACATATCTGGGTGCTCTATAACTTTCACAGTCGGCATCTTCATGATTTCTCGTACGAGTTGTTGATGCCCTTCGTCATTTGATTTTCGCGTCACAACGCCATCCAAAATAAAGACGTTATTATCGCTAAATTCATCTCCATGCAATCTATTACGAACCGTTTGTTTAATCATTGTTGATGATAAGAAAATCCACTTTTTGTTGGCACAAACACTTGCTGCCACAATGGATTCGGTTTTCCCTACGCGAGGCATTCCTCGAATACCAATCAAACGATTGCCTTCTTTTTTAAAGAGTTCTGCCATAAAATCAACGAGGACCCCAAGTTCATCACGTACAAAGCGGAATGTGTTTTTCTCGTCAGCATCTTTTTCAATATAATGCCCGTGTCTCACGGCTAAGCGGTCACGTAATTTTGGCTGTCGAAATTTCGTTACTTTAATATTATCCATCGTGGATACAATTGAATAGAAACGCTCAATCGATTCATCTTTATTGGCTTTTAATAACAATCCACGCTTACCTTCATCCACCCCATTGATCGTTACAATATTTACGCGTAACATACCTAAGAGTGATGCAATATCTCCCAACAAACCTGGGCGATTTACTTGAATCTCATATTCAAAATACCATTCAGCCATAAAGCTGTCCCCTCACTATGAAACGTATATTTTTTCCCTAAGTTTCATCATAGCTGATTTTATTTGCGTTGAAAAGTTGTATACAACAATTTTCTACCAAAATATTAAATTTCACACTATTTATGTGAATGTCGGTAATTTCTCCATATCTATCACCCTCTACTTATTTTTATTTTCTTGATGTTAGTTGAACTCACTTCCTAATTTATAATGAGCACAACGACAATATGTATAAAGAAAAAAGGAGGACGAGCCCCCTTTTTCAAAGTTAAAATTCTACGCGTTATCATTTGCGGGCAGAAATCATATCGCGTCCGCTTGCCTACACGAAGCCTTGTTTAGAAACCGGTCGCGTGAGGCGTACTTAAATTGTCGCGACTAGCTTTTTGGCAAGGCTTCGTCGACTAGTTATTGTAATTTGCGAGATTGAACTAGTTTTACAACGCAGTTTGCAAGTGCATGCTTCTCTTCATCAGCGGCTACGCTCCAAAGATCAGCAAGTACACGTTCTTGCTCATTTTTGGGGTCAACGTTTTTCGCAAGGTAGTCACCGATTTGTTTCGCTGTAGTGTCAATTACTTGTTTCGGCATACCCATTTCTTGCGCGTTTTTTACTTGGTCACCTAAGAATGATGTCCACTTTTCCCAGTTTTCTAAAATTGCCATTTTGCATCTCCTCCTTTGCACATTTAGTATGTTCAAAAGAGAAAGAATTATAATGCTTTGTTCAGCCAACTAGTTTGGTATAATATGTGGTTTTACGGGATAAATTTGGGCTTAGTGTTTGGGTTTGGTCTGGGATGAAAGACATTTTAATGCGTGTCTGTTTCGGTTTGGTCTTCATAACCTTGATGAAGACCTTTTCGCGCGTGAACAGATTTCATTTTGGACTTCATAACCTTGATGAAGACCTTTTCTCTAGTGAACTGACCTCATTTTGGTCTTCATAACCTCGATGAAGACCTTTTCCCTCGTGGACCGACTTCATTTTGGTCTTCATAACCTCGATGAAGACCTTTTCCCTCGTGGACCGACTTCATTTTGGTCTTCATAACCTCGATGAAGACCACTTCATTCGTGAACTAACTTCTTTTTGGTCTTCATCCCCAAAATGACGACCATTTCCCTCACGCCCACGCTTTCCCAAGTCCTTCATCACCACTTCAAGAAAAAAACTAAATATACCATCCACCATTCAACCGAATGATTTGTCCCGTGACGTAATCGGCTTGTCCACTTAAATAGAAGGAAACCATTTTGGCGACGTCTTCCGTTGATCCGGCGTACCCTAATGGGATTTCATCATTAATGGATGCGCGTTCTTCTTCATCTAAATGGTGGTTCATGATTGTATCAATGAAACCAGGCGCGATGGCATTGACTCGGATTTGATTAAAGGCCACTTCTTTGGCGTAGGATTTTACGAATGCATGTTGAGCGCCTTTTACTGCAGAGTAAACCGATTCACCAGCAGCACCTGCTTCACCCCAAATCGAACCGATGAACAACACGTAGCTCACCAAATTCACGCGAAGCTTTTTCGACGTTAGTGCTAGTAACCTCATCGGATTTTGAACGTGCACTTTCCAAAGCTTAGACATTTCCTCGACAGGCGTATCTTCTATTAAACCAAAAAAGGCATGTCCACCGGCGAAAACAACTGCTTGTAAGGTAAACAGTTGTTTTGCTAGGTGTTCCGCGCCATCATCTTGAGAGAAATCCGCTTGTACTGGGATGAATTCCTGATCTGGGTATTTGGCGTGGAGTTGCTCTGTGTGCTCGTGGACCCGTTCCGCCGTACTATTATAATGAAGATAAAGAGACCAGCCATTATTTGCTAGTTCAGCACAAATGGCACTTCCGATAGCTCCGGAAGCGCCAACTACTAGGGCATATTTTTTCATTATGCCTTCTTCTCGCTCATTGGTAAAACTTTGAACACTGTTTGTTGTGTTTCACCTTGAATAGTATCGAATTCTTTCACGATATCTTCTACTGTGATTTTTTCGATTGTCGGTACTGCGTCAAATAAGTTCATCTCATTAAATTCATAACGCGTAAATTGGTTGGCAATAAATTCCATTGAGTTTAGTGCACGTAAGAAGAACCCGATTTTTTTGCGTTTAATTCGCTCAACAGCTTCTGCATCAAAATAAGAAGGATCTTCAGCTTTTTTCAACTCATTTTTAATTGCTTCTACAAGTTTGTCTGGATCTTTTGAATCCGAACCGATTAACGCAAATCCATACCCTTTTTCTAACGAGAAGTCATAGGCGAAGGATTCATCAATTAAGCCGCCTTCATACACTTCAGTATAGAAATTAGAGGCACGGCCAAATAAGCATTCTAACGCGATTTGAACGGCAAGTTCGTGTTTTAGCATTTCATCGCCACTTAAGTCAACGCGTTTTGCTTTCAATCCCACATACACTTTTGGCTTTTGAACGTCCATATTTAGTACACGATCTTTAATCGCCACGTCTGTTGGTTCCTCTTCGAAGTGACGCTCAATTGGTGTTGGTTCTGGGAATTCTTTTTTGTTTTGATTGTCTTCGATAAACGCCATCATTTCCGTTTGGTCCACGTTTCCTACAACGAAAAGAAGCATGTTGGACGGATGATAAAACGTATTGTAGCAAGTATATAAATGATCCGCTGTGATTTTATCGATCGATTCGATTGTACCTGCGATGTCGATTTTCACCGGGTGCGTGTGGTACATATTTTCAATCGCACCGAAATACAGACGCCAATCTGGTTGGTCATCGTACATCGTTATTTCCTGGCCAATAATTCCTTTTTCTTTTTCCACCGTTTTTTCCGTGAAGTACGGTTCTTGCACGAAATTTAATAAAGTTTCTGTACTTGTGTAGATATGGTCTGTGGCAGAAAATAGGTAAGCAGTTCTAGTGAATGATGTGAACGCATTTGCAGATGCCCCTGATTCACTGAACTTTTGGAATACGTCGCCTTCTTCCTTTTCGAACATTTTGTGCTCAAGGAAGTGGGCAATCCCGTCTGGTACTGTAATTGCTTCAGACTCTCCAATTGGAACAAACGTACGGTCAATCGAGCCATATTTTGTTGTGAACGTCACGAATGTTTTTGAGAATCCTTTTTTTGGTAAAATGTACACATCTAACCCATTGTTTAATTTTTTATAATATAACGTTTCCCCTAATTGGTTAAACTCAATTGTTTGCATCCTGTGAGTCCTCCTTTCCACATAAGAAGTAAATGGCTTCTAACTTAACTTGCGACGCCACTTTTTGGATATCTTCTTTTGTGACTTCATCCCAACGTTTTGTCCATGTGTCGATGGAGAACGCCTCATTAAAATCTTTATATTGGTCAAAGATATCAATTTGACCACGCGCTAAATCAAGCGCTTCTTTTAAGTTGTTTTTTAACATCGCTCTTGTTTGCGCTAATTCTAAGTCAGAAATTTCACCGTTTTTCATTGCTTCGAGTTGTTCTGCAATAACCTCGGTCGCTTTCTTTTCTTTCGAAGGCTCAATACCAGATACCACATAAATCAACCCATAATGCGAAGAATACGAGCTAGACGCATAGTAAGCAAGGGATTCACGCTCACGAACGTTCATGAACAGTTTGGAATGGGCATAGCCACCAAAGATTCCATTGAATACTTGCATTTTTGGGAAGTCTTCATCACCAAAGAAAATTGGCGTACTGTACCCGATATGCAGTTTCCCTTGTTTCATGTCTTGCGTTTCTTTTGTATATTCCTTTTCGGCTTTTAATTCTGTTGTTGGATTTTCTGGCTTTTTTACGTCGCGATCGCTAAATTGAAGAGCCGATTGCAGCTGCGATTTTATAGCTTCTACATCAACATCCCCAACCACGTAAATATCAATTTGATCTTCATCGATCATCGTTTGATACGCTTTTGTTAAGGACTCTGCCGTGATTTGATCAACCGTTTCAATTGTTCCGTTGGCAGAAATTGAAGCAGGATGATTTGGACGTAAAATTTGAGATAAGCGTTGGTGTGCGTATCTTGTTTTATCATCGAAAACGGATTCAATACGTTGTTTCACCATTTCTTTTTCACGTTCCACGATGCTTGAAACGAACTGGCCGTTTTCAAAATTCGGTTCAAAGATCACCGTTTTGATTAGGTCAATGACTTTATTTAAAACATCGCCTTTTGAAAGGTATTCATCATTGACTGTTTCGATATTTAATAGAACTTTCAGCAAGTCACCGCGTTTTGCTGAGTCAAAATATAAAACCGTTCCGTATAAGTCATCTAAATAACTTCGGAACGCTGCAGACTTAGGAAACTTCGCATTACTATGTTGCAATACATTCGCTAAAACTGCACGCTCTGCAGCATCTTGCACTGTTAAAGGTCGTGAAAATTTGAATGCAAAATTCACCGTTTTAAATTGTGATGTTTGTCGAATATGCAACGAAACGCCATTCGCCAATTTTGTTGTTAAAAACAAAAAAACTCCCCCTGACTTGGCTTATTAAAAACTTAGATTAGTTGGTGTGATTTTTTTGTGGGCTTTAAGATACACCGAACGATGCTTCCGGTTTCATTTCGTACTTCTTTCCCACATCACCCAAAACATCAAAATCGGTCATTGGATAATCTAGGTCCTATGGCCAATCTTTGACAATTTTATTCAATAATACTACTATACTGTCCTATTATTTCTACGTCCACTAAAACCCTTTATAAATAAGTATCATTGGAAACGAACCTGCTCATTTACTAATTAGAAGTTAATTCATCTCGATTAATTGCCAGTGGGGGCTGTTCCATCCATTCGTGCTCAATCATAATGTTGAAACCGTCTTCCACATATAGCCCTAAATCCGTTAGCATACTAACATACATTTTTGCTATATCTCTTCTTCCGTTCAACGAAATTCCATTACCAGCCGTTCTTATTTTCATTGAGAACATTTCAATCTTATGGGCCAACATTAATTTATCAGAAAATGGAGGAATCGTAGAATCACTTACTAAATGATCTAATATTTTGAGAGATGGTAAGTTTGACTCATGCAATTTTTCAGTACTTTTTTCGATATGGTTATTTGTGAGTTCTTTTCCTCGTATAAAATATTTCCGAATCTTATCTTCTTTAGCTACTTGGCTAAAACCCAACAGTAAGGCTTTGCTGGCAATATTATTTTCGATATTATCGTAAAGATGTGTAATCTCCATTGCATGAAGAGGTCGAATATCTCCGAAAAAACCGTGTAAAAAGCTTTGTTTTTGAATCATTTCTACTTTTTCTGGAGTTGGAATTTGTGGAGGCTCAATATATAGTCCTTTGTCCATTAAGGTTTGATTCACCATAGATTCTAAGTCCAATGTAGACTTAAGTATTTTGGTAAATAACTCTCTTATATCTTTTCTTGTCATGAGTGGAATGGCAATTGTATAAATGCTCATTCCTGCCTTACCAGTATATTTCAAGTACCAAAGATAAAATTCATCCGAAAATAACCTTGGTGCCCCTAAGTTTACATCTTCGTCGGTATAGCCAATGGGTACCGGAAAGTTTTCCGCTATAAGGATTTCCTTCACATCTTTTACAATCGTGTCAGCTAATTGCAAGGCAGTCTCTACGACTTTTTTGATCTCTGGGTCTTCAACATTGTTCAAATAATAACTAAGCACACACGTAGCCATCGTATTCCCCGTATAAGTAACCCAAAGTTTCCCCATTTCAGCTGTAGTTAGTTTCTCATTGAATGGTTTAAGTTTTTCCATTACAATCTCCTTACTTTCATTTTTATATAGTTTTTATGTGGGAACTAAAAAGTATTCACTTACTCCATTTAAATTTGAAAACAATTCATGTCCTATTATGGATTATCCAAAAATTAATATGTATGTTTTTGAAAAATTCTAAAATAAATACTTTAAAACGGGAGGATGAAGGGGATTTCGGATGGTTATTGTTGTGGAAACTATTTCATCCGGGTTATGAAGAGGTTTTCTGTTCGGTTTTCTTGTGGAAACACCCTTTATTGGGCTATGAAGATGATTTGTGTTCGAGTTTCTTTTGGAAATACCCTTCATCGGGCTTATGAAGTTCAATTTTTTCCCATCCCATGCTCGAAATGATCTTCATCCCACTTATGAAGTTCAATTTCCTCCTATCCCACACTCAAAATGATGTTCATCGGGCTTATGAAGTTCAATTTTTTCCTATCCTATGTACGAAATGATGTTCATTTCAGTTATGAAGTTCAATTTCTTCCCACCCCATGCTCGAAATGATCTTCATCGGGCTTATGAAGTTCAATTTCATCCCATTCCACGCTCGAAATGATGTTCATCCCACTTATGAAGTTCAATTCCCTCTCATCCCATGCTCGAAATGACGTTCATCCCACTTATGAAGTTCAATTTCCTCCCATTCCACTCTCGAAATGACATTCATCCCACTTATGAAGTTCAATTCACCCCACCCATGCTCAAAATAACGTTCACCCTACTAATGAAATTCATCAAATCCACTTCATCCCACATCAAATAATGCAATGCAAACACGATTAATATTTAGGATCATCGAACTTAATAACTATTTTATCTGTTGGGTTTATAGTACCCACTTTTTTGGGGAATACTATTTCCACTATGACAAAAAGAAGATATATGTAAGAAGGTGTTAGAGTGAAGTTAACGTATATAAATTCTTTGAAACCGAAAAAATTTGCTCCTTTTTAATTAGTAACCCACCATTCGGAATCCAATTTTAGGATTCTCGTTTTTTCATTAATTTAATTGAAAAAGGGTGAAGGTAAAAGAATGTGAAAAATGCAAAAGAGATCTTATTGTGGAGCATTGCATTACCCGGTTTTGGACAATTATTAAATGGCAAATATGTAAAAGGCATTACGCTGATTCTTCTAGAATTTTTAATCAATGTATGCGGTCTTATTAACGAAGTCATTATGTACAGTTTTTTAGGCGATATTGGCATGGCCATTAAAACCGCGAATTATCAGTGGATTATGTTTTACCCCTGTTTATATTTTTTTGCCATGTGGGATGCCTATAGAGATGCGGGTGGTGGCAAAAAGTCGTTCGCTTCGTTGCCCTTTGTTTTTGCGGCCTATTCTATGACAGTCGGCGTTATTTTTTCAAGTAAATTTACTTTGTTTGGGATTTTATTAGGACCCATTTGGCTTCCGTTACTCAGTATCGTTCCAGGTGTTCTCATAGGTTATTTAATACAACTTGTTCTTAGAAACTCACAGCAACATAGTCAAATCTAAATTCACACATACAAAAAAGCTGACCTTACTGATCAGCTTTTTCTTTATCCTTTATTAACTTTCCACGATCTTTAATTCCTGGCGGTTGCTCCATCCATCCATTTTGAATCATTAGGTCTGCCCCACTTTTAGCGAGCTTTGAAATTTCTGCTGACAACCGTTCATAATTCATTGCCAAATCACTTCGCTGACTTACGGAAGCCGACGTCGCATAGTTTCCAATTCCTGTAGCTGTTAGAAGAGCCATTTGGAACATCATTAATCGATCCGAAAATGTTTGAGTAGTTGAATTACTTAGACTCACATCAGGCGTATTTGGTGGAATCATTTCTTCTTTCATCATAATATCAGCAAACACTTTAATATGTTTCTGTGCAACTTCATTTGAACGAACCATAAATTCTTGAACCTCTTTTGTAGGGGATGTTTGTGCAAATGAAATGCTTAATTTTGCCCCAAGTGTATTATTTACGACATTCATATATAAATGTGTAATTTCAATGGCATTCAGTGGACGTTTCTCACTAAATGGATTTAACCCACTAAAATATTTTTTACTATCAACATAATCCGTTTCTGAAGGTACTTCAATATATGGATGTCTTGAGGTAATTCCTTTTGCTAAGGCGATATCCAAAGCATGATTATAAATTTGTGTGACTTCTCTTAAGGCTTCTGTAAAAGAATCGCGAACCTCTTTTTTATAACTTATTCCTAGAAACCCACTGTAAGTTACCATGGCTACCCTCGCCATATGGCTTACATAATTTAAACTAAAAGTATCAGTATACAGCCATGGTGCATCCATGTTGACATCTTCTTCTGAAAAGCCATTTGGTTTTGCGAAATGTTCTTTTTCAAATATTAATTCTAATTCTTCTAAATGCTTGGCTGCTGTTTCATATGCTGTCTGTACTAATGGCTTGATGTCTGAATCTTGTATGTGCTTTAACAAATAACCTATAAGTTGCTTAATCATACTCACATTCATATAGGTCGTCCAAAGTGCAGCAATTTCAGAGGATGTTAAACGTATGTTTTCATTATTCATTTGATAACCTCTCTTAACTTTTTAATAGGTATATTATGTACAAAAAAACTGTTTTCTATGTAGGATTAGAAGATTAAAGGCAGAACGGAAATTTCATTCGTCATTTTATAGAAATCCCTTAATTCTTAATTCCCCTCCTTTTTTCATCAACAAAACCTTTCTTGTGAAACAAAGGTAGTATAGTTAATTATTCTCTCGTCAATTCTATACATAAGATGCAGACAAGAGGAGATAATTATGTGGTTTAAGAAAAAAGGAAAACATTCACAGAAGAAAAGGCACGAAGAAGCAGAACATCCGACTTCTCTTAACCAAAATGATGATGCAACTACACCTGAGCAAGGAGAAAACGTTGCGGGAAAAGATTCAGTTCAGCAGCAGACTGGACAAATAGGAGCAAATTCAAAAATTGTGATTAGAGAAGCTCCAAAGTTTCCCGGAATCAACGACATCGGCATTCCGAGTCAACCTTTTCACCATGATATCAATGAGATCCCTTCCTCTCCTTCTCAACATGCATCATTACAACAACCAAATACACAAAGTCAAAATAAAGGACCAGGTGGAAACCTTAACATAGGGACACAGAATCAAGATCCCCTTCAAGCGAAAAACTGGGATGAATCGAACAGCTCGAATACTCCATATAACCAGCCGGAGAATATGGAGTCAGGGGGTTTATTTTCAATATTTAAAAACCCGATTGTCGCCCAAACAAGTGAAGATGGAGAACAGAGTAAAAATCCACAAAACTTGCAGCAAGACAATCTACCGGGCGCTAAATTTTTAAAGAAAAATGCTAAGCAAGGCATGCAATTTGGTGCGCAAGGGCAAAATCAAGGCGCTCAACAAGGCATGCAACCAGGGGCTCAATCGCAAAACCAAAGCCCTCAACAATTCATGCAACAAGGAATGCAAGGGCAATTCCAAAGCCCTCAACAAGGCATGCAACCAGAAATGCAAGGGCAATTCCAAAGCCCTCAACAAGGCATGCAACAAGGAATACAAGGGCAATTCCAAAGCCCTCAACAAGGCATGCAACAAGGAATGCAAGGGCAATTCCAAAGCCCTCAACAAGGCATGCAACAAGGAATGCAAGGGCAATTCCAAAGCCCTCAACAAAGTATGCAACAAGGGGCTCAAGGACAAAACCAAGGCAATCAACAAGCCATGCAACAAGGAATGCAAGGGCAATTCCAAAGCCCTCAACAAGGTATGCAACAAGGGGCTCAAGAACAAAACCAAGGCAATCAACAGGAATCACAACAATCAAATGATTCTGGTTCATCTACTCAAAGTCAACCAGTTAGTCAGAGCGATCAATCAAATTTAACGACGTTAAACGAGCAGGGACAAGGACATTCTCCTAAAATTTTGAAAGATTCATCGGATCATGCGAGTAACCAGACTTCGCCATTGGAAACACCTGGAATCGAACGGTTAAATAATACTGATCATTTGCAAGAATTGACTTCAAATAAGGCGAATGATGCCGTTTCGTTCTTTCGAGAAGTCCCTGCTGATCAGCAACAAGATAATCAGATTACCGATACCCAAGTAGGCGCAATGAACAAAGGCGCAGGAGAAGCACTACAATCACAGTCTTCGGGAAGTAATACAAATCAAGCAGGTCAAGAAGAAGTTAGCAATCCATCTGAAAGTGCAGCTTTTATAAATGCAATTCAAGAGAAAACGCATTATCCAGCAGATTTAGTTGTGCGTATTGTTACTGAGAAAATATCGATTCTCTATTTTGAGAATTTGATCGAAAGCAATTTCCTTAACGAGTTTATTCTTAAATATTTACAAGAAACGAATCATAATGAGCCGGAATCTATTTCAGGGAATCTTTCTATTCCTGGAGTTGAACTCGCCACTGATATTAATAAAACAGTGAACTCCATGTTGAATGGTGTAGTTTGTATTCACTTAAATGGTCATTCCCAAATTGTATTAGCGAAAATACCAGCACGTGAATCTCGCGGATTATCCGCACCTGAAAATGAATCACAAGTAATTGGCTCCCAAGTTGGATTTAATGAGAATTTATCGACTAATATTTCGTTAATTCGTAGATATATCGTCAATCCTAATCTTTCGAATGAAAAATTCAGACTTGGGAAACAAACGAATACTTCCGTTTCCCTTCTTTATATAGATGGGATTGCAGCTGATGAACATGTCAATACGGTACGACAAAGACTCTCTAATCTCTCTATTGCCGATTTGATCGATAGTGCATCGCTTGTTGAGTTGATTGAAGATAGCTCACTTTCCCTCTTTCCTCAAATGCTTTTAACGGAACGACCTGACCGTTTTTGTGATGGGTTATTATCAGGGAAAGTTGGGATTGTGGTTGATGGAAGTTCGATGGCGATTCTTGCTCCAATTTCATTTATTGAATTTTTCCAAAGTAAGGAAGACTCAAATTTACGTTGGCCTGTTGCAACTTTTGTTAGGTTATTACGATTTGCAGCCATCTTTATTTCGATTTATTTTACACCTTTATATGTTGCGTCCCTGACGTTTCACTATGAAGTCATTCCACAACCACTTTTAGTCCCTTTAAGTGAATCGAGGGCAATTGTTCCGTTCCCTCCGATTTTAGAGGCCATTTTTTTAGAATTAATTATTGAATTGCTTCGCGAAGCCGGCGCTCGTTTACCAACAAAAGTTGGTCAAACGATTGGGATCGTTGGAGGGATTGTCCTTGGAACAGCTGCAGTACAAGCGGGGATTACGAGTAATATCCTGATTATTATCATCGCGTTATGTGCGTTGTCTTCCTTTACAACACCCAATTATATGATGGGTAATGTAATCCGAGTGATCCGATTCCCAATTATTATTTGTGCAGGTTTTTGGGGCTATTATGGGATTATGTTTACTTTATGTATTTTGCTCGTTCATCTATTGAGACAAACTTCATTAGGTGGGCCATATTTAGCACCATTCTATCCGGCAAGGTTGAAAGATTGGCCAGACAGTATCGTTCGACTGCCAATGCCATTTATTAGTAGACAATCCATTAATTCAAGACTAATTACCAATAAGAAAAAGAAAAAATGAGCATGATTTTTCTGCGACGAGTAACCGCAGGAGCATTGGAAAATAGCATTTTAAATCTTAAAAAAGAAGTAAAATTTGTAACTACGAGAAGGTGAAAGAGTGAATAATAGGCTTGAAATTAAAAACAATCAAATGATCAACGCTTCTCTTCTCTTTTTCGTCATTACAAGTGCACAAATTGGCGTTGGGATCCACGGTTTTCAGAATGTTGTTTATGATAGTGCCAAACAAGATTCATGGATCGCTGTCATTGTCAGTTTTATATTCGCGCATATTGTTATGTTTATTATGATAAAAACACTAGAATTGTACGGTGGAACCAATGACTTTTATGGGATACACATAGATATTTACGGAAAGTACATTGGGAACTTTTTTAATCTTATCTATATGTTTTATTGTACTTTTGCTTTTTTTGCAGTATGCAAAAACTATATTGAAGTTATTGTCACTTGGGTATTCCCTCAGATTAACTCTCAGTTCCTATATGCAACGCTCTTCATTATTGTGATTTATGCATTTACTGGGGGCTTAAGAGTTATTATCGGGGTTTCTTTTTTCAGTTTCTTCTTCTCGATATGGGTTTTACCTACCCTGCTTTTTGTTTTGCCATATGCAAATAATAACCATTTAATACCTTTGTTAAATGATTTGATGGGCATCATAAAAGGTACTTATGCCATGACCTTTACGATTGTCGGGTTTGAAATTATTTATACTCTGTATCCTTATGTAAAAGAAAAGAAGAAGGTACAAAAATTTGCCCATTTAGGACTAGCCGGCACCATGGCTGGGTATCTCCTTTTAATGCTCTTAGCACAAGCTTTTTTTAGCGGTCAGCAGTTAACAAAAACGATTTGGCCAACACTATCCATGTTTAGTATCGTCCGTCTACCCTTTTTTGAAAGAATAGAGATTTTTACTATTTGTTCATGGATGATGATCATATTACCAAATCTTTGTTTATATATGTGGGCTACCTATCGTGGGCTGTTAAGAATGGTGAAAATAAGCCCAACAAAATATGCTTGGATCTTTTCTATTTTAGTGATTATTGCCACTTTATTTGTTAGATCAAGAGCAGAAATTAATATGATGAATAATATTCTTTCCAAATTTGCATTTTATTTAGTATTTATTTACCCCTTTGTATTATTTCTTCTGGCCTGGTTAAAAAAGAAGATGACTAAATCAAAGCAGCAGGTGAAACAACCTTGAAAAAACCAACTTTAATCATTTTAATCTTTTGTTGTACTGTTCTTTTGGTTGGATGTTCAGAAGAAAGAATACTTGAACGTCTTAGTTTACCAACACTGATTGGTTATGATGTAAACGAAGAAAATACGGAAATCACTACAACCGCTGTCATTCGGCAAGTGAGTCCAGAGTTTGAAAGTCGAATCGAAATACAATCTGCAACAGCCCCTACTAGTAAAGGAACGCGAATTGATACGAATTTAAAAACATCAAGAAAACTGATGGCCGGACAACTGAGAGTAATTTTGTTAAGCGAAAATTTAGCAAAAAACGGAATAGAGGGCGCCCTTCATACGACCATGATGAATTCAGAAATCAGTACAAGTGTGTATTTAGCCGTTGTGGAAGGAGATACAAAGGATTTACTTGAATATCAATTTCCAAGCATTAAAGATATTGGTCAACATATCTTTAGTTTAATCGATCAAAATGTAGATGAACGACTTACCGTCTCTTCAACAGTTCATGAAGTGTCTAGAGATCTATATTCACCATACAAAAATACGGTCATCCCAATTATAAAAAGACAAGAAGAAAGTATTATGATTAAGGACGTTGGACTGTTCCACAAAGGGAAATTAGTTGGGAAGCTACCTTCAAAGGACGTATTCTATATCCTGTTGGCGCGAAAGGATGTTGAACAAGGGACACTTGAACTTTTGTTACCAAAAGATGGATTTGATATAGATGATTCAAAACAGGAATTACAAATCGATAAACTCCCGATCGCAATCGATTCACTTGATTCTAAAAGGTCGATTAAAATAGTAAATTCAGACACACCAGAATTCGATTTAACGATCAAAGCTGATTGCAGATTATTAGAAATTCACAGAAGTGTTGAAATCAGCAAAATGGAAGATTTAAAAAAAATCGAAGAAGCCGTAAATAAAGAAATAAAAAAGGAATTAGAAAGAGTCATAAAATACGGTCAAGAAGTTGGTTCTGATGTTTTTGGTTTCGGCGATTACTATTTCACCCATACAAGAAATCCGCATATAACAGAAGAAGAATGGAGCGAAAAGTTCAAAAACATGAAAGTGAACATCAAAACCGATATCAGAGTCCTTCGTAACGGTGTGTTTGAATAGAAATGCACGGTGAACATTCCCCCGAAGCCTGTAAATTAGAACAAGTGGTGAGAATTTTATATTCTTCCCCACTTGTTTTTATTTGAGTAAGAATGCACGGTTGTACCTGCATCTTTTTATTCCCTGAAATAAAACAACTTGGTGGAGAAAGCATGGCCTCTTGTGCAATTACCTGATGAACGACTTTTCTTTCCAAGTCCATTCACGATTTCTCGTTCATTCATCTCCCCACCCCAACAAAAAAAGCCGAGCACGAGGCCCGACTTTTCATCACATAATTAAACTATATTTTTCTCGACTATCGTTGTCCCTTGATGTAAGGGATACCACTTGCTTTTGGCGCGTTGGCTTTGCCGATGAATCCAGCAAGGGCAATGATTGTTAAGACATACGGTAAAATTAATAAGAATACGTTTGGAATGTCTTGTACGTAAGGGATTGATCCACCTACGATACTTAAGGCTTGGGCTAACCCGAAGAATAGGGCAGCTCCCATCGTGCCTAGTGGATGCCATTTACCGAAGATCATTGCGGCGATGGCCATGAAACCTTGTCCACTAATCGTTGCGTGGCTAAAGTTGTTTGTAATCGTTAGTGAGTAAACCGCACCACCGACTCCAGCTAAAGCCCCAGAAATCATAACACCGATATAACGCATTCTTGCTACGTTGATCCCCATTGTGTCTGCAGCCATTGGGTGTTCCCCTACTGCACGTAGACGTAAACCAAATGGAGTTTTGTAAATCACAAACCAAGCGACGATTGCGACAACAATCGCTAAAATGGACGTACCATATACGTTATGGAAGAACATTGGTCCAAGGACTGGAATACTTGCTAACCCTGGAATATCAAATCGAGCAAAACGCTCTGTAATAAATTCTGTTTGACCTTTGTCAAAAATCAATTTCACTGAGAATAATGCAACCGCTGCACCTAGTAAGTTTAACGCAACCCCTGTAACAGTTTGGTCTGCACGTAATGAAATCGCTGGAATCGCTAGGAATAATGAGAATACAGCCCCAACGACTAATGCTGCAAGTAATGATGCCCACGGAGTAAAGTCTCCGAACACATCAACTGTAAATAAATTAAACACAATCCCAACAAACGCACCTATGACCATAATTCCTTCAACCCCGATGTTGACAACACCAGATCGTTCAGAGAAAACAGCACCAATTGCAGCCAAAATCAATGGTGCAGCATAGAAAATGGCAGAAGGGATGATGAAATATAATACGTCTAAAAAGCTCATATTATTTTCCCTCCTTTTTAGAATTGAATTTCTCCAGAAGCACGCGGATGACATATCCAGATGCAACAAAGAAAATAATTAAGGCAATAATAATCGAAACGATCTCCGTAGGAATTCCTGCTTCGTTTGGCATGTTTAAGGCACCGTTTTGAAGGGAGCCGAATAATGTTGCACCGAAGATAACCCCAAGTGGTGTATTAGCACCTAATAACGCAACGGCAATCCCGTCAAATCCGATTCCCGTAAATCCACCTTTGATCCCAACGTATTCAAACGTTCCTAGGGCTTCCATTGCCCCACCAAGACCCGCGAACATACCAGAAATCGTCATGGCTAATATAATATTTCGACGAACACTCATACCTGAATATTCAGCAGCATGATGGTTAAATCCTACTGCTTTTAATTCGTAACCACGAGTTGTTTTATCTAATATGAACCACATCACGACAACCATTAGTAACGCCACAATGATTCCCCAGTGTAAACGGGAATATTGCGTAATTGATTCTAAAAATGGAGAACGAAGTGAAGCGGTTTCAAGAATACGTTGTGTTTTATCGCCACCATCAGCCCAAACCTTAATTAAGGCATTTGAAACATGTAAGGCAATGTAGTTAAGCATGATTGTTGCAATTACTTCATGTACATTAAATCTCGCTTTTAACACCCCTGCAATAAAGGCCCAGAAAGCCCCTGCAAGAGCTGCTGCAATTAACGCTAATGGTAAATGGATGAATTTTGGAAGACCTTCCACTGCATATCCTACATAAGCAGCTGCTGCCCACCCCATAATTAACTGACCTTCAACCCCGATGTTGAATAATCCAGTTCGGAAGGCAAAGGCAACGGCAAGACCAGCTAAGATATATGGTGTAATTTGGCGAATTGTTTCACCAATTGTATAAGAATCTCCAAAAATACCATTCCATAGAGCTATGTAACCATCGACTGCATTATAGCCAGAAACGGCCATTACAATGGCACCGACAATTAATCCAATAATGACGGAAATGACAGGAACGAGTATATTAATTACACGATTTGACATGTTATTCGTCCCCCTTTACTGCGCCGGCTGATTTTCTCTTTTCTCCAGCCATTAATAAACCTAGTTCTTGTTCGTTTGTTTCTTTAGGTTCGACTATGTCTAAAATTTCTCCATCATGGATAACGGCAATACGATCCGAAACGTTCATCACTTCATCTAATTCAAACGAAATTAATAGGACGGCTTTTCCTTTATCGCGTTGTTCAATTAAACGTTTGTGAATAAATTCAATCGCCCCAACGTCAAGACCACGAGTTGGTAAGGCCGCAATTAATAAATCAGGGTTTCGATCGATTTCGCGTCCGATAATCGCTTTTTGTTGGTTACCACCAGATAAAGAACGGGCCAAACTTGCTTCACCGTGACCTGAACGAACATCGAATTCTTCGATAATTTGTTTTGCCTTTTTCGAAACTTCTTTGTAATTCATAATGCTCATTTTCGAAAATGGCTCTTGATAATATGTTTGTAACGCAATGTTATGTCCAATTGTAAAGTCGAGGACTAATCCGTGTTTATGACGGTCTGACGGAATATGTCCTAAACCAGTTTCTGTAATTTGACGAGGTTTTTTATTCGTTACATCTTGACCATTCATCAACACTTTACCGCTTTTAATTTTACGAAGACCTGTAATCGCTTCGATTAGCTCCGTTTGTCCATTACCGTCAATCCCGGCAATCCCAACGATTTCACCTTTGCGAACAGTTAAGTTTAGTTTCTTAATTCTTTCAACGCCTCGGTAATCGAGCACGACTAAATCTTGAACATTTAGCACTTCTTCTGTAGGATTTGCAGGACCTTTTTCCGTTTTAAACGTTACTTGACGTCCTACCATCATTTCTGCTAACTGATCCGTATTGGTTTCAGCCGTAACGACTGTGCCAATCCCTTCCCCTTTTCGGATGATCGTTACGCGATCCGATACATCCATGATTTCTTTTAACTTATGGGTAATGATAATAATCGATTTCCCCTCTTGAATTAAGCGCTTCATAATTTGAATAAGCTCTGTGATTTCTTGAGGAGTCAGTGAAGCAGTCGGTTCGTCGAAAATTAAAATTTCGGCACCACGGTACAAAGTTTTAAGAATTTCAACACGCTGTTGCATCCCAACGGAAATGTCTTGAATTTTAGCATTTGCATCCACATCTAAGCCGTATTTTTCAGAGAGTGCTTGGATTTCATTTGCTGCTTTTTTTATGTTTACAATGCCACCCTTAGTTGGTTCAGCACCTAAAATAATATTTTCTGTCACAGTGAAATTTTCAACAAGCATGAAATGTTGATGAACCATCCCGATTCCAAGATCGTTCGCCACATTTGGATCTGTAATTTTCACTGATTTTCCACGTACTTTAATTTCCCCTGCTTCTGGTTGATAAAGACCGAATAGAACGTTCATCAACGTTGACTTTCCTGCACCGTTTTCACCAAGAAGTGCATGAATTTCGCCTTTTTTCAGTTGAAGGGTAATGTTGTTATTTGCTACGAAACCTCCGAATTCTTTACGGATGCCGAGCATTTCAATAACATATTCCAAAAATCTCACTCCCTTATTTTGAAATGCGAAGGCGGCTCGTTTAGGCTCGACACGCGCTGGAGACTTCCGAGAAGCATGCTTGCATGCGTAGGTAAATCGGAAGGCAACCTAAGAGCCCCACGTCCTGTGGGAACGGTTGCATGACCGACATCCTGTCGGCCTAAGCGACGCGAGAGCCTAGCCGCCTGAGCTAGACACTGTTCAAATTTTTCGTTCAAAATTAACACATGAAAGCCTTCAGCGAAAACCTTTCATCTATTAATTTCAACATGAATTGGTTTTCAAGACATCATCAAAATTTTATGAATTTATAGATTACTCTTAATGTTTACTATTTGTTTACAACTCAAAAATATTCCCGTTATTTTAAATAATCGTAATTGTCAGATTATCTATACAAACTATAAAACCACCATAGAGGCTTTACTTTTAGGCCCCTATGATGATTTTTGAAAGAATTTTTATATTCGAAATGTATTACTCAACTGTTTCAGGAATTTTTACTTCACCGTTAATGATTTTTGTTTTGTAATCTTCAACAGAGTCTAATACTTCTTGAGGAATTGCTCCACGAGAATCTGCAAGGTCTACACCGTTTTCAGCTAAACCGTAAACTACAGTACCACCTGGGAAGTTACCTTCTTTTGTTTTAGTTGCAACGTCTTTAACAGCTACGTCAACACGTTTTAACATAGAAGTAAGTGTTACGTTAGTATCTGCATCAACTTGTCCTTCATCATATTGGTCAGAGTCAACACCGATTACCCAAACGTCAGCATTTGGATCTTTTTCTTTACGTTCTTTTGCTTCAGTGAATACACCGTTACCCGCACCACCTGCAGCGTGGAAGATAATATCTACGCCTGAAGAGTACATACGGTTTGCAGATGTTTTACCAAGTTCTGCTTTGTTGAAGTCACCTGTATATTGAACGTCAACTTTGATGTCTGGGTTAACTGCTTCTACACCAGCAAGGAAACCAGCTTCGAAACGTTTAATTACTTCGTTTTCCATACCACCAACGAAACCAACTTTACCAGTTTTAGACATTTCAGCTGCAACTACACCTGCAAGGAAGGCACCTTCTTGCTCTTTGAAAAGAATAGATGTTACGTTTGGTGCATCGGCAACTGCGTCAACGATTGCCAGTTGTGCATCTGGTTGTTGTTCTGCTACTTCAAGCATTGCATCACCCATCATGAACCCGATCCCAAATACTAAGTCAAAGTCACGACGAAGTAAGTTGTTTAAGTTTTGATTGTAGTCAGCATCAGAAGTTGATTCTAGGTAGTCGTAGCCACCGTTACCTTTTTCTAAGCCATTGTCTTTACCAAATGCTTGGATTCCTTCCCATGCTGATTGGTTAAATGATTTATCATCAACCGAACCAGTGTCAGTTACCATCGCAACTGAGAAATCTCCACCTTCAGAAGCTGTTTTTCCTTCGTCTTTGTTTGAGTCTTCAGCTTTATCTCCAGCACCACATGCTGCAAGAATTGAACCGGCTGCTAGTAAAGAAAGAGCAAAACCAAATTTACTTTTTTTCATTAGAAAAGTCCCCCTCAGGATTTAGTTGATTAGCATTTGGGATGTTCACACCCGTTTTCGAATAACATGGAAGCTGAATTTATCAGCTCTGAAATAATTTTTTGAATAGAGTACAACACGATCATTTACGTCATAGTGAAGCTGCTTTAAGACGAGAAGTGCCGTTTCTTGACCACAATTTAATATCGGTGAAACGCTTTCATGATAGCCGACTGGGTCTATATAAGTGACAGCATAAGCGACATGAATATCACCGGATTCTTCAAGTGATGAGAAAATGGACACGCCTTTTTTTTGTACGTAGTCAGATGGTAGATTTTTTGACAAAACCTTATCTATGCAATAAACAACAGGCTCTCCGTCCGCTGTTCGAACCCGTTCAATTGTGAGTACAGCATCTTCCGCACTACACTGAAATCGTTCCAGATCATGTTCTGTCGGCGAATTTTCCGTTGCATTGATAAACACTGTGCCAGGGGTCATTCCAACATTTTCAATCATTGAAGAAATGCTTGATAAATGTTCGATCCCTGACGTAAATACAGGCTTTGGATTAACAAATGTTCCTACACCATGACGACGCACAATGATGTTTTCTTCTTCTAATAGTCGTAGCGCCTCACGCAGAGTTGCTCGACTTACCCCAAGCTCCTTGGAAAGTTCAAATTCAGACGGTAATTTTTCGTTTTCTTTATAAATACCTTTTTCAATGTCTGCTTTCAAACGATCAATGACTTGAAGATATAGATGACGTTGATCTGATTTAATTGACATAGTATCACCACACAAGTCAGACATCTGATGTTGAACATTCCTACTAATTCGAAACATAATATAACATTTTTATTGAATTATGAAAATAGTTTTATAAAATTCTGTACTGTAATAGATTTTGGTAATTTAAATTATGTCATTTTATTGTCATACTTTTGTCATTTATTGTCACACTATTACAATGAATATGACATACTATTCAACACTAGACTTATTCTGTAGCACTTGACGAGGACGACTTCCATCAGGAGGTCCTACGACACCGCGCATTTCCATTTGGTCGACAATACGTGCAGCTCTTGAATACCCTATTCTAAAACGACGTTGCAACATGGATACGGAAGCCGTTTGCATCTCAACAACTAACTTCACAGCTTCATCGAACAATTCATCTGTTTCTTCTTCAAATGTCGTTTCAGGTTCATCAGTAGGAATCATGGTTTCATCATATTGTGCTTTTTGCTGTTCGATAACAGCATCTACCACTGCTTCAACCTCTGCATCCGAAAGATATGCACCTTGAACACGAATTGGTTTTGAAGAGCCTGCTGGTAAGAATAACATATCACCTCGCCCTAAAAGTCTTTCAGCGCCTCCACTATCTAGTATTGTGCGCGAATCAATAGCAGATGATACGGCAAAAGCAATACGTGACGGAATGTTGGCTTTGATGACCCCTGTAATAACATCTACAGATGGACGTTGTGTAGCGATAATTAAATGAATCCCCGCTGCACGTGCCATTTGAGCAAGTCGTGTAATCGAATCCTCTACATCATGAGAGGCTACCATCATTAAGTCGGCTAACTCATCGATAATGACGACGATGTAAGGTAACTTCGGATGTTTCTCATCATTTTCTTCGTTGAATCGGTCTATATGGTCATTGTAGCCTTTAATGTTACGCGTTCCTGTATGGGAAAATAGATCATAACGGCGCTCCATTTCAGAAACAACCTTTTGTAACGCTTGAGAAGCTTTCCGCGCATCCGTCACAACTGGTGCTAATAAATGCGGAATCCCATTATACATATTTAACTCAACCATTTTCGGGTCAATTAACATCATTTTTACTTCATGTGGAGCAGCACGCATCAGGATCGATACAATAATGCCGTTAATACAGACAGATTTACCACTACCAGTAGAACCTGCCACAAGTAAGTGAGGCATTTTGTTTAGTTCGGCTAAAATGGCTTGTCCTGTAATATCGCGACCAAATCCAATCAGTAATTTCGCATCTGGTTTGTTATTTTCTTTTGATTCTAATACTTCGCGCAATGTTACGATGGCAATTTCGCTATTCGGTACTTCAATCCCAATAGCCGATTTCCCCGGAATTGGCGCTTCCATTCGTATATCTTTCGCCGCTAATGCTAAAGCTAAGTCGTCTTGTAAGCTCACAATTTTACTTACTTTCACTCCGACGTCAGGCATCACTTCGTATTTCGTAACAGCAGGTCCTAAATGAACTTGCATCACTTTTGCCTTTACCCCGAAGCTTGCAAAAGTTTGTTCTAACTTTTTCGCATTCCCTTGAATAACCGTATACTCGCCACTTTGATCATGCTGCGGTGGCAATTGCAATAAATTCATCGTTGGCAATACATAATCCACATTCTCAACATTATTCTCTACAGCTTTTGTAATTGTATGTTCGAGATTTTCATGATCAGCCTCAATTTCTGGTTGAGGTGGTGCTGGTTTTGGTTGCGGTTTTGGCTCCGGTTCCTGAGGTTGATGGTTAATATTCTGTGTAAACGCCGAAATAATTGGTTCATCGTCATCATCATCCTCATCGAACATGGAACGCATTTGCACAACTGTTACTTCTTCTTCGTCAGTTGTCGCTGCTGTCTCAATGGCCGTGCGATCCTCAGTTTTTGCCCGTCGTTTACGTGTTGGTGTTGGCTCCGGTTCCTTCTCTTTTTTCACGACCGTTCTTGCACGACGTTTTCTCTTCGGAAGCTTGAATTTCATATTAGGCGCCTTTTCCGCAATAATGGGCACAAGCGCTTTTCCTGTAATTAACACAATCCCTATTAATAAAAGGAACCATGCCGCGATTTGAGCCCCTTTTGCATCAAACAACACATGGAACATCGCATACAGAAGGGCACCTACCATCCCTCCACCAAGGGAATGGCTACGTGTTACAATCCCCTCCATATCAATAAGTATTCTCCACGTCTCACGAATCACAGAATTCGTTAACAAGTCATTGCTTTTATAAAGCTCTTCAAAGAACAACCCATGACTAAAAATCGATAAACTACAAAGGATCAAAAGCGCTCCTTGAATAATTCGGTCCTTTAGCGTTATTCCTTTTCTTTGAATCATAATGACTAATGCGATAAACACCGCAAAAAAAGGAACGAGAATATGTAAATTACCAAATAAGAACATCGTCATAGTTTGCATCGTGCGTCCTACTACGCCATATTCAAAAAACACCATAATGGCAAAGGCAATTAATAATAATCCAATAATTTCATAGGCGAGTGGATGCATACCAGACTTTGCTTTCGTTTTTGTGGCTGATTTTTTTCGTTTAATCGATGCCATATGATCACCTACTTTTCTTTTGCTAACTTTTTTGGTTTGTAATTAATGTTAATTTTTTCTTTGGGTGGGAATGAAGTTCGTTTCTTGGGCTGCTTCCATCATTTTGAACTTCATTACCCGGATGAAGTTCATTTTTCGGGATGCTTCATCTTTTTTGAACTTCATTAACCGAATGAAGTTCATTTCTCGGGCTGCTTCCATCATTTTTGAACTTCATTACCCGAATGAAGTTCATTTCTAACACTGCTTTTTCACTTTTCGAACTTCATCACCCAAATGAAGTTCATTTCCCGAGTTACTTCCATCATTTTTGAACTTCATCAACCGAATGAAGTTCATTTCTAACACTGCTTTTTCACTTATTGAACTTCATTACCCAAATGAAGTTCATTTCCCGAGTTACTTCCATCATTTTTGAACTTCATCAACCGAATGAAGTTCATTTCTAACACTGCTTTTTCACTTATTGAACTTCATTACCCCGATGAAGTTCATTTGTATGATTTCCCACACTATTTTTGACCTTCATAAGCCCAAAATTCACATAATTTCACTCACGCTATTAAAATGCCAAAGTGCCAAATCCCATTTTAATCATTTTCACATGAAATAAGGGGAAAAGCCATATTTCCCTACTATCTCCACATATTGAGAGGCGCTTTAAAGTCAAAAAAAGGATTTTCTTAAGTGCTTTCTTAAGAAAATCCTTTATGACTGTTGCTTAGTATTCCATGATAATTGGGATAATCATTGGGCGGCGCTTTGTTTTTTGGAATAAATAAGCGTTGAGTGTATCACGGATTTCTTGTTTAATGTTTGTCCATTCAAATGTTTCTTTATTAACATACTTTTCAATGACTGTACGCGCAAGTTCAGTTGCTTCAACAATAAGCTCTTCTGACTCACGTACATAAACAAATCCGCGCGATAAAATTTCTGGTCCTGATGCTATTTTCTTTTGTGCTCGGTTTAGCGTCACTACGACGATAAAGATACCATCTTGTGAAAGCAATTTACGATCGCGTAATACGATGTTACCTACATCACCCACACCGATTCCATCGATTAGAACGTTCCCCGCTTGTACACGGCCGCTCATGCGCATTTTTCCACTTTTGTATTCGACAACATCGCCTTTATCGGCAATAAAGATTTGAGATTTTTGCATGCCTAATGATTGTGCTAATTTCGAATGTGCAATTAGCATACGGTACTCGCCTTGCATCGGGATAAAATATTTTGGCTTCATTAAGTTTAGCATGAATTTCAAATCTTCTTGACTACCATGACCGGATACATGAATCTTTTTATCAGCAGATAATACATTAGCTCCCGCTTTTGCCAGTTGGTTCATGGCATTTGCCATTTGGATCTCCATGCCTGGTGATGGCGTAAACGTAATGAGTACTGTATCAGTATCTTTGATTCTCACATCACGGTGTTGTTTGCGAACAATTTTGTCTAGCGCTTCAAGTGGTTCACCTTGATTACTAGTAACAATAATGATGATTTCATCGTCTTGGTATTTATGAATTTCTTTTACAGGGATTAATGTCTCTTCATCGATCGTTAAATACCCTAAATTCACGCCAATATCGATCACTTTTTCTAAACTTTTTCCGACAACCGCCACTTTTCGTTTCGACTCTTGTGCATGGTTAAACACTTGTTGAATACGAATAAAGTTTGAAGCGTATACTGCTACGATAATGCGTGCAGGGGCAGAATAGAAATATTTTGCAATTTTTTCTTGAATCACGTTTTCGCTCGTTGTATGGCCAGGACGTTCAGCTTCTGTTGATTCCGATAAAAGAATGAACACTCCATCTTCCCCAATTTGAGCCATTTTTGCAATATCTGGTTTATATTTCCCTTTTGCCGCTTGGTCAAATTTGAATTCACCTGTATGCACAATCGCACCTTCCGACGTATGGAAGACAATCCCTAATGAATCAGGAATGCTATGAGTTGTATGGAAGAACGTTACATAAGTTGACTGGAAATTCATACGACTTCTATTTGTGACTTCAAAGAATTTCACTTGATGTAATTCTGGTGTATTTTTTAAATGTTCTTTCGCAAGCGCAATTGTTAATTTTGAACCGTAAACAGGCGCTTTAATTTTTTGTAGTACATATGAAATTGATCCAATCGCATCTTCATGCCCATGTGTTAAGAAAATGCCTTTGACGCGTTCTTTATTCTCTACCAAATATGTAATATCAGGAATGACGATGTCGATCCCCAACATGTCATCTTCTGGGAACATAAGTCCGCTGTCAACAACGAAAAGCTCTTCGTCAATTTCGATCACGTACATCGATTTTCCGATTTCTCCAACTCCGCCAAGAGGGATTACTCGGATTACTTCATTTTTAGTTTTTGACACAATATTTCCTCCTAAAAATATCCCGAACAGCAACCACTTACCATCATTATACGGGGAGTAGCAATGAATAACAAATAAAAAAGCGAATAAATTAGAAAAAAGTGGTGCGTATCTTGGTGCGCTTGGGATGAGCTTTAGTGAGCCCTTCTTGACAGGGGTTTTTCTTATGGTCAATGGCGTGTGGAGCATTGGTTAGGAGTGAGTAAAGTTGTGGGAGAATTCCTGCTTGGGAAAAGCGTTTTTTGACTGCATGGGCAGGGGTTTTGCTCGGATGGATTTGATTTTGACTGGATGACTTCTTGTTTCGCCCGGTTAGACTTCCTTTTTGACCGGATAACAACTCGATTTGCTCGGATAACGTGTTGAATGAGATCCGGGTATCTGCAGGTTTATTTGATGAAGACTCGTATAGTTCCTACTTTGTTAGGTTTTGGCTTTCATCGGGTTGATGAAGACACTTTTGATTTATTTTGTATCTAATTTAGGTCTTCATTTGAAGAATGAAGACCTAATTTGCTTCTTCTATATTCGGTTTGGGTCTCCATCTCCTGCATGAAGACCTTTTTTACTTCCCCCCGTATTCCAATCTGGTCTTCATCAAATGAATGAAGACCTGTTTTGTTTCTTCCATATTTGGTTTGGGTCTTCATCTCCTGAATGAAGACCTGTTTTGTTTCTTCCATATCTGGTTTGGGTCTTCATCTCCTGCATGAAGACACTTTTTGCTTCCCCAGTATTCCAATCTGGTCTTCATCAGATGAATGAAGACCTGTTTTACTTCTACCATATCCGATTTTGGTCTTCATCTCCTGCATGATGACCTTTTTACTTCTCCCACACCCAATTTTGGTCTTCATCAACTAGATCATGATCCCAGGTGGCCCTCCCCCTTCTATTAAAATATAAAAAGAAACAGACTCCTTCATAGAGTCTGTTTCCCCCTCAAGCTCATTATGTGTTTGGCGTTAATTCTGGTTCTACTTCGGATTTTTCGCCTTCATTGGATTCATCTTCTTTAAAGAGATCTTTATTTTTCGTTTCTGGGAATACCCAAGCCCAGATTGCGAGAAGTAGGAATAATGCTGCACCTCCCAAGATGATTGGCTTGTAGCCGTAAACCGGGAAGACTGCCGCTGTGATTAACGGCGGGATTGCGGAAAGGCCTCGTCCAATTTGCAGTGCCCATGAAATCCCTGTCGCTCGAACATCCGTTGGGAAGATCTCACTAAATAACGACCCGAAGACGGATGCACCATTTGATCCAAAGTATAATAAGAACATTGGAATTAAAATTAAGAATGAACTAATTAAGCTACTCCAAGTTAAATAAAGAATAAGTCCTCCTAATGCTGCGACAACGCCCAGATAGCAAAGTGTAATTCGGCGTCCCCATTTGTCCGTTGTATAGCCTGCAATAAACGAGCCTACTAGACCTGCAAATGCTGTGAAGAAAAGCCACCAACCGGCAGTACCCATTTCGAATCCTTCATATTTTACGAGATACGTAGGTAAGAAGTTTGTAATCCCATAATATGCGAAATATTGCAGAACCGCCGCGATTAAGGCAATTGCAAATGGTTTCCAAAATCTACGCAGTCCATACTTTTCCGTCAGTTTGACTTTTTGAACATCCTTTTTCTCTAGCACCTCTTTTTCCCATACTTGTGACTCTTCAACGTCCTTACGTAAATAAAGGGCAAATAAGATAGGGAAAGCAGATAAAATAAATGTCCAGCGCCATCCGATAACAGGTAATAAAAAGCCTCCTACAGAAGCACCTAAAAAGATCCCGATATAAGCGCCACCATAAAGCATACTACTCCAAAAACCACGTTGCTTTGATGGAACGGTTTCACTAACTAACGCTTGGGCGGCTCCATATTCCCCACCTAGTCCAAAACCAGCAACTGCCGTCCAAACGATTAACCATTCGTAATTAAAGCTAAAACCTCTCATTAACGTCGCTAGACAGAAGATTACGAGAGTTAGAATTAATATTTTTTTGCGTCCGATTTTATCTCCTAAGTATCCAAATACAACTCCACCTACAGCTAAAAACGCCAGCTGAACTGAAAAGACAGATGCAACCTGTGCTGTTGAAAGCGAAAGTGCTGAAGCCATGGGAATCACTAAGAAACTTAATAAAAACACTTCATAATAATCAAAAATCCACCCAATATAGGCACCAAAAAATACCTTCAATTTTGACTTATCCATTTTTTCGTCTTGCGTTGGAACTGTAGTACTCGACATAAAATCCCCCCTACGAAATTTAATGCTAGAAAATTCAGTCAATTAATCTTGCAAAACGCCTTGGTATTACGGTGCTTAGACTTCACTGAAACCGGTTTCAAAATCTAGCATCCGATTTGCATTGATGTAATATCGGCAATCCTACTTACAATTTTGTGTTTGTAAATGTGCTTCGATAGATTGGATGGCTGCATCTAAACTGTTATTAATATGTTTCTGCATTAATTTCTCGGCTTGTTCCGCATTTCCAGCAGCAATCGTTTCATAGAGTTCGAGATGTTCTTTGGCTGCTTCTTTACTACGAGTGTGACTTGTGTTCGGCCCGATTCTTCTGTAACGCATAATATGATCATTCATATTGTTCAGTATTTTCACCGCAAACTTATGCTGACTCATGTCGTAAAGACGATGATGAATCTGATCTCCGTAATAGATCACATCCTCATTGTTTCCTAGATTAGCTGCTTTGACTAACAGCTCTGTAAGAAGTCGTAGTTCCTCTAAATCTCGTTCATTCGAATTTTGAGTCGCTGCTTTGGTGACTAGGCCTTCTAGTGCACTACGAACACTAAAGATACTCCGTGCATCTTCAACGGAAACAGGCGAAATCTTCAATCTTCCATTGGGCAACCGAACAACTAATTCTTCAATTTCGAGTCGTTGCAATGCCTCACGTAATGGTGTTCGGCTAATGTCAAAACGTTTGGATAGATCCAACTCATTAATTTGTGCTTCTGGTAATAGTTCCCCACCCACAATTTCCTTCTTTAACTGCAAATACACATAGTCCTTAGTTGATATTCTACCTTGTGTGGAAGAGACCATCGTATTACCCCCTCTAATTGTATAATTGTACACAGTTATACTAGAAATAATTTACAATAATTTTCTATTTAGAGTCAATATTATTCTCGAAAATGATTAGAAATCTTTTCCTTATAATTCGACGGCACGGTAGAATAGCGTCACAACCTAGCTCTTATTGTCCGATTTTAAATAGTTTGGTAGATGCTGACATAGTGGTTAATGTGGCGAATGAAGGGAGTTAGAAAAAGTGGGCCTTGCACATTAAATATAATATCACACGAATATGTGATGAACTCGCACGATAGAATTGAAGATGCACGTAAAGGGCAAACTCACACATAACTTCAGTAAAGTCGCACATAAACTGGACAAACCTGCACATATTTTCAAGGAAAGTGGCACTTAAACTGGGCAAACCCACACATATTTTCAAGAAAGTGGCACTTAAACTGGGCAAACCCACACATATTATAAAGAAACCCGCACGTAAACAACCAAACACAAAAAAGCTACGGCATCACGCCGCAGCTTCGTATCTTTCATCGTATTCAGTTGGTTTCGATGGATTTTACTTTTTGTTGGAATTGCTCCCAGACTTGATCGAATAAGTTTTTTTCTTCGGTTGTGAGTTCAACCATTGGGAGTCTTACTTTTTCAACGGAGAAACCGAATTTGCTTAGTGCGTATTTTATTGGGACCGGACTTGGATTTTCGAATAATTTTTTAATCACCGGTAACAGCGCTTGGTGATATTTTGCAGCCACGTCATGGCGACCTTCATCGAATGCGCGAATCATGGCCTGCATTTCATTACCACATACATGGGAGACTACCGAAATGACGCCTCTGCCGCCGACTGACACCAGGGGCAGTGTTAGGGCATCATCTCCACTATAAACATACGTGTCGTCCGAAACATTGGCGAGGATTTCTGTCATTTGATCCAGACTTCCGCTTGCTTCTTTGACAATTCGTATATTGGGAATTTTACATAAATCGATTGTTGTTTGTGATGTGATATTTACACCTGTGCGCCCTGGGACATTGTAAATCACAACCGGTAAATCGGTCACTTTTGCAACAGCCTCGAAATGTGCGTAAATTCCGCGTTGGTTTGGCTTGTTATAGAAAGGCGCAACGACCATGATGCCGTCAGCCCCAAAAGCCTCTACTACTTTTGTTGCCTCAATTGTGTAAGCAGTGTCATTTAAACCAACCCCTGCAATAACAGGAATGCGTTTATTTACTTTTTTAATTGTAAAATCGATAAAATCTCTTTTTTCTTGTACGGTTAATGTTGGGGTTTCACCTGTAGTACCACATACTACGATTGAATCTGTACCATTTTGGATTAAGTGCTCAATTACTCGCTCTGCTACTTCATAATTAATTGATCCATCGTCGTTAAATGGAGTAATCATCGCTGTAGCAACACGACCTAGATCCACTATATAAACACCCCTTAAGGAAATCCTAAAGTAAGTTGTCCTCTAACATCGCTTCTGCAATCTGAATTGAGTTTAATGCTGCTCCTTTTAATAAGTTGTCTGATACAACCCATAAGTGGAAGCCTTTTTTGTTTGAAAGGTCTTGTCGAATGCGTCCTACGTATACTGGGTCTTCCCCTTCTACGTAAATTGGCATTGGGTACTCTTGATTTGAAATATCATCTTGTAACACAACACCTGGTGCATTTTTAAATACTTCGAATAGATCTTGAACACTTGCATCTTGTTCTACTTCGATATAAACAGACTCAGAATGTCCAGAAACGACTGGAACACGTACGCATGTTGCTGCTACTGAAAGTTCAGGCATGCTCAGGATTTTTTTCGTTTCGTTGATCATTTTCATTTCTTCGTAAGTAAAGCCATTATCCGTAAATACGTCAATTTGCGGAATGACGTTACGTGCGATTGGGAAATGTCTTTTGTCTGATTTTGCTGGTAAAATGTTTGCTTCTACATTTTTTCCAGCTTCCCATTGTGCGCTTTGTTCGCGTAATTCTTCAATCGCTGAAATACCTGAACCAGAAACAGCTTGATACGTTGAAACAATCACTTTTGTTAAACCAAATTTTTCACGAATTGGTTGTAACGCTGCCACCATTTGAATAGTTGAGCAGTTTGGGTTGGCAATAATGCCGTTATGTTTTGCTAAAGCTTCACGGTTAACTTCTGGTACTACTAGAGGTACATCTGGGTGCATACGGAAATGACTTGTATTGTCAATTACCACTGCGCCACGTTTTGCAGCTTCTGGTGCTAATTTTGCAGACACCGAACCACCTGCTGAGAATAATGCAACATCTACACCTTCAAACGCTTCTGGCGTCGCTTCTTCGATAGTGTAAGTTTGACCGTTAAATTCGATCTCTTTTCCTGCTGAACGAGCAGATGCTAGGAATTTTATATGTTTAATAGGAAAATTTCTTTTAATAAGTTGTTCCTTCATTTTAGAACCTACTGCTCCTGTTGCTCCAACAATTGCAACTGTTAATTGCTTAGACATCTATTCATCTCTCCTCAAATAATACTAGTTAAGTAATGTTAGAAATTGTATCATAAAAAACTATAGTTGTGTTAGAAAATTCGACTATTTCAAATATTGTATAAATAATGGCTGTAATTGTTTTTTGTGGTTGATTGCATGTTCAACCGTTTCGACCATTTTTGTGAAATCAGAAATAAGAGAATTCGGTTTATTGTACGGATCATCTTGACCGAATGGGATAAAGTAAATATTTTTAGAGTTTAATAATCTCATAATGTTGACGCCGTTTAAGCCAAGCGCATCATTTGTTGAAATACCTAAAACGACAGGTGAACCATTACGTAATGTCGCTTTTGCAGCCATTAACACTGGACTATCTGTAGACGCATTGGCAAATTTACTAATCGAGTTCCCCGTCATTGGCGCAATCACCATACAATCTAGTGGATTACTTGGTCCAAATGGTTCTGCTCCCGCGATCGAAGAAACCACTTTTTCACCCGTAATGGATTCAATTTTTTTAATCCATTCTTCACCTGTTCCAAAACGCGTTGCTGCTGTTAACACGGAATGTGTAATAATCGGTACAACCGATGCACCAGCTTTAATAAAGTTTTCAATCTTCGGAACAACATCTTCATACGTACAGTGTGATGCTGTGATCCCGAGTCCTATTCGTTTACCCTCGAGCACGTTTTTACCTCCTTAATTGTCCAACAATTGATTCATATAATACATGAGCAGCATCGTTTGGGAAAAACTTTCCAGGTAATGCTGGTAATAATTCATAATCCTTGCGACTTACATCATCATTTAAACACCCAGGGTAGGAGGCTAAATCATAAATTGGCATTGCTATTTTTTCATTGAACTCTTGATCCAACCATTTTGCTGGAATGGTATTGATGAAGACATCCCCATCCACATATCCGACATCATCTAATTGAACCACTTCATATCGTAATGCCTTTGCTTCGCTTAATTGCACATTGGAGCGAACAGCGATACAAACATCCCCGCCAATGCTTCTCAATATATGGGCAACCATTTTCGCAACTCGGCCAAAACCAGTTACAATAAATTTTTTCCCTTGAATTGCTTGTTTTGTATTATAGAAGCTTGAAACAAATGCTTCTGCAGTTAACGCAGCATTTTGCCAAATAAATCCTTCATCTTCTAAGTAGTAAGAAATCTCGTTGTTTTTTAAAATACTTTTCCATTCATCATTTAATTTCCCGGCAAATATTTTCGCTCCAGAAACTCCCATCACTAATGGAACTTCTACTGGCAGAGGATGTATAGGAAGGACAATAAAATTCGGTTTAAATTCATAAACCATTCTGTTTAAATCTTCATCCCATACGCTCTCATTTTTGTAATAAACCGTACGTGTGTTTTCTTTGCTCAATTTTTTCGCGAGCATTTTTAGACGAGCATCTGTACCAACTACTAACCATTTTTCTTCTTTCATGAGTCGAAATGCCTTCTTGTCGCAGTAGTTTTGCGGAATAAAATACGGTCTTCCCCAATTAATTGAATCTCTTCCCACGGCACAAACTGTGGGGTAGAAGATTTCTTTTTGGCGAATGGCTTTTTGGCAGCTAAATCCGCTAGTTCAAACCCGATAATTCTTCCCGTTCTCGGATCAAACACACATTCCGTCTCAGCCAAAAAACCGTATCTAACCCCATTTTCCATTTCAATTAACTCTTTCTCTGCAAGCTCCGACAGCAGCATATTTTCCCTCCTCCATGAGCTTACTGATACTATATGCAACCCAATAATTATCGGTGCCCATCATGTTTCAAAAGTTTAATTCCTCAAAGTAAATTGAGACTTTTGGGTGAAACGTGGTGATGCTAGTGGGCAGCGTTGCATTACGGATCCGCAGCTCTTAATTTTTATTTAACATAAACATCCAGGATTAATGAACGATGTGGGTTATTTGTATTGATAGTGGTAAGCTAGTGCGATGGTTAAGTTTGTGGGAATATTTGTTGGTTAGTGTGGGGGTTGGGCTGTGAATGGAATTGTGGTAGGTGTTGCGACTTGGTGCTATGAACAAAACTCTTTTATTGAACATAACTGGCGAAAAAGCCGAACATCAAATATTGTATGCAGACATTACTTTTGTAGTGAGTATTATAGGTTGAAAGTGGAATCATCCTCAGGTGAAGCTAAGTTAAATCTGGAGCAAAGTAAATTGGATGAATACCTATAGCGTTATTAATCACTGAATCTAAAATAATTTAAAACTAATATATACTAAGTATACTTTTAACAAACGTCTTATTATTACTTAATACATCAATTATCGTCATTTGGAGGTCATTTTTGTAAAAGCTCTGTTTGATGAAAGTGTGTGATTAGTGTAACTGCTTTCTTTAAGTGATTTTGAATGCTGATATCCTTGGGGCTTTAAAAATAAAGGAATAAATTTCCGTTAAATTGGAAAATACCCTTAATTTCTTTAAAATAAGGGAAGTTTTTTCCCTTATCTCATCCAAACCATTGGATTTCATCTTATTTTGAGGGGATTAACGGAATATTTTTCCCTTATCTCGGCTTTTTGATGCTTCCTTTTTATCAATAGCGGAAAATTTTTCCCTTATCTCATCCAAACCATTGGATTTCATCTTATTTTGAGGGGATTAACGATTAAGTCCATATAATTGTGTAAAAAGAAAAGAGTCATTTTATGCCCTCTTGGATACAATGTTTTCAACGACGATAAACATTAGAAAAG
>NZ_JAFBDY010000026.1 GCF_016908465.1 Lysinibacillus composti | reverse complement strand
GATCAACTAACTCTATTTCAAAAACTATTACTTTTATTTTAAAAGAAAAAAGACTGTAGGCAAACTCGAAATTTCGAGTTTGTCTACAGTCTGAATCCGCCTATAAATAGGCGGATTTTTTATGTTTTCAAGGCATAGAGAGCTCGATCTGTTATATAAGTAATCGGATTTTCATTACATAAAGTAAATGAGATATTTGGGAGGACATTTACCGTGTATTGTTCAAATTCTGCTAAAATAAATGGGTTATGTTTTAAGACTCCACCATTTAAATACATAGTGAATGGGGTGTTTCCAATCTCCAATTTCCTAACAGTTGTTAATGCTAAAAGGGAAAGTTCCTTTGCAGCATTTTGAGCTATATTAATAGCCAGTTCATCCTCTAATACAATAGCTTCTGGAAGAACAGAGCTTATGCTAGCAGTTTGTGCGTTTGTATATTGTTCTTGGTAGAGCCAAGAATTTAATTGTTCTACTGATTTAATTTCAAGTTTTTTTAAAACAAGCTCTGTCAATATTGTCGGCTTTGTATTTCTACCATCTGCCGTACGAAAAATGGTTTGTAAAATTTCCCGGCCAATAAAGTACCCACTTCCTTCATCGCTTGCGCGGTGTCCCCATCCACCTGTGCGTGTAAATGTTTCTCTACCATCTGTAGCAAAAGCAATAGAACCTGTTCCAGAAATCAGAAGTGCACCGGGAGAACCTTTCGTTAAACCAATTAAGGTTGCCAAAACATCATTTTCAACAATTAAATTATTTATTGTAAAGGGAACATTAGAACAAGCGGTTTCTATGATTTGTTTGACAGTGGTTAAATCCCGTTCTGTATCAATTCCTGCCATTGCAAAAACAGCACAGTCTATTTTGGAGTAATTTGTAGCTTGATAAGCTTTAAGTAATAAGTTTGTAAGAACTGAGACTACTTTCTCTGCTCCGATTGTTTGGTAGTTAGAGCCACTTGACGTTTTTTCAAAAATTACGTTACCACTTACCGTACGTAATAAGAGCGAGGTTTTCGTTGCACCTCCGTCAATTGCTAAAATGATGCGTTCTGTCATTTCTTTTTCCAACCTTCAAGATATTGCTGTAATTGTTCTTCACACTTCAGAATTTGATTTTCTTTTTCTTTCACCCAATTTTCGAGCAAGGGGGTAATGGACTGAGCCTGAATAAGTGAGTTTCTCATTGTGTCAGGTGCAGGGCCACCTAAAAGTTTTCGTACATTAACGAAGAATTCTGGCTTTAACGAATTATCGAAGTCTTTTTTTGAAATTTTTAGCGCCTTCCCCGTGACTTCTAGCGCTTTTTCATTAGCCAGTTCCCAAGTTAAACTCTCTAAAGATTCCTTTTTAGCTTGAAGAAGTTCTTTTATACAGCTACTAACGATTCGGTGCGCTTGACGAAATGAAATACCTTCTGACCGAACAAGGGAGTCCGCTAGTTCCGTTACATTAGCAAAACTGTTTTCTGCCCGTTTTAACAACTTTTCTTTATTTACTTCCATGGTAACAACGACGCTACCAAACAATTGATAGATTCCTCTCAATTTCTCCATTGCACGCCATAAGTATGGTTGCATGTCATCTTCGGTATCTACAATATCTCCAAATGGTGTGTTATGAATCATTTGTAGTACAGTTGAAGCATCACCAATCACTGAAGACAATAATGAGCGTGTATGTTCAATTGAAACAGGATTGCGTTTTTGTGGCATAATCGAACTTACTTGAACATATGGGCTAGCTAGGCTAAAGGCATTAAATTCTTGCGTTGCCCACTGTAAAAAATCCTGTGACGTGCGGCCAAGATTTAACGCTGAAAGTTGAACAACACTTGCTGTTTCGGCAATATAGTCTGCCCCGGCCACAGCATCCCAAGCATTTTCAATAATTGCATCAAACGCTAGAAGTTCAGCCATTCGCTCACGGCTAATATTAAAGCTTGTTGTTGTTAAGGCAGCTGCCCCCATACTACTACTGTTCACTGTATTGTAGGCAGCTTGCATACGTTTAAAGTCACGAGAAAGTTGATCAATAACAGCCTTTAAGTAATGGGCAAAGGTTGTGGGTTGAGCTTGTTGTGTATGGGTATAGCCAATCATAATTGTTTCTACATGTTCTTCCGCAAATACAATTAAGGATGACCTTAATAAAATTAATGCCTTCATTAGGGAAAGTAGCTTTTTACGTATTGTCATACGGTAAATAGCAATACCCATATCATTTCGACTGCGGCCGATATGCAAGTTACCGGCCACATCTCCAGCTAATTCAATTAACTTATTTTCGATGCGGAAAAACAAATCCTCAAATTGAGGATTATAATCACGTGTTTTATAGTAGTCTAAATCTAAGTTAGCAATTGCCTCACCAATTCTCTTGGCCTCTTCTTTGGTTACAAGTGTTTGCTCTTCAAGCATCTTTAGATGGGCAATATGTATTTGCACCATTGATGTTAAAAAGTGTTTTTTAGCTTCATCGTATGCTGGCTGGAGAACCATTTGGCGGTAACTATTAGAAGGAAACTGATTTCCCTCAATCTCATTTATTCGGCTTTTGTAATCCTGAAACATCGATTAGTTCGCCTCCAGAGTAAGTCCCAAATTCATTTTAAAAATATTTCTTATTTATCCTATAGTACTGCCTAATTTATAAAAGGTTACGTACTTCACCATCTTTATATAGTTAATGTTTAACTTTGGCTTTTCTTTGGGCTATTACTGTTGGCAAACTCATACCAATCAAAACTAATACGATTCCTAAACACTGCAAAATCGTCAGCTTTTCATGTAATACAATGACAGAGGCTATAATGGCTACTGGAAGTTCCATAGCACTTAATATAGATGTTAGCCCACCGCCGACCTTTGGAGCTGCCATTGAGAATAATAAAATTGGCACTATCGTCCCGAAAGCGCCAAGGACAAGTCCGAATTTCCATAAACCTTCGTTCAGTAATTTTCCGTTCCAAATGATCTCAGGTGCTAAAAATAAGCTGGATAAAATTAGGGCAATAAATGACATGTAAAATGTGCGAGCGATTGTAGAGACTCCTTCAACTTTGTGCGAGTTCACCTGTATAAATATGGCGAAGCTAACTGCAGAAGCAAAGCCCAATGCCCACCCCTGCCAGGCTATATTAGTTAAGTCTACATCTAGAATACCGGCTGCTAGAATCGTACCTACAAATAAAAAAGCTAAAGAAAGGGACTCCGTTTGATTAGGCAGCCTTCTATTTAGAGCACAATCAATGAACATTCCAATCCATGTAAATTGAAATAGCATAACGACCGCTAAAGAGGCGGGTAAATATTCTAATGACATTCCATAAATAACACCGGTTGTGCCAGTAAAGATACCAGATACAAAGATTATAAGATAACCAGATTTGGAAATTCGCGGAAAGTTCCTTTGTGTTGTAATAAATAAAAGTAGGATAAGTATGAATCCTACGATGTATTGGCTAGAAACGGCTTCAGCTGAAGTAAAGCCATTTCCCATTGCTACTTTTACTATGGTTGATAAGATCCCATAGCAACTTGATGCTATGATAATAAGTAATTGGTAAAGAAGATTTGATTTCAAGATGCCTGACCTACATTTCATTTCATTTATTTTATTGTTTTAACCATATGATCGAATGTTTCACCAATGATTGACCAGGGTTCTGTCACATTAAAGCCCACTCTTTCATATAATCTTCGTGCGCTGCCCTTTACGCTTTCTACATTAAGCGAGAGTTTCGTGAATCCTTTTCGTAATGCTTCTTGCTCAGCAAATTGTAAAAGTTTTGTCCCTAGCCCTAAGCCACGAGAGCTTTCGTGAACGCAAATTGTGTCAATATAGTACTCATCGGGGTGGGCTTCAAGGTCAATTTTACTTATTGGAGCGTTTTTGCTTTCGAGCCATTGCTGCAGGGATGCATCTAAGCTTTCTCCGTCTTTACCACTATATAAAACAATCATGCCTAAAATTTGATTTGTTTCATCATTTACTGCAACAAATGTATTTTCATAAGAGTGACGGTTATCTGTTCTTTTAAATAACCCTTCCAGTTGTTCAATTGCTTTGTCTTCAGTATTTTCCCCTGTTAAACGATAGGCAATTTCACCAATTGCGTCATAAATAAGAGGAGCAACTACTTTTGCATCACTTTTTACAGCTTGTCTAATTTTAATTTCCATATCCTTCATCCTTTCAATAAAAGTATAACAAAAAGTTCAGATTTAGATAATTTAACACTATCTATATAGTAATAAAACTTTATTGGAAAGTAATTTATATGTTAATCTATACAAAGGATTACATACGGAGGTTAGACATCTAATGACTAAGTTAGAAAAAGAGTTTGTATTAGTTTATGGCGATGCTTTTGTTGATTATATAGCGAATGATATGACGAATACATCATTCACCAAATTTTTAGGGGGTGCAACGATTAATGTTGCCGCAGGAATTAGTCGTATCGGGGCGCCTTCTGCACTCATAACGATCACAGGTGAGGACGAAACATCAGAATTTGTTCGATTGGAGTTAAAAAAAGAGGGCGTAAATTTAGATTACTCGGTGTTTGTACCAGAAAAGCGTGTAAGTGGGGTTCATGTTCATTTAACTGAGGCTTGCGAGCGAATTTTTTGTGATTACGAAGATGAAACACCTGACTTACAAGTTGAGCCACAACAATTGAATGAAGAAGCATTTAAAAGAGCCTCTATATTTAACGTCTGCTCAAATACAATGTTTCATCCTATAGCTTTAGAAACAACTAGAAGAGCGGTTGAACTAGTGAAGGAAAATGAAGTTATCATGGCAATGGATGCAAATATTCGTCCATTACGATGGAGTAGTCCTAAAGTTTGTCGTGACACAATTATCTCCTTTTTCAAAGATGTACATATCTTAAAACTAACAGATGAGGAACTACTATTCTTAACGGAAACAAATAATTTAGAAGATGGCATTCAAGCATTAAATCAGTATGGACTACCAATAATTTTAGTTACAGTAGGTGCAAATGGAGCTTACGCAATCTTAAATGGGGAAACTATTCATATACCAACGATTAAAGTAGAGCCGGTGGATACAACTGGAGCTGGTGATGCGTTTATGGCAGGTATATTGCGTTTTGTTCATTACTATGGTCTACCTTCTTCTAAAGAGGAGATTGTACGATGTGTAAGCTTTGCAAACAAACTTGGGGCATTTGCGGCAACAAAACCAGGTGCATTAACGGCTCTTCCGCATTATGATGAAATTAAAGATTTACTATAAATATTAATTTTATTAGGGTGGTATGAATGGACCAAAAGTATAATGAATTAGTTAAAGGACGAATTTTCATTGGTGGAGCAGAAGACACTGAGGTTGTTGTAGTTAATGAACCTATTGATGTTGTTGTCGATGTACGAGTAAAAGGCAGGGATGAAGCAACACCTTATAATTATATCCACACACCAATTGCTGATGAAAGTAAAAAGATTGCAGAGTCAATTCAAACGGGTGTAAAGAAAGTTGTAGAAGCCTATCAGCAAGGGGAAAACGTCTATATTCATTGCGGAAGTGGTAATGGTCGTGCAAGTGTAATGGCCGTTGCTACATTAATGGAATTAGGACATGCAAAAAATTTAGAAGATGCTGAACTTATGATAAAGGCAATACGACCAACAGCAAATGTTAGAACAAACATGAAAGAAGCCTTAACTAAATTATATAAATAAAAAAAGCTGTTTTAAGGGTAAAATCCTTAAAACGGCTTTTTACATGGCAATAAAGGAAACTCAATTTTGATTCTTGCCATTTCCATTGTTTAAACTAATATAAAGAGAACCATTTTCTAATATTTGAGCGAAATAAACATCTTCAATATTTTTGACGTTTTTCTTCTTTAACTTATTCAATAACCATTCTTCAGTTAAGTCTAATTCCACAAGGTTCTTTTTATTAATAACCCCATCGGATATGATTTCAGTAGGCATATATGGCGGAATTGAAACATCTGCTTTTACATCCGCTTTGGTTGCCTGATCTTTCGCTGGCATCTTTACAACACTTAATTCTCCGTTTGTTTCGAAAACGGCATGTAACACTTCAGAAAAGGAGAATATACCTTGTTCTCTTAGTAGCATCGATAATTCATCAGTGTGTAGTCTAGCCTTTTTCATCCCATTTTTAATAATGGTTCCGTTTTGAATTAAGATTGTTGGACGGTCATCGAATAAGACTCTTGCTTTTGTAGACTTTAGTGAAATATAACTGACTAATAACGTTAAAAAGGCCCACCATATTAGAGAAGTAAAGCCGTCCCAAAAAAGGGTTCTCTCTTGGGTTGAAACTTCAGCAGCAATTGAACCGATAGTTATTCCAGTTATGTAATGGAAAAAGGTAAGCTGGCTCAATTGCTTTTTCCCAATGATTCTAGCTAATACAAGTATGGTAAAAAATGAAATGGTGGAACGGAGAATCATTTCAAAAAAGTTAATGTCTTGAAACCCTTCCATAGTTATTACTCCTTTCGTTCCCTTCATTTAGCTTGAACGAAAGATGGTTTGAATATGCAAATAGCAAAAAAATAAACAGAAACATCATGAAATGGATGTTTCTGTTTTAGTCAATTATGCCTTTTGATAGTGTAGCGTTACATGCATGCATTTTTACCGCAAGATAGAAGACCTTTAAGGTTAGTTATAGATGGGCCCATAGTTTATCTTGAACCGGGCTTACACTCTTCTGGAATCAAGTAAGAATCTACCACGATTCCTTCTTTGATTGTTACTTCACGCATTTTATTGGAATAAGTAAATTTAAAAATACCATTATCAAAATCTGTTCCTATTTCTTTAAAGAATATTCCCTCTAATGATGGAGTGTTGGGACATGTAAAAACAATCTTATAATTTTCAAAATCATTAATTACATATGCTCTAACGCCTTTTTCGTATTTGCCATAGGTTTCGTCATCTGTAGGGCGTTTAACAGCAACAATATGAAAATCAACAAAAGGAATCTCTTTTAGTAAAACGTTTATAAAGGAGCCCTTTGTAATCTCTTCCCATCTGCTTTGAGCACTTTGGCCAACAATAATTTGAGTTACATTATAGTCACGAGCAACTTCTTGGATTACCTTTTGGATTGGACGTTTTTCATTGTCACGAATTATGAATTCCTCTACACCCAATTCCTCAACTAATGCACTCCATCTATCTATATAACCTGACTTTTCAGCATCGAAAGAATCAAGAGGCTTTGAATCTACAGTAAGAATATATAATGGACAATCTAGTAAAGTTGCAAGTTTATGGCCTCTTCTAATAAGACGCTCTCCGTTAAGTCCGTAGTATACACACACCAAGATACTTTCATCCATGTGGGTTTTTAGACGTTTCATAACTAGTTAAGCTCCTTAAATTCGTACTTAAGTACTTTTATTTTTAAACAAATAGCAAATTTCTGCACAAAATAGCAAAGTCATATGCTAAATGAGTGCGTTGAGTATAATTCTATTGTATACTTAATTATGTATTAATTATTGTACATTAGAAATTTATTTGTAATTTTCCATTTATAAAGAGTTATTACTCTTAATATAACACATATTAATGAGCCCATTTGACAACATATTATGACCCGAGGATTGGCTTCCGTCAAGTACGAAGTTATTTCCTCTAACTTAGGAGATGAAAAAGTAAAAAAAAATAGGAGGTTTTAGTTTGTGACAATTGACCTTGCGATTATTTTAGCACCGTTTTTTATGGCGGCGTGTATAGCAATTTTTTATAGGAAAATAAAAAGGAACTGGGTCGGCTGGATTGTTCTTTTTATTCCTATTATCTTATTCCTTACGTTAACTACATATATCCCTCGTGTTGCGAACGGTCACACGTTTTCAAATACGTACGAGTGGATCCCCTCGTTAAATATAAATTTCACTACATATTTAGATGGTCTTAGCTTAATGTTCAGTCTCCTCATAACAGGAGTAGGAAGCTTAGTCATTTTGTATTCCATATTTTATTTATCTCAAAAGGAAGCATTGCATCATTTTTACTGTTATTTATTGCTCTTTATGGGCGCAATGTTAGGTGTTGTATTATCTGATCATCTAATGGTTCTATATGTTTTTTGGGAGTTAACAAGTGTTTCTTCGTTTCTCTTAATAGCGTTTTGGCATCATAGAAAGGCTTCTAGAGCAGGTGCAAGAAAATCAATGACCATCACCGTTTCGGGTGGGGTATCCATGTTGGTAGGGTTTTTGATGTTATATGTCATGTCTGGGACATTTAGCATTCGTGAAATCATTGCAAATATAAGTATGATCAGTGGGCAGTCACTGTTTATACCGGCTCTATTTTTAGTCTTATTAGGGGCATTTACAAAATCTGCACAATTTCCATTCCATATCTGGCTTCCTGATGCAATGGAAGCACCAACACCAGTGAGTGCTTATTTACATTCAGCTACGATGGTAAAGGCCGGAATTTATCTTGTTGCACGATTTACACCTATTTTTGGTGGAGAGATGATTTGGTTTTGGACAGTTACCGGAGTGGGGCTTATTACTTTGTTCTGGGGATCATTTAATGCCATACGACAAGTAGATTTAAAGGCAATATTAGCATTCTCCACAGTTAGTCAACTTGGTTTAATTATGAGTTTACTTGGATTAGGATCAGTTGCGGTGCATTTGGGTTATTCCGACAAAACAGTTCTTTATACGCAAGCATCCTTTGCAGCACTTTTCCATTTAATGAACCACTCGACATTTAAAGGCGCCCTATTTATGATGGTTGGAATTGTTGACCATGAACTAGGAACACGAGATATTCGTCGACTAGGTGGGCTCATGTCGTTTATGCCTTTTACATTTACCATTGCTTTAATTGGTAGTTTCTCAATGGCAGGATTACCCCCATTTAATGGTTTTCTAAGTAAGGAAATGTTTTTTGCTGCAGTACTTAAGATCACTGAATTAGATATCTTCTCATTACAAAGCGTAGGAGTCATCATTCCCATTGTTGCTTGGGTCGCAAGTATTTTTACTTTTGTTTACTGTTTAATTATTGTTGGAAAAACCTTCTTTGGAAAGTTAAAACCAGATTTATTAGAGAAACAACCACATGAAGCTCCTGTTGGAATGCTTATTCCTCCATTTATTCTAATTAGTTTAGTAGTTTTGATTTTCTTCTTCCCAAATATTTTAGGGAAATATATATTACAACCTGCTATGGGGAGTATTTACCCAACATTTCCTTCCGTTAAGGAGTTAACTCCATCTATTTATGCATGGCATGGTTTTAATCCAGAATTGTATATGACGATGGGGGTAGTAGTTGTAGGAGTTATTCTATATCATTTACTTCCAAGATGGAAGCGAATTTACTTATTGATACCACAACGTTTTACCTTAAATGCCATGTATGAAAGTACAATCAGCTTTAGTGAAAACTTTTCAAGATTAGTAACTCGACGTTATATGAATGGGGATTTAACCCATTACTTTATTTACATTTATGTATTTTTTGTAGCAGTGGTAGCAGGGTATTTCCTGTTTACAGAAGGAATAACTTTTAACCCAGCTATTGATGCAAAAATTGAAGGCTTCGAATTGATTTTAGTATTTATTATGGTTGTTGCTGCGATTTCTATTTTGTTTGCGAAATCAAGAATAACTACTGTTATTTTAAACGGAGTTCTTGGATACTCGGTTGCGTTTTTCTTTGTCATTTTCCGAGCACCAGATTTAGCGTTAACGCAGCTTGTCGTCGAGTCAGTAACAACAGCGCTATTTTTAATTTGCTTTAAATTTTTGCCAGACTTAAAACCAGAACCTTCTACAAGAGGGGTAAAAATTTCAAACGGAGTCATCTCCATTTTAGTTGGAGCAACAGTTACAATTGTTGGATTAGCAGTTATGAACTATGAAAAGTTTGATACCATTTCTTCTTACTTTGAAGATTCCTATAATTTAGCCGGCGGGAAAAACATAGTTAATACAATTTTAGGAGATTTCCGTGCGTTCGATACAATGCTTGAGGTTGTTGTTCTCTTTATAGCTGGCTTAGGTGTTTATACACTGATTAAGCTAAAGGCGAAAAAGGAGGGAACAGATATTGAAAATAAATGACGTCATTCTTAAAACTGTAGTTAAAGGGGTTGTCTTTATTATATTAACACTTGGTGTGTACTTGTTTTTTTCTGGACATAACGCACCAGGTGGAGGCTTTATAGGTGGGTTGGTACTTGGCTCTGGGATTGTCCTTCTTTACTTAACGTACGACATTGAAACCATTCACAGAAAAATGCCATTTGATTTTAAAAAGGTTGCGGCATTCGGAGTGCTTCTCGCAACAGGTACAGCGATTGGCTCACTTTATTTTGAAGCTCCTTTTTTAACTCAAACTGATGGTTACTTTACATTGCCGATATTAGGTGAAAAACATCTGTCAACTGTAACAATCTTTGAAGCAGGTGTTGCTCTAACAGTTGTGGGGACCCTAGTAACGATTATTTTAAGCATAAGTGAGGATGAGTAGAGATGGAATCATTGATGATTGTGTTAGTCGGGATTTTAGTTTCAGTTGGAACTTATTTGGTCCTTTCTCGAAATATCATCCGTGTCATTGTTGGTACGGCTATTTTATCCCACGCTGTTCACCTATTAATTTTGACAGTTGGGGGATTAAAAAAAGGAGATGTCCCATTGTTAAGTCATTCGGGAGGGCCATTTACGGATGCTCTTCCACAGGCACTCATTTTAACTGCCATTGTTATTAGTTTTGCGGTTACGGCATTTCTCCTTGTTTTAGCATACAGAACTTACGTAACAAATGGTTCTGATGATTTTCAGGAATTGAGGGGAATGTCAGATGAGTAATATTATCGTTTTGCCGTTAATTATCCCAATTATTACGGCAGTAATTCTTGTATTTTTACGTGAACATATTATGCTCCAGCGAGTTATTAGTTTTCTAACGATGGTTTTTATAAGCATTATTTCGTTTGTGTTGTTGGAGGTCGTACAGACTGAAGGGATTATAAAGATTGACTTTAGTGGATGGTTACCGCCATTTGGAATTTTGTTTGTTGCCGATTCCTTTTCATTATTACTCGTATTAACGGCGAGTATAGTTACGGCAATTTGCTTGCTATATGCATTTTCTACTATTGGAGAACACCATGAAAAGATGTTTTTTTATCCGTTTGTTCTATTTTTGATTGCTGGGGTAAATGGCTCTTTTTTAACAGGAGATATCTTTAATCTGTTTGTCTGTTTTGAGGTTATGTTACTAGCATCCTATGTATTGGTGGCACTTGGTGGAGAAAAGGTGCAATTAAGAGAGTCTTTAAAGTATGTCGTTATAAACGTTGTGGCTTCTTGGATGTTTCTTGTCGCATTAGCCTATCTTTACGGTACTGTAAAGACGCTTAACATGGCTCACATTGCGGAGCGAGTTGCAGAGGTAGGGCAAGATCCGATGCTTACAACGGTGGCAATCTTATTTTTAGTTGTATTTAGCTTAAAAGCTGGATTACTCTTATTCTTCTGGTTGCCAGGTTCATATAGTGTACCACCAACAGCAGTACAAGCATTATTCGCTGCATTACTAACAAAGGTAGGAATCTATGCACTGTTTCGAACGTTTACACTAATGTTTCCCTTAAATCCAGAGGTGACGCATACTCTAATAGGAATTATGGCAGGCGTTACACTGATTGCAGGCTGTATGGGGGCGTTATCTGGACGAGATATTTATACAATTGCTACTTATAACGTCATTATTGGAGTCGGGTTTATTTTAATTGGCTTAGCTGTAGGGACAGAGGAGGCAATTTCAGGTGCTATTTATTATTTAATACATGACATCATTGCTAAGGCATTATTATTTTTAATTGTTGGAATGATGGTCTATTTAACCGGAGAAACAGTTGTTAAGAAAATGAGTGGGTTAATTAGAAATTATCCACTTTTTGGATGGATTTACTTTCTTGTTATGTTAGCACTTACTGGAATTCCCCCATTTAGTGGGTTTGTCGGAAAAGTACTGATTGGTATTGGAGCTATTGAAGGTGAAAACTTTATCTTGTTAGGAATTGGTTTTGCATCAAGTATAATCGTACTCTATTCATTGCTTCGAATTTTCCTAGCTTCGTTCTTCGGGGAAACCATTATTAGTTTAGAAGATGAGAAAAAAATTCCTAAAGGCGCTCTTTCTTCGTTTGTCTTACTTGCCATTATTATAGTATTTATTGGGGTTGGAGCAGAATCCATGTCGGGTTATATTGACAATGCGACTCGTACCTTAATGAATCCCTCTATTTATATAGAAGCGATATTAAAGGGGGGACAATAATGTTTGGCCAGTTTTTACTTAATTTATTTATTGCCCTATTATGGCTTTTATTAGTGGATGAACCAATACCACAATTTACAACGTTTTTAACAGGATTCTTTGTTGGGATTGGAATTCTATATGTGATGTATAGGTTTTTTGGAACGCAGTTTTATCTGCGAAGGGTAATGAAAATCATTTACCTTATTCAATTGTTTATAAAAGAGCTAGTTACGTCTAGTTTTTCTGTAATGAAGCAAATTTTAACACCTAATTTAAAAATTACGCCTGGAATTTTTACGTATCGCACGAATTTAACTGGGGAGTGGGAAGTAACCGCACTAGCTTTACTTTTAACGCTTACCCCTGGATCAGTTGTAATGGAAGTTTCAGAGGAAGGCGATGTATTTTATATTCATGCAATGGATATTGAAGAGTCAAAAGAGGCAGTTATTCAGTCGATTGGGAAATTTGAAAAGGCGATTCTGGAGGTGACACGATAAATGAAAGAAGCTGTATTACTTATAGCCCTTACTCTTTTTATGGTTGCCATTGGACTACAGTTATATCGTGTAATTATAGGTCCTTCGATGCCAGATCGTGCAATTGCACTGGATACAATCGGAGTAAACTTAATTTCTGCCATTGCGATTGTGTCTATTGTGCTGAAAACTAAGGCATTTTTAGAGGCAATATTAATTTTGGGGATATTAGCGTTTATCAGTACAATTGCTATCTCGAAATATATCGAGAGGGGTGTCATTGTTGAACGTAAAGGAAATCGTTGAATGGATTGCCGTTATATTAATACTATTCGGTTCAGTAATTAGTGTTATTAGTGCATTTGGCATGATTCGCTTGCCTGATGTTTATACAAGATCCCATGCTGCCACAAAAAGTGCAACATTGTCGGTACTAGTTTGCTTACTAGGAGCATTCGTTTATTTTTGGTTCCATGATGGTTATATTAGTATCAGAATAATTTTAGGGATTATCTTTGTCTTTATTACCGCACCGGTTTCCGGACATTTAGTTACTCGCGCGGCATATCGTTCAAGAGTACCCTTAGCGGAAGGCTCTGGGGAGGATGAATTAAAGCCTGTTTTGTTTGGAGAAAGTAACCAAATAGACCACCTTGCGTTTGCTGGGGGCAAAGTAGAAATGCAGCCCCTCGTTGACAAAGACGTTCATACTTCAATTTTAACAGAAGACGAACGAATGGATGGAGAAGAGCTACAAGTTGATGTCCCAGTAGATAAGGTTGATAGAAAATCATCCGATCGTTTAAACGCAGATGAGAATGGAAAATAGTTTTAAAGGACATAGCTTAAACAATTATCCACAATTTCAAAGCACTCACTTTTTCCGCAAAAGTGGGTGTTTTTATGTTTTGTGGATAACATTTTTTATTATTAATGATATTCTTAGGTTTTTTTATTTTCGTTATGTGGACAAATAGACTGACTGAGGATAAAGCTGTGGAGAAAGTGAAAAAATCGGGATAACAATGAAGAGCTGTGGATAATTTTTTATAATAACCTCATTCAAACAAGCAATAAAATTACAACATTAGTACTTCTTATACTTGAATGTAGGGAAGCATATGAATATGATTGATGGGGGAAGTTTTATCTTTATTCGGAAGAAGGACCAACTTCTTTAGGTGGAAGATAAACGTACAAATTATTAATTTCGATTAATAATTTTCCATTAATACATTAAAGAATTGAGCGAGTAGTTTTGAAAAAGCTTTTAAAATTTTGTGTTTTTATTATAGGAATTTGTTTGTTTCTATATATAAATAATTATTGGATTGTTACAACCAATCAAACTTATAAATCAGAAGAGATTCCAGACGAATTTGATGGTTTTCGAATCACGCAAGTATCCGACTTACACGATGCGATGTTTGGTGAGGACCAGCAAAAATTAGTGGGAAAGATTCGTTCTACAAATCCTGATGTAATTTTTATTACTGGAGATGTAATTGATAGTAACAGATATGATTTGAATCAAAGCTTAACAGCGGTTCGCCAATTTGTTGAAATAGCTGATGTTTATTATGTAATTGGTAACCATGAAGTGGCAACAAATGAAGTGGAAAAAATATACGAAGCAATGACAGAAATAGGTGTACATATATTGCCAAACCATGCGACACATATTGAACGTAATGGGGAGAGGCTCTATATAGTAGGTATTGAAGATCCTTTAAACGGACTTGAAACTCAAGATATGTTAGATACATCAATGGAAGATATACCGAAAGATTCATTGATCCTGTTATTAGCGCATCGACCAGAACAATTCGATTCCTATGTTATGTATGGGATTGATTTTGTTTTTTCAGGGCATGCACATGGTGGGCAATTTCGTATTCCTGGATTAGGTGGATTAGTGGCACCAGGTCAGGGTTTTTTCCCGAAGTATACTGCAGGACTCTATGAAAATGAGCACACAACAATGAATGTTAGTCGGGGTCTAGGAAATAGTACGGTACCATTCCGACTATTCAATTTACCAGAATTAGTTGTCGTAGAACTTCAGGCAAAATAAATGCGAGCTTGTGACTAGCAAGCTCGCTATTTTTTATATGGTGTTTTTCATAAGTTGAAGCACTTCAATTGCAGGCAAAGATTTCTCTCCGCCCCCTTGTACAAAGGAATCATTCCCACCCCCCTTACCGTTAATAAGTGGGAGGATCGCTCCTGAAACATCCTTCATACTTCGAGCTACATTTGATCCGCGGGCCGCAACGAATTGTAGTTTGTCTTCATTTTCTGAAACAAGTAATGCCATAGCCTCGTTGTTTTGGGAAACAATGAAGCGAGCAAGCTTTTGTAAGGTTTGCACCGTGCGATTTTGGAACGTAATAGCGACATGTGGATGTTGGTTATTATTAAGTAACTCCTTTGCCTCATATTCTAGTAATGCATCATGCGCTTCGCTAAGTGCCTTTTCATTGGCTTTTGCTGAGTGTAAAACTTTCGTTAATGCTTCATGTGCGCTTTCTTCAGGCACACTTAACTGGCGAGCAACGTCTGAAAGAACTCTTTTTCGCATGGCTAATTGATTAAGAACACGTTTGCCGCATACAAAGGAAACTCGAATATTCTTTTTCATTTTTTCTGTTCCCATAATTTTTATGCTACTTACTAGACCAGTTGAATATGGGTGTGTACCACCACATCCATTGTAATCAAATTCAGGAATAATCACTAGGCGAATATCCTCATCTACTGCAACATCTTTTCGAAGGTGATAATGAGAGAGTTCTTCTTTCGTTACCCACTTTGTTTCAATAGGCAGGTTTTCTAAAATAATTTCATTCGCGCGATTTTCAGCAAGTGTAAGTTGCTCGTCCGTTACATGTTCTGTATTTAAATCAATCGTTACTAAATCACTTCCCAAATGGAAACTGACTGTAGCAAAATCAAACAGTTCTACAAAGGCAGCTGTTAATATATGCTGGCCTGTATGTTGTTGCATATGGTCAAAACGGCGTGCCCAGTCCAATACACCACGTACTTCCTCAGTAAGCGAAGACAGTTCACCTTCAATATAGTGCCGAATTTCCTCATCTACCTTTTCTACATCAATAACTTTCAACTCATTGATATAGCCTGTATCGTGTGGCTGTCCACCACCTGTCGGATAAAAAGCTGTGTTTGAAAGTACCACATAGGGACGTCCATCTAATTCCACACCTGTTCGAACAACTTTAGCAGTAAAATCTTTAATCATTGAATCTTGGTAATAAAATAATTCTCTCATAACAATTAACGACCCCTTTATGTATGAATTATATTTATTTTGTCATATTTAATAAAAGGTGTCACGAATCATACTAGTTAAACTGAAACGTCCCATTTACCTAAAGATAAGACCTTTTTAATTGACCAAGTATTTTTTTCGATTAATATAATAAATAGTTAATCAAATGGTTTAACGTATTTTTTGCTGTCTCAATTTAATGTACGGGACAATACGCTTTTGGTAAAAAATTATTAATTTAATTTGAATGAATGGTTTTAATCTACAGGATTAGAGGAGTTAAAAAATGGAAATAACACAATACTCACTAGAAGAAATTAAAGACCCAACGAACATCATAGAAGGAAAACGTTTTGAGTTTTTATTAGATGTTGAAGTGGATGAAGAAGATGAACTATTTTCAGAAGCCGGGATCGAAATACGAGTATTAATCGGACAAAATGGAAATGATTTTAGTATTCTAAACTATTTCATCACAGATAAAACAGAAAATAAATATTTAGATTTTGCTTTAGAAGACGATGAAGAAGAAATGATTTTAACATTTTGTCGAGAACAATTAACCAAAGAGGAATTTGAAGAACTATAATATAGGTTTACAATCAAGTAGCACTTTGCTCATATATAGTGCTACTTTTTATTTCTAGACTATTTACCTAAGTTCGGAAATTTATAACTAGTTTTTTGTAAATTTACTATGTTCCTTATTAATTTTCCTTCAATTGTACTTTACGATTCCTATGAATAGAGGTATGCTTGACGTTATTGGCGTTTTTAAAGAGGTGAACAGAAATGTCTATTCATATTGCAGTGATTTGCTCATCGGACTTTGCAGATCGATTAAAACAAATCGAAAAAGAGTTACCTTCTATCAGACTTGATTATTACTTATATAGGATTCCCCAAGATTCAGCAGAAATAATTAGAACCATAAAACCATGCGACGCTGTATTTTTCTCAGGTTCTTTATCATATTTATTTGCTAAAAAAGAAGTAGAGTGTTTACCAATCCCATCACACTACTTACAACAAGATGAAACATCCATTGCAACGACATTATTATCCATTACGAAGAAACATGAGATTCCCATTCAAAAGATTTCAATTGATTTAATTGAGCCTCAAATTATTAATAGTGTACTCGGAGATATAGGTTTCATATTTTTACCGAAGATCTATCAAATTGATGAAACTTCCGATGTAAAGGCTATTATTAATTTCCACCATAATCTTTACGAAAGTAATCAAACTTCACTAGCTGTAACGAGTATGCAATTAGTATTTGAAAAGTTGCAGCAACTAAATATTCCTGTTATTCGAATGATTGATCCGCGTAGTTCCATTATTAAGGGAATCCTCGAAACGAAAAATAAAGCGGAGTTTGCTAAAAGTCAACTTGCAAAAATTGCTGTAGGGTATATTCAATTTAGAGCAAATAATCTTCCAACAGAAAGTGATTTATTGAACTTTGCAAATTTCTTTAAATCGGAACTGATTGAAATAGCTCCTCATTTGTATATGATTTACTCTACACAAGGTGATGTATTAAATATCTTTGATTATTTAACCGAAAAAGAATGGATAAACATATCTTCAAAACCATTCAAAGTCGCTTTTGGATTTGGTATAGATATTCAAGATGCAACGCATAATGCGAAAGATGCTCTTCAATTTGCAAAAGTAAACACAGCTTATATCATCACGGATGAAAAGAAATTACTTGGGCCATATCCTCATTCTGTGCGTCAGGTACAATTACAAGCAAGTGAACCAAAACTAGCAGAAATTGCAAAACAAACGACTTTAAGTCCTGCAAACGTGTCTAGGGTTATTCAATTTAGTCGTACACATAATTCAACTGAGTTTACAGCTCACGATTTAGAAGTATTTTTACAAGTAAGTAGAAGAACAACGGAGCGAATTTTGAAAAAGCTAGTAGATACAGGATTTGCCAAAATTGTGGGAGAAGAAATGACGTATCAGCAAGGTCGGCCAAGAGCAGTATATGAATTGAATTTTCCAACATATGTATAGTACAAATAACCCAACGTCCCTTCTCATGGATGTTGGGTTATTTCACGTATAAAAGGGAGCGTCCATTTGCATATCTCCAAGATTGGGATAAGGCCATTTAATAATAGCAATCAATGAAGCTCGACCCAATAATACTTTATTTATGTGGAGAATGGTGAAGTTTTACAAATTCTTAATCAAATATTTACGAATTAATAAAAAATAGATTTATATTTTTATATTATTTAATAGAATTTTATTATTTTTATAAAATTTTCAGATTATTTTTAATATAATGTAATTAGATATATATCCACCTCACTTAGTAATGATAACAATTATTGAAATTTGTATTATTACAGCTAGTGTTTGGGTATTAGATAATTTTAGTGTTTGTTAAACAAAGGGGATGGGAAAATGTCGGTTTTAAAGGGGCTAAAAATTCTCGATTTTTCATCAGTTCTTCCTGGGTCACTAGCTACAAAGATGTTTGCAGATTATGGTGCGGAAATTATACATGTAGAGTCTACCCGAAAAGTGGATTTAATGCGGATTATGCCACCATATAATGATGGCCAAGAATCTTATGTTCATCAGTACGTAAATCGCTCAAAACGATCTATAAGTTTAAATTTGAAAGAGCCGGAAGCTGTAGAGATTATTAAAATGCTAATCAAAGAATATGACATTGTAATTGAAGCATTTCGGCCGGGTGTGATGAAACAATTAGGACTAGACTATGATTCTCTAAAAGAGGTGAATCCGAAATTAATTTATTGTTCGATTACTGGCTATGGACAAAATGGTCCCTATAGGAATCGACCGGGTCATGATAATAACTATCTTTCTGTGGCGGGTGTACTTGAACATTCACGGTTAAGGGGGAAAAAACCTGTAGCAATGGGTATACAAATTGCAGATATAGCAGGAGGGTCTATGCATGCAGCAGTAGGGGTGCTGGCTGCGGCATTGTACCGAGAAAAAACTGGAGAAGGCAAGTATATTGATATTTCTATGACGGACGCAGTGTTTTCAATGAATGCATTATATGGTGCAGCATTTTTAGGGAGCGGACACTTGCCAAAACCAGAGGAAGAGATTCTAAATGGCGGAACTTTTTATGATTACTATCAAACAAAAGATGGTAGATACTTTTCGGTAGGCAGTTTAGAACCTCAGTTTCGAAAGATACTTTGTGAAGCTTTAGATATACCTGAGCTTATCCAAAGTACCTTTAATGATTCTTCTTACACACAAAAGCGTTTTAAAGAAGCAGTCAGTGATGCATTCTTATCAAAAAACTTTGATGAATGGTTAGAAATATTTAATGAAGATTTTCATGGTTGTGTTGAACCAGTGCTTACCATTGAGGAAGCTTGTGCACACCCGCAAATAAAGGCGAGAAATATGCTAATTGAAATTCCTTTAAATGATGGAACAACACAAAAACAAATAGGTGCACCAATCAAATTTAGTGAAGTTGAACCAACGTATAAGTTCGTTGGAGCAAAATTAGGGGAACATACGGATGAAATTCTACTAGAGTGTGGACTAACTACCGAACAAATCTCTACGTTAAGAAAAAAAGGAGTTTTACAATAAGATTCGGTTACGCACAATTCCTTTCTTTAAGGAGTTGAAATGAATTTAGGTAAAGAAAGTTAAACAGACTCAAAAGTGGTCACTGCTTTTGAGTCTGCTCTATTTGTAATTTATTGAAATGGAGATGAACAACCTGCTCCAATTCCGGTTTCGGCAATCCATCATATGCTTAAAATTATTTGACGAAATCAGATACAAATTCTCTTAATTTATTAAAATGATCATCTACTTTTAAATATTTTTGGTATACTTCCATTAATTTTTCGAAAAGCTCAAATTGCTCTGTTGCAAATAGTGCCATTAATATGTTGCAAACATGGCTCGAGGTATCCATTGCGATTTCGTAATAATGGCTCTCAGGTAAGCGATAATATTGTAACCAAACTTCTATAGATTTCATGACATGGTGGGGGGTCTTGTCTACAATAAATGCGATATCCTTTTGAACGGTTGCTTCAATAAGGTGTAATGTATTTTCGTCGTTTTCGGTATTTAAGTGCTGATAGATGGTTGAACATGATGCAATTTCATGATCCTTTAGTAACCGAATAACGGTAGTGAATTGTTCGTTCTGCACAAGAGCGTTGATCATAATATAAAAAATTTGTTCTAAATAATTTTTATGATAGCATTTTACGAGTGTAGTAGGTTCTGGTTTAATATTAGGTAAAACATCGCTATATTCTAGCAGTAGTTCAATCGCGTGGTTATTCAAATGGTTTTCACCAATTAGGAAGTTGCCATATTCTATGACTTTTTTATTCTCATTCTGGTTAGCAGCTTCAACCGCTAAAATGTACTTGAGTAATACTAATTCCTTCTCAGTTAATGCACACCTACCATTTCCCCAAGCATCAAATATGTCCGATATTAATTTTTTAATTTTGCGGTGATGCCGTTTCCCACCATTGTAATGCGCAATTACATTCAATAAATGGAGTTCTTTTAAACGGAATGAGCGTGGATTCTCATAGTCAATCTTTTCAATAAGCTCATTCATTACAACGACAGTTTGATTTAAAGTATAGTGTGAATTAATTGTTTTTTTAAATTGCTTCATTAGGTCAGTAGCATGGTGGATTTCATTTAATGTTACTTGCATAAAGATCGAGTAAATCTTTTTTGCAAACAGCATGTACCAAAACTCAGAATGCTGATTATAAATGATATGTAATAGAAATTTTCCACCAATCCTCGTTAAATAAATCCTTGTTAACCCACCAACTGAATTTGGAATATTTATTTCTTTGCCAAAAACAAGATAGATAATATGGTCAAAGCTTAACGATTTATGTACAAGTAAAAAGTCGAATATTGATTGTTCTCCGTGCTTTGATGAAAGGAAAGTGTGAAGTCGATCATTTGCAGTTTCGAGGTCAATGGTTGTGTCTTGTAGCACTGCCTGCAAAAATAGGTCTACATTTCCCCAATATTTTTTTACAGTGGACATTATAATTGATGCGGCCTTACCTCTATTAAATAAGATGGAGGATAAAGGTAATAGCTCACCGAAAATGCTGTTATTTTCATGATATTCAATATTAATTTCAGAAATTGCTGTCTCAAGTACATCTCCAATTTGTCCTCTAGTTTTAATCAATAACTGCTGATCAAGTTGAATCACAAATAACCCTCCTCAAATGAGAATCACTTATGAAGAATATACCAAATCTAGTAGGATATTTGTTGTAATTGGTGAAAAATTCATAAAATTAAAATCGATTTGCTTATGTAGATATCATTTAACATACCTCTTCTTATCGTTGAAGTGCGCGGTAGGAGATAGGGACTCCAAATTTTAAATTTAATTATAGAATAATAGACAGTGGAATAAACTATGGAAATTAGCATTTTAATATGAGATTATGTGTAATAAAGAAATTTTTTACAATTATATTCTTTAATTGTCAGTCAAATGGTTGGAATGGGAGATAAGTAATGAACTATTTATCAATGATTTTTTTTCAGATTGTAGCACCGATTTTAGTATTACTCGTAGTAGGTGGCATCTTACAGAAAAAATTTAACTTTAATTTAAAAGCCTTATCCTATCTGATTAACTATTGTTTCATGCCAGCAGCCGTATTCGTAAATATTTATGAAACGACCATTCAGCTTGAGGTGTTAGGAAGGGTAGCTTTATTTATTATTATTTTTATTGGTAGCCAAATGTTTATAAGTCATTTTATTTCAAAAATTCTTGGGTTAACATCGACAGAATCTGCAGTTTTTAAGAATAGCGTTGTTCTTATTAATTCAGGGAATTATGGTATTCCGGTAGCTCAAATGGTTTTTGCAATGCAACCGATAGGGGTCGCAATTCAAGTAATTCTAGTAATTTTCCAGAATATAACAACCTATACATATGGTTTGTATAACTTGATATCGACTACAAAGTCGGGGAAAGAAATTTTTAAGGATTTTTTAAAATTGCCAATTCTTTATGCATTAATTTTAGGAATAATCTTAAATGTGTTTAATCTACCGATTCCAGATTCCTTTAGAATTCCGATTGATTATATTGCAGAAGGTTTTGTTGCAGTTGCATTAATCACACTGGGAGCACAATTATCTCAAATTGAAATAAGAACGATGTTAAACAAAACAATTATAGTGAGTTGTATAACGAGATTACTAGTAGGACCTAGCATTGCTTTATTAGTAATTTATATTTTAGGTCTTGATGGGGTAATTGCTCAATCTTTACTAATAGCAAGCTCTTTCCCAACTTCTCGAAATAGTTCAAGTTTAGCGCTTGAGTATGACATTGACTCGAACATCGCAGCACAGACTGTATTATTCTCTACGGTTATGAGTTGCTTAACGGTTACGTTCGTTATTTATTTATCTACAGTATTATTTGGTGCTTAAACTAAAAAGTTAAATAGCAGTAAATGAAAAACCTTATCTTAAACATTGTTTAAGATAAGGTTTTGTTTTGTTTGTTTTGGATATCAATGATATTGGAAGTTTATTGGTTTACTTTTGCTAAGTAAGGGTTTGAAAGGTCCATACCATCTAAAGTTAGACCTAAAGCTTTTGCAACACCTTCACCATATGCTGGATCAGCTAAGTAGCAGTGTAAGATGTGGCGGCGTTGGATGAATTCTTCTACGCCTTGTAAGTTTGCAGCAGTGTTATCAAATAGACGTTGTTGCTCTTCAGCAGTCATTAAGTTGAATAATTTACCTGGTTGCTCGAAGTAGTTGTTATCGTCTTCTTTGAAATCATAAATATCTGCAGGTCCATCAAGAGCTAAAGCAGGTTCTTTATATTGTGGTTGTGCTTGTAAAGCGCCATAGCTGTTTGGATAGTAAGAAATTGCACTACCGTTATTTCCATCAGTACGCATTGCGCCATCACGGTGATAAACCATTGCTGGGCATTTTGGTGCGTTAACTGGAATTTGGTGGCTATTAACACCTAAACGGTAACGAGCAGCATCTGCATAAGAGAATAGACGCGCTTGTAACATACGGTCAGGTGAGAAACCAATACCAGGTACTACGTTAGATGGGGCAAATGATGATTGTTCAACATCTGCATGGTAGTTTTCTGGGTTGCGGTTTAATTCGAATTCACCAACAGGAATTAGTGGGTATTCAGATTTATACCAAACTTTTGTTAAATCGAATGGGTTATCTTTGTGATTGCGAGCTTGTTCTTCTGTCATCACTTGGATGTACATTTTCCATTTAGGGAAATCACCTTTTTCGATTGAATCAAATAGGTCACGTTGTGAAGATTCACGATCTTGACCAATTACTTTTGCAGCTTCAGCATCCGTTAAGTTTTTGATACCTTGTTCTGAACGGAAGTGGAATTTCACATATACGCGCTCATTGTCAGCATTGATCATTGAATAAGTGTGAGAACCAAATCCGTGCATATGACGGTAACCATCTGGAATACCACGGTCAGACATAACGATTGTTACTTGGTGCAATGCCTCAGGTAGTAGAGTCCAGAAGTCCCAGTTACTATTTGCGTTATGCATGTTTGTTTTAGGATCACGTTTTACAACGTGATTTAAGTCAGGGAAGTGTAATGGATCACGGAAGAAGAATACAGGTGTATTGTTTCCGACTAAATCCCAATTACCTTCTTCAGTGTAGAACTTAAGTGCGAAACCGCGAATATCGCGTTCTGCGTCAGCTGCACCACGTTCACCAGCTACAGTTGAGAAACGTGCAAACATTTCAGTTTTCTTTCCAACTTCAGAGAAGATTTTTGCTTTTGTATATTTTGTAATGTCGTGAGTGACAGTGAAAGTACCAAATGCACCTGAACCTTTAGCGTGCATACGACGTTCTGGAATCACTTCACGTGAGAAATTAGCTAATTTTTCAATTAAGAATACGTCTTGTAAAAGAATAGGGCCGCGACGACCAGCTGTTAAAACATCATCATGACTTACAACCGGCGCACCTGCAGTTGTCGTTAAACGTTGATTATTTTTATTAGACATTTATGTACCTCCTATATTGGTTATCTCTTCGAAAATAGTATAGCAAACTCAAATCATAATTTCTACTAAATTATAATAATTCTTTTTAAGTAATTTATATTTATAGTTTAAGTGTATCATTTTTTCTAAAACTTGTAAGTGAAAAAAATCACACATCATAGTTTATGATTCATCGAATAGAGAAAGAACTCGAATACAACAATGTTTTGTCGAATAGAATTATAGTTTTTCTCATTTTTTAAAGGGAACTTTGTAGATAATTGTAGAATGATTGTGGATAATAGAATGGAGTTTAAATACATCCTTAATTGAAAATAGCGTATGTAATTGAAAAAATGGAAGGTAATATTTTACAGGTTAATCTTGTGTTTGGTAAAAAAAGTAGAGGAGAACAACTATGCAACTTACCATTACTTTTATCATTTTAGGTATAACCATATTATTGTTTATTACAAATCGTGTTCGTGCAGATTTAGTCGCTTTACTATCCCTGTTAACCCTCGTTGTATTTAAAGTCTTAACTCCATCAGAGGCATTAGCAGGATTTTCGAATTCTGTTGTCATCATGATTGCAAAGCACTATTCGTTATAGGTGCAGGTTTATTACGGACAGGTTTGGCTGGAATGGCAGGGAAGTTATTATTAAAGTGGTCTAGTGACAATGAATTAAGGCTTTTTATCTTATTATTAGTGGTTGTAGTTATAGTCGGGTCATTTTTGAGTAATACAGGTACTGTAGCGCTAATGTTACCGATTGTCATTAGTATTGCAATGAGTATGAAAGTGAGTGCTTCTAAGTTTTTAATGCCATTGTCTTATATAGCGAGTATGTCTGGAATTATGACACTTATCGCATCGCCTCCTAATCTAATCGTAAGTCAAACGCTTGTTGACAATGGATTCGAAAAATTAGGATTCTTCGATATAACACCAATCGGAATCATTGGTTCAATTACTGCAATACTTTACTTAGTTCTGATTCGAAATAAATTGTCTCCTAATGAACAAAATCAAGTTAGTTCTAACCGAGGGTATAACTTATCACCGAAACGGATTATAAAAGAGTATCGTTTGAATGATAAACTTTTCAACGTTTACGTTCCTGAAACGTCTAACATTATTGATCGACGTTTAGCGGAATTAAAATTACCTGCAACCTATCAAATTTACATTATGAAGATTCACCGTAATCAAGGAGAAGGTAGAAAGCTTTTACCCATAACATATCAGGAAATGGCAGGTCCAAATAGTATCATTCACCCCCATGATGAATTATATATCCAAGGGAATCAAGAAGATGTCATTCGTTTTGCTAAGCAATACAATCTAGAAATTAGATATGATGATAAAGATGGTATTGAGGAGTTGATTTCTAAGCAAATCGGCGTAGCTGAGGTTCTATTAACACCACAATCTAGATTGATTGGAGAGACCGTAAGCAAAACAGGGTTCCGTGAAATATACAATTTAAATATATTAGGAATCAATCAAAGAGGCGAATACATTTTGCAAAATATGGCGTCCAAGAAGCTAAGATTTGGTGACGCGATATTAGTTCAAGGTACATGGGATGAAATAGAATTACTATCGAGACAAACACATGATGTAGTAGTTGTTGGACAACCGCTAGAAAATGCAGGGCAGGTCATAGCATCAGGAAAAGCTCCAATTGCCGGGATTATTTTATTATTAATGGTTGGCCTAATGGTATTTGAAGTGTTTGATGCAGTGATTTCCGTCATGATTGGTGCAGTATTAATGATTGTAACAGGCTGTTTACGAAATATGGACGATGCATATGGAAAAATAAACTTTGAGAGTATTATTTTGATTGCCGCAATGCTTCCTATGGCAACCGCTCTTCAAAAAACTGGCGGGATGACCATTTTATCTGACAGTATTATTAATCTTCTTGGTCAATATGGACCGTATGGTGTGTTAATAGGTGTTTATTTGATCACTGTTATGTTTGGTCAATTTGTTAGTAATACGGCCACCGCAGTTCTTTTCGCACCTGTTGCTATGAATGCAGCATTGGTTATGGATGCTAATCCCATCACATATATGATTACAGTAGCAACTGCAGCTGGAATGGCCTTTGCCACGCCCATTGCTTCACCAACAAACTCCCTTGTTATGACAGCAGGTGGATATAAGTTTATGGACTTTGTAAAAGTGGGGGTTCCTTTGCAAATCATTATGTTGGTCGTTATGATGATTGTGATTCCGATACTATTTCCACTTTAAAAGTAAAGAGGAATAATAAAAGGAATGTCTCAATTGAAGAGGCATTCCTTATTTTTTTTGGACAAATAACCATCTCCATGTTTTTGAATAATTTATGTCATATATGCAAAATACATCTTTTAAATGATAAGGTTCGAGTTGGTTTGTGAAAAATAGAAATTTAAAATGAAGGTATTGGAGGAGGCATCGGCACAATATGAACATACAAGAAACAGAGCATTTTCTTACCCAATACAAAGATGAAAATGAACTAACAAACGAATGGTATTTGGAGCGCATGAGAGAAGTGAAAGACTTAAATGAATATTGGCCAACAACAGAAGAACTAGAGTTTGGAGCGAGAGTTGCATGGCGAAATAGTAATCGCTGTATTGGTAGACTCTTCTGGCAGTCTTTACATGTCATCGATGAACGGCAGTTAGAAGATGAAGTCCAAATCTTTGAAGCCCTATTACGCCATATTTTATACGCAACAAATGGTGGGAAAATCCGACCGACGATTACAATTTTTAAGCCTGGAAAGGTTCGGATTTGGAATGAGCAATTAATTCGATATGCAGGCTATGTAACAAATGAAGGGATTGTTGGGGATCCGAATTCAGTAACGTTTACAAAAGTATGCGAAGAGTTGGGGTGGTTTGGGGAAGGGACAAACTTTGATGTTTTACCTTTAGTGATTCAAGTAGGCGATCGTAAACCAAAATTTTTTGAGATACCAAATAGCTATGTTTTGGAAGTGAAGATTCGACATCCTCAATATAAGAGTATAGATAAATTAAACTTAAAATGGTATGCAGTTCCAATTATTTCGAATATGAGATTGAGTATCGGAGGGGTTGATTTCCAAGCTGCACCTTTTAATGGGTGGTATATGGGGACAGAAATTGGTGCGCGGAATTTAGCAGATACAGATCGCTATAATATGCTACCCGAAATTGCAAAAGGTTTAGGAATTGAAATGGACCTAAATGCAACCTTATGGAAGGACCGTGCACTAGTTGAATTAAATATTGCGGTATTACATTCATATAAAGAAGACGGGGTAAGCATTGTTGATCATCATACGGCTGCACAGCAATTTAAACTATTTGAGCAAAAGGAGCAAGAAAAGGAACGTGAAGTGACGGGGAACTGGACGTGGTTAATACCGCCTTTATCGCCTGCGACAACACAAATTTATCATAAACCAATCGCCAATATTATTAAGAAGCCAAATTACTTTAATCAAAAAAGGCCCTACTAAGGCAAACCAATAAGAATTACTATGTTTGTTTTACCCTGTCTAAGCATAAACGGGAAAATTTCTTTTAAATTGAAAATGCCTATATTTCCCCTAGAAAAGGAAGCTTTTCCGTGTATAACTTTATATTAACGAAAAAAAGCATGGCATTTTACCATGCTTTTTAATATTTAATTTATTTTTGTACTTCAAATTGCCCCAATTTATAAGTGGGTGCAATTTTTCAACCCATTTAGCTTTTCCCTAATATTATTTCGATTAATTCGTCTCGGTCTATTAAATACACTTCATTTGTTTCGGCTAATTTTTCAGCCTGTTTTGTGAAATAGCTATTCGTTACAACCCAGGCTTCTGTAGCTTCATACATTTTTAAAGCACCAATGATTTCTTGTACTGCTTTAACTCCTACCGTTCCTGAATAGCGTTTTGCTTGTACTGCAATAATATCTTCTCGATCTTTTAATATTAAATCTGCACCGTAATCCCCAGATGCTTTTGTAAAAGAAACTTTAAACCCACGTTTTTTAAAAAGCATGCCTAAATATTGCTCGAATTCTTCACCGGTCATTTGGTCTATTTCTTTAATACCAGCTTTTCTTAATCTTCTAAATCCTCGTGTTTTTCTCCAAATTGTAAACGCAATATATAGGATGAAAAATCCAACAATGGATGTAATGGCACCTTCAATTGTATGTGTATAGTAAAAACCAATCGCACCAATCAAAATAATGATAAGAAGCGGAAAAATACTAATTCGTTTCTTTTTCTTGTTTTTGCGTTTAGGCAAACTGTTTAACCCCTTTACCTTACATAGTCAAAGCTATTGTAACATAAAAGGGTACATATGTTTGCTTCATTCTATATATTGTTGTTTAGAACTAATAAACCCAGCAATAAATAAAATAATAGCAACAATGATAAATAAAATATTCGGGACATCCCAACTGTTAGTTACGTCGAATAAGTAACCAAATAAAACAGGTCCGATTGCTGCGAGTAAATAGCCAACTGATTGAGCAAACCCAGAAATTTCAGCTGCTTCATATGCTGTTTTTGTTCTTAAAGTGAACAACATCATACAAAGCCCGAATGAAGCCCCTCCTGCAAATCCTAAACAAATCATCCAAAGGAAGGCAAGATTCGTCCATTCAAATAACATTCCGATGAACCCTACAACATAAAAGAATGTAAAAAACAGTACAATAGGTCTCTGAGAAGTAAATTTTTCAGCAATAATAGGGATTAAAAACGTCATAGGAATCTGTGCATATTGCATAATGGAAGTCATCCAACCCGCGCCTTCAGGTGATAGTCCTTGATCCATTAAAATAGATGGAACCCAGGCTACTGTACAATAAAATAAAAGAGACTGAAAGCCCATCGTTGCTGCAATTGCCCATGCTAGGGGAGACTTCCAAAGTTTTGTTCCCTCTTTTGAAGAGGTGTTTGTCATGGTACTTAAATCAACCTTTTCACCCTTTATGAGTGGGAGCCAGACAAATAAAGTAATGATGGTCAAAATAATTGGGAATCCAAGGGCCCCTTGCCATCCAAAAGGTGTATTTTCAGCTATTGGCTGGCTTACCCCAATTGCAAGGCCAGCAGAGACGTTCATCGCAACTGTGTATATTCCCATTAACAATCCAACTTGATATGGATACCTTAGTTTAAAAAAGCTTGGGATTAAGACGTTACCAAAAGAAATTGCTACGCCAATTAAAATAGTACCAAAAATTAACAGTACAGTATTTCCTATAGAACGAACAACAATTCCGAGTGTTAATAAAATAACTGAATAAAATAGCGTTAGCTCCATTCCAAATTTCCTTGCAATCCTAGGGGCAAAGGGAGAAACAACAGCAAAAGCAAGAAGTGGTATTGTTGTTAAGAATCCTGCTAAAACATTAGAAATGCCGAGCCCTTCACGTATATAAGGAATAATTGGACCAACTGCTGTTAAAGGAGTACGTAATGTAGTGGCTAAAAAAATAATAGCGAATACAAACAAGAGTGTTGTGATAGAAAATAGCAGTTTTCTTTGTGGATGGATCGTTTGTTTTTCATTCATAAGTTTCCTCCAATAATTGAGAGTAAATCCTTTTCATGACTGTAGCATATTGAGCGGATTTATCAAAATAAACTGAAATCTCCTAATAAGTTGTAATCGATTTTTTACTATGCTAAACTCGATAACGATTAAATATTTAAGAATAATAAATACCTCATAGTAATGGGGTAGAGGTCGCGATTATTAAGAGTAAAGCAGTGGAGATTGAGAGAATCGAAGAAACAGCTTGAAAGGAATAATTGCCGAAGTGTTAACGTAACTCTCTAGGTTAATGCTGGGGCTGTTTTCGAAAGGAACAGAACTGTCACAGGTTTAGGCTGTGTTGAGCTATCTTTCAATTTTAGTATGTGGTAATATCTTTTTTTGTATCAGATTTGTAAACACTTACCAAGATAAATTGAGTTATGCCATCACAACAATTTTGTGATGGTTTTTTCATTAATAAGGCAATACTGTGAGTACGATAAAGGAGATTTCTAAATGAGTAAGCGACAACAAGAGTCAAAACAACAGTTACAACGTGGATTACAGAGCCGACATATAGCAATGATCTCCCTTGGTGGAACAATTGGGACAGGATTATTTTTAGCAAGTGGAGCTTCTATTGCACAGGCAGGGCCAGGTGGGGCGCTACTTGCGTATGCACTAATCGGTGTCATGGTGTATTTCTTAATGACAAGCTTAGGTGAAATGGCAGCATACATGCCTACTTCTGGATCATTCAGTACGTATGCAACAAAATTTGTAGACCCTGCATTTGGATTTGCGATGGGGTGGAACTATTGGTATAACTGGGCAATTACTATTGCCGCGGAAATTTCAGCTGTATCATTAATTATGAAATATTGGTTCCCAGATAGTTCATCTGCTTTGTGGACAATTTTATTTATTATCGTCGTATTAACCTTCAATATTCTTTCGGTTAGGGCGTATGGGGAAAGTGAATATTGGTTTGCTATGATTAAAGTGGCAACAGTCATCGTTTTTATTATCGTTTCATTCTTAATGATTTTCGGTATTTTAGGTGGAAATGACCCAGTTGGATTTGAGAACTTCTTTGCTGGGGAAGCACCTTTCAATGGGGGATTCTTAGCTATTTTTGGTATCTTTTTAGCTGCAGGTTTCTCTTTCCAGGGTACGGAGCTATTAGGTGTGACAGCTGGGGAGACAAAAGATCCTGGTAAAAGCATTCCTAAGGCAGTTCGCTCAGTATTTTGGCGTATTCTACTATTTTATATTTTGGCCATTTTTGCAATTGGATTATTAATACCTTATACAGATCCAAGACTTTTATCGGAAGATATTGCAGTTTCACCATTTACACTAGTATTCGATAAATTAGGAATTGCTGTTGCGGCTTCTGTTATGAACGCCATTATTTTAACCGCCATGCTATCTGCAGGGAATTCAGGCTTATATGCTTCTTCTCGTATGTTATGGCAATTAGCTGTAGACGGAAAAGCACCAAAGATTTTTGCGAAGTTAAATTCACGTGGTATTCCTGTATATGCATTGATTGCAACATTGGCAGTTGGATGTTTAGCATTTTTATCATCCTTCTTCGGAGATGGTGTTGTTTACATGTGGTTGTTAAATGCTTCAGGTTTATCTGGGTTTATCGCTTGGGTAGGTATCGCTATTAGTCATTATCGTTTCCGCAAAGCCTTTATTGCACAAGGGAAGGATTTAAGCGTGTTACCTTATCGGGCAAGATTTTTCCCATTTGGTCCATTATTTGCGCTCATTGTTTGTATAATTGTTATACTTGGTCAAAATTATACAGCATTTGTAGGTGGCAATATTGATTGGTATGGAATTTTAGTATCTTACATTGGAATACCACTATTTTTAATTTTATGGTTTGGTTATAAAATTAAGCATAAAACAAAAGTCGTACCTTTAAATGAATGCGATTTAAATCATAAGTAAGCGAAAACGGCGAAATTCAATTGTTTGGATTTTGCCGTTTTTTTCTTATAAAAGATGGAAACGAATAAAGGGAGAAGTTACACTATTAAAAGTTAATTTAAACTAAAATTTTATTGAAAACGTACATGAATACAGTGGAGATAGAATAATGATAATTGATAGCAATTATAGGTCATTTGTCGAAAAAAGGGATAAATTGATTGGATAGATTTAAAGGTAAAGGATGTTGAGAATATGACGGTTTCAGCTGGTTTTTATAAAAAGATGCAAGACTGGATTATTAATGAGCACACTGGGAATGTGGCATATCGCCCCTTTCAATCGAATGGAAATCCTTACAGAGCAAAAATCTTTTTAGTGGGATCAAATCCAGAACCAATTCCCCAAATTGAATTAGAGGATATAAAAATGTTTGCTGATTCTTTAGTGGATATCCAGTTGTTCGAAATATTAAGTGGTCAATTAACAAGAGAGCAAAAAGGTTGGCTTAACTTTTCCGTGTGGATGAAGGAACAATTGAACCAGGAAGTTGCTTTTACATATGTAAATTGTTATCAAGCAGAGGAATTACAACAATTAAAGCAATTGAAAAAAGATAAAGATCCATTGTATGTAAAGGGGACAGAAATATTTGAGGAAGTATTAAATGAATTTTTACCAGATGTGATTATTTTAAATGGAACTAGTGCACTTAAAATGTTCCGAGAAAATTTTGAACGTGTGTTAATTGATACAAATTCCTCCAAGGAAACATTACAACAGATTGAAGAAGGCGGGATTTTTGCAACATTACCATTAAGAGAAGGGAAAAATGTAAAAGTTCTTGCTTGCCGAAATATGATGTATTTTGGAAAAGAAGGTGCATCATTTGGTCATTTGAAAAAAATAATAAGCGAAATTTATGGTAATTATTTTGTGTAAATTTTGCGGAAAAAGCTTTAAATACGAACAATTTTACTAAAAATAATGTGAATGATAGGTAATTTCCGAATAATTAGAATCGTTTTTTTATTCAATAGGTGTTGCATTCGACATAATCCGTGTTTATAATGGGTTCATTCTTAACAAAATCTTTACAATTGAAACTCATATAATCGCGAGAATATGGCTCGCAAGTTTCTACCGACTTACCGTAAATAAGTCGACTATGAGGAGCAGTGAGTGATGGCGAATGCATCTTTTATTAACCGTAGCCATTATTCTATAACCTTTGAGTAATCACTCGGAAGGCTTGCTCTCTCATAGAGAGACAAGTTTTCCGAGTTTTTTTGATTTGACAACTTTTATAGACCAATAGAAAAGGAGACTTTCATCATGGAATTGTTGAAAGATAAAATCACAAAAGAAGGAAGAGTTTTATCAGATACCGTACTTAAAGTAGACTCGTTTTTAAACCACCAAATTGATCCGCTTCTAATGAAAGAAGTTGGGGAGGAATTCGCTAATCGTTTTGCAGATCAAGTCATTACAAAAGTATTAACAATCGAGTCTTCGGGTATTGCCCCAGCAACATTTTTAGGGTTAACAATTGGTGCACCGGTAGTATTTGCCCGTAAGAAAAAGTCACTTACTTTATCAGATAACTTATATACATCTCAAGTTTATTCATTTACGAAAAATGAAACAAATGATATTTCAGTTTCGAAAGACTATCTTAAGGCAGATGACAATGTATTAATTATCGATGATTTCCTAGCAAATGGTGAAGCAGTAAAGGGGTTACTTGATATTGCTGAACAAGCCGGAGCACATGTAGTGGGTGTTGGAATTGTGATTGAAAAAGGCTTCCAAATGGGCGGTAAGGCATTACGTGAACAAGGGTTGCGTATTGAGTCACTTGCAAATATTAAGTCATTAGCTGACGGGAAAGTAGAATTTTTTGACTAATACAATTTTATTTAATGTTTTGAAGAAAGCACAGCGCAGCAAATACGCCAAGGCGCATTTGGTTCATTTCTTTTAACTTTAAGGAGGATTTTGTTCAAATGAACAATGCAAAAGCGACAACGCTAGGAATTCAACATTTACTTGCTATGTATGCAGGTGCCATACTAGTACCGTTAATCATAGGTGGAGAACTTGGGTTTAATTCTACAGAAATGACGTATTTAGTTGCCATTGACATTATGATGTGTGGTGTTGCAACACTGTTACAAGTAATGCGAGGAAAAATGTTTGGGGTCGGTTTACCAGTAGTATTAGGATGTACATTTACAGCGGTATTTCCAATTATCGCAATTGGTTCTGAGAAAGGGATCGGTGCCATTTACGGAGCAGTTATTGCTTCAGGTATAATTGTCATTTTAATCTCAGGTGTGTTCGGGAAATTAGTGAAGTTCTTCCCACCAGTTGTAACCGGATCGGTAGTAACGATTATCGGTATTTCATTAATCCCTGTTGCTATCAACAACATGGGTGGTGGTCAAGGTGCTCCCGATTTCGGTTCATCTACTAACATAACATTGGCCATGATTACGTTAATCATTATTCTATTAATCTATCGTTTTACAACAGGATTTACCCGTTCAATTTCGATTTTATTAGGGTTAGTCATTAGCACTGTGGTTGCTGCATTCCTTGGTAAGGTGGATTTCAAACCAGTTGCTGATGCCTCTTGGTTCCATATGGTGCAACCGTTCTACTTCGGAACACCAACCTTTGACCTCGGTGCAATTATTACAATGACTCTTGTGGCTATGGTTTCATTAGTTGAGTCTTCAGGTGTTTACTTTGCATTAAGTGATATTACAAAACAAAAAATAGATTCAAAGGATTTAGCCCGTGGGTATCGTTCTGAGGGGCTAGCTTCGATTATCGGTGGGATTTTCAATGCATTCCCTTATACGACGTTCTCTCAAAACGTTGGACTATTAAAAATGACAGGTGTGAAGGAACGTAAAGTAATCTTTATTACTGGTGGCATGTTGGTAGCGCTTGGGTTCCTACCAAAAGTAGCGGCTCTAACAACAATCATCCCAACTGCTGTACTTGGTGGAGCGATGTTAGCCATGTTCGGTATGGTTGTAACGCAAGGAATTACAATGTTAGCACCACAAATTTCACTTTCACCAGAAAACGCAATGATTGCAGCAATTTCAGTTGGACTTGGTGCTGGTGTTGCATTTGTGCCAAATATCTTTGCTGTATTACCACCTAGTCTATCAATTTTAACGTCCAATGGAATTGTATGTGGTTCTGTAACAGCTATCGTGTTAAACATCGTATTTAATATGATTGGAAAGAAACAAGAAGAACCGGTCCACAAGACACAAGCAGTTAGCGCAGAATCTTAGGGACATGAGGGACAGGTACCTCGTCCCGCTTTTAATATATTAAATTCAGTGAATTCTTACTTACAATACTCAAAGCATAAAAAGTGTTTCTAAAACTCAAGGCGTGGGTTTAGAAACACTTTTTTCCTTTTCCATGCTAATTTCCTTAAGTGCATTTTGGATGGAGTTCATTGTTCAAAACCCCAATTCATATTAGTTAAGCCATAATAATTTGTTCGTTGCGAAGCCTATATGGGTCTTTTCACTTTAACGCTTCAACACTTCGTCCAACGTTGGTAAAGATTCGATGGCGCCCATTTTTTCGCAAACTATGGCACCTACTTTATTGCTGAATTGAATAATGTCTTTCCATTGCGATAAGGTTGCAATATGTGGATCTGGCAGTGAACTTAATTGAAATAAGGCAGCACCGACAAAAGCATCCCCAGCACCGGTTGAATCAATAGCTTTAATTGAAATGCTTTCTATTAAAAATGTATGTTCTCTATTAGAGAAATACGTCCCGTTTTTACCTAAAGTAACCGCTATGAACTTAGCACCTACTAAATGAAGCTGTGTAATTGCCTTATTCAAATCTGATTCGTTTGTTAATAACATTAATTCCTCTTCACTAACTTTAAGAAAGTCACAATAAGCAATGCATTGTAATGTAAGCTCTACGAAGTCTCTTTCTTTTCCTTTCCATAAATCAGAACGGAAATTTGGATCGAAGGAAATAAAACAATTTTTTTGCTTTGCTACTTTTAGTACTTCAAAATATGTATGTTGGAAAGCACCTGGTAATAAGGCGGTAGCTGAACCGAAGTGAACGATCTTTATAGTATCTAGGGTTTCTAGAGGGAATTCGTCAATTGCTAAATAAGCATCAGCACCTCGGTTAAATACAAAATCTCTTTGACCATCTTCCGTTAATGAAACAAATGCAAGAGTGGTCGCATGAGTTGGGTCTTTCACTAGAAACTTTGTATTTACGCCTACATCTTTTAATGTAGTTTCTAGAAAGTCTCCAAATGGATCAGCTCCTACTTTTCCGCTAAAATATGCAGATCCGCCAAGTCGAGAGATGGTAGCACAGACATTTGCAGGTGCTCCCCCTGCTTTTTTCGTAAAGGATTGACCATCTTTCAAATTGGTATTGACTTCGTTGCAGAAAAAATCAATTAAAAGTTCACCTATACTTAAAATGGGTACATTCAAGCTAATCGTTCCTTTCTTTATTTGTATTCATTATACAATGCCTTTAAAATTCACAAAAAAATGCCCGTTTTAGAAACGGACATTTTAAGTGTGTAGTTCAGTGTTTCTAATGTAGTCCTGAAGATACCTACTCTGCATTTGGATAAATCATTGTTTTTGGATCAACATATTGGTCAAACTGTTCTTCTGTAAGTAATCCTGTAGCGATAGCAGCCTCTTTCAAAGTTGTTCCTTCTTTATGGGCCTTTTTTGCTATCTTCGCAGCATTTTCATAACCAATATGTGGGTTTAATGCGGTTACGAGCATCAATGAATTTTTTAAGTTTTGTTCAAGTACTTCAGTATTTGGCTCAATACCGATAGCACAGTGATCATTGAATGATTTCATTGCATCACCAAGAAGACGAGCTGATTGAAGGAAGTTATAGATAATTACTGGTTTAAAGACGTTCAGTTCGAAGTTTCCTTGGCTTGCTGCAAAAGCAATTGTCGCATCGTTTCCAACTACCTGCGTGACTACCATTGTCATGGCTTCACTTTGGGTTGGGTTCACTTTTCCCGGCATGATTGAACTTCCCGGTTCATTTTCCGGAATCGTAATTTCACCAATTCCACTTCGAGGACCACTTGCTAACCAGCGTACGTCATTAGCGATTTTCATTAAGTCGGCTGCTAGTGCTTTTAGAGAGCCGTGTGCTGTAACGATTTCATCATGACTAGTTAAAGCGTGAAATTTATTTTCAGATGAAGCAAATGATTTTCCTGTAATCGTACTAATTTCCTCAGCTACCATGTCTCCAAATTTAGGGTGTGCATTTATGCCGGTACCTACTGCAGTTCCTCCAATTGCAAGATCTTTTAGAAACTGAGTTGTGACTGCAATCATTTTTTCGGATTTTACAAGCATGTAGTGCCAACCGCTAATTTCTTGACCAAGTGTTAGGGGCGTGGCGTCTTGTAAATGTGTACGGCCAATTTTAATAATATCTTTAAACTGATTCGACTTATCTTCTAAAGTTGCTTTTAATTGGTGAAGTCTCGGTATTAAATAATTCTCGACCATTTCAACTGCAGCAATATGTAAGGCTGTAGGGAATGTGTCATTTGAGCTTTGGGACTTGTTTACATCATCATTTGGATGAACTCGTTCAGATGAATTTTGTTGTTCTAAAAGCTGGTTGGCACGATGAGCAATGACTTCGTTCACGTTCATATTTGTTTGCGTACCACTTCCTGTTTGCCACACGACTAGAGGGAAGTGTTCATCCCACTTACCAGCAAGAATTTCATCTGCTGCGGCCACAATCACATCTGCTTTTTCGGGTGATAATTTATTGAGTTTTTTATTCGTAATTGCTGCAGCCTTTTTTAGTATTGTTAATCCACGAATTACTTCCATCGGCATTGTTTCATGCCCTATTTTGAAATTTTCTTTACTTCGCTGAGTTTGCGCACCCCAGATTTTATCGGAAGGAACACGAACTTCTCCCAGTGTATCTTTTTCAATTCGGTAGTCCATCTCTACAACTCCTTTGTGTCTGTATAGGCTAATTATACCCACCAGTAAAAATTATAGTATGCCATTGCCTTTGTTTATTCGTAAAAGCTGATTTTAGTCATTATTAAAATTGAATAAAGTCAATCTTTTAAAGTGTAAAGAAAATGGATTATTACAATATATCAACGTATTAATAAAATATGAAAAAATAACCATTGCATTCCTAGTGGAATACAAGGTATTATGTTCTTACTGTTTTTTATAAGAATTTAAAAAGGAAGTGAAAATTTTGATATATATGATCATAACGGGATTACTTTGTGGAGCGTTATTAGGCTTTGTCATGCAAAGAGGTCGTTTCTGTTTAACTGGTGGCTTCCGTGATATGTATTTAGCGAAGGATAACCGTATGTTTTATGCGTTACTAATAGCGATTGCAGTTCAAAGTGTCGGTGTGTTTTTACTTATAGACTTAGGTGTATTTGAGTATTCTGCTGGTGCATTACCTATTCTGTCAGTAATTGTTGGTTCTTTTATTTTTGGTATTGGAATCATTTTAGCAGGGGGTTGTGCAACGGGCACTTGGTATCGTGCAGGAGAGGGTTTAATTGGTAGTTGGATTGCATTAGCTGGGTATATGTTAATGAGCACAATGATGCGTACAGGTGTATTTGGACCATTAAACCAACAAATGCAAACAAGTTCTGTATTGCCAACAAATTCAATAGCAGAAACATTTGGAATTAATCACTGGTTTATTATAATTCCTTTTGTTGCTGTTGTACTATTTATCATTTATAAACAATTAACAAAACCGAAAGTAGCTATTCCTAAATTAAAAGCTAAGCGTACAGGTTTATCACATCTATTATTCGAAAAGCGTTGGCATCCATTTGTAACGGCAACTTTAATTGGAATAATTGCGTTAATCGCATGGCCATTAAGTGCTGCAACTGGTCGAGTTTTTGGATTAGGAATTACAACGCCATCAGCTAATATCCTTCAGTATTTAACAACAGGCGATCAAAGATTCTTAAACTGGGGTGTATTTTTAGTAGTTGGTATTTTTAGTGGCTCATTGATCGCAGCAAAAGCAAGCAAAGAGTTTCGTTTCAGAATGCCGGATGTGAAAACTGGAATTAATAGTTTTATTGGTGGTAATTTGATGGGATTTGGCGCGACACTTGCAGGAGGCTGTTCAATCGGAAATGGCTTGGTAATGACTGCAATGATGACTTGGCAAGGTTGGATAGGGCTAGTGTTTATGATCTTAGGTACATGGACAGCATCTTATTTTGTTTTTGTTCGACCACGACAAAAGGCAAAAGCTGCGAAACTAAAACAAGAAGTAACAACTGCTTAATAGATCTGGGAGGATTTTAAAATGCAAAAGAAATTAGAAGTATTAGGAATGGTTTGTCCATTTCCGTTAATTGAAGCGCAACAGGCAATAGAAGAATTAAATTCAGGAGACGAATTAGTTGTTGAATTTGACTGTACACAAGGGACAGAATCAATTCCGCGTTGGGCTGCAGAAGCTGGTCATACTGTAACAGAGTTCGAACAAACAGACGAAGCGGCGTGGACAATTACAATTCAAAAAAAATAAGAGAATTATTAAACACCGCTTGTGCGTTAAGCAAAATAGACTTTGCTTACCAACAAGCGGTGTTTTTTTACGGTATTCACCTTAGGTTTCACCTCTAGTTATTAAATGATTTTTACGTAAAAATCTTGTCCATTATAAAAACGGTCTAAGTCGTTTTTAAGTTGTTCATAGTAGTTCTTAATTGATTTGGCTAAACCTGAGTGACCATTTAGGTATGTTCCTTGTTGAATTTGTTTTCCGGGGTTATGAAAATCAAAGTACAATTTTATTTCCGGACACATATTTTCTAGAATGCTTTGGAAGTCCTGTAGAGGAATATGAAGACCTCGTGTATAGCGACATTCTCTTCTGTACGTATCGTGTGAAACGTTAATTGGTGTTGACTCCACTACCATTTTCAAGTTGCTCATAAACATCATCTCCTTATGTTAGTGTTAGGTACAATGACCATTTGATATATTATAACAAATGAATTGTTAAAAGTCAGAAAATTTAGTAAATATTTTGTAAATATTTTTTAAAAATTTTTTATAGCTTTGCTATTTTTACCAAAGAAATTACGACAGGTACAGTAACTGCAAAGAGTATTTGCTTATTATTCCCAAGTGTCTCTTTGCATCTCTTCTGCGACAACTTGTAAATCATAAGCGTTAATTTTCATAATTTCATAATTATGTTGATCAGCGTATTTTTCGGCTGTGCGTAGTACGTATTTAGGGGAGCCCTCGTTTTCTTCATCATATACGAGTAATATAGCGTCGGTATTTTGGATAATAAATTTATCTTTCTCGATAAACTGCCAAGGTGCTTCGTAAGGGCGCTTAGTAACACTTGTCACAAAGTCTGCTTGAGATTTAATAAGATAATAGGTCTGTTGCTTTTGTTCATTCCAATTTTTTTCTTGATCAAGGAAGGGGGTAATAATTGAATACTTTAAATTAGGATATTCACGCTTCATCTCTATAACCACTTCAGCTGCCCATGTTTCAACCCCTAATTGCCCGCTTATAACGATCCACTCAAGTCCATCATCTAAAAGTGTGCGGAATTCGTTTTCTAATGCCTTTTTAATGATAGGGATTCCGGGGTGACTATTATTGAAAATACCTAATTCATGTGGTTTATATCCTGTTACAAAAATAGTTTGAATCATTGTCTAACTCCTTTGACAAGTATTATATGTTAACTATAACTTTTTCAGAACAGAAAAATCCACGGAGAGAAGTGATTCTTATCTAGTAGGATACTACCTTAGTAAATGCTCGTAATGGGGAGGGATTCAAAAAACAGATTACAGTGCTCATAAAGCAAATAAACTTACTTCGTAACCCCTAGCACTCACACTGCCCACGCTATAAAGGTAAAAAAAGGGCTATTCAATTTGCCAAGAGGGAGTAATGGCAAACTGAATAACCTCAAAATTATATAAATAGGTTTAAATAAGCTTTAAATTCAACGTGTCTTAAGATTAATTAAGCTTCAAAAACAGATTTGATTTTTTCTAATGCCCAATCAAGCTCTTCCTTAGAGATAATTAATGGAGGAGCAAAACGAATAACAAAGTCATGTGTTTCTTTACATAATAGGCCTAATCCCATTAATTGTTCACAATACTTACGAGCTGGTTCATTTAATTCAACACCGATGAATAGACCTCTACCACGAACTTCTTTAATGGATGGGTGGTTAATTGAACGTAATTGCTCTTGGAAGTATTCACCTAATTCAAGTGAACGTTCAGTTAGGTTTTCATCTTCTAACACTTCAAGTGAAGCTAATGAAACAGCACAAGCAAGTGGGTTACCACCGAAAGTAGAACCGTGAGAACCTGGGTTTAAGACACCAAGGATATCGTTGTTAGCTACTACTGCAGAAATTGGGAATACGCCACCGCCAAGTGCTTTACCAAGGATGATCACATCAGGTGTTACATTCTCCCATTGATGAGCAAACATTTTTCCAGTACGTGCTAAACCAGTTTGAATTTCATCAGTAATGAATAGAACGTTGTTTTCTTTACAAATTTGTTCAGCTGCTTTTAAGAATCCTTCTTCCGGAATAACAATTCCAGCTTCACCTTGAATTGGTTCTACGATGAACGCAGCAGTATTAGGCGTAATTGCTTCTCTTAACGCTTGTGCATCACCGTATGGAATTAGTTTGAAACCAGGTAAAATTGGTCCAAATCCACGTTGATACTCTTTTTCAGAAGATAAAGAAACAGCACCCATTGTACGTCCGTGGAAATTTCCATTACAGCCAATGATTTCGGCTTTATTATCCTCAACGCCTTTTACTTCGTATGCCCAACGACGTGCCACTTTAATTGCAGATTCAACAGCTTCGGCACCAGTATTCATAGGTAGTACCATATTTTTGCCTGTCATTTGTGTTAATTTTTCATACCATGGACCAAGTTGGTCATTGTGGAATGCACGAGAAGTTAAAGTAACTTTATCTGCTTGATCTTTTAAAGCTTGAATAATTTTTGGATGACGGTGACCTTGATTAAGTGCAGAATACGCAGAAAGCATATCCATATATTTGTTACCTTCTGGATCATAAACCCAAACACCTTCACCACGTTCAACTACGATTGGTAGTGGATGATAGTTATGTGCACCAAAAGTTTCTGTTTTTTCAATTACCTTAGCTGTTTTTGTATTAGTCTTAGTCATAGTAAATTCCTCCTTAATATTCCATTCATAAGCGACTTACTTTTACAGTGTATGACGCAAGTCTTCTCACAATATAGTTTCACTTCACCTAATGTAGAGCAACTTTCTTACTCACTATTATATAAGCAATTTATATGCCAACTTTTAAACGTGGTTAAATGAATGATTGTACATATAACGCAAAATAAATTTGCGCAAAAATTTTTTAATTCCCACTGTTTCGCCAAAAAATTTTGCGGTATGATAGCGATAGAGGTGATGATATTTGAGTCACAAACAGCAATCAATTATGAAGAAATTATATGAAGAAATCGTAGAACGTGTTGGCGTTGGTATTCACGCAGTTGATCGCGAAGGGAAAACCATCATTTATAATAATAAAATGCGGGACATGGAAGCGATGGATAAAGAAGATGTCCTACATAAAGATGTTCGGGAAGTATTTAAGTTTCAAGAAAATCAAAGTAGTACTTTATTAAAGTCACTAGAACATGGTGAAGAAATTGTTAATGTAAAACAAACATACTTTAATAATAAAGGTGTAGAAATTACAACGGTTAATCATACCTTCCCGCTAGTACTAGATAATAAAATTTATGCTGCTGTTGAGTTGTCAACGGACGTTACGAAGATGGAACGCCTAATGCGTCAAAAAAGAACTCAAACTAAAACAGATTTCACATTTGAACATATTATTGGTAACAGTAATGAAATTCGAGAGGTCATAAGCTTGGCGAAAAGGGCAACTCGAACGAATTCGAGTGTGTTAATTATTGGTGAAACCGGAACAGGTAAAGAGCTATTTGCACAAAGTATTCATGCCGAAAGTGAGAGAGCAAATGCCCCATTCATTACCCAAAACTGCGCGGCATTACCAGATTCATTAATTGAAGGGATATTGTTTGGAACAACAAAAGGTGCGTTTACTGGTGCAATCGATAGCCCGGGATTATTTGAACAGGCACAAGGTGGAACGTTATTATTAGATGAATTAAACTCTTTAAATATTGCACTTCAAGCAAAATTATTACGGGTTCTTCAAGAACGTAAAGTACGTAGAATTGGTGGGACACAAGAAATAGCCATTGATGTTCGTGTTATTGCTACAGTGAACGAAGACCCAATCGATGCGGTGGCAAACAATCGTTTACGAAAAGACTTATATTACCGTTTAGCAGTTGTTACTTTGTTTATTCCGCCATTAAGGGAACGGGTGGGGGATATTCCGTTATTGGTAGATGAATTTATTCAAAAGTATAACCAATTATTTAAATTAAATGTAAAAGGCGTTTCTGATGAAGTGAAGGAATTTTTTGAAACCCAGAGCTGGCCAGGAAATATTCGTGAGCTAGAACATGTTATTGAAGCATCGATGAACTTAATCAATTACGAACAAATTATTGAGTTTTACCATTTACCCTATCAGTATCGGAAAAAAATTGATGTGAATCAGACTGTGGTGACGCCAGATTTTGCAGTTGTTTCAACTATAGACAACCAGACAAATTTATCTGACCAGTTAACGCATTTTGAGAAGAAATTAATTGAACATTACTTGCAATTGCATAAAAATCATATTACCAATACAGCTGCTGCCTTAGGAATCAGTCGTCAAAGCTTGCAGTATCGAATGAAACGTCTTGATATTTATGTTAAATAGATTTTGTTAGAATCAAAATTTAGCTACCGAAGCGTGAATTTTGAAGCTGCTAATTTACACTTGCAACAATATATTTTTCTAAATGGTAGGAGGTGTATTTGTGGATTTATCGATGCATTTGCAACAAAAAATGGAGACTAAGCTGGCATTAGCACCTCAACTCAAACAGGCGTTGGGTATTCTAAAATTCTCGATGCAAGAACTAGAAAACTATATTCGAGATGAAGCAAATGCAAACTCTCTGATCGAAATTAATGAACAGCATGACAGAGAGATCTTGATTGAAATGGCACGCTTACATCAAGGGGAATTATACTCATACACTAACGCAGAGGACGAATCCTTTGATCCACTTACGCAGGTTGCGAGTAAGGAAGAATCAATAGAACTTTTCTTAATGGAGCAACTGGCAATGCAAAAGCATTTAGAACGAGTAGAAAAAGAAGTGATTCTTTACTATATTCGTAGTCTAAATGGTGACGGGTATTTAGATTGTGACGTGGAGGAAGTCGCGGACTATTTTAATTTGCCCATTTCGCAATGTGAAAATTTACTAGAAATTTTTCAAAGCTTTGATCCTGCTGGAATTGGTGCTCGCAGTCTTCTAGAATGTCTAGTGTTACAACTAAAAAGAAAAGAAGATGCCCCGAAACTATCAATCTCTTTAGTTCAAAATCATTTAGAAGATTTGGCAGATCAACGGTTTGATTTTCTAGCACAACTATTTAACACTTCAGAGGAGGAAGTGTTAAGTGTACTTAGCTATATTCAAACACTTAATCCTCATCCTCTTATTCAAACAGAGGATGAAAAGACAGAGTATATTGTTCCAGATTTGATTGTTGAAGAATTTAATGGAGAGTATATTATTCAAATAAATGATCGGTATTTACCAAAGATCTCTATTAATAAGGAATATGAAGAATTGTTACGGGCTAACGCTAATCCAGAAACAAATGACTATTTAAAGACTAAACTATCAGACGCATTATTATTGATGAAAGGGATTGAACAACGACATGAAACCCTCTATAAAGTAACAAAAGTTATTTTGGAAAAGCAGAAACCATTTTTGCAATCAGGGAAAAAAGCGTTGCAACCACTACGGTTAAAAGATGTGGCAGAAATTGTTGAATTACATGAATCCACCATTAGTAGAGCGATTAGTGATAAATATATACAGACCCCACTAGGCGTTTTTCCATTAAAAGCGTTATTTATGCGCGGGGTAAAAACAGAATCTGGATCGGTTGAATCGATCATAACTATTAAAGACAAAATTAAGGCAATTATTGAAAATGAAAATGTGAAAAAGCCGTATTCCGATCAAAAAATTTCAAACCTATTATTATTAGAAGGAATCCAAATTGCAAGAAGAACTGTAGCTAAATATAGAGAAGAGCTTGGTTTTTTACAATCCACTAAACGAGCAAGAGATAGTAAGTAGATAGTTAAAAGATAAGTATTTAAGTGCGCAGGTTATAGTACCTGTGCATTTTTTTACTTTTAAAAGGACGTGAACAATGTAAATCTCGTTCATATTACAGTGTGCCGTTGCGCGTTATTGATTTGGTTCCAATCATTGTTATTGCATATTTTAGTCGGTAGAAAAGACAGCGAAGAAACCCTGTCTTATTGTTCGAGGAAATCTTTAAGTATATGAAAAAATTGAAGACCTTTTTAAAGTGGTTTAATCACTTATTCAACGGTAGATAGGAGGTAATAACTAAAATAAAGAATAATTTATATTTATTGTTGACGTCTTACTATACATAGTGCTATTATTATATAGCTGTCGCAAACAACTTATATATTTTGATAAATTTTCAAAAAATGTTTGACTATATAAAAGTTATAGCGATATAATAAAATTCCTGTCGCATAGATATGGTGTTGGTTGTTATAAAATAGTTGTTGACAAGAATTTCACTATTTTGTACAATTTAATTCCTGTCTGTAAAACGATAGTGGAAATGAACCTTGAAAACTGAACAACAAAACGTTAATGAAAACGTTTCTTCTATTGTAAGAAACAAAATTTTGGACATCAAAATTGATGCCAGCTAAAAATTTGAGCTTTATCAAATTTTCTTTTATGGAGAGTTTGATCCTGGCTCAGGACGAACGCTGGCGGCGTGCCTAATACATGCAAGTCGAGCGA
>NZ_JAFBDY010000025.1 GCF_016908465.1 Lysinibacillus composti | reverse complement strand
AGTATGTATAATTTTTTGAATTATGACATGAAATAGGCAGTATGTTGAAGTGTCAATGTATGAGCCGACTGAAACTGAAAATGAAATATAGCAAGCGGAGGTGTTCGAATGATGGAATACATTATCTCCGCTTTGCTTGGAATCATCGTCGGTGGCGCTGTTATCTATTTCTATATGAAAAAAGTGAATGAGTCAAAAGTGAATGGTGCAAAACACTCGGCTGAGCTTATTATAGATGATGCAAAGCGAGAAGCGGAAGCGCTGAAAAAAGAAGCACTACTAGAAGCAAAAGATGAAACTCACAAAATTCGAACTGAAGCCGAACAAGACGTTCGCGAACGTCGGTTTGAACTTCAGAAACAAGAAAATCGGTTATTGCAAAGAGAAGAGAATCTTGATCGCAAGGATGATGCTCTGAATAAGAGAGAATCAGGCTTAGAGCGAAAAGAACAAGCTCTAACTGAAAGACAGCAGCATATTGAACAGATGGAAAGTAAAGTGGGAGAGCTCGTCGCACAACAGAAGTCAGAACTGGAACGCATTGCCGCTCTTACACGTGAGCAAGCAAAAGATGTCATTTTGAAGCAAGTTGAAAACGAACTTTCAACTGATATCGCGGTCATGACGAAAGAAGCTGAAACACGTGCGAAAGAAGAATCTGACAAAAAAGCACGAGAATTATTATCACTTGCCCTACAACGTTTTGCAGCTGATCATGTTGCCGAAACGACTGTATCGGTTGTAAACTTACCAAATGATGAAATGAAAGGCCGTATCATCGGTCGTGAAGGTCGTAATATTCGAACACTTGAAACACTTACTGGAATTGACTTAATTATAGATGATACTCCAGAAGCAGTGATCTTATCCGGATTTGACCCGATTCGTCGTGAAACAGCTCGTCTTGCACTTGAAAAATTAGTACAAGATGGTCGTATCCATCCAGCTCGTATTGAAGAAATGGTGGAAAAATCACGTCGCGAAATGGACGAGCAGATTCGTGAGACAGGTGAACAAACGACATTCGAAGTGGGCGTACACAATTTACACCCAGACTTAATGAAAATCTTAGGTCGCATGAAGTATCGTACAAGCTATGGCCAAAACGTGTTAAAACACTCAATCGAAGTGGCACACTTATCAGGCTTACTTGCAGCTGAACTTGGAGAAGACGTAACGTTAGCAAAACGTGCCGGTCTTTTACATGATATCGGGAAAGCGATTGACCATGAAGTCGAAGGAAGCCACGTGGAAATCGGGGTTGAATTGGCAACGAAGTATAAAGAACATCCAGTTGTCATTAACAGTATCGCGTCTCACCACGGGGACACAGAACCAACGTCAATCATTTCGGTCATCGTTGCAGCAGCTGACGCATTATCAGCAGCTCGCCCAGGTGCTCGTAGTGAAACTCTTGAAAACTACATCCGTCGCTTAGAAAAACTGGAAGAAATTTCAGAGTCTTACGATGGCGTAGAAAAATCTTATGCAATCCAAGCTGGTCGTGAAATCCGCATCATCGTTCAACCTGAAAAGATTGATGATTTGGCATCTCACCGCTTAGCTCGTGATATTCGTAAGAAAATCGAAGAAGAACTCGATTACCCAGGTCACATCAAAGTAACCGTAATCCGAGAAACTCGTGCAGTCGAATACGCAAAATAGAAATCATACCTCTTTTGGCATTATGCCAAAAGAGGTTTTTTATTGGTTACTAAAGTAGAAATTTTTGAGATTTATTGTGTTAGGGAAGAGAGATGATTCATCTGGGTTATGTACGACAAAGTTAGCTGAAAATCTGAGGGGAAGGTAGTTCATCTTGGCAATCAAGACCCAAATCAGCGATAGATAAAAGTTCTTCATAAATATGATGATTACCAGAATTGAAGATTAAAATAGGAGAAAAGGTCTCCATGAATGTGATGAAGACTAAATACAGTGATTGAAAAAAGAAAAAGGGTCTTCACAAATGTGAAACACTTTATAAAATACTTTTAGATTACGCATGAAAACGTTGATTTGACTTTTCAGGAGTTATTTTCCATTTATAATTACCTCCTTAATATCCTAGAGGGTATCGTAAGGAGTAGCTTAAGGAATAAAAATGATTGACATAGACTTTTGGATAAAATATACTTTCTATAGAGATATCGTTACGATGTCCTTTACGAATATAAGGGGGTAGTGAGATGAACATTTTTCAAGTTAAAAGTAAACCAGGGAATGTAGAGAGAATAAGTGAGTTTTTAAAGGATAATTTTGTTGCTATCGGTTGGACTGAAACAGGCTCGCTTAAAGGAGCAGACAAGGAAACAATTAGAAAAAAACTCGAAGAACTCGGCTATAAAGGCCAATCACTTAGAACAAATCTTGGTACAGTAAATTCATTTGTAAATACAATGAGTAGCGATGATGTTGTTTTAGTCGCCGAAGGGGAGTTCGTTCATATTGGAATCCTTAAAGATTATGATTGGCAGGAGAAATATCTTGAAATCCGTTGCGCTCATATGCGCCAAGTTGAGTGGAAAGCAAAAGTTAAGAAAAGTGATTTGAATAGCGAAGTTCAAGCTCTTTTGAGAAATGGAACATCTGTTACAAAATTCAAACACCCTTTCTTTGTGGCTGAATTAGATAAATACTTAGATTTAAATAATGAAACGTCAGTAGATAGAGAGCCTACGTCAGAGAACAACCCTGTTTTACCTGAGCAATATAATGAAATTGCTGATAAAACTTTAAAAACTTTAGAAGGATTATTAAACTCTGATAACGAACAAATTAAATTAGAAGCAGCTAAAGAACTCCTTAAATTTTTAAAGAAATAACTGAGGTATTCCTTGCCCCTTCCGTTAAGGTAGGGGCTTTATAATTGAAAGGCGGTTATTATCATGCAATTAGATTTAATGAAATTGTTTGATGGTTATGTTAGAAACTATCATACTTTTAATCTTACAGTGCATCATGGAAAGCACTCATTTACTATGACTGAAATTGAGTATTTTTCAAGGTTAGGTTCAATGTTGGGGTATTTTGCATACACAGAAGACACTTGTAACGGTACGAATAGACCTATGGACTTAACGTGGTGGGATAATTATGATGGCGAGTATTGGCATGACTTTGCATTACATTTAGAACGAGAAAACTATTTTAGAAAAGATGAAGAAACTTTGGACAAGCTTTTTTGTGAACGTGAGTATATCCCAGCCAATATTATTGGAATAATGAATGTTCGAAATCATGAAAGAATTGAGGAATTGCTTTTACAAGCAAAAACTATGTGCAAAGTTGATAACGCTTTGTTAATTTTTAAAACAACTGCTAGCGGAAACAGCCAAAAGTATTTTGATCAAGTCTATGCTTATTTACTGAATAAGAAAGATATTATTGAATCAAAAATTGCTAACGTTTCTGATATTTCTGGGACTTTATATATGTATTATGATAATGAAAAGTGATTGTTATTATATTCACTTATCTTAGTTTTTTATTATTATAGCTCCAATACGGTTTTCTTTGATTAAATTAGCACTATATAGCATAAAGGAATAACAGAACAATGGATAGAGGAAAGGCGCCGCTGAAATGAACTTCTTAAGGCCGATTAAGCTCAAAAAGGGAATGGGCCACAAAAAAGTAAACTTTCATAAGGCTGATGAATTTATAAGACCCATAGAAACAAAAAAGCAAACCTACCAACCTCCTTTTACAGAAGTTAATAGATTCGCCTCATCTAGACACATTACACTAACTCAGAAAAATAATAAACCCCATTCTCCACCGCATCCAGTTTCACTCGACTCCCGATTTCGATCCCGTCTTTAATGCGAGCCGTAATTTTGAGGTTGGCTTCATCTAATTGGATGATGCCGATGCAATAGGGTGCTTCGTGAGCAAACTCAGTAGGGGGGACGAAAACTTTCGTCAAGGAATAGACGGTGCCTGTATCTGCAATTTCCCGAGTCACCTCGTCATAGGTAGCATGACTTGTATGATCGTAAAGATATGGTCTTCCATATTGTTCATAGATTTTCATCGCGCTCAAATCCTTTCTATTATATATACCAAACTCATACCCTCTCCAAAATATGAATAACCGAATAGGCACCAGTTCCGCCAAGATTTTGCGCCATGCCTAAGCTAGCGTTATCCACTTGGTTTGGTGCTTGGCCACGTAGTTGTAAGACGATTTGGATGAATTGGGCAATTCCCGTTGCGCCGATTGGATGACCTCTTGATAACAGGCCTCCGCTTGTATTGAGTGGTGTTTTGCCGCTCAATCCTGTTTCTCCTTCTTCAATAAACTTCCAAGCCTCCAACTCCTTGGCAAATCCAAGTCCTTCGATGGCGAGTAGTTGGGTAATCGTAAAGCAGTCATGTACTTCCACCACATCTAAATCTTCAGGGCCAATTCCTGCCTGAGTATAGGCTTTACGACCAGATTCGACAATAGCCGGAATCTTCAAGATCGAATCTAGATGTTGAATTGATGTAGGACCAGATACTTGGACAGAAGCTTTCAATTTGATACCCGTTTTCTGTTTACTGATGACCACACTTGCCGCACCGTCCGTAATTGGTGAGCAATCAAAAAGTCCGAGTGGATCAGTAATCATTTTTGCCTCTAACACTTCTTCAATCGTTGTTGGCTTACGGAATTGGGCTAGTGGATTGTTCACCGCATAATCTCGGTTTTGCTTTGCCACATAGGCTAGATGTTTTTTTGTTGCGCCCGACTCAAAAAAATAACGATTGGCAAGTAAACCAAAGAAAGCGGGGAAGGTCAGGCCGCTATTTTTTTCGAGCGATTGATTATCCATGGCGGCATTGATAGCTTGCGTTACCGTTTCAGTCGATGCGTGTTTCATCTTTTCTCCGCCTACAACGAGGACATTTTCATATTCGCCACTTAAGATTCCGAGAATCGCTTGTCGGATCGCGATACCACCAGATGCACAAGCACCCTCGACTTTTAGAGCTGGGATGGATCCAAGATTTAAGTCATTGACGACTATCGCGCCAAGTATTTCTTGATTGTAGATGGCGCCACCCATAAAGTTACCAACGATGACCGCGTCAATGCGAGGGTAGTCCGCATCATGCAGTGCGGCTCTTGCGGCTTCTACTAACAAGTCCTTTAATGATTTATTCTCGTGTTTCCCGAATGGGGTCATTCCGACACCGCTAACATATACATCCATTTGATTTCCTCCAAATTTATAGGATAAAGCCAAGAATAATGAACTATCCTTGGCTTTTGATAAAGTCAAATATTCAAAGTTTCAAAGCACTCTATGACAAAACCTTCTCCGGCTGCGTTTCGCTTTGCCCAACTACACTACCATCTTCCTCACTATCCTCATATTGCGTGATCACGCGAGTGTCAGGTGCAAACAGGATAAGAATTAAGGAAAGGACAAGTCCGGCAATCATGAATCCGCCGAAAGCAAATGGTGAAGCGCCGACGTTTGTGCCCATTGCTGTCCAGATCATTGGACCGAATCCTACGATGGCTGCAGCAATTTGATAGCCGAGTGATAATCCCGTATAGCGAACGTTTGCAGGGAATAGCTCAGAGAATAAAGTTCCTTGCGTCGCAAAGATCGATCCCCAAACAACTCCTAATAAAAGAATCTGCATCGTAAAGAACAATGTGTTGCTAATCGGAATTGCCATGAAATACGGAATTGCCAGAGCGATCATGGCAACAAGTCCGCTAGTGTAAATGATTTTACGGCCGATGAAATCAGATAGATAACCAATCAACGGAATCGTAATAATCATCGTTGCACAGCTTAGCGTTAACGCCAATAGGGCAGTATCTCGAGAGTAATCTAAGTAAGTAGTCGAATAAACTAAAATAAAGGACATTAAGAATACGTTGAAGAACCCATCGCCTAGTTTTAATCCGATTAGGCGGAAAATGTCTTTTGAGTTGTGTTTGAACACATGAACAACTGGAATTTTTGCCAGGTCGCCTTGCTCTTTTTTACGTTGGAACTCTGGTGTTTCTTCGATGCCACTTCGAATCCAAACTGCAACTACGATCAGCACGATACTAAATAGGAAGGGAATACGCCAACCCCAAGCCATAAATTGTGCTTCAGTTGTTAAAGAGCTAATTAATGTGAAACTGAATGTACCTAATACTAATCCAAGCGGTACCCCTAATTGTGGGACTGAGCCGAAGAAACCACGAATGCCTTTATTTGCGGATTCTGTCGCTAACAGAACTGCGCCTCCCCATTCGCCACCAAGGGCAATCCCTTGAATCAACCGTAACAATACTAATAAAGCAGGTGCCACCAAGCCAATTTGAGCGTAGGTTGGAAGTAAACCGATTAAGAACGAACTTCCACCCATCCCAATGAGCGTGAGCATTAAAGATGCCTTCCGTCCAATTCGGTCACCCATATGCCCGAAAATGATACTTCCGATTGGTCGTGCCGCATAACCAGCCCCGAAAGTCGCGAAAGCAATTAAAATGGAGACGGCAGGGTCATGGTTTGGGAAGAAGAGGCTAGAGAACACCAACCCCGTTGCCGTTCCGTACAAGTAAAAGTCATACCACTCGATAATCGACCCTACTAAACTAGCTAATAACACTTTCGTTTTTTTCATAAAACACCTACTTTCTTATATTTAGGTTCTGTTATACCTGAATGTTGATTTGAAATAAGGGAAAAAATTTCTCCTAAATTGGAAAATACCCAAATTTTCTTAAGAATAAAGGAAGATTTTTCCCTTATGCTGTCCGAATCTTTAAATTTTGGCCGATTTTTAAGAGTTAAGGGAAAAAAATTCCCTTATTTCGGCTTAAAATGCATCCGATACAATCCTTAACGGAATATTTTTCTCTTATTCGTTTAATACCATTACGAAAATGAAACTCGTCGCCCCAACAACCCACTAAATCGAAATCGAACTTCTCAAAATATGCTTCTGAATCTTTCCAACCGGCGTGCGTGGGAAATCCTCCACAAACTCAATCGAATTCGGCACCTTAAATTTGGCTAATCGCTCTTTACAAAATTCAATCAGTTCTTCTTCCGTCACACTCATATCCTTATTCAAGATCACGAACGCCTTAATCGCCTCGTCTCGCATATCGTCCGGTACGCCAATGACAGCGCATTCATAAACAGCCAAGTGTTGAGTTAAAACGCTTTCAACTTCTTGCGCGGCGACATTTTCTCCTGAGCGTTTGATCATATCCTTTACACGGTCAACGAAGTAGAAGTAGCCATCTTCTCCAATGCGTGCGTTATCACCAGTTAACAGCCAACCATCTTGCAATGTTTGTCTAGTCGCTTCTTCATTTTTAAAATATTGCTTCATAATCGTACGGCCAGGAACACCTTTCACCGCAATCTGTCCAACAGTCCCTTGAGTTACTTCCTCACCTTGCTCATCGATGAGTTTTACCTCATAACCAATACTTGGGCGGCCAATACTTAAGTTTTTCCGTACCCCATTTAATGGATTAATAAGCGGGATGCCGACTGTTTCCGTCATGCCATACATGTGTAAGAGTTTACAATCAAACTTCTCCTCGAACTCCTTAATTTGATGTTCGGCAATTGCCTGTGCATACATCACGAGTCGAATCGGATTTTCGCGCAACTCTTCAGTATAGTCTTTTGCTAAAATCATTCGAATCGGAGCAGCAAATAGGGAGCCGACCGTTCCACCTAATGATTTGGCTTGTTTAAAGTAACGAGAAGCACTAAATTTTTCAGTTAACGCAATACTTCCACCGGTAACGAGCGCCGACATCGTAGAGTAGTATTGTGCATTACCATGGAATAAGGGTAAGACGATAAACATGCGATCGTCCTCAGTCACCTGAATGGACTTCGACATGAGTTCGCCGGTATAAATATAGTTGGCATTGGTGATTTGAACGCCTTTTGGTTTTGAAGTTGTACCTGATGTATAAAGCATTCCGACCACATCTTCCGTAGAAACTTTTGGAAAACGACTTGTATCTGTAGACGCTTTTTCAATTAAGCGATCGAAATTTAATAGTGAAGGAGATTCGTTTTTGAATCTAGTTAAAATAATATGTTGGATGGTAGGTAGGTCTTCGATGATGTTTTGGAACTTTTCTACATGCTCTTCTTCTGTAATTAACAACACAGATTCTGAATGATTGATGATGTAGCTCATCTCATCTGCGGAAGATAAAATATTTGTCGGAACCATGATCGCCCCGATATGTGCTAAGGCAAACCAAGTGGTTAAAAATTCAATATTGTTAGGTAGATGGATGGTGACATGATCTCCCTTTTGAATGTTTAAATCTAGTAAAGCGTTGCTAAGTTTTAAAACCCCATCATAAAACTCAGCGTACGTTTTGGTTGTTTGATGCCCCCCAGCATCTTCAAACGCAATCCACGTTTTAGTTGCGTGAATGCTCACCTTTTCTTCCAAAAGTGAACGAAGCGTGCGATCCCCGATAATGTCCATTTAAGTACCCCTCCCTGTGATAAAATCCCCTTTGTAGACTGAAGTCATAGACTATAGTCTAAATAATAAATCACATAGAATTGTAATGTCAATAAAATTCTGAAAATTAAGAAAGTTAACCAATTCAATTGATAAATACACGTCTAATGGACTATAGTGTTAGCTAATGAACGTTGTTTGGAAATGGGGGACAGCGATGACGAAAGGGATTCGGCAAGTACAAGCAGAGAAAACGAAACAGCGAATTTTTAAAACAGCCTTAGAGTTATTTCAAAAAAAGGGATTCGATCACGTGACGGTCGATGAAATTGTGAAAAAGAGTAATAGTTCAAAAGGGGCCTTTTATGGTCACTTTGATTCGAAATATGGAATCTTTTTAGAAAAATTTAAAGAAATCGATACATTCTACGAAAACTTTGCACATACCATACCAGAGGATGCCTCACTGAAAGAAAAAATATTAACTTTATTTCAAGGCCAAATGAATTATTTAGAACATGAACTTGGAAAAGATTTAATGAGATCCGTGTATACGAATGGATTAATAGAATCTGAGGATCATTTCTTTGCGAATACAGAACGAAGCATCTATAAAATATTAAACAACTATATTAAGAAAGCAATTGAACAAGGGGAATTAGTAGAAGAGGCTAGTCCGGAAAGGCTAGCGATGCTAATTTCTCGATGTATGCGCGGGAACCTGTACGATTGGATTGCCTTTGGAAAAGACTTCAATCTTCAAGAAGAAAGTAGCCAGTTTATTGAACTATTTATGGAAGGGATTTTGAGTCGGTACAGCAAAAAGTGAATAATAGAGACAATAAATGACAAAAAGAGTCATCTATCTACAAAGATGGCTCTTTTTGTGTGTTACCAAGACCTACCTTTAGTTCCAATTCCCTCTTTACAAACCAATAAATAATTAACATAAATTTAACTTGTTTTCAAAATAAGCAACAAACATTTACAGAGTTTTATGCTACAATATTAAAAGTATTATAAAACTACTAAAATTTAGTAGATTTATGAAGGGAATAAATTACTTAAATACTATGAAATATTCGATAGGTTGTGTTATCATACTTACTGGATATTAATGACAAATTTAGAATTACGGAGGTAATGTGAATGAAAAAGCAAAAACTTTTCAACACGGCAATTGCTACGGCAATGGCAGCAGGTGCAGTGGTAGCAGTAGCACCAACTGATGCAGATGCAGCAACGAAATCTTTTAAAGATTTAACTACAAACAACTCTCACTACAATACAATTATGAACTTATTAGAACGTGAATTAATTAGTGGGTACCCAAATGGAACGTTCAAACCAAATGACGCAGTTCAACGTGGACATGCTGCATTAATCATTGCAAACGTTCTTGGTTTAGACAAAACAAACGTAACGGACCCTGGATTTAAAGATGTTCCAAAAACACACCCATACTATGGTGCAATTGCAGCACTTGCAAACAAAGGGATTATCGGTGGTTATGCTGATGGTTCTTACGGTGTTAAAGATACTTTAACACGTGGTCAAATGGCAGTCATCATCAAAAATGCATTTGAATTAGAAGCAAATGGTCAAACAGCACCATTCACAGATATCGTAAAACACCCTTACAAAGAGCACATTACTGCACTTTACGTTAACAAAGTAACTTCTGGTAAAACTGCTACGAAATTCGATGCGGCTTCATCAGTAACTCGTGGACAACTTTCTACTTTCGTTGTTAAAGCAGAAGAAGCTCAAAAAGAAGCTTCTAAAGAATTAACAATTGTAGAAATTAAAGATGGCCAAGTAGTAACAAACAAAGGTACGTATGATATCGATCCAGCAGTTGCAGCAGTATTCACTGAAGCAAACGCAGCAGCATTGAAAAATGCATTAGTTGGATTAGAAATCGAAAAAACAACGACTGCAGTAGCTTCTTTAAACAACTTTGTAGCAGCTGAAGCAATCGGCAAAATCGTTGGCATCAAATCATTAACTATTACAGCTGAAAATGTATCATTCGACGGTGGTAAAGTATCAATTCCAAACGTTACAGTAAATGGTAACAACGTTGTAGTGAACAATGTAGTAGCTGACAAAATTGAAGTTGCTAAAGGCCTTACTGTTGAACTTAAAGGTGTAGAAGTGAAAGAAATTGCTGTACCAGCTGATACAAAACTTACACTAGACCCAACTTCAGTAGTAGACAAAATTACGTTACCAAAAGGTGCGAAAATTGAAGATGTTGTTACAAACTATAACGAAGTAAAAGATAAAATTAAAGAAGTAGTAGAAGTTGATGAATCAGGAAATGAAAATCCAACTAACCCAACGAATCCAACTGAACCAGGTGGAAACACTGGTGGATCTGGTGGCGGAGGCGGTGGTGGTAATAACACACCTACACCAGCTGAACTAAAGGCACAATTTATTACAAAAGTTACATCAAATATTACTGAAGCACATTCTAAACAAGGTGCTGATCCATATGTTACTTCTGAAGCACCAACATTGGGTGCAGATGGTGTTTATGACATTGTTGTAACAATTCATAAAACAGGTGCTGGAGCGGTTGAACTTGTAAACTATAAAGATGAAGTGCTTCCATTCTTCAGTAATAATGTTAACGAAGTAAGTAATGTTCAATTCAATTCAGCTTCACCAATCGCTGTTACTAGTGCAAACAGAGGTGCAATAATGGGATCTTTAGTAGATGCACTAGATGTTGATATTATTGGTGGAACATTAGGTGATCTGGTTGGAGAAGAGCTTGATGTGAAACTATGGGTAACAAATGCAGGTAATGAACCGGTGGAATTTGATATTATTTTTGAATAAATATATCTAAAGAACTAGCATATTAACAAATTAGATTCCCCAGAACACGGGTGTTCTGGGGAATTTAAATCTTAAAGGCATTTTGTCAGTTTATACAAGATTTGTAGGAAAAAAGGAGCTAACAATGAAAAAGAAGTGGAAATACATATTACTTGTCTTTGTGTTGTTGCTTGTAGCTATCGGTGGATATGCACTATATGTATTTAAGTTTAAAGAATACGATGTCGCGGATCCTGAAGTTGATGAAATCATTGAAGAGACGTATACGATTGAATTACCAGATGGAACTGAATTAGTTGTCAATAAAGATGGTAAGATTGTCGAAGAAAAGAAACCTGCTGAAGGTTCAGATTCACAAGTTTCGAAAGATAAAGAAGCTACTGCTGGTGAAGAAGATGAATCTAAATCACCAAATACTTCAACTTCAACAGGAAAACAAAACGACGCATCAACTTCGACTGGTTCTTCAAAAACACCAAATTCAACAACTGGTCAAAACAGTAAACCAACCGTTGGAGAGATCAAAGCGAAATACACAGGGACATTCCAATCATTACAAGGTCAGGCTGAATCTAAAATTAATGGTCTAATTGGTCAAGCAGCGAGTGAGTATTCGTCGAAAAAAGCAAATGGTGAAAGTATTAGTGTTGGATACTTCTATAGTAAATACGTTGGTGCTGCCAATAGTCTAGAAGCAAGTACTGATGCGACATTTAACACTTTAATCTCTGTTATTGAACAAGATTTAGAGGCGAATGGCTATGATAAGTCTTATGCTCAAAGCTTCCGAGATGAATACGAGGCAACGAAAGAGGCTCGTCGTAACGCTTTACTAAGCAAAGCAAAAGAAATGATGTAACATTAAAAAGTGAACATGCCCTCGCGCAAGTGAAGGCAGTTCACTTCAATTTCGCCCAATTAGGTAAATTATGCATATTGAGGAAACCCTTCTCTTTTAAATATTACATATAATTAGAATAAAATATACTAAATTCACAGTTAGCACCTAATTCGCCATACAATTGTACTACTTCCAATTGCATGAAACATAAATTTGCCACTAACAAACTACTAAAAATGAGTTATAATACAAGAAGGATTTCAACGAGGGAGATGAATTTGTGGAAGAAACAATCAGCCTACAGGACCTTTTTAAAGTTTTGAAAAAACGTTTTTTATTAATCGTGAGTATAACAGTTGCAGCGATGGCAATTGCGGCTATCATCAGCTTTTATTTTATAACACCAATCTACCAAGCTTCAACGCAAATACTAGTAAACCAAAAAGCTTCCGAACAACCAACTATTCAAACGCAAGATATTCAAACCAACTTACAATTGATCAATACATATAACGTCATTATCAAAAGTCCAGCAATCCTTTCTAAAGTAATCGAAAACCTGGATTTAGATATGACACCTGGTCAATTAACTGAGAAAATTACTGTAACAAATGCCAATGATTCACAAGTTGTCAATGTTAGTGTGCAAGATGAAGAAGCATTCCGTGCAGTAGATATTGCCAATACAACGGCAACAGTATTCCAAAATGAAATCAAAACATTAATGAACGTAGATAATGTAAATGTATTATCGCCAGCGGTTCTACCAGAAAATCCATCTCCAGTAAAACCTAATAAAATGTTAAACATTGCGATTGCTATGGTAATCGGATTAATGGTCGGTGTAGGTCTTTCATTCCTATTAGAATACTTAGATACAACGATTAAGTCTGAACAAGATGTTGAAGAAATTTTAGATTTACCGATTATCGGTTTAGTAAGTCCGATTCCAGATAAAATGCAGGAAAAATCTGTTTCTACTAAAAGAAAAAGTCGAGCTACTAGTAGAGGAGAGAAAGTAAATGTTTAATAAGAAGAAAAAACGAATGAACGCAAAGTCAATGGCGAGAAGTTTAGTTGTTGAAACGAATCCAAAATCCGTAATTGCAGAACAGTTCCGTACGATTCGAACAAATATTAATTTCTCGATGCCAGACCAAGAATTAAAAACATTACTTGTTACTTCTGCTGAACCGAGTGAAGGGAAATCAACAACTGCTGCAAATATTGCAGGTGTATTTGCGCAAGGTGGTAAACGTGTGATCTTAATTGACTCAGATATGCGTAAACCTACTGCACATTATACATTTCATTTAATCAATTCTTTTGGTCTTTCAAGTCTTTTAACAAAACAATGTACATTAGATGAGGCCATTAAGAAAACAGACGTGGAAGGATTAGATGTCATCCCAAGTGGTGCCATTCCACCAAACCCTGCTGAATTATTAGCTTCTAATCGTATGGACGCAATTGTGGAAGAGTTGTCTCAAAAGTACGATTTAATCGTTTTTGATACACCACCAATTTTATCTGTTGCAGATGCACAAATTATTGCGAATAAATGTGATGCAACCATTCTTGTTATTAACTCGGGTGGAACAGATAAAACAAACGTATTAAAAGCAAAAGAGTCACTTGAAGTGTCTAAAGCCAATATAATTGGTGTGGTTATGAATAACTTTACATTAGATAAAGATCACTATTACTATCAGTATTACGGCAACGCTGAGTAAAGGCATTTGATTAAATGCCTTTTCTCTTTGTCTCAAAATCTTAAAAAGAAGGTGTTTACTCAAAATGATTGATATACATAGTCATATTCTATATAACGTGGATGACGGGCCAGAAGAGCTGGAGCAGTCATTAGCGATGTTAGAGTCTGCCTCTAACGAAGGCATTACAGATATTATTTCAACGTCTCATTCTTTACATCCTCAATACGATGTTTCTGCTAATGCAGTAACAGAACAAGTTTCACTACTTCAAAACGAATTACATCAACGAAATATCTCTCTTAAAATCCACACAGGTCACGAAGTACGATTATGCGAAGAAATTGTCGAACTTTGTCAAACTAAACAAATCCATTTATTAGCCAATTCAAACTACTTATTATTGGAATTACCTTCGAGCACAGTACCTCAATACACAAAAAATATTATTTCAGCTTTATTAGTTGAGGGAATCTTACCGATAATTGCACATCCAGAACGAAATAAAGCTATTGCAGAAAAACCAGAACGCTTAGAACGACTCATTCGTGAAGGGGCAGTAGCTCAACTCACTTCCGGAAGTATTGCAGGTCACTTCGGTAGCGCTGTCCAAAAGATCTCACTTGAATTAGTAAGAGCAAATTTAGTGCATACGTACGGATCGGACGCCCATAATTTAACAACACGCCCTTTTTTATATAATGAGGGGCTAGATTACCTAGAAAGGAAAAAAGAACTAGATGCAGTAGATCTTTTTTTAGAAAATAATGAACGTATTGTGAAAAATAACCCATTAGTAATATATGAACCTGAAGTAAATCAAAAGAGAAAATGGTGGAAATTATTTTAACAAATACTAAAATTAATATTTCGAATACCGTTTTATAGGTTTATTGAACTAGTGAAATGACAATTTGCGTCAAAAAAAGCGTAAAAATACTATAAAATAATTGTTAATTTATAGGTTTATACAATTACCTCTTTCAAATTATTAATAAGGTGATATAATAAAAACGTTCCACGTATATAGACCTATTGTAATAGGTAGAAGAATTTTCTAAATTGTTAAATACATGTAAATAATTTCTTTTTCCTAGTTTACTATTGTTCAGTTATAATTTGATGGTATTTAGTACCATGCGTGAGCAGATAAGTATGACTGAGCAATGTTAAACAATGAAGAAGTAACTTGTTGTTTATTTCTTAAGTCATGCATAACCTTGGACTAAAGTTGCATAAATTCTAATTATTACTATTTTTTGTTGAAAGAGGTAGATGGAATGAACTATAGATTACGGTATACGACGTTCTTTATCCTGGATTCAGTCATTGTACTGTGTTCAATATTCTTTTGTTTTTGGATCCTGCATCCGAATCTCAGTATTTTCTCCCATAATTTAATTGTGGTAAGTGCGATTACCCTTTTAATCAGCCATCATATCGCAGCGCATTTCTTTCATTTATATGACCGAATTTGGAGTGTCGCGTCAGTCCGTGAATTACTAACAATTTTTTATGCAATCACTATTTCAGTCGCTTCTGCAAGTTTAGTTCAATTACTTTTAGCAAGTGACGTTTATATGCGATTAATGGTGATCACTTGGCTATTACATATTGTATTGATTGGAGGTTCACGTTTTATACTGCGTATCGCACATGATCGTACACCAATCAAACCTAAAGGTGATTTAAAACGAGTGTTAATCGTTGGGGCAGGACAAGCGGGGACGATGCTAGTTCGAAATATCCAACACAACGAACACCCAGAATATCATCCGATTGCATTCGTCGATGATGATTCAAATAAACAAAACTTAACCCTAATGAACGTTAAAGTGAGTGGTACGATTCAAGATATCCCAAACATCGTAAACGAAAAGGGAATTGATGAAATCATTTTAGCCATACCGTCATTAGGAAAGTTTGGAATCAAGGAAATTTATAACATATGTGCAACAACTCAAGCCAAAGTGAAAATCATGCCTAGAATCGAAGATGTCATGACGGGGAAAGTTTCAGTTAATGAAATGCAAGAAGTGAAAATTGAGGATTTACTAGGTCGTGAAGAAGTAAAACTCGATATGGTTGCAATCTCAAAAAAGTTAACAGGGAAAACGATTTTAGTAACTGGTGCAGGAGGATCAATCGGTTCAGAAATCTGTCGTCAAGTCATGAAATTCAAACCGAAAGTGCTTCTTCTTTTAGGACACGGTGAAAACTCTATTTACACTATAAATATGGAGTTAACTGAAAAATTCGAGGGTGAAACAGTAATTGTACCAATTATTGCAGATGTCCAAGACCGAGAGAGAATTTTTGATATAGTGGCCCAATTTAGACCAGATGTCATTTATCACGCAGCAGCACACAAACACGTACCATTAATGGAATACAACCCAAAAGAAGCGGTCAAGAACAACATCTTTGGAACAAAAAATGTTGCTGAGGCTGCACATGAGTATGGAATATCTAATTTTGTGCTTATTTCAACTGATAAAGCAGTTAACCCACCCAATGTGATGGGTTCAACGAAACGTATAGCTGAAATGGTGGTCCAAAATCTGGCTACACGTAGTAAGACGACTTTTGCAGCAGTTAGGTTCGGAAATGTACTTGGTTCACGTGGTAGTGTTGTACCACGTTTTAGAGCTCAAATTGCTGCTGGTGGTCCAATAACGGTGACTCATCCAGACATTACAAGATACTTCATGACAATCCCAGAAGCATCACGTTTAGTATTACAAGCTGGTACGTTAGCACGGGGGGGAGAAGTATTTGTCCTTGATATGGGCGAACCAGTGAAAATTACAGACTTGGCCAAAAACCTAATCAAATTATCTGGATATAAAGAAGAAGAAATTAAAATAGAATATACAGGATTACGTCCTGGTGAAAAAATGTTCGAAGAATTATTAAATCCAGAAGAGATTCAAGAAGAACATGTGTATCCAAAAATTCATGTTGGGAAAGCAAACGCAATGGATTATGATTCTTTAAACGAATTGCTACTAAAATTACAAACTATTGAAATAGACGAGATAAAAGAAGAAGTGGTTGCAGTAGCAAATGGAAAATTTGAAAATCAGCGTAAAGAAGCGTTAAGCGTTTCAGTAATTTAAGAATTGAAACACTGAAGAAAAGAGGGAAGAATGTGTCATCACAATTACTTCAAACAACAATTTTGAATGAAGAATTTTTAAATATTGATTTGTCAAAATACGCTTCTACTGTTGCAACCATTCATCGACATATCGAAGAAACAAAAGACGAGCCGACAGGATGGATTAATTCACCATTAGAAGAGAACAGTCAGTTAATTAGTTCAGTTTTGAGTGTTGCAAGTGAAATTAAATTAAATGCAGATGTGTTAGTTGTCATTGGGGTTGGTGGTTCTTATTTAGGAGCAAAAGCGATTCAAGATGCATTGACACCTTACTTTGGGTCTCATCCGAACGGAATTGAAGTTGTGTATGTAGGCCACAACATGAGTGGTGCTTATATTCATCGGTTAATTAAGAGTCTTGTAAATAAAGAAGTTTATATAAATGTTATTTCTAAATCAGGTTCAACAATGGAACCGGCACTTGCTTTCCGTGTTTTTAGACAATACATGGAAGAGCGTTATGGTGATAAAGCAAAACAACGTATAATTGCCACCACTGATCCTGAAAAGGGAATTTTAAAAGGAATTGCAGAAAAACATGGCTATCGACAATTTACAATTCCGCAAAACATAGGTGGTCGCTATTCTGTATTAACAGCTGTAGGATTACTACCAATCGCTGTAGCTGGTGTTGATATTATTCAACTACTCGCTGGTGCCAAACATGCTGCTATTCTATTAAAGGAAGAGTCTTTAGAAAAGAATGAAGCATATCGTTATGCGGTTATTAGAAATGAATTATATAACCAAGGATATAAGGTCGAATTACTAGCTTCCTTTGAACCAGCATTAGCAAATTTTCATGATTGGTGGAAGCAATTATTTGGTGAAAGTGAAGGAAAAGACGAAAAAGGATTGTTCCCAGCAACTGTAAACTTCTCAACAGACTTACACGCTATTGGTCAGTTTATTCAAGATGGTTCACCAATTCTTTTTGAAACTTTACTTCACTTCCATGAAATTGCAGATGATTATGCAGTACCTTACGATGTTCGAGATGAAGATCATTTAAACTACTTAAGTAATCGTAGCTTTAATGATATCAATGCAACATCAAAACAAGGAACAGCGATTGCTCACGCTGAAGGTGGCGTTCCTGTAATTCAGCTTGAATTAGATCGTTTAGATGCCTATCATTTAGGGTATTTAATTTACTTCTTTATGAAGGCGTGTGCCATGAGTGCGTATTTAGTAGAAGTAAATCCATTTGATCAACCTGGTGTTGAGGCATACAAGAAAAAAATGCTCGAACTATTAAATAATGAAGAATCTAAGGTTTTTGAAAGGATGTCTATTTAATATGAAGAAAGTCAGAAAAGCCATAATTCCTGCTGCTGGACTTGGGACTCGTTTCCTTCCTGCGACAAAAGCAATGCCTAAAGAAATGTTACCTATCGTTGATCGACCAACGATTGAATATATCGTAGAAGAAGCAATTGAATCGGGTATTGAAGATATTATTATTGTGACTGGAAAAGGGAAACGTGCAATTGAAGACCACTTTGACCGTAATTTTGAACTAGAAGAAACATTGAAAGCAAAAGGGAAGTTAGACCTTTTAGATAAAATCAATCAATCTTCAAAAGTGGAAATTCATTATATTCGTCAAAAAGAAGCAAAAGGTTTAGGTCATGCTGTATGGTGTGCACGAAACTTTATTGGTGATGAACCATTTGCGGTGTTATTAGGGGATGATATTGTTCAGGCAGAAAACCCTTGCACAAAACAATTAATTGAACAATATAATGAAACGGGTTCTTCTGTTATTGGTGTCCAAACTGTTTCGGATGAAGAAACACATCGCTATGGAATTATTGATCCAATCTCTTCAGAGGGAAGACGCTATGAGGTTAGTAACTTCGTAGAAAAGCCGGAACAAGGCACTGCTCCTTCTAATTTAGCGATTATGGGTCGCTACATTTTAACACCTGAAATCTTCGAGTTTTTAGGAAAACAAGAAACTGGTGCAGGTGGAGAAATTCAGTTAACTGATGCCATTCAAAAGTTAAATGAAAGCCAAAAAGTCTTTGCTTATGATTTTGAAGGGAAACGATATGATGTTGGTGAAAAACTAGGCTTTGTTAAAACGACGATTGATATTGCTTTAGAAAATGAGGAAATTCGTGAAGATTTGTATAAGTATTTATTCGAAAAGATCAATGAAGCAAAGGTAAATATTCAATAAGATAGTAAACCTATCAAGTATTAGTAAAAATATTGTTATATAATATAGTACTTGTGATTTATAATGAAACTAAACTTGGTGATGCCTCCTCCACCACTATCAATGGAGACACTCGGTCATGCTGTGGGTTGAAAAACACCTTAGACACGGATACGTTGTCGGTAGTGTGGTGTGAGGAGGGGTTAGATGCCCTATTTATTTTATGTATAGTATTTCTTATGCAATCACTTCTAAGAATAGACCTCGATTAAAAAAGATTAAATCTTGATCTGTAAGGGTGATTCAAAGTGAAAAGTCTATGGATAAGAAAATTAAAGGGAATATTTAATAAAAAGGGATTAACGCTCGTTGAAGTTCTTGCAGTACTAGTTATTTTAGGCATACTCGTTGTAATCGCGATACCTTCGATATCCTCTAGTATTGAGAAGGCAAATACTGAAGTGTGTCACACAAACAGAGTTGAATTAGAAGAATCCTACGAGATGGAACTTACTTTAGAAAATTTAGTAAATAATGAAAAATTGTTTACAATGTATGTTAGAGAATTTGGTGAACAAATTTGTCCCGAAAATGGTGTAATTACATATGTTGACGGAGAAGTGAATTGTAGTGTTCATACAGTAAATGATCATGAAGAAGATAATGAAGGTGAAGTACCATTCTTGTGAAGTCACATTTACTTGAGTGTGATGATAAAGAATGAGGGATTGGTTTTAGAGTTAAGGAAATTGTTATTTGTACATCATTTAGGGTGTAAGAATATATCAAAATATTTCCAAATCATATAGCGAATCAACTATATAAATCATCTGATGAATATTGTATGATTATTTTGTAGTAATAAAGTAATGTGTTTGGTTTAGGTATTTTCGTACAGGTGATGATTTTTTTGAAAGTAATTTGGACTAGTTGAATGTAAAGCTGATTGAATGTTGAGGTGGAAGTCAGAATGGTCAATAGATAACCACAACATATTGTGTTAAAATCAGTGGAAAATCATGAAATTATACAATATATGGAATTTATCTATATAACATAGTATCATTTTGTTAGTATATAAAGATAAAACGGCTAAAATCGAGGCTTTTGAATTTGAGAAACGTTGATTTGACGGGCTTTTTAACAACCTAAAAAATGGAAAAATATTGAATGTAGTTAAGGAACTGAGTATCGTAGTTAGATTGAGTTCTAGAAACCTTGGTGGATAAGGGTTTGAGGTGGTTTTAGTGAGATTTATAGATTGATTGAATGGTTTATATAATAGGAAGAAACTCGGTTTAGACTACAGGAAAGGTGAATATCTATTTTGTATTTGATTAGTAGATTGAATAGATATTACGAGGTGGCTATTAGATATAGATAACATTTAGTGGTTTAGTAGTTAGTTGGAATTGAAAAATAACAGATTCTAATTAAGTCCTAATCTACTAAAATATTAACTTAACATGGGAAGGAAGTCTAGAAGATGGAGTCGACAAAAGTGAAAGAAAGAATATTCCTCTCTTCACCGCATATGAGTGATGAAGGTTTTGAAATGCAATATGTAAAGGAAGCTTTTGATACAAACTGGATTGCCCCCCTAGGTGAAAACGTAAATGGATTCGAAAAAGAACTAGCTGATAAGGTTGGTTCTAAAGCAGCGGCGGCATTGTCTTCAGGAACAGCCGCTATTCATCTAGCTCTTAAAGCAGCAGGAGTCGGAGAAGGAGATGTTGTTTTTTGTCCAACACTTACCTTCTCAGCTACAGCAAATCCAATCATCTATCAGAATGCCATTCCGGTTTTTATAGATAGCGATTATGAAACGTGGAATTTGAGTCCGAAAGCTTTAGAAGAAGCTTTTGAAAAGTATCCAGAAGTAAAGGCAGTACTGGTCGTCCATCTATATGGTTTGTCAGCAGATATGGACAAAATTATGGAAATCTGTAAGAAACATAACGTAGCGGTTATTGAAGATGCTGCTGAGTCGCTGGGTACTTACTATAAAGGTAAGCATACAGGGACTTTTGGTGATTATGGCATCTTCTCTTTTAATGGAAATAAGATTATCACTACTTCTGGTGGAGGAATGCTTGTTTCAAATAATGAAGAGCGAATTGCCAAGGTAAGGTTTTGGGCAACTCAATCTAGAGATCAAGCAAGGCATTATCAACATAGTGAATTAGGGTTTAATTATCGGATGAGTAATGTTGTTGCTGGGATTGGTAGAGGGCAGCTTAAAGTGTTAGATCAGAGAGTTGCGAAGAAGAATTATATCTTTGAGTTTTATAAAAGAGAGCTTGGTGGGCTTGAAGGCATTAAATTCATGCCTAGCAATGGATGGGATGAACCAAATTATTGGTTAAGCTCGATAACATTGTCTGGTAAAGTACGGCCTATTGATATATTTGAAGCATTGGAAGCAGAGAATATCGAGTCAAGACCAGTATGGAAACCAATGCATATGCAGCCGTTCTTTGAGAAATATGATTTCGTTGGTGAAGGTGTATCGGAGAAGTTGTTTGAGAATGGTGTATGTTTGCCGTCTGATACGAAGATGACGGACGAGGACTTAGAAAGAGTAGTCAAGACTGTTAAGGGGTTGTGGTTAGAATAATGAATAATTCCAAAGGTGAAATTTATAGAAGGTTTGTAAAAAGGGCTATGGATTTCTTTTTTTCAGTTATATTAATTGTAGTAATATCTCCTATTCTTTTTTTAGTGGCAATCGCTATTAAACTAGATTCTAAAGGACCCATTTTTTTCAGACAAGAACGAATAGGTCAAAATGCAAAAGTGTTTAAGGTTTACAAATTCAGGACCATGATTAGTGGTGCTGATAAAATAGGGTCCGGAATCTTTACAGATTCAACAGACCCAAGGATAACCAGGGTAGGTAAATTTTTGAGGAAGGCAAGTATTGATGAATTACCACAGATTTTAAACGTTATAAAAGGAGAAATGAGCTTTATAGGGCCAAGACCAGTACCAATCGGGCATCTACAAAAATATAATGTGGGTGATGAGAAGAGAATTATGTTAAAGCCTGGTATTACTGGGTGGGCCCAAGTTAATGGAAGAAATAAATTAACTTGGCCAGAAAAGATTGAGAAAGATATATGGTATGCAAATAATCTCTCTTTAATTTTAGATATAAGAATTGTACTAAAAACAATAAAATCTATTTTATTTAGAGAAGGAATATATTCAGGTAGGTACGCTAATATTGTTAAAAAGAATAATAGTATAGACAAGGGAGAAGTGAAATCAAAATGATTATTGGTAATAATATTATTATGAAGTTAATGGAAGATAAAGATATACAATATAAAGTAAAATGGGTTAACGATGAAGAAATTCGGGATGTTTTGATATCAGATTTTATCTCTGAATCGCAAACTAGACAATGGCTTTCTAAAAATGCTCATAACAATACTAGGAGAGACTTTTTTATCTTTTTAAAAGAAGATGAAAAACCTATCGGTTTTAGTAGTTTAAAGAATATAGATTATATTAATTCAAAGGCTGAAATGACTCTTTGTATTGGAGATAAAGAGGTAAGGGGAAGGGGCCTAGCTAAAGAAGCAAGAGGTTTAATGCTAGATTATGCTTTTTTAGAACTAGGACTTAATAAATTATATACTCATAATTGGGTTAAAAATAAACCAATTATTAATCTTAATCAAAAAATGGGATTTAAAATAGAAGGAACATTAAGGCAAAATAAATTTTTCAAAGGGGAATTCAGAGATTTTGTGGTTATGGGTCTCTTGAAAAGTGAATGGGTAGAGCAAAAAATACCAAAATAAATAAAAAAATTCCTTATGAGAAAAAAATGTATCAATATAGAAATTGGAGAGGATGTCCAAGGTGGATTTTGGGAAACTTCCTGACATATATTTTGAACCGGAGTATGGTCAACTTTATGAAAAAATGGAACAAGGAAAATTAGAACAATTCCATTTCAAAAATGATGTAGGTTCAATCTATTATCAGTTTATTAAAAGGCCAATTGATATATCTATTGATAATAATAAATATTATGATATAGTCACACCCTATGGATATGGGGGGCCTCTAATTATTGACTGTAACGAAAAATATAAAACAAAACTTATAAATGATTTCAAGGTTGAATTTCAGAAATATTGTAATGAAAAGTCTATTATTAGTGAATTTGTACGTTTTCACCCTGTATTGGATAACGCGAGGGATTTTAAGTCAATGTACAAAATAGAGGGTATTAGAAAGACTGTTGGAACCAACATTTACGAATTTGAGGATCCTATTGAAAGTGAGTTTTCTAAAAGTGCAAGAAAATCAATACGTAGGGCTTTGAATTCCCAAGTGAGTTTTAAGGTAACAGAAAAACCAACTAGTCTAAGAAATTTTATTGAAATATATTATTCAACAATGGATAGAAATGATGCATCTAACTATTACTACTTTGATGATGAATATTTTAGTAGTTGTTTAAAGATATTTAAAGACCAAATTATTTTAGTTGAGGTAATTTATGATGAGAAGGTAATAGCAGCCGGTTTTTATTTTGTTTATGGTAAATTTGTCCATGCGCATTTATCTGGTACTTTGAAAGAGTACCTACATCTTTCCCCAGCATATATTATTAAATATGCGACGGCTGTTTGGGCTATAGAAAATAATATTCAGTTAATACATTATGGTGGAGGTACATCTAATAGTGAACACGATCCGCTATATCAGTTTAAAAAGAAGTTTGGAAGGAATACTGAATATGAATTTTGTGTTGGAAAGAAAATATGGGACGAGGAAGCATATGAAAAGTTGTGTAAGAATACAGGAACCACTAGCGGCATAACTTATTTTCCAGCATATAGATATAACTCTAGTAATTAAATAATAACTACTACTTTCATACTTAGCATGATATTTAAGGAGTAATAATGAAAATATTATATGTAACAACCATATCAAATACAATGGGTTTTTTTACAAACCATATCAATATGTTATTAGATCAGGGGCATACAGTGGATTTAGCGTGCAATTTAATTAAGCCTATAAATCCTGAATTACTAGAACGGGGATGTAATGTCTATCCATTACCATTTCTACGTTCACCCTTGAAAAGGGGAAATTATAGAGCATATAAAGAGTTAAATACGTTAATACGTTCTGGAAAGTATGATTTAGTCCATACTCATACTCCAATTGCATCTGCGGGTGTAAGACTTGCTTGTCGGAATTTAAACAATGTGAAGGTAATTTACACAGCTCATGGATTCCATTTTTATAAGGGGGCGCCACTTAAAAACTGGCTTACGTATTATCCTGTCGAGCATTATTTATCAAGGTTTACTGATCTTATAATTACAATAAATAAAGAAGATTATGATAGGGCAAAATCCTTTAAAGCAAAAAGCGTAAAATATATTCCTGGAGTAGGTCTCGATATCAAGAAGTTTGAAAACATCGATATTAATAAATCTATAAAACGAAATGATCTAAAAGTTCCAGAAGACTCCTTTGTTGCAATCTCGGTAGGTGAACTAAATGGAAATAAAAACCATGAAGTAGTGATAAGGGCTATTGCGGAACTCAAAAATCCAAATATACATTATATGATATGTGGTGTTGGTCCTAAAGAGGAATATTTAAGAAAGTTAGTGAAGGATTTAGATTTAGAAGGGCAAATTAAATTACTAGGTTATCGTAGGGATATAGGTGAGCTACTAAAGGTATCAGATATTTTTGTGTTTCCATCATTTAGAGAAGGATTATCTGTTGCTTTAATGGAGGCAATGGCTTGTGGCTTACCAGTAATATGTTCAAATATTAGAGGAAATAGAGATTTAATTATAAACGAAAAGGGTGGATATTTAGTTAATCCAAAGAAAATAGTCTCGTTTTCCCAAGCAATTTTGGAAACTTATGAAAATGCTAATTTACGTGAGCGGATGGGAATCTACAATAGAGAAAAAATAAAATACTTTACTATAGATGTCGTTAAAGAAGAGATTAAAGATGTATATAATGACTTTAAAAAAGAATTGGAACAAAATTAATTAGTTGAACAGTAAACAAAAATAAAACATCCAAATTATTATTTATGAGGTTCGTTAATGGGGTGGGTCAAATAGTATTATTATATATTATATTGTTATTAATTTCAGGAGTTTATTTTTTTTGGAATGTAAAAAAAAAGAAATCTTTTGACATGTTTAGTTGGTATTTGTTAGGACAGGCTTTATTTTTCTCTATTCCATATATAGTGGTTACAATACTAAACTTAGATTTTAAGTATTACCAATCAGACGAAATAGTTTTGTTAGGATGGCTGCTAATAATTACTTCAAATGTATTAGTGTTTCTATCTTATAAAGTTTTTCCTATTTATTTACCAAAAGTTATTTCGAAAAGTAATAGTAATTTTAATAAAGCAGCATTGTTTATAATTTATGGTCTAGTAGTATTTTCATTTCTTTTTGCACTATTTAATATTATAGATATAGGGATTTCAAATATTTCAGCTAACCATGTCTTAAGACAACGACTATCTATTCTAGGACCTTTCGCCATAATACTGATGCTTCCATTAGGGGTATCGACATATTATTGGATACGAATTATTGATGGCGAAAAAACATCTTTTATTAAGTATAAGGCGCTAATATTTTCAATAATGGCTCTAATAGTGTCCTTTTTTAGAGGGCAACGAACAGATTTAATATTGCTATTCCTGTTTCCATTATTATATATATTTTATAAGAAAAGAAAGCTAGGTTTACTCATAGGTAGTTTTGTAGGCTTAATTGTCTTCTCAGCCGCTTACGCTACACTGTTTAAAACTAGTATACAATATTTAGATTTAGGTTTATCTGATGTTATTCTTAGAGTAATAACTGGCGATATTGACAGGAATTGGACATATTGGATGGCGATAGACCAATCTAGAGTAACTTCAAACTCAATAATGAGTATACCGTTTGGCGGATATATATATACGATTTTGACTTTCATACCACGATCGATATTTGAATTTAAAGGGTATTCAACTGAAACATGGTTTGTATTTTTTATGGGAAACAATTTTGAGAGTGACTGGTTTGTTAGTTCCCTTTCTGATGTGAACTGGGGGATAACATTAGGTGGTATAACCGAATCGATAATTAACGGTGGTTACATCGGAATTATATTGTTTAGTATAATAATGGGCTATATGCTTAAAGTTATGCAATATCTAACAATTAAGTATAAATATCTAAATTGCTGTATCCCTCTAATAGCTATATTGTTTTCTGGTTATACATTTTTTAATATTCTTATAATATATATTCCAATAGCTTTTGTGTTGTTTGTTTTTAACAAAAGAGATTGTTCCAAGATTAATAGTAAGGTTGTGAGCTGAAGATGAATAGAACGGTTTCAATTATTATGGGTATTTATAACTGCGAAGATACATTAGGTAAAACCATCGACTCAATAATATCGCAAACATACAAGAACTGGGAATTGGTTATGTGCGATGATGGGTCTGTTGATAAGACTTTTGATATTGCTAAAGAATATGTTAAAAAGGACAGTCGTATAAAATTAATCAGAAATTCTAGCAATATGGGGTTAGCTAAGACATTAAATAATTGTATTGAAATAAGCACGGGTGATTATGTTTTGAGACATGACGGAGATGACATTATGTTGGTTAATAGAATAGAGACTCAAGTTAATTATATGGAAGCCAACAATTGTGATGCTTGCGGATCAGGTGCTTATATATTTGATGACTCTGGCATTTGGGGGCATAGGCAACCACCAGCTATACCCAGTAAAGAGCGGATGGTAATTAAAAGCCCTTTTATACACCCAACTGTAATAATGAAAAAAGATATATTAATTAAAGTTGGGGGTTACTCTGATAATGAGTTAACAAGACAAAGACTTGAGGATTATGATTTATGGATTAAACTATTTGAACATAAATTTATTTTGCATAATATTCAAGAACCCTTAATTTATTTTAGGGAGGATAGAAATTCTTACAATAGAAGGAAAAAGAGATATAGAATAAATGAAACAAAAGCAAGGTTTGAGGCTTGCAAAAGGTTAGAAATACCATATCTAAAAAGGGTATTTGCCCTAAAACCTTTAATAGCTATGCTAATTCCTAACAATATTTTAAAATTTTATCATAACAAAAAATCTAGTATTACCTTTAAACAGGAAGAAGGAAACATTCATGGATAAAATACCTAAGATTATTCATTGTTGTTGGTTTGGTAAAGGTGAAATGCCAGAGTTAGCCCTTAATTGTATTGAAAGTTGGAAAAGAAATTTAACAGATTATGATATTAAAATTTGGAACGAAGATAATTTTGATATTGATAGCAATCATTATGTAAAAGAAGCTTATACTGCCAAAAAATATGCATTTGTAACTGATTACGTAAGACTTTATGCACTTTATCATGAAGGAGGAATCTATATGGATACTGATGTTGAAGTGCTAAAGCCTTTAGATGATTTTTTACATCATGAAGCTTTTTCGGGCTTTCAGACACCTAATGAAATTCCAACAGGGCTAATGGCAGCAAAGCCTAAGAATAAATGGATAGAGAAAAATCTATTAGCTTATACTGATAAAAGGTTTAAAAGAACTAATGGAAGTTTTGATATGAGTGCAAATGTAGCAATGATAACAAATATATCTAAAGAAATGGGTTTTAAAGAAGGGGGTAAATTTCACGAGTTTGGCGAAGGTGTAGCTATGTATCCAATAGAATATTTTTGTGCCAAAAATTATAAAACAGGTAAAATTGGAATTACAAATAATACCTATGCCATTCACCATTTTGCTGGATCTTGGCTTCCTGCGTCTTCTAAGTTCAAAATGAAAGTTAGATGGGCATTAGGTAATAAAGCCTATGAATTAATAAAAAGTCTAATTAAGAGGTAGTTTTTAAATGAGGAAAACTGCTTTTTTAATAATTATATTAACAATTATATCGAAAATATTAGGCTTTGGTAGAGAAATAACACTATCTTATTTCTACGGGGTTTCAAATATTAGTGATGCTTATCTAATATCAAGCACTATTCCTACTTTTGTATTCGCACTTATAGGTACGGGGCTAGCAGCATCTTATATTCCTATGTACAATAAGATTGCAAAAGAGGGTGGAGATCTTTCTGCTAATAAATTTACCAATAACTTAATTAATCTAATTATAGTAGGGTCTACACTGATTATTATATTTACATTAATATTTACAAAGCCTATAGTTAAATTATTTGCATCTGGATTTGATAATGAAACCCTTGGTTTAGCCGTAACCTTTACTAGGATCAGTATTCTAGGTATATATTTTTCAGGATTGGGTTATATTTTAAAAAGTTATTTACAAATTAAAGGGAGTTTTGTGGCACCTGCGTTAGTTGGGTTACCTTATAATTTTTTTATAATCTCATCAATTGTATTAAGCTTTATTTTCGATTCTGTTCTTATTCTTCCGATAGGTATTGTCACAGCATTTATGTTTCAAGTAATTTTTTTAATGCCCTCATTAAAAAGGAATTCATATACTTACAAAGCTACATTTAATATCAAAGATCGAGATATAAGGAAAATGGTCTATTTATCGTTGCCAGTTATAATAGGTGTGTCTGCAAATGAAATTAATTCCTTAGTGGATAGGACCTTAGCTTCACAAATAGCAGTAGGAGGAATTTCTGCACTAAGCTATGCAAGCACTTTAAACTCCTTTATACAAGGTATATTCTCATTATCTATTGCTACTGTAATATACCCATCAATTTCTAAAATGGCTGTTAATAATAATATGCTTGATTTAAAGAAAACTATTTCCAAAGCGATTAGTGCTATTAATTTATTGGTGATACCCTCAACAGTTGGAGCAATGATATTCGCAAGTCCAATAGTAAGTCTGTTATTCGGAAGAGGAGCATTTGATGACCAAGCAATATCAATGACATCTTATGCATTGTTCTTCTACTCCATTGGAATGTTCGCTGTTGGAATAAGAGAAATATTGTCAAGGACTTTTTTTTCCCTACAGGATACGAAAACTCCTATGGTTAACTCAGCCCTTGCATTGATAATAAATATTATATTAAATATTATCTTGTCTAAGTACTTAGGTATAGGAGGTCTTGCTTTAGCAACAAGTATTTCTGCAATCATTTGTAGTATTTTACTAATGGGAAGTTTAAAGAGGAAAATAGGTCCAATAGGAATAAAGAAAATATCAATTTCCTTCCTTAAGGTCACTTTCGCATCCATTTTAATGGGGTTAATCGCTAAGTTATCTTTTGATTTTATTACAGCTAATTTGTTAACACAAGGTATATCACTCTTAATATCGATTATCATAGGTTTATTATCATATCTATTATTAATCTATCTTATGAAAATCGAAGGAGTAGATGTAATCTTAAATGTTGTGAAAAGGAAATTGAAAAGATAGAAAATACTATAGTAACTCACAGTCTGTTTATTACCGTTTTTGGAGTTACTACATCCCATAATAGTTTAAAACAACTTTATTGGGCTTATAAAAGTATGTACTTAAAAGCTTTATAAAATTATATTTTAGAGTAGGTTGATAATTTGAGTAAAAAGGTAATGATAGTCTTTGGTACAAGGCCTGAAGCAATAAAGATGTGTCCTTTAGTTAAAGAGTTAAAAAGTCGCAATAATTTAGATACAGTTGTTTGTGTTACTGGTCAACATAGAGAAATGTTAGACCAAGTTCTGGAGACGTTTAGCATAATTCCGGATTACGATCTCTCAATTATGAAAGAAAAACAGACACTATTTGATGTTACTATAAATATTCTAGCAAAAATGAGAACGGTCTTGGAGGAAGTAAAGCCAGATGTGGTTTTAGTTCATGGAGATACTTCAACGACCTTTGTTACATCGTTAGCTTGTTTTTACTTACAAATTCCCTTAGGTCATGTGGAGGCAGGACTTAGGACGTATGACATATACTCGCCTTATCCAGAGGAGTTTAATCGCCAAGCTGTAGGAATTATAGCAAAATATCACTTTGCTCCAACTGAGATGTCAAAAGGGAATCTTTTAAAGGAAGGGAAAGACCCTTCAACTATTTATGTAACTGGGAATACTGCCATTGACGCACTAAAAACAACGGTTAGAGATGATTATTATCATGAGCATTTAAACTGGGCTGAAGATAGCAGATTGATTATGATAACAGCTCATAGAAGAGAGAACATTGGTGAACCAATGAGAAATATGTTTAAAGCAATCAAAAAAATTGTAGATGAGCATAAAGATATTAAGGTAATATACCCTATTCATATGAATCCGGTAGTTAGAGGTGTGGCTAATGAGGTTCTCGGAAGTTGTGATAGAGTAAGAATTATAGAGCCATTAGAAGTATTGGATTTTCACAATTTCCTTTCAAGAGCCTATTTAATATTAACTGATAGTGGTGGTATACAGGAGGAAGCTCCTAGTTTGGGTAAGCCAGTATTGGTTATGCGTGATACAACTGAACGACCTGAAGGAATAGCTGCCGGGACATTGAAGTTAGTTGGAACCGACGAAGGTAATATATATCAGACTTTTAAATTGTTACTAGAAGACAAGCAAGAGTATAAAAAAATGAGTCAGGCAAGCAATCCATATGGTGATGGATTTGCAAGTAAGAAGATAGCAGATATAATTTCGGGATATTAGTTTATGTAACAAATTCAATTATTGATAACTTCTTTTTAAAATTCATATGAGAGAAAGGAGGCAATTATCTTAATGAACATACTAGTAACCGGCGGAGCTGGATTTATAGGTTCTCATACTTGTGTTGCTTTATTAGAAGCAGGACATTCAGTTATTATTGCTGATAATCTTTCTAACAGCAAGAGAGAGACTGTTATGAAAATCATGGATATAGCTGATAAAGAAGTTAATTTTTACGAGATTGATGTAACGGATGCAGAAGCTATTGATATTATTTTCAGAAATTACAAGATTGATGGTGTTATTCATTTTGCTGGTCTTAAAGCGGTTGGCGAATCCGTAGATAAACCACTAGAATATTATTACAATAACATCGTAAGCACAATGGTTCTAACCAAAGCTTGTCAGAAATATGGTGTCAATCGTTTTGTATTTAGTTCATCAGCAACCGTGTACGGTGATAATAAAGTACCATTTGTAGAGACAATGGATCTCCTCCCAACGACTAATCCTTACGGTGAAACGAAAGCCATGAGTGAGCGGATTCTTACCGATATAGCAAATGCAAATCCTGCTTTTTCAGTTTCAATTCTTCGATATTTCAATCCAGTAGGTGCCCATGAGAGCGGACAAATAGGTGAGGCACCTAACGGAATTCCTAATAATCTTATGCCGTATGTAACTCAGGTAGCAAAAGGTAAACTTGATAAATTACGTGTGTTTGGAAATGACTACCCTACGGTGGATGGTACCGGAGTTCGCGATTATATTCATGTAGAAGACCTTGCTGAGGGACATGTGGCTGCATTGGAGAATCTAACTGAAGGTGTCCATGTTTATAACTTGGGAACCGGAAAAGGTACTAGTGTACTAGAGTTAGTGAAAGCTTTTGAAGAAGCTAATGATATTGAAGTTCCTTATGAAATAGTGGATCGGAGACCTGGGGATATTGCTTCATGCTATGCGGATGCTTCAAAAGCAAAGCGAGAACTAGGTTGGACAGCAAAACGTGATATTATCGCCATGTGCCGAGATGCTTGGCGATTTGAGAAGAATTTCAAGGAATAGAAAGAAATTATTTTGATATAGAAAGTTACCCGCTGGGCCACAATGGCTTGGCGGGCTTATTTGTCGTGCTTTTTATCTTTTCCCACCACAAAGAGGATCATGCGATTCCTAACATAATCCTCTTAAATTAATCCTTCATATATTTACACAGCATTTCTTCTTTTAAAATTTTACCCCACTCTAGATCAATTAGCATTACATATAAATTAGCTCTAAGGGAAAGCGGTGGTCTTTTCATTATCATATTAAAATCTTTTTCATCATTAACTACAATAGTTAATTTATCAGCTTCTAAAAATTCTTGCATTGCAATTCGACCATAAAGATGGAATGGATGGAAAGATGGGTGACGGCGTCCGGGAATATGAGGTCTGAAGTCTAAATACCACCTATTATATCCATCATGGTCTATGTTAAGAATCATATCAGGAAATCGGTACCTTTCCTCAGTCTTTTCCACACTCCATTTATATGGACTTTCATAAAGGTCTGCCAATAGGACTTGTCTAAACTTTTTTTCTAACTCCTCCATTTGCATTCTCAAGTTCTGCGGAGAATCTCTCTCTACTGTATTTTCTTTATTTCCATCCGACTCATCTTTTCTAGCTAAATGCCCTGCGGCAACCATAAGGTCTTGATATGTAACCTCATTATGAGCTTTTGCTGCAAACTTTGATATCGTTTCCGGAGTGGGAGGTGAAGCAATCATTTGTCTAAGAAACCTGGAGATGTGAGCAGCACTTACACCAGTTTCATTAGCAAAATTATTTATGGATCTTTCACCTTTCGCCCGGTCAAGAAGCACGGCAAACTCCTCTTTATGGAATTGTTCCTCACTATGCATTAAAATTCACCCCACTTTATCTTCTATCGTTATTATATTTTATCCATTAAGTGTAGTCAATAGACAACGAAGTTAATTTCAATAAGTGTGTTGTATAAATTTTTGTAGCGTGATATAATAATTTCAAAATTGCAAGATTAAAAGTAAAACTTCCTTTGAAGATGTGTTGTTTATTTTACCTACATATTTTTTTGACTCAACTATTGATTGTAAACAATACTTAAAATGAAGTTTTGACAACAGTATAATTAATTGAATTACATGATGTTTAAGGGGATGAAATCAATGGCCAAAGTAGTAAAATGTCCAGTTTGCACAAAAAGATTAATGGATATGCTTTCCGCAAAGGAAGCTGAGGTGCAAATTAAATGTCCAAAATGCAAAAAGGTAATCAATGTATCATTTTCAAATAATGAGGTTCATGGGGAAGCGGTATAATTTTCTATTGAATATCCACTAACTTGTGACTATTTAACAACTGTTTATTATTTTCTCTGTACAGAACATGTGTTCCTATGTAAAATATAATTAAGGATTACTTTTCATTTAAATAGCTTCGGCATAGTTGGGAGGAAAACAAATGATAAAAGAAGCTAGCGTTATGCGAGTTGAATGTCCTGCCTGTGGTTACAGGCTGTTTGATAAAGGGGATCAAGCATGTGGCCCCGTACAAACGAAGTGCACTAGATGTAAGCGGGTTTGGGAAGTTGAACTCGCGACAGATGAATTTAAACTAGTTAGCAGAAAACCAAAAGCGAGACGAAAAGGAGATAGTGCCTCACCATGAGTTGCAAATCAATTCTACCTTAGGGTCCGGATAAATCAGTGGAGTATAACTGATATATCTGGGCCTTTTTTATTTATATAAAAAGTTCATATCACGATGATACCGAGCGAGGAATCGACTGCATTACCCAGGCCGGATGATCGATATTTTGAGAAAAAATGATCATCTAGCGAGTGAATGCACATTGAATCAAAAATAATCGGTACCGAGCAATGGAGTCGTGGTGTGAACTACCTATAAGCCGGACATGGATCGCCCTGCAAATAATGCAGTTGGGCGTTCTGTGTCCGGCTTATTTTTTTGTCTCTTTTTTCCCTACGGCTCCTTGGCGGGCTATAGGAGGAAAAGAGAATGAGTGAGTTTTTTATCAAAATCGGCAAGGAGCAGGTCTGTGTTAGCGAAGAGATTTACAAAGAGTATTACAAAATGAAAAGAAGAGAGCGGTACCTGGAACAGGATATCAAGGTTGGACGGATAGCTATTGATTCTGAAACAGAAACGGTTGATTTTGTCCCGAGCAAAGAGGATTCAATCAATCGTTTGATTGAACTGGGTGCTGATTTTGAAGATGACCAAATGATAGAAGATATTCTCTGTGATAAAGCAACAATGTTGATTTTACAAGAAGCGATGGCTGAACTGAATGAAAAGGAACAAGAGCTAATACAGGCTCTTTACTATAAAGAATTAACAGTAAGAGAGGTAGCGAAGGAAGAAAACATCTCTCATGTAGCTGTGGTTAAGCGGCATAAAAAGGTGTTGGACAAGCTAAAAAAATATTTTTTGTAATTTTGGTTACCAAACCACCCTTCCCGTTGGCTAATAAGTGAAGGGCCATATCTAAAACGAGGAGGTGACCGATGATGACAACACAAGTAAAGCAAAAAGGTGTCAATAAAGATATGCAGGAAGAGATGGTTGGCGTCCTTACAGCTATCAGCATTGTTTCCAAAAGACTAGCTAATCGGTTGAGCCAGCTTGATGAACAAAATGAAAAGAAAGGAGAAAAACCAAATGAGTAAAACGAAACTCGCTCTTGATGTAGTGACGGACTTACGAAATCTAGCAGGAAGCATTGAAACCTTGGTGTTTGCATTGGAAAGCAATCAAACGGAATCAGCAGCTTCCGTTGAGAAAAAGGAAGCGAAGGAAAACAAGGAACCGAAGAAATCAGCACAGCCTCAAAAAGCTAAGCTTCCAACATTGGAAGATGTCAGGGCAAAACTTGCGGCACTTTCGCAAGATGGCAAACAGGTGCAGGTGAAAGAGCTAATTACTAGTTTTGGGGCTAAGAAATTAAGTGACATCCCAGCTGAAAAGTATCCGGAGCTTTTAGAAGAAGCGGGGAAACTTTGATGAGAAAAGCTGTGAACCATTCAGAAAGAGCTCATGCTAGTTTAAGTGCTTCTGGTGCGAGTCGCTGGTTGGCTTGTCCACCAAGTGTTCGACTGTCAGAGCAGTACGAAGAAACAACAAGCGTCTTTGCCAAAGAAGGTACATTCATGCATGAACTGTCAGAACTCTATTTGTCTTATGAATTAAAAAAGATGACAAAAGCTCAGTTGAATAAAAAGCTGAGACAGATGAAACAAAATGAATTTTATAGCCCAGAAATTGAACAAGCTGTAAAAACCTATGTAGATGTTGTTACTGAAAAGATGAACGAGGCTAGGGCATCTAGCAAGGATCCGCTAATCCTTATTGAGGAAAGGGTAGATTTTAGTCCCTATGTTCCAGATGGATTCGGAACCGGCGACGTAATACTGATCTATGGTGATAGATTAGAAGTTATTGATCTTAAGGGTGGGAAAGGTGTCAAGGTTTCAGCAGTTGAAAACCCACAAATGCGACTGTACGCTTTGGGTGCATTAAACATCTTTGGTTTACTCTATGATACTCAGAAAATACTGATGACCATTGTGCAGCCAAGGTTAGATAATATCTCCACTGATGAAATGCAGGTAGATGATCTATTGGTATGGGCAGAAGAAGTGGTAAAGCCCAAAGCCGAGTTAGCATTTAAGGGTGAAGGTGACTTTATTGCTGGTGATCATTGCCGTTTTTGTAAGGTGAAAGCAACTTGTAGAGCGAGAGCAGAAGAAAATCTGAAACTTGCTTGTATGGATTTTCAGAAACCTCCGTTACTGACAGATGATGAAGTAACAGAAGTGTTAACTTCCATTGATCAGCTGATGAGCTGGGCAAAAGATGTACAAGAATATGCATTTGCTATGGCACTTTCACAAAAGTTCAAATTATACAGTGTCTAATAGCAAATCAAATTTACTTAATAGAATGGTAATATTATAAATTAAATGTTGATCTACTTCAGAATACTAATATGGTTGGTTTTAATTCACAAGTATAAAAATGAAAAAAAGCTAAGCAAAGCACCTAGCTTCAAAGAAATAAAGGAATAGTAAATAAGCCTACTAAATCCCATTAGTGTTATACCAATGGGATTTTTACTAATAAACTCCTAGCAATTCAAAGTTTAGTTTTAATGTATAAAATAATCTCGTTAGTTCTCTTCTTAGCACTTCAAGAGCTTCTGGATCTGGCTTTTCTTTATTTGCAAGGTCAATGAGATGGTCGATTTGTTTAAAGTATAGGATGGACATTTTTTTGTTTTCTGCATTCATTAAACTCCAGAACACCTTACTTCTTTTTAGTGTTTCTTTTAACAATGTATGTAGATCGCTTGTTGTTGGTGTAAAGATCGCAAGGTACATAAGCTTCTTTTTCTCTTTTTCAAAAGTATTATCGATTTGTATGATACTATCCAGTCGTACATTCATATAGCTATTTAATTCGTAATCAATTAGTGTAGTACTATATTCATAATCAATGATCCCTACGACCTTTGAAGTTACATATATGTCAGGATGTAATATGTGAGATCGAAGACTATGATATTGATCATAGTAAGACAGTAGTTCGTATAGTGGCTTTAATTCCTGATAAAACGAATTTCTTCTGGCACACATTGCTTCATCCGGTTCATCCACGACGATATCTAATTTTGGATATTTACTCATATCCACACCTGGTATCTTAACTGGATTTGGTACCTCAATGACACGCACTCCCAAATTTTCAAAAACGATTGTTTCCATTAGCACTTGCATACTTGTACAGAGGACATATGTATTTTCATGATAATAATTTAAATCACGCATAACCTTCTCAACCTTTCATACTAATCTTGAGACTTTTATAAATAAAGTGATTAATAGCATTTTTAAACTTTACGATTCTATTCGATTACGTTCATATTTCATTACAACTACTCTTACAAAACGAGAGGATTTTGTTCTCTCCCTTATTGGAAGATGCTTTGTAAGACGAATACTGGTTTGACAACATCTAATTGGGATCCACATTGATAACGAGAAATTTAAGAGAAGTTTTTGTTATTAATCCACACATAAAATCTCCACTCCCCAATTTAGTCATGGAAAATGGAGATTCATTTGTCTGTTGTAAATTGTTGAAATTGAAATTTCTTGTTACTATTTCAAATTGAAACTCATCACTCTATTTCCATCCCAAGCACAACAAAACAATGAGTCAATTGCATATATAACCTTCTTAATTCAGAAGCCAGGACTTTTAATGCTTCTTGATCGGCTGGTTCGTTTTGGCACATTTCCATGAGGCCGTCTATTTGTTTGAAATATTTTGCTACGTTTAACATCATGTCTGGCTGGATATATTCCTCAAAAAATGTACTTTCCCATACGGTTTCTTTTAATAAGTTATGTAATTCGAGAGTTGTTGGCGCAACCTCCGCGAGTCGAATTAGTTCGATTTTATCTTCCTCTTCTATGTCTTCCATAAGCTCAATCATCTCAATACGGTCTTTTGTATTCATGTGCAGTTCATTTGCTGTCATGGACAGTACATAGTCATGTCGATAATCGGGGTTCGCTAATTTCAGTGAACGGAATGTACTGTAACGGGTTCCCCAGTAGTGATCGTATAGCGATAATAGGTCATACAGCGGTTTGAAATCTTCATAGAAACACTGTCTTACCCTCAATAGTTCTTCGTCAGGTTTTGCGACACTCAATTCTGTTTCAAATACTTGATTATCTATGCCAGTTAGAACCTCTTCTGCATGAAAAGATGCTCCAAAATTTTCGAATAAGAATGCTTCTATAAACTCTGAAAAATGTGATTCTAACACGTAAGGTGGTTCATTTGTCTCGTAAAAAATACTCATTCTTTTCTCTCCTAATCTTTTAGTATTATTTCTTAATAACTATATTAGGATGAAAATAATAATTTAATATTATAATATTGTAAATTGTTTGTAAATTTCGCGGAAGTAGTATATTAAAAAACAGCTTGAACCCAGAAGATTCAAGCTGTTTCTCTTTTTATTAAATTCCTGTTTCTAAGCTAACTTCCGGCGACGTGTTTCTTTTAAGCCGTGAAGGAAGATATAGAGGACACCTGTTACAAGGATAACACCCGCCATGATGGCATACATATTTCCGTAGCCTGTGTATGGCGTAATGTAGCCAAGTAAATATGGGGAAAGGCCTAGTCCTGCATCATAGAAGATGAAGAATGTGGATGTGGCAAGACCCATTCGTTCTGGCGCTGACTCTTTAATGGAAATGGCTTGTGTTGCGGATTGCATGTTCCCAAAACTTAATCCCATTATCGCACCGGCTACAAGAAGAAGCCATCCACTACCCGTTACACTTAACAGATACATACTAATGGCATATAAAATAAATGCTGGATACATAATCATATTGGCACCTTTTCTGTCCATTAACGGACCTGTGAACGGACGTGAAATGAGTGCCATGATCGAATAAACAAGGAAGAAGAAACTTGCGGCTGTCACAAGATTTAATTCCGTGGCGTAAAAGTTAATATAGGTTAAAACACTTGAATACCCAAAGCCAAGAAGTAAAATAATAATCCCAATTGGCACCGCTTTTGGTTCGATAAAGTTTTTAATCGAGATGCGTGGTTTTTTCTCAAGAATTTGGGCAGGTTCTTTCGTTGTGTTTTTGATTGCTACCGGTACTTTTAAGATCATACTAATGACAAAACTAATGACACCTAAAATTAAACATAATACAAAGATCACAGGGAACGTTGTATGTTGTAGCATATAAAGGCCGATAAATGGTCCAAGCGCTGTCGCAAGCGTTGTACTCATACTATAATAACTAATTCCTTCCGCTTTACGTGGTGCTGGAATAATTTGTGCAACGATAGTACCGGCAGCTGTACTGGCCATCCCATGGGTAATCCCGTGAACTAGACGTAGGAGTATTAAAAAGCCGACGCCAACATGTACGTTATAAAGGGCTGTCATCACAATAAATAGAACAGCACCTAGTATTAACAATTGTTTGCGCCCGATTTTATCGATAATGCTACCGCAGATGAAGCGGCCAATGAGTGCACCGATGATGAATACACCACTGACAAGCCCTGACTGACTTACCGAAGCGTCATATTCATCAATCGCATATGTCGCAATCGTTACGACAAGTAAATAAAACACTAAGGTAAGAAGGAAATTAATAAGGGAAACAAAAATAAAATCCTTCGTCCATAATTTTGTTTCTTGCGTTTCTTGCATTAATGTTGCTCCTTTTCTTTCTTTAAATTTTCATGAACTTTCGGGAAAATCCCGTAAGCGATATGACGTTCCTCTTCTGGAATGTCCTCCATCAGACGAAATTCAAGCGCGGTGATATCTTTACGTACATCACGGTAGATGCTTTCGCCTAATTCCGTTAATTGAATATTTTTCTCGCGCTTATCGGTACTGCTAATCTGTTCAACGAAGCCATGTTCCATTAATTTTTGAACACGTCTTGTAATAGTTGGTTTTTCAACCTCGTAATGCGCGGCAATTTCAACCAATGTCGAAGCCCCATGATGTTTTAGATAGTACATCACTTGCCACAGCGAATACGTGATCTCATAATGACCCAACAACTCGTTCAACTTTGTAATGATCGGTCTATATAACGATAAAAACCGCTGTAAATAACCTTCCAACGAAACGCCTCCTTTTTTAGTTACCCTTGATAACTAATTGATTACCTTAGATAACTATATACCTTTTTTGTGGAGAAGGCAATAGGCGGTGTGGAAAGAATGAGAGAAATTCAAGGGAAAACTATTGGATTGTACTGAAGAATTTAAAGGTTAAGTAATGTGATTGTAGCCAATTGATTCATCAGATGACCTGAAAGATGTAGGGGATAAAGTGTACACTCGGTCGGGATTTGTATAGTAGTAGGAAAGGGGATGGTGCCTTAGCATCTTTTACGAGTGCTAAGGCATTTTTGATTTTATGGCACTGTTATAGTTGGTTTCGTGTAGGTATGAGAATTCATAAGGGAAGAATATTCCGTTAATGCATGTAGCGGAAGCATTTGAAGCTGAAATAAGGGAAGAATATTCCGTTAATGCATGTAGCGGAAGCATTTGAGGCCGAAATAAGGGAACAATATTCCGTTAATGCATTTAGTGGAAGCATTTGAAGCCGAAATAAGGGAATAATTTTCCGTTAATGCACGAAGCGGAAGCATTTGAAGCCGAAATAAGGGAATATTTTTCCGCTATCTGCCCTAAATATGCCCTAAATCACTGGGTTTGGACAATATAAGGGAAAATACTTCCGTTATTCTTAAGGAAATTTGAGTATTTTTCAATTTAAGAGAAATTTATTCCGTTAATTTATCAAATGCAGTTAAATGAACCTTAATAACAACAGTGAAGAGCACTTACAAAAACTCTTTTTCGATTTTGTTGTAATCAATCCGGTACAATTTGGTGTTGTCCAACAAGCTATCGTTAGTGGATGAGGTGATAATGTAACCTTGCCTTTCTAGTTTTTGAATGACTCCTTCAATCGTTCTGAAAGACCAGAACGCGAATTGGATTTGCCAGGCAGTATAGGTTCTTCTCAACCATTTGTATCCGTCTTTTTCGAGCGTCGATTCCTCTAGTAATTCGTGAAGCTTATTTAAAAATACGGCTTCGTTTACTCCTAATTTCATTGCTATTGGGTCCTGTAAATAAAAAGCTTCACTATTTTTTAGTAATATATTATTTTCTAAGAATTCTAATGTGTTTATTAAATTAATGCTATTAGATTGCATATTATTTCCTCCTAAGTTTGTGGTTTGTTCATTGGTCGTGAATTTATATTAAAGGGAGAGATGAATGAGGTTCTTCCTACAGTTGTTTTAGAAGTACGTCCTACAATAACGCTTCTCCCACTTTATCGTAATCAATCCGGAACCACTTGGTGTTGTCCATCAAGAGTTCATTAAATTTAGATGTGGCGATGATGTAGCCATGCTTTTCTAGTTTTTGAAAAGTGCGTTTGATCGCACTTTCCGTCCAGAAGGGGAAGTCCTCTTTCCAATTTGCATAGCTTTTACGAATCCATTTGTAACCTTCCGCCTCGTCTGTGGATTCATTTAGTAGCAAATCGAGTTTATGTAGTACGATTGCCTCTCTTAAACCGATGCGTTCGGCTAATGAAGTCGAAAAGTGGTGGTAAGGATCTTCCTCGAATAACAAATTGTCTTTTAAACATTCTAGTGAGTCTATTAAGTTGATTTCGTTAGATAGTTGATTTGTGCTCATGTAATTTCCTCCTTGGTTTGTATTTGGTTTAGCTGCTCAAAAGAAAGGGGAGAGGTGATGGATGCTCTCCCTATTCTTTTTGAGATCACTTAATAAAACGCTTCTTCAACTTTATCGTAATTAATGCGGTACCATTTGGTGTTGTCGAACAAGACTTTGTTGTAATCGGTCGTTGCAATGATGAACCCTTCCTTTTCAAGTTTTAGAAGGATGCGTTTGAACATATCCTCAGACCACATAGGCAATACCTTTTTCCATTCTGCATAGGTTTTACGAACCCATTTATAACCTTCCACTTCAACTGTTGATTCATTTAACAAGAATTCTAGTTTCGTTAGAAGTATGGCCTCGTTAAGACCGATGCGTTCAGCTACTGAAGGGTAAAACGCCATGGCATTAGGATCTTTTATTAACAAATTAAAGTTCCATAATTCTTCTGGTGGAGCTAAAGTGATTGTTTTTTTAGGTTGATTTGTACTCATAATATTTCCTCCTTGGGTTGTGGTTGTCCAATTTTGAACTTGTCTCTGCCCTTTATATATTGTTTAGCGGCTAAAAAAGAGACATGGTCGGTAAATTTTTTTTAGGTTTGTTCATTTGCGTTATGAACTTCCTAGTTTTTTAAGGATTTTTTGTCGCTCAGCTTCGTAATCAAAATTTTCACCTTCATCAATCACTTGAGTTTGATTACGGTTGTAAAACCAATCAGGTATCGATTCCGTTCTTTTCGGAGAACTGGATCGATTTTTTCTTTTTGTTGGTTTTGATTGATTTTCTAAATGATTGGTAGAAGCGTGCGACTTTGGAGCACCATTTCTCTCTTTTTTAATCTCTTTTTTATTTTTGTAGTAATCTATTGGTATTGCTGACGTCAATTTGTCGGGTTGGTAAACGTCATTTTGTCGAGTTGGAACCTGCCAATTTGACGGAATGGATTGTGTCAGGTTGTCATTTGCCTGATCGTCAATTTGTCTAGATGGCGTATCGTCAAGTTGCCCAACTAAGTCATAGTTAATGCGGTACCATTTTGTGCGATCAGCTTTCATTTTGTTGAATTTGCCTACGATAATGTACGCTTCTGCTTCCAACTTTTTTAGCGTGCGCTCAATTGTTCTCTTCGACCAAAATGGAAATTCTTCAGTCCATGCATCGAGAGTTTTATATATCCATGTATGCCCTTCGACTTGCTTGTTGGATCGCTGTAGCCAGTAATGCATTTGTTGCAGGATGATGGCTTCGTTTAGGCCGATTTTTTTTGCAAGAGTTGGTAAAACTTGTAGTGGTGATTCCTTGATTAGTAGTTTCATTGGTTTGATCTCCTTTTTTAGGGTGGGAAATGCCCCCAGTGAGTGGTGCATTTCCCTTGATTTTCGTGTTACTTTTTTAGTTCAATGCGCAGTTTTTTCAATAAGCGATCACGACGTTTCTTAAGTGCTGCGACCGATGCTCCGTATTTTTCCGTCAGTTCCTCGTATTTGTAGTGGTAGTAATACAGATCCTTCAGTAGTTCGAATTCTTCGGCAGTTAAAGAATTCTCTAACATTTCAAATGTAGCAGCATGGTCATAAGGCATTTGTTTAATTTCCATATATTTTTGAGCGGCTGCCAGTTTGTCGTTTTCGTAAGGTTTGTAATGCTCGGTATGTTGATTGTCTTTTCGCATTTCCTCGTAAATGACTGTCAACATGGTGCGGTAGGCGTAGGGGGCAAAGTGACCACGAGTTGGTTCATACTTTTGCCACGCCTGCCAAAGTGCAATTCTAGCGGTTTGTCGATAGTGTTCATAATTTTTGTACACGTGTGCTTTTCGTAAAATACTGGATATCATCGGCTCGTATTGTTCGAGCACTTGTTCAAATTCCTCCATTCTGTCGCTCCAAGCGACCTGTGCACAAGTCAATATTCCCGGGTGCTTTTATCGTAAATGGGAAATGGAAGGGAATCGAAAATGTTACTGGGGGATACATAGGGTGAATTGCACGGATTAGCTAGGGGAAATTGGTACGATAGGTTAGATGGGTTGTGGGGATTGCGAGTTTTTGTCGGGACGGGGGGACAGGTACCTTGTCCCACTTGTTTCTTAATAGGAATAAGAGTGAGTGATCTTATTGCTTTTATTCACTAGTTTGTTAGTTTAATTTTAAGAAAATGTAAAGTTTGTAAATATTTGTCGTAAGGTGTTGTCGAAAATAACTTGATATTTTACATTATTCATAACGAAGTACCTAATCGCTTTTAGGTATTTTTTCTTAACTAGAATAGGAGGTGTTTCTTGAGGGTAGAAGATCATATAAATTGTGTTTCACTTGTCAAATTCAAAAATAAGGAGGATTCGATTTTGAAATATCGTAAATTTTGGCAATTTATCAAAGCAAATAAGATCATTGCGATCGTCCCTCATTATGACGGAGAAAACTCTTCTATGATATATACGCATCAAGAACACTTCTGTTTAGAGGAAAAGGCTAATGAAGCTATGGACCGATTTTGTAAATTATACGGTTCTAGCATAGAGGGGAGAAAAAGTGCAACTCGAGATCGCTTAGGTTATCGAAAAAATGTCCCGATTCTAGTAACACCAAATGATGCAGCTTTCCCACTACCAAGTCAGTACAACAACGAAGAGATCTGGATTATTGACCTAGACTTCTATATTGAAGAACTTAGCCCCAATAAGTGTAAAATCTTGTACCCAAATGATGTATCGTTTATCATCCCATTATCCAAAAGAGCAGTATTAGCCAGAAGAGCAAGAGCCTTAGAAGTACTCCGTTCGTTTACATATCCAGTTGGACCACAAGCGGCTTAAGGTGGGACATAGGGGACAGGTACCGCGTCCCAGTTTTGAGATTCTATATTTTGCAAGTGCTCACTTATGGGTAAAGGTGCGCGGAGACAGGTACATTACCCCGTTTCTAGAGAATCGGGACAATGTACCTGTCCCCCCTGTCCCATTGAATAGGGACTGTACCTGTCCCAGTTCTCAAATGGTAGATTTCAGCATACCTTAGTTCAAATGTTACGGTTGTATGTTTTAAGCATTTCCGATTATCTAAGGGGGCGACTTTTATCACGAGTAACGTGTTATCCAATGAAGTGAACCTTTTTGTACTGCAATATGAAGCGCCTATTTCTTCTGTCACCGACTTACTTTGTGACCGGCATGATGCAGAGCGAATTGCATTCCATTATATAGAAGCGGGTGGTTTGAAACGTAGTTATTCATATGGCGAGCTCAAGAGGGACTCTTTGATTTTTGCCAATGTATTAAAGTCATCGGGTGTTCAAAAGGGAAGTCGTGTTGCCGTCTTATTGCCGAAAGGTCCGGAATTAATTATATCCGTGTTAGCCATCTGGCGTTTAGGTGCCATCCATGTTCCAATTTTTACAGGTTATGGTCCGCAAGCTGTCTTTTATCGAGTTGAAAATAGTGGTGCGGAGATCGTGATTACGGATGCTCACAATCGTCCTAAGTTAAATGGAACTCAAGCCGGTAAGGATGACCCCTCAAAAAACAAAGTGAAAATCATTACTGTTAACGCCAATTCAGAAGAGGGCGATTTGGATTTTTGGTCTTCATTTAAAGATATTGAACCATTAGAGCGAAATGAAGTCGTCAAAAAGGATGATGTATTTATTATTCTTTATACGCCAGGTACAACTGGACATCCAAAAGGTGTGCAGGTACCTGTGTTTGCTCTGGCTTCTTTTGAAACATATATGCGATTAGGGTTAGATGTCCAAAAAGGCGATGTTTATTGGAATATCGCGGATCCAGGTGGAGCCTTTGGATTATATTATGGAGTCATCGGGCCGTTACTTCTTGGCGAAACGTTTATTTTAGATAATTCGCCTTTCAATATTCAACATGTATTCCAAGTGTTTCAAGAATATAAAGTTACTAATTTTGCCGGAGTACCAAACGTCTATCGTTCTATGCGTGCGGCGGGGGTAGACAATCGTTTAAAGGAAAAGTTATGTCTCCGAGTTTTATCAAGCGCTGGCGAACCGTTAAATTTCGATGTAATTGAGTGGTCTGAAAATGCTTTAGGTATCCCAATCTATGATCATTACGGGCAAACTGAGCAAGGTGCGCTCATCAATAATCACCATCATCCTCAATTGCAGCATACCTACAAACCAGGAACGATGGGTCGACCGATGCCAGGGTTTCGAATTACGGTCGTAAATGACGATGGTGAAGAAGTTGGCCCGAATATAGAAGGCCAAATTTGTATTGATACCGCCGATTCTCCACTGTTTTGGTTTAAAGGCTACTATCAAAACGAGGAGAAAACACGAAAAAGTTTTATGTTAGGTTCGCGATATTATGTAACAGGTGATAATGCTAGTTATGATGAGGAAGGGTATTTCTATTTTTCAGGACGACATGACGATATGATCTTAAGTAATGGAAATCGAATAAGTCCGTTTGATGTTGAAAGCTCAATCATGCAGCATGAAGCTGTTACGGAAACAGCCGTTGTTGGCGCCCCCGACCTGCAGCGTGGCGAGGTCGTGAAAGCTTATATTGTGCTAAAAGAAAATTTCGCGCCTAGTGAGGAATTAGCAAAAGGGATCCAACAATTTGTTAAAGGGAATTTGTCTGCACATGAGTATCCTCGACTAATTGAATTCGTAGAGGCTATACCTAAAACTCCGAGTGGTAAAATGCAACGTTTTCTTTTGAGGGGGTAGGTGGGACATAGGGGACAGGTAGAAGTCACTGAAAAACGATTACATTAAATGGAAATAGGTGAAAATAAATAAAAAAATACCTCTATTGTTTGTTAAAATGGAATTGACTAGAAACC
>NZ_JAFBDY010000024.1 GCF_016908465.1 Lysinibacillus composti | reverse complement strand
CTTAAAATAAGACTGAAAAATACCCGAAAAATCTCAAAAAGACAAAAGGCCTTCAGAATGAAACCATTCTGAAGGCCTTTTGTCGACAATCTGAAAGGACTCGTATATTACGAGTCCTTTTTTTATTTATAAAATGGAAACATTTAATTATTGATTACTCTGAAATATCTAAAAACTTTTCTGTTATAAAACAGCTAATTTTATTTGATAATTTCTCGAAAATACACAATTGTTGTTTTTGAATAAATAAAAATGCTCGTTTTTATTTAAAAAACCGTTGCTAATGAAAGCAGTTACATTGTATAGTTTTTGTAATAACTAATTACTAAACCGGTTTAGTAAACCGATTTATAAAATATAGATAATAAATAATATAGGAGGGATTGAAGTGACTTCTAAAATAGTTTGGACTTTAGGAGATGCGCTAATTACCTTTAATCCATCTACCACAGGTCCGATGCGTTATGTATCAAGTTTTGAACGTAAAGTTGGTGGGGCTGAATTAAACTTTGCAATCGGATGTGCAAGACTAGGTTTACAAACAAAGTGGATGAGTCGACTTGGTGGAGATGAGTTTGGGAAGGTTATTTATAATTTTGCGCGCGGTGAAGGCATAGATATGTCTTTTGTCAAGCTAGTGGAAGGCTACCCAACCTCATTAAACTTTAAAGAAATACGAGAAGATGGCTCTGGTAAAACATTTTATTACCGAAATCAATCACCGATTTTAACACTATCAGAAGATGATATTTCAAAGGGAATGTTTGAAGGGGTTGATGTCATTCATTTAACCGGAGTATTTTTAGCGATTGCGCCACAAAATTTGAATATTACAATGCGTGTATTGAAGATAGCAAAGGAAAACGATATTACAGTATCTTTTGATCCGAATATTCGATTAAAACTCTGGACAATTGAAGAGGCAAAGAGGGCTTATGCAAAAATTTTCCCATTTGTTGATATTTTACTAACAGGTTTCGACGAAATTGAACTAATACTCGAAAATGCTTCGAAAGATAGCTTGGAACGGTTTGCGAGTGAAAATGACATCGCTCAATTGATTATTAAAGATGGTAGTAATGGAGTCCAAGCTTATATCAACGAAAATTGGTATAAAAAAGAAGCATTTAAATTTAAGGTAATTGATACAGTAGGGGCTGGAGATGGATTTGATGCTGCCTATATTTACAGTTTTTTAAATGATATGTCAATAGATGAACGATTAACTTTTGCCAATGCAGTTGGAGGTCTCGTTACAACTGTATCAGGTGATAACGAAGGCTTGCCGGAATTAGAAGATGTTGAAGCATTTCTTGGAAAACGGAAAATTATCGAGCGATAAGAAAGGGAAGGTGAATTGAAATGAGGAAATTCGAAGTATTACAAACTCTTGTCAATGAAAAGTTAGTTGCTGTTATTCGCGGTAATAGTCCAGAAGAAGCTATTACTTTAACAAAAGGTGCAATTGAGGGTGGTATTACCTCAATCGAGCTTACATATACAACACCGTTTGTACATGAAGTTTTTACGGCTTTTAAGGATAGCCAAGCATTAATTGGTGCAGGAACTGTCTTAGACGCAGAAACTGCAAGACACGCTATTTTACATGGTGCGCAGTTTGTCGTTAGCCCTTCCTTTAGTAAAGAAATTGCTATTGTCTGTAATCGATATAGCATCCCTTATTTACCAGGATGCATGACGATTCGTGAAATGGTCGCGGCTCTAGAAGCAGGATGTGATATTTTGAAGCTGTTCCCAGCAAGCAATTTTACCCCTTCCTTTATCAAATCTGTAAAAGGACCCCTTCCTCATGTACAAATAATGCCAACCGGTGGCATTAATGCAAGCAATATGAATAACTGGATTGATGCAGGAGCAGTAGCTGTTGGAATAGGCAGTGACTTTAATCGAGCATATAAAGATGGCGGATATGAAGCGGTGGTAGCGGCAAGTAGAAAATACCGTGGAGAACTTAGTAAATAAGGAGCGAATATAATCATGAATATAACATTTCGTTGGTATGGTCGTGGTAATGATACTGTGACGTTAGAACATATTAAACAAATTCCAGGTACAAAAGGAATTGTCTGGGCACTTCATAACAAACAAGCTGGTGAACTTTGGACAAAAGAAGAGATTAAAGAAGAAGTCGATTATATTCAAAGCTTTGGGTTTCACACAGATGTTGTAGAAAGTGTAAATGTACATGAAGATATTAAACTTGGTAAACCAACTCGCGACCAATATATCGAAAACTATAAAGAAACAATTCGAAATCTAGGAGAATTTGGAGTGAAGGTGATTTGCTATAACTTCATGCCGATTTTCGACTGGACTCGTACCGACCTTTTCCATCCATTGCCTGACGGATCAACAGCGCTATATTTTGATAAAGAAAAGGTGATTAACCTAGATCCACAAGAACTTGTAAATACAGTTAGCCAAGCATCAGACCTTTCATTACCGGGTTGGGAGCCGGAACGTTTAGCTCGCCTTTCTGAACTTTTTGAGGAATATAAGGGGGTCGATGAGGAACAACTTTGGGGAAATCTCAAATACTTTTTAGAAGCTATTATTCCTGTTGCAGAAGAAGTTGGTATTCAAATGGCCATTCACCCAGATGATCCACCGTATTCAATTTTTGGATTGCCTCGTATTATTACAGGGGCAGATAGCTATGAACGTTTAATTCAAATTACTAAATCACATGCAAACGCTTTCACTCTTTGCACAGGTTCGATGGGTGCTAGCCCAGAAAACAATATGGTTGAAATTGCAGAAAAATACGCATATAGATCCCCATTCTCACATATTCGAAATGTGAAAATTGAGGAGAATGGTAGTTTTGCCGAAACGTCTCATTTTACTAGCGATGGTTCTATTGATATTAAAAGTGTTGTAAAAGTACTTTCAGATCAAAATTATAAAGGATATGTTCGTCCGGATCATGGGCGTCACTTATGGGGAGAAGATTGTCGCCCAGGTTACGGTTTATACGACCGCGCATTAGGCATTATGTATTTACTAGGACTTTGGGATGCTTATAAAAATGTGAAAGGGTGATTTGAATGATTCCAGTACACGGCAATTTAAGAGGACGCGTCGCTGTAATTACAGGAGGTAGTGGAGTTTTATGTTCTGAAATGGCTCGTGAATTAGCGCGTCAAGGAATGAAGGTCGCCATTATCAATTTGAACAAAGACAAAGGACAAAAAGTAGTAGATAGCATTGTTAGCTCTGGTGGAGAAGCAATGGCTATCAGTGCCAACGTTTTAGAAAAACAGTCATTAATTGCAGCGCGAGAAGAAATATTAACCCAATTTGGTGGTGTTGATTTATTAATAAATGGAGCAGGCGGAAATCACCCAGATGCAATAACAGCGCCTGAGGAATCAGTTCAAGAAGTAGAAGGGAAATCGTTCTTTGATTTAGAAGAACGCGGGTTTACAAATGTATTCTCTTTAAACTTTACAGGGACCTTCCTTGCTTGCCAAGTATTTGGTCAAGAATTATTAAAAGCTCAAGCTCCATCGATTATTAATATTTCATCTATGAGTGGGTTAACACCATTGACAAAAATACCTGCTTATAGTGCAGCGAAAGCTTCTATTAATAACTTTACAGAATGGCTAGCGGTTCACTTTGCACAAGCAGGGCTTCGAGTGAATGCAATTGCTCCGGGATTTTTTATAACAACGCAAAATAAAGATTTACTTGTAGATGAAAAGGGTGAATATACAAATCGCTCAAAAAAGATACTAGCAGCTACACCTATGAAAAAATTCGGTGAGCCAGAACAATTATTAGGTGCTTTATTATTCCTGGCAGATGAAGCCTATTCTTCATTTGTAACAGGTACTACAATCCCAGTGGATGGTGGATTTAACGCATATTCAGGAGTTTAATTAATGAAAAAAATAACAATTAGTGACGTTGCAAGTGAAGCAAATGTTTCAAAGAGCACAGTATCACAATATTTGAACAATCGTTTTGAATATATGAGTGAAGAAACACGTCAAAAAATCCAAGACGCAATTGAAAACTTAAATTATCGACCAAATATAGTTGCCAGAAGCTTAAAACAAAAGTCAACGAAAACAGTAGGGGTAATCGTTGCCAATATTGTTCACTCATTCTCAACACAAGTCATAAATGAATTGGAAATTAACTTACATAAAAATGGGTTTCATATGATCGTTTGCAACTCAAATGATCAGCCAGAAAAGGAACGGGAACATATTGAAGTTCTTATATCTAAACAAGTAGATGGAATTATTGTGTTTCCAACAACCGACAATATTGATTTATTTGAAAAATTGTATAAGCAGCATTTTCCAATTGTCTTTATTGACCGCAAAATAGATAGTTTACCTATTCCTAGTGTTTTATTGGACAACAAGCTAGCAAGTAAATTAGCGGTAGATGCATTTGTAGAGAAGGGTTATCAAAATATCGCGTTCATTACCAATGCGATAGATCAACCAATTACACCACGTGTGGAGCGATTACAGGGATTTAAAGAAGCAATGGAATCTTATGGGCTTTCGGTATCTAAGGGGCATTTAAATGCGGTTCCTGTAAACCAAATTCAGCAAAGGTTGAACGATTTATTTAATGAAGTTCAACCAGATGGGATTTTAGTAGCAAATGACCGTGTACTAATTGAATTATTAAGCTTTGTAAAACAAAAGGGAATAAAAATACCAAGTGAGATTGGAATTATTGGTATTGATGAAGTACCTTTTGCGTCCTTTTTCGATCCGCCAATTTGTACAATCGAACAACCATTTGAACAAATTGCATTGCAAGCAGCTACGATTTTAGTAGAAAAAATCCAAAGTCAAAACAAAACTTATCAAGAAATCTATCGCTTTTTACCAAAACTTAATGACAGAGATTCATATTAATCAACTTTAAGAGAAAAGGGTGGAATGTTCATGGAAACAATTTTGCAATACTTACCCATAATTTGGGTTGCCTTAGGGGTGGCGTTGCTTCTATTTCTTAATATGAAAGTAAAGCTTAATAGTGTACTAGCATTGCTCATTGTTGCAATTCTCGTTGGTTTGTTAAATGGAATGGGCTTAACAGATGTTGTAGCAACTGTTAAAAGTGGGTTTGGAAGTACTTTAGGTAGCCTAGCGATTATCATCGGGATGGGTGCAGTGCTAGGAAAGTTAATGGTAGATTCAGGTGCAGCTCAACAAGTAGCATCTACATTACTTCGCAAGTTTGGTGTTAAGAATGTAGAGTGGGCAATCGTTATTGTTGGGATGATTTTTGGGATTTCGGTATTTTACGAGGTAGCATTTATTATTTTAGCGCCTTTAGTAATTAGTATTGCAGTAGAGGCAAAAATTCCATATATGCGTCTTGGAATGACAATGGTAGCTGCCGCTACATTGGCACATAGTCTTTTCCCTCCGCAACCTGGTCCTGTTGCTTTAGTTGAAGCATATGGGGCAGACATGGGAATGGTTTATATTATTGGAATTGTTGTATTCATTCCGGCTGTACTCGTTGGTGGAATCATTTTACCAAGATTACTGAAAAATTTAGATAAACCGGTTCCCCCTCTTGTTAAGAAAGAAAAGGAATTTGAAGAGTCAGAACTACCAAGTTTCTTTACTAGTTTATTTATTCCATTATTACCGGCGTTCATCATTACAATTGCTACGATTTGGAAAATGTTTATCGAAGAAGGGTCTAAGACGTATGAGCTAATTAGCTTCTTTGGTAGTGCTGAAATTAGTATGATTTTAGCTGTTCTAATTGCAATTTATGTATTAGGTATTCGTCGTGGAAGATCAATGAAAGCGGTTATGGATTCTTTCTCAAAAGCAATTGAGGGAATTGCAATGATCATCTTTATCGTCGGTTCAGGTGGTGCATTTAAACAAATTATTTTAGATTCAGGTGTAGGTGACACGATTGCACATTTAATGGAGAATTCAAGTATTTCACCATTAATTATGGCATGGCTAATCACGGCAATGATCCGTATTGCAACAGGAACAGGAGTAGTTTCTGCTGTTACTGCAGCAGGTATAGTTGGTCCACTAATCCCGTTATTTGATGTTAATCCGGTGCTAATGGTGTTAGCGACTGCTGCGGGAAGTAACACGATTACGCATGTTAATGATGCATCATTTTGGTTGTTTAAAGAGTATTTCAATTTAACAATAAAAGAAACATTTAAAACATGGGGCTTATTATTATTCACAAGTTCTTTAGTTGGCTTAGGTGTAGTATTAATATTAGACCTCTTTATGTAAATGAGAGATTGCAAGACCGCTCGTTTTTAACGAGCGGCTTTTTATATTACGTTAAAAATTTGAGTCAGTACCTGTTGTATTATTAGGAGGTTTAAAGATTCGTCATGTACAATTAAAACAAGAATTTAAATCTAAGGAGAGACACTATGGCGAAAAAGAAAACGAAATTTGGTTGTCAATCATGTGGTTATGAGTCCCCGAAATGGATGGGGCGTTGTCCTGGGTGTGGTGGATGGAATACGATGGTGGAAGAAGTCGAAGTCATTGCAAAGGGTCCTCGAGGGGCATTTCAACACTCAAACTCGATTTCACAGAAGGCGACACCAATTATTGATGTTGAAACAGCAGAAGAACCTCGTGTCACAACAGATATGGAAGAGCTGAATCGAGTATTAGGTGGGGGCATTGTCCCGGGTTCACTTGTATTAATCGGAGGTGATCCTGGAATTGGGAAGTCAACTCTATTAATGCAAGTTTCAGCTATTCTCTCAAATAAAGGTCACCGCATTTTATATATATCGGGTGAGGAGTCGATGCGTCAAACCAAACTTCGTGCATCCCGTTTAGGTGTTCAATCACCGGAACTCTATATTTATTCCGAAACAAACCTAGAATTACTTCACCAAACAATTGAAGAAGTTCAACCGAAGTTTGTCATAGTGGATTCCATTCAGACCATACATCACCCTGAAGTAACGAGTGCACCTGGGAGTATATCACAAGTTCGGGAATGTACAGCAGAACTTATGCGCATTGCGAAAACAAAAGGGATTGCCATTTTCTTAGTTGGCCATGTAACGAAAGAAGGTCAAATTGCAGGGCCGAGATTGCTAGAACATATGGTTGACACGGTGCTCTATTTTGAGGGGGAACGTCACCATACATATCGAATATTAAGAAGTCAGAAAAATCGATTTGGCTCTACGAATGAAATTGCCATCTTTGAAATGGTTCATCATGGATTAAAAGAAGTATCAAACCCGTCTGAGCTATTTTTACAAGAGCGCTCACATGGTGCGGCTGGTTCAACTATTGTGGCGTCGATGGAAGGTACTCGTCCTATTTTAGTTGAAATTCAATCGCTTGTAACACCTACAAGTTTTAACTATCCAAAACGAATGGCAACAGGTGTTGATCAGAATCGTGTTCAGTTATTAATGGCCGTATTAGAAAAAAGAATGGGTATGCTATTACAGGCACAAGATGCGTATATTAAAGTAGCAGGTGGTGTAAAACTTGATGAGCCTGCTATTGATTTGGCTGTATTAACGTGTATTGTCTCAAGTTTTAAAGACAAAGCAGTTCTGGCAACAGATTGTTTTATAGGTGAGGTAGGGTTAACCGGTGAAGTACGCAGAGTTTCACGAGTTGAACAAAGAGTTCAAGAAGCGGCAAGACTAGGCTTTAAACGAGCGTTTATTCCTGCAGCAAATTTAGGGGGATGGGAATATCCAAGTGGTATTGAGATTATTGGAGTAGAGACTATTAATGAGTCAATTAGAGCTTGCTTTAATGATCTATAATATAACCTAAACAAATATTTGTAGATGTTATAGAAATAATACAAGTGTAGAGGGGTTTGCTTTTTATATTGAGATGAAGAGTAATACACTATTTGATCACCCGTAGAAGATTTTTGATGAATAGGCATTCTTCACTATTAAAGTGGGCAGTAATATAATAACTTATTTTAACTTTATAAAAAGACTCCCACTCATTATAGGTGGGAGTTCTATATAAAGTTTTGCCTTTATTCCAGTAAAGTCTGAACACCAACTGTCAAGGGTAGTAGGTTTATTAGCCGATTTTACTTTTTTAACGCTAAATTTCCTCTATTGTAGGATTGCGAGGTGTTGAAATCGCCAACTGTTATTCAAACTTGTATAATTATCTTTAAGTAAGTGAAAAAGGAGGTGGAATAATGTTAAAAAGAGTGATACAAGTTGCTTTCTTGCTAATCGGTGGAGCATTAGGTCTTGTTTTTTTACCGCCATTATACGAATTTATAAATTTATCATCTAATCCTTGGATCAATAATCCATACGTATCTGTAGCACTTGGAGCAATTTTCTTATTCATTTTATCATTTTCATTATCAGATTACTGTGTAAGATTTATTTCTTGGATGGAAGATGTCTTATTTAAGCTTCCAGCAGCAGATTTATTGTTTGGGTCTTTAGGTTTAATTGTAGGTTTAATCGTTGCCTATTTTGCTGGGTTTGCGATTGGGAAAATTAATTTACCGATTATTAGGGACTACTTACCAGTGCTATTATCGATCATTTTAGGTTATTTAGGTTTCCGCGTAGGCTTTACTAAGCGTGATGAACTAGTACAAATATTTTCAAAATCAAATCCGAGCATTAAAAAGAAGAACCCTGATGCTCAAACTGGAAATGCACTTGAAACGAAACCGTTATATAAATTGCTGGATACAAGTGTCATTATTGATGGTCGAATCGCTGATATTTCATCGACTGGATTTATTGAAGGGGTCTTGGTTGTCCCGCAATTTGTATTAACGGAACTTCAACATATAGCTGATTCTTCAGATACATTAAAAAGAACGCGCGGCCGAAGAGGGCTTGATATTTTGAAAAAGCTTCAAGATGAGCGGTTGACGAAGGTTTCAATTAGTGAAGAAGACTTTGAGGATGTACAAGAAGTTGATTTAAAACTTGTCAGATTAGCAAAAAAGATGGGTGCTCAAATCCTAACAAATGATTTTAATTTAAATAAAGTTTGTGACCTACACAATGTTCAAGTATTAAATATTAATGATCTTGCAAATGCTGTAAAACCTGTCGTCATTCCTGGTGAGGATATGCAGGTAGTTGTCATTAAAGATGGTAAGGAACATAATCAAGGTGTAGCGTATTTAGATGATGGAACAATGATTGTAGTAGAAGGTGGCCGAAACTATATTGGTCGATCAATCACAGTAACTGTAACGAGTGTCCTGCAAACATCAGCAGGTCGAATGATATTTGCAAAGCCAAAAGATGAACAAGTTGCCTAATTAGTGGCATTATTTGATAAAATTTATGAGAAGTGCTAAATCAATATAGGTTATTGGTTGACATCATCGTTTTTGACAAAGTAGGAAGTGAAAAAACTTGCATTATGAAGTCGTATTACCTGCAGCAGGAAGCGGAAAAAGAATGGGTGCAGGAAAAAACAAATTATTTTTATTACTAGCAAATAAACCAATCTTAATTCATACACTTGAGGTTTTTCAAAGGGATGGAAATTGTACGGGGATTTGGCTAGCGGTTAAGCCAGAAGAACGTGATTATATTCAACAATTACTTGAAGAATATCGAATTACTAAAGTTAAGGGTTTACCAAGTGGTGGTAATGAGCGTCAACATTCTGTCCACTCGTGCATTAAAGAAATGAATCAAGTTGACATTGTTTTGGTACATGATGCTGCAAGACCCTTTATTACGACTCCGGTAATTGAAAAGTTAGTCCTGACGGCAAAAGAAGAAGGGGCAGCAATTGCTGGAGTACGAGCAAAGGATACGATGAAAAAAGTAGCTGATGGCATTATCGTTGAAACGGTGGATCGCGATAATCTTTGGTCAATTCAAACACCACAAGCATTTCAATTTGATTTAATTAAAGAAGCTGAAGATATAGCGGAGAAAGTCGGCTTTTTAGGAACAGATGAGGCAATGTTAGTAGAACGGTTAGGACATCAAGTGCATATCGTTGAAAGCACTTATGAAAATGTAAAAATAACAACAAAAGAAGATATACTGTTCGGGGAAGCGATTATACAGCACCGTACAATTTAGGAGGATTAATATGTTTCGAGTAGGACAAGGATTTGACGTACACGCCTTTGAAGAAGGGCGTCCATTAATACTTGGAGGAATTACTATTCCTCATGAGCGTGGGTTAATAGGTCATTCAGATGCGGATGTCTTATTACATACTGTAACAGATGCAGCTTTAGGTGCCATTGGTGAAGGAGATATTGGCCGCCATTTCCCTGATACAGACCCAGAGTTTAAAGATGCAGACTCTGCAAAACTACTTTCACATATTTGGGAAATGGTTGAAAGTAAAGGTTATGTCCTGGGAAATGTTGATTGTACAATTATGGCACAGCGACCTAAGTTAGCTCCATATATAGAACAAATGCGTAATCGAATTGCAGAACTTTTAAATGCAGAGCCTTCTCAGGTAAATGTAAAGGCAACAACAACTGAGAAGCTAGGATTTACAGGCCGTGAAGAGGGAATTGCTTCAATGGCTACAATTTTATTAATAAAAAAATAATTGGGTTTCCCAATACATGTGCAACTTTCCTTTCTCAAATCACAGTGGTAAAATGTACAAGGTTAATTTAAACGATAAAAGGTATTAGTTTTCAAAGTTTGATCGCAATATAGGAGGCAATTAATCATGACCAAAGAAGTTCGCGTTCGTTATGCACCAAGTCCAACTGGATTTTTACATATTGGTGGAGCACGTACAGCGTTATTTAACTATTTATACGCAAAACACCATAACGGTAAATTTATTGTTCGAATCGAGGACACAGATATTGAACGTAATGTAGAGGGTGGAGAAGCTTCACAACTTGATAATTTACGTTGGTTAGGGATTATCCCTGATGAATCAATTGATATTGGCGGTCCATACGCACCATACCGTCAAATGGAACGCTTAGATATTTATAAAAAACATGCGGATGACTTATTAGATCGTGGCGTTGCATATAAGTGTTTCTGTACATCTGAAGAATTAGAAGCTTCACGTGAACTTCAAAGAGCGAATGGTGTAGCTGCACCAAATTATGATGGAAAATGCCGTCATTTAACAAAGGAACAAGTAGCTGAAAAAGAGGCTGCAGGTATTCCATTCACAATCCGTATGCGTGTACCAGAAAACGTAACGTATAAGTTTACAGACTTAGTACGTGGTGATGTATCCTTTGAATCCAAAGATGTTGGTGACTGGGTACTAGTGAAAGCAAACGGTATTCCGACATACAACTATGCCGTTGTACTTGATGATCACTTTATGGATATTACTCATGTATTCCGTGGAGAAGAGCATTTATCAAATACTCCAAAACAAATGATGATTTTTGATGCATTTGATTGGGAGTATCCACAATACGGCCATATGACACTAATCGTAAATGAAGATCACAAAAAATTATCTAAACGTGATGAAACAATTATTCAATTCGTTTCACAATATAAAGACCTGGGCTATTTACCAGAAGCAATGTTTAACTTCTTTGCACTTCTTGGGTGGTCTCCTGAAGGGGAAGAAGAAATCTTTACAAAAGAACAATTCATTGAAATATTTGATGAGAAACGCCTATCTAAATCACCATCTATGTTTGATAAACAAAAATTAACATGGATGAACAACCAATATATTAAAAAGCTTGAACTTGAACGTGTGGTGGAATTATCTTTACCGCATTTACAAAAAGCTGGCCTACTTTCAGAAGAGCTAACTGAAGAACAAAAAGAATGGGCAACTGCATTAATTGGTCTTTATCATAATCAAATGAGCTTTGGTGCAGAAATAGTGGAATTAACTAGCCTATTCTTTACTGATGACATCGAATATGATGAAGAGGCGAAAGAAGTATTAGCTGGTGAACAAGTTCCTGAAGTTATGAGTGCCTTTAAAGCACAACTTGAGTCGTTAGAAAGTTTCGATCCAGCTTCAATTAAAGCTTCAATTAAAGCAGTTCAAAAAGAAACTGGACATAAAGGTAAAAACCTATTTATGCCAATTCGTGTTGTAACAACTGGCCAAACACATGGTCCAGAACTTCCGGATGCTATTGCGTTAATCGGCAAAGAAAAGGTAATTGCTCGTATCAGTGGGTATATTAAATAAGTAATTATTTTGTGCATAAGTTATTGGTTCTCAGGTGCTTAATAAGTTGACTTTTAATAGGTATAATGTAAAATGTATCTAATTCGAAAAAGCGTTGATAAGGAGAAGTACGTGAAATATGTTTTTAAGAGAGGGTCATCATTGGCTGAGAGTGACCTAGGCCTCTATTTTACGGAAATGCACCTTTGAGCACTTGGCTGAAATATAGTAGGCTAGTCGGCTAATCCCCGTTAAAGGACTTAAAGCGGAAAGTATATACCCTTAAGACATTTGAGTCTAATTTGACCATACGTCCTGTCCTTCTTATACTTTCAATCAGAGTGGAACCGCGCGAAATTTTGCGTCTCTGTCATTCTTTACAGGAATGGCAGGGGCGTTTTTATTTTGGGTGGAAGTGTGAGCCCCTATATAGTCCTACTTGTTGATTGTTTATAAAAAGGTGTAAACATAGGCGAAAAGGGGAAAGGGAATGGTAAATGCCTCCTGTATTTAGTGGATAGCTGAAGAAGATAGACGAATTAAAAATTGATTGACCAACCTCGATGTGATCCAATAAGTGGTCATTTTAAAATATGTTTAAGAAAATCGCAGTAGCGAGAATCTCAGGGAGGAGAGAATTTTATCATGACAATTCAAATTTTCAATTCTTTAACGAGACAAAAAGAACCCTTTGTCCCATTAGAAGAAGGAAAAGTAAAAATATATGTATGTGGGCCTACAGTATATAACTTCATTCATATCGGAAATGCTCGTCCAGTCATTGTGTATGATACAGTACGTCGATATTTCCAATACAAAGGTTATGAAGTGAAATATGTATCCAACTTTACAGATGTGGATGACAAAATCATTAAAGCAGCAAATGAATTAGGTGAGGAAGTCTTTGAGCTTACAGAACGTTTTATTAATGCCTACTTTGAAGACATTACAGCACTTGGTTGTAAAAAGGCTGATGTGCATCCACGTGTAACGAATCATATGGATGATATTATTGAATTCATTAATGTTTTAGTCGAAAAAGGGTATGCCTATGAATCCCAAGGAGATGTTTATTATCGTACACGCAAGTTCAATGGGTATGGTAAGTTAAGTCACCAATCAATAGATGATTTAAAGGTTGGGGCTCGAATTGAAGCAGGAGAGAAAAAAGAAGATCCGCTTGATTTTGCTCTTTGGAAAGCAGCGAAACCAGGTGAAATTCATTGGAGTAGTCCTTGGGGAGAAGGGCGTCCGGGGTGGCATATTGAGTGTTCAGTAATGGCCCGTGAGCATTTAGGTGACACAATTGATATCCATGCAGGTGGTCAAGATCTAACATTCCCACACCATGAAAATGAAATCGCCCAATCAGAGAGTTATACTGGTAAAACCTTTGCACGTTACTGGATGCATAATGGTTATATTAATATTGATAATGAAAAAATGTCAAAATCACTAGGGAACTTTGTTTTAGTACATGATATCCGCCAGCAAATTGACCCTGAGGTATTAAGATTTTTCATGCTATCTGTACATTACCGTCATCCAATTAACTTTGCACAGGATTTAGTTGAGTCGGCAAAAGCGGGTCTAGAGAGACTTCGTACAGCTTATTCAAATCTTAAACATCGCTTAAAAACAACAACCGATTTAACAAATCAGGCTGACGAATACTTAGTTAAGATCGAAGAAGTGAAAAAGCAATTTGAAGAAGCGATGGATGATGACTTCAATACTTCAAATGCCATTTCAGCTCTTTTTGAACTTGCCCGTAATGCAAATACGTATCTAAATGAAAGTAACACAGAAGAAAAGGTATTATTAGCCTTTATCGAAACTTTCGATATCCTAGGGGAAGTATTGGGGATACAGTTCAATATTGAAGGTGAATTATTAGACGCGGATATTGAAGCGTTAATCGAAGAAAGAAACTTAGCTCGTAAAAACCGTGATTTTGCTCGTTCAGATGAGATCCGTGACCAATTGCTAAGTATGGATATCGTTCTAGAAGACACACGTCAAGGAACACGTTGGAAACGAGGTTCTTAAGATGGCACAACTTCGAGTAGAGGATGTAAAGCAATTAAACGCTTTAGCGTTAGCGTATATGGGAGATGCTGTTCTTGAACAAAAAGTTCGGGAACATCTCCTTTTAAGTGGTCGTTCAAAACCAAACCGACTGCATAAAGAAGCAACAAATTACGTGTCTGCAAAAGCGCAGTCAATGATAATTTATCGGCTAATTGATGAAAATTATTTATCAGAAGAAGAGTTAGCTGTTTTCAAGAGAGGACGTAATGCAAAGTCGGGCTCTGTACCTAAAAATACAGATGTACAAACCTATCGGAATAGCTCTGGATTTGAAGCGGTATTAGGAAGCTTATATTTAACAAAGCAACATACACGTCTTTATGAACTAATTGAGTACGCAATTGAAATAGTCGAGCAGTCGAAAGGAGTTTCATGAAATGGTAGAACAAAATGGTGAAATCATCGCAGGAAAAAATCCAGTTTTAGAAGCACTTCGCTCAGGTCGTGAGATTAATAAGCTTTGGATTGCTGAAGGGGTTAAAAAAACAGGTGTAAATGAGTTGCTAGACTTAGCTCGAGAACGTGGTGTACTTGTTCAATTTGTTCCTAAGAAAAAAGTTGATCAATTATCAGATGCTAACCACCAAGGGATTGTAGCTTCTGTTGCGGCATATCAATATGCAGAATTAGATGATTTATTCAACGTAGCAAAAGCGAAAAATGAGGATCCCTTCTTTTTAATTCTCGACGAGTTGGAAGATCCACATAACTTAGGTTCAATTATGCGTACGGCAGATGCCATTGGTGTACACGGAATTATTATTCCAAAACGTCGTGCTGTTGGGTTAACGGCCGTTGTTGCCAAAGCATCTACGGGTGCAATCGAACATGTGCCGGTTGTACGTGTTACGAATCTAGCTCAAACTGTTGATGAATTAAAGGATCGTGGAGTTTGGATTGCTGGAACAGATGCAAAAGGCTCTGTTGATTATCGTAAAATGGACGCAACTTTACCTCTTGGAATTATTATTGGTAGTGAAGGTCGTGGAATGAGTCGATTACTAAAAGAGAAGTGTGATTTCCTATATCATTTACCAATGATTGGCCATGTTACATCACTAAATGCCTCTGTGGCAGCAGCCCTTCTAATGTATGAAGTGTATCGAAAACGTACTGCTGTGAATGGATAGTACTTCGATATGCAAAATATTTTGTTAGTCGATGGCTACAATATGATTGGTGCATGGAAGGAATTACGACCATTACGAGATACGAACTTTGAAGAAGCACGCAATCGCTTGCTTGAACTTATGGCTGAATACAAAGCAGCGATGGGCTGGCGAGTGATTGTCGTGTTTGACGCTTATCATGTTCCAGGTATTGAACAAAACTATATTCAAAATGCAGTTGAAATTATATATACGAGAAAAAGTGAAACAGCTGATGAACGTATTGAAAAGTTAACGAATGAATTAAAGGGCAGAAAGAGACAAATTTATGTAGCGACATCTGATTTAACAGAGCAAAATGTGATTTTTGGAAATGGGGCACTACGAAAATCTGCGCGTGAGCTAGAAATTGAAATGCAAATTATACAGGAACAAATCTCCGCAGAAGTAAAGACAACAAAAGTAGAAAGGCCCCCTTCAAGAATCCAACTCCCTAGAGAAATAGAAATAGAATTTGAGAAATGGAGAAGGGGATTGAAATAACTCATTGACCGCTATTTTCTAATTCCGTTATACTAATGCTAAAATATTTCAAAAATATTCAAAAAATAGAGGCGAATTGATTCTAACGTTACTGGGGTGAGAGCGTTGCTAAAAAGTGATCAAACACAAGTGTTACAACCATATGAAGATCTAACAGATGAAGGACTTATAGAACAAGTGCATCAAGGAAATGCGGAGGCGTTAGATTATTTAATTACTAAATATCGCAAGTTTGTGAAAGCGAAGGCTCGCTCTTATTTTCTCATTGGAGCAGATAAGGAAGATATTATACAAGAAGGTATGATAGGTTTATATAAAGCTATTCGCGATTTTAAAGGGGACAAGCTTGCGTCGTTTAGAGCGTTTGCAGAACTTTGTATTACACGCCAAATGATTACGGCAATTAAGACGGCGACACGTCAAAAACATATTCCGCTTAATTCTTATGTTTCTCTTGATAAACCAATTTATGATGAAGAATCTGATCGTACATTAATGGACGTTATTACAAGTACTGAATCGGAAGACCCTGAGTATTTGATGATTAATCGAGAGGAATATTCTCATTTGGAAGAAAAGATTAGTAAAATATTAAGTGATTTAGAGCAACAAGTTTTAGCGCTATACTTAGATGGACAATCTTACAATGAGATTTCAGAAGAATTAAATCGTCATGTAAAGTCTATTGACAATGCATTACAACGAGTGAAACGTAAATTAGAACGCCATTTAGAATTTGATGAAGGCGAGTAACACTATATGTCACTTATTGACAGAGGCCATAATAGGTGTTAGTCTTTAAATGACAAACTGTCGAGTGGTGATTCTAATGACTAATAAGGTTATTTTAAGTTGTGAAAAATGTGGCTCAAGAAATTATACATACCCTGAAAAAGTAGGGTCGACAAAACGTCTTGAGTTAAAAAAGTTTTGTTCTTATTGCAATGAACACACGATGCATAAACAAACAAAATAAACGATGTAACATAGAATAGACGATTTATTCGGAGGTTAGGCTAGATGGGGAAGTTAAAAAAGTTTCTGCATAATGTTATGTCAGAAATGAGAAAGACGAGCTGGCCAAAAGGTAAAGAGCTTACAAAATATACTGTTGTAGTAGTATCAACTGTAATTTTTATGGCAATATTTTTTGTGTTAGTTGATTTAGGGATCTCGAAACTATTCCGTTGGTATTTAGATTTATAATGAGTTTATGTTAATATGTTAAAAAATAGCCCGTATAGCTTTAGCGGGTTTTTTTCATTGGTTTTTAACAGTTATGCAAAAGATGGATTGATTTATACTAATTAAGAAATGTAGAAGTAGAGGGAAACCCTAACTTTGTAAGCATCGCACATGATATGTGTGAAGGAGGAGTCCGAGGTATTATGGAGAAACAATGGTATGTAGTTCATACTTATTCAGGATACGAAAATCGAGTAAAAGCAAACCTTGAAAAACGTGTTGAAACAATGGGGATGCAAGATAACATCTTCCGTGTGGTTGTTCCTGAGCACGAGGAGACAGATTTAAAAGATGGTAAGAAACGTACGGTTATGCGTAAAGTATTCCCTGGTTATGTATTAGTCGAAATGATTTTAACTGATGAATCATGGTATGTTGTCCGCAATACACCTGGTGTAACAGGCTTTATTGGTTCTTCAGGTGGTGGAGCAAAACCTACTCCGCTATTACCAGAAGAAGCCGATCGTCTATTAAAACAAATGGGTATGACGAAAAAAGCAATCGGTGAGCTAGATGTAACTGTTGGAGAAGTGGTGGAAGTGCTAGAAGGGCCGTTTGCTCATTTCCAAGGTAAAGTTGAAGAAATCGATGCAGATAAAGGTAAAGTAAAAGTTACTATTGACATGTTCGGTCGCGAGACGAAGATGGAACTTGATTTTGAACAGATTCAAAAAATATAGAACGATAATACTTGCATATAGAAATTAAAAGTGGTATCATTTCAGAGGTCAGACTGTCAATTTACAGTTTGACATACGAGAATTAATGTTATCGGCAAACAGCTGACAGACAGATATGAGTGGGAGGGGCAACCCAATTACCACATCACGGACTTAAGGAGGTGTGTCTCGTGGCTAAAAAAGTTATTAAAATTGTAAAACTTCAAATCCCTGCTGGTAAAGCTAATCCAGCTCCACCGGTTGGTCCTGCATTAGGTCAAGCAGGTGTTAACATCATGGGATTCTGTAAGGAGTTCAACGCTCGTACAGCTGATCAAGCTGGATTAATCATTCCAGTAGAAATTACAGTGTTCGAAGACCGTTCATTTACTTTCATTACTAAAACACCACCTGCAGCAGTTCTACTTAAAGTAGCAGCAGGTATCCAATCTGGATCAGGTGAACCTAACCGTAAAAAAGTTGCAACGGTTAAACGTGATAAAGTACGCGAAATCGCTGAACAAAAAATGCCAGACCTAAACGCTGCATCAGTTGAAGCAGCTATGGCGATGGTTGAAGGTACAGCGCGAAGCATGGGTATTGTTATCGAAGACTAATTCCCGATTACTTGATGATGAAAGTTTTGTTTTAGGAGGTTGCGAAGAGTTCAATTGAACAGAGCGCAACCTCTATTCGTGGGAGGTTTATTCCGCTACAACCACAATCAAGGAGGAAATAATATAATGGCTAAAAAAGGTAAAAGACTGCAAGATGCAGTGAAATTAGTAGACCGTACTAAATTATATAATGCTGAAGAAGCAATCGCTTTAGCGCAACAAACAAGCACAGTTAAATTTGATGCAACTGTTGAAGTAGCTTTCAAATTAGGTATCGATACTCGTAAAAATGACCAACAAATCCGTGGAGCTGTAGTGCTTCCAAACGGAACTGGTAAAACTCAACGTGTATTAGTATTCGCTAAAGGCGAAAAACTTAAAGAAGCAGAAGCAGCAGGTGCTGATTATGTTGGTGATGCTGAATACATCAATAAAATTCAACAAGGTTGGTTCGAATTTGATGTAATCGTTGCAACTCCAGATATGATGGGTGAAGTTGGTAAATTAGGTCGTGTATTAGGACCTAAAGGTTTAATGCCAAACCCTAAAACTGGTACTGTTACATTTGATGTAACTAAAGCAATCCAAGAAATCAAAGCTGGTAAAGTTGAATACCGTGCCGACAAAGCAGGTATTATTCACGCTCCTATCGGTAAAGTTTCTTTCGGAACTGACAAATTAGTAGAAAACTTCTTAGCTGTATTTGATGTAGTTCAAAAAGCAAAACCTGCAGCAGCTAAAGGTACTTACATGAAATCTGTAAACGTAACTACAACAATGGGTCCATCTGTAAAAGTTGACTCAACAAGCGTAGTTGTTAAATAATAACATAAAGTATTTTTATATAAATATTGTTGACAACGATTCTCCTTCTTGGTAAGATGGATGACGTTGTGAATATCCATTTGTACCGTAGACAGTAGGAGTGACTTGTCACTTAATGATCCTACCGAGGACACAGAAATCGGATTCTTTTAAGATGATGAATTTTCCGCCTCTAGTCTACTTTTGTTGGCTAGAGGCTTTCTTTTGTCGGTATAAATGACCCATTCTAATAGGAGGTGTCAATCATGAGCAGTGCAATTGAAACAAAAAAAGTTCAAGTACAAGAAATCGCTGATAAATTCCAAGCTGCTGCTTCTGTAGTTGTAGTGGATTACCGCGGATTAACTGTTGCTCAAGTTACAGAACTTCGTAAACAACTTCGTGAAGCTGGAGTAGAGTTCAAAGTATATAAAAACACTTTAGCTCGTCGTGCTACAGAAATCGTTGGTGTTTCTGGAATTAACGAATTCTTAACTGGTCCAAATGCTGTTGCGTTCTCTAACGAAGACGTAGTAGCACCAGCGAAAATCATCAATGATTTCGCTAAAAAGAATGAAGCGCTTGAAATTAAAGCGGGTATCATCGAAGGAAACGTATCTTCAGCTGAAGATGTAAAAGCTCTAGCAGAACTTCCATCACGCGAAGGTTTACTATCTATGCTTTTATCTGTACTTCAAGCACCAGTACGCAACTTCGCTCTTGCAACAAAAGCTGTTGCAGAACAAAAAGAAGAGCAAGGCGCTTAATAATAGCCTAAACTTCAATACAACAAATTTAAGGCGAATAGCCTAAAAAAATCATATTATCCATATAGGAGGAAAATAAAATGAACAAAGATCAAATCTTAGAAGCTATCAAAGCTATGACAGTTCTTGAATTAAACGATTTAGTAAAAGCAATCGAAGAAGAATTCGGTGTAACAGCTGCTGCTCCTGTAGCAGTAGTTGCTGGTGGCGCTGCAGCTGCTGAAGAAAAAACTGAATTTGACGTGGTATTAGCATCTGCTGGAGACCAAAAAATTAAAGTAATCAAAGTAGTACGTGAAATTACTGGTCTTGGATTAAAAGAAGCTAAAGAAGTTGTAGATAACGCTCCTAAAGCATTAAAAGAAGGCGTATCTAAAGAAGAAGCTGAAGAAATTAAAGCTAAACTTGAAGAAGTTGGCGCTTCTGTAGAAGTTAAATAATTTCTTAAATAAAAAGTGGCTGTCGCAACATATTCTTTGACAGTCGAGTACTTGTTTTAAAAGCGAGTGCACGGATCAAGCATTTGTTAACACAGCCTGAAAGCTCGTCTATTTTGACGGGCTTTCTTATTTTCCTTGAGGAGGGCATTCATGTCTGAACATTATTACTCAAGTAAACCTCAAACTGAAAGTAAACCGCGTCAATGGAAATTTACATTACTAGGCCATTCATTTTTATTTGAAACGGATGCCGGTGTATTTAGTAAAAGCGAAGTAGATTTTGGATCCCGTGTTTTAATTGACTCATTTGAAATGCCGCAAATCGATGGTGCAGTAGTAGATATTGGTTGTGGATACGGACCGATTGGATTGGCGATTGCGAAAAAAAATCCAGATCGAACGGTTTACATGATGGATATTAATGAACGTGCGATTGCGTTAGCGCAAAAAAATGCGAATCTAAACGGAATTCAAAATGTACGAATATTTCAAAGTGATGGTATAGCTGCTGTTGATGAACAACTACAAGTGGCTGCAGTTTTAACAAATCCACCAATTCGTGCTGGTAAAGAAACGATTTTTAGATTCTATGAAGGTGCTTATGACAGGTTGTTAGAAGGTGGAGAACTGTGGGTTGTGATTCAAAAGAAACAGGGAGCTCCGTCTACAGTTAGTCGTTTAGAAGAAATGTTTTCGGAAGTTGAGATTGTCGAGAAGAAAAAGGGTTATTGGATTATTAGGGGGAAAAAATAAAATTTCCACTGATACAGTGATCGTTGAGGAAGAACTCGAGACAATATCAAGCCTTATTCTGCTTCTGAAACTACTAGTCGCATGAAATGGTGTTAGGTTTTAATCTAGTCCGATAGTTTAGATATTAAAGCGTGTTGATAATACACGGAATAAATTCAAATTATAGACACAATTACATTGAATTGTAATTGAATAATTGTAGATTATTGACTTGACAAATTTGCTATGATAACATAATAAAATGCAAAATTATTATTTTGTGGGAGTATGCCCATTTGTATGCAACTCACTTTAAGTGGGTATACTTACCACGGATAAGTTTAGTTTAACCGAGAATGGGATTTTAGAAAAGTCTCGTTTTCTTTTTATCTTTCGAAATCATACACCATTTATATGATTTTGGAAAGACCTATAATCGCTTTAATGAGGGGTGAATGAGTTGACAGGTCAACTAGTTCAGTACGGACAACACCGCCAGCGTAGAAGTTTTGCGCGTATTAAAGAGGTGCTGGAACTTCCGAATTTAATCGAAATTCAAACAGCATCTTATGAGTGGTTCCTGGAAGAAGGATTGCGCGAAATGTTCCACGACATTTCTCCAATCGAAGATTTTACAGGTAATCTTTCACTTGAGTTTGTCGACTATAGTTTAGGTGAGCCAAAGTATGATGTCGATGAATGTAAAGAACGTGACGTTACCTATGCTGCACCATTGCGTGTAAAAGTGCGTCTTCACAACAAGGAAACAGACGAAGTGAAAGAACAAGATGTCTTTATGGGTGACTTCCCATTAATGACAGAAACAGGCACATTTGTAATTAATGGTGCTGAACGTGTTATCGTTTCACAATTAGTTCGTTCTCCAAGTGTTTATTTCCATGATAAAACCGATAAAAACGGTAAAAAAGGTTTCGGCGCTACAGTTATTCCGAACCGTGGTGCATGGTTAGAATATGAAACGGATGCTAAGGACGTAGTATATGTACGAATTGATCGTACTCGTAAACTACCTGCAACAGTACTGTTGCGCGCATTAGGATTTGGTTCAGATTCAGAAATTATTGATATCCTTGGTGATAACGAATACCTACGAAATACGCTAGAAAAAGATAATACTGATAGTACTGAAAAGGCACTGTTAGAAATTTATGAGCGTCTTCGTCCGGGTGAACCACCAACAGTTGAAAGCGCAAAAAGCTTATTATACTCTCGCTTCTTTGATGCGAAAAGATATGATTTAGCTGATGTAGGGCGCTATAAAATGAATAAAAAGCTTCATATTAAAAATCGTTTGTTTAACCAAACTGTTGCTGAAACACTTGTGGATCCAGAAACAGGAGAAATTTTGGTTGAAAAAGGGAAAATGCTTGATCGTCGAACTCTAGATAAGTTAATTCCTTATTTAGAAAGCGGTATCGGCTTCCGTACATTATCACAAGTTGGTGGCGTACTAGAAGATGATGTAACGATTCAATCAGTTAAGATTTTTGCACCAAACGATGAAGCACAAAAGGAAATTAACGTTATTTCTAATGCTTATGTAGAGGAAGAAGTTAAGAGTCTAACACCATCAGACATTATTGCTTCAATGTCTTACTTCTTTAACTTGCTACATGGAGTGGGAAATACTGATGATATTGACCATTTAGGTAACCGTCGTTTACGTTCAGTTGGTGAGTTATTACAAAACCAATTCCGTATTGGGTTATCTCGTATGGAGCGTGTAGTACGTGAACGTATGTCAATCAATGACACAGCATCAATCGTACCACAACAATTAATTAATATTCGCCCTGTAATTGCTTCAATTAAAGAGTTCTTTGGTAGCTCTCAATTATCGCAATTCATGGATCAAACTAACCCGCTTGCAGAGTTAACTCATAAACGTCGTCTTTCTGCATTAGGGCCTGGTGGATTAACTCGAGAACGCGCAGGTATGGAAGTACGTGACGTTCACTACTCTCACTATGGTCGTATGTGTCCGATTGAAACGCCAGAGGGTCCAAACATTGGATTAATTAACTCACTTTCATCTTATGCGAAAGTTAATAAATTTGGGTTTATCGAAACTCCTTATCGTAAAGTTGATCCTGAAACGGGTCAAGTAACAGCACAAATTGACTACCTAACAGCAGACGAGGAAGATAACTACGTTGTAGCTCAAGCGAACTCCATCTTAAATCCAGATGGTACATTTGCAAAAGATGAAGTTTTAGGTCGTTTCCGTGGGGACAATACAGTATTTAAGAAAGAACGTATTGACTATATGGACGTATCTCCAAAACAAGTAGTATCTGCTGCAACGGCATGTATCCCGTTCTTAGAGAACGATGACTCTAACCGTGCGTTAATGGGTGCGAACATGCAACGTCAAGCTGTTCCTTTATTAAATCCTGAAGCGCCATTTGTTGGTACAGGTATGGAACACGTGAATGCTCGTGACTCAGGTGCTGCGGTAGTTAATAAATACCATGGTATTGTTGAGCATGTAGAAGCTCGTACAATTCAAGTTCGTCGTATTGAAGAAATCGATGGTAAAGAAGTTAAAGGTGAGTTAGTAAAATATAAACTTCAAAAATTCACTCGTTCTAACCACGGTACTTCTATTAACCAACGTCCTATTGTAAAAGTTGGAGATCGTGTTAAACCGAAAGATATCTTAGCTGATGGTCCTTCTATGGAAAAAGGCGAATTAGGACTAGGACGTAACGTTTTAGTTGCCTTCATGACATGGGAAGGTTTCAACTATGAAGATGCTGTTATCATGAATGAACGTCTTGTTAAAGATGATGTATATACATCTGTTCACATCGAAGAATACGAATCTGAGTCTCGTGATACAAAACTAGGACCTGAAGAAATTACTCGTGACATTCCAAACGTTGGTGAAGATGCACTTCGCAACTTGGATGACCGCGGTATTATCCGTATTGGTGCTGAAGTTCGCGATGGCGATATCTTAGTAGGGAAAGTTACACCTAAAGGGGTTACTGAGTTAACAGCTGAAGAAAGATTATTACATGCAATCTTCGGTGAAAAGGCTCGTGAAGTTCGCGATACTTCTTTACGTGTACCTCATGGTGCAGGCGGAATTGTTCTTGATGTAAAAGTCTTTAACCGTGAAGATGGCGACGAATTACCACCTGGTGTTAACCAATTAGTACGTGTTTATATTGTTCAAAAACGTAAAATTCGCGTTGGGGACAAAATGGCCGGACGTCACGGTAACAAAGGGGTAATCTCTCGTATATTACCTGAAGAAGATATGCCGTTTATGCCAGACGGAACACCTGTTGACATCATGTTAAACCCACTTGGGGTACCATCACGTATGAACATCGGACAAGTTTTAGAGCTTCACTTAGGAATGGCTGCGCGCTATTTAGGACTTCACATGGCAAGTCCTGTATTTGATGGAGCAAACGAGGAAGATGTTTGGGAAACGATGGAAGAAGCGGGTATGAACCGTGACGGTAAAACAATACTTTATGATGGGCGTTCTGGAGAACCATTTGATAACCGTGTTTCTGTTGGGATCATGTATATGATCAAATTAGCACACATGGTTGATGATAAACTTCACGCTCGTTCAACTGGACCATATTCTCTTGTAACTCAACAGCCACTTGGTGGTAAAGCTCAATTTGGTGGTCAACGTTTTGGTGAGATGGAGGTATGGGCACTTGAAGCTTACGGTGCTGCATATACACTGCAAGAAATTCTAACAATTAAATCGGATGATGTTGTTGGACGTGTAAAAACTTATGAAGCAATTGTAAAAGGTGAAAGTGTACCTGAACCAGGTGTACCTGAATCATTTAAAGTATTAATTAAAGAACTTCAATCACTAGGGTTAGATGTGAAAATGCTAACTGTAAACGATGAAGAAGTTGAACTTCGTGATATTGATGATGAAGATGAACTTCAACCAACAGATGCATTAAACATCTTACCAGCAGCTGATAAAGAAGAAGAAGCAGTAGAAACGCTTGAGTAGGTTTTAGTACGAACGGGCAGGACATTTATGCCTGCCAGTTCGTTATATATAAATATTTGCAATGAAAAGTCGAGCTTCGAAAAGTCGATAAAGGACTTATACTAAAGGGAGGTAGGCTCCTTGATAGACGTTAATGAATTTGAGTATATGAAAATTGGTTTAGCATCACCTGATAAAATCCGTTCATGGTCTTATGGTGAGGTTAAAAAGCCAGAAACAATTAACTATCGTACATTAAAACCGGAAAAAGACGGTCTTTTCTGTGAACGAATTTTTGGGCCAACGAAAGACTGGGAATGTCACTGTGGTAAATACAAACGTGTCCGTTATAAAGGTGTTGTTTGTGACCGCTGTGGTGTTGAAGTTACTCGTGCAAAAGTTCGCCGTGAACGTATGGGACACATTGAATTAGCTGCACCTGTATCACACATTTGGTATTTCAAAGGAATTCCAAGTCGTATGGGTCTAATCCTTGATATGTCACCTCGTGCGCTTGAAGAAGTAATCTATTTTGCTTCTTATGTAGTGATTGATTCAGCTGGTACAAATCTAGAAAAGAAACAACTTCTTTCTGAAAAAGAATATCGTGCATATCGCGAAAAATTTGGTAATAGTTTTGATGCTGCAATGGGAGCGGAAGCTATTAAAAAACTTCTTGAACAAATAGATCTTGAAGAAGAAACAACAATGTTAAAAGAAGAGTTGAAAACGGCTCAAGGTCAACGTCGCACACGTGCGATTAAACGTCTTGAAGTAATCGAGTCATTCCGTAACTCTGGTAACAAACCAGAATGGATGATTTTAGATGTGCTACCTGTTATCCCACCAGAATTACGTCCAATGGTGCAATTAGATGGTGGGCGTTTTGCGACTTCTGATTTAAACGATTTATATCGTCGAGTAATCAACCGTAACAATCGTTTAAAACGTTTACTAGACCTTGGTGCTCCTAGCATCATCGTTCAAAATGAAAAACGTATGTTACAAGAAGCAGTGGATGCATTAATTGATAACGGTCGTCGTGGCCGTCCAGTTACTGGTCCAGGTAACCGTCCATTAAAATCCCTTTCACATATGTTAAAAGGGAAACAAGGTCGTTTCCGCCAAAACTTATTAGGTAAACGTGTTGACTACTCTGGTCGTTCAGTTATCGTAGTAGGTCCAAACTTAAAAATGTACCAATGTGGACTTCCGAAAGAAATGGCGATTGAGTTATTCAAGCCTTTCGTTATGAAAGAACTTGTAGAACGCGGTCTTGCTCATAACATTAAGAGTGCGAAACGTAAAATTGAACGTTTACACAATGAAGTTTGGGACGTTTTAGAAGATGTAATTCGTGAGCACCCAGTTTTACTTAACCGTGCACCGACTCTACACAGACTTGGTATTCAAGCCTTTGAGCCAACATTAGTTGAAGGCCGTGCAATTCGTCTTCATCCATTAGTATGTACAGCTTATAACGCTGACTTCGATGGTGACCAAATGGCGGTACACGTTCCACTTTCTGCAGAAGCGCAAGCTGAAGCGCGTTTACTAATGTTAGCTGCTCAAAACATCTTGAACCCTAAAGATGGTAAACCGGTAGTAACACCTTCTCAGGATATGGTATTAGGTAACTATTACTTAACACTTGAACGCGAAGGAGCACGTGGTGAAGGGGCTATCTTCAACGGACGTGATGAAGTATTACTTGCATACCAAAACGGTCAAGTACACTTACACACACGTATTGCAATTAAAGCAGGTTCATTAAACAACCAAACATTTACAGAAGAACAAAATAAAATGTTCTTAGTAACAACGGTAGGTAAGGTAATATTCAACGAAATTCTTCCTGAATCATTCCCTTACATTAATGAGCCAACAGCAAAAAATTTAGAACAAAAAACACCTGATCAATACTTCATCAATTTAACAATTGATGATGAATTACTAGCAGAGGTTGAAGCTAGTGCTGGATATAGTGAATTATCTGATGCTGAAAAAGTTGAAGTACAACGACAAGCAGTATTGAAAAAGCACTTTAAATCTATCCCGACTATTAACCCATTCCGTAAGAAATTCTTAGGTAACATCATTGCAGAAGTATTCAAACGATTCCACATTACTGAAACTTCTAAAATGCTTGACCGAATGAAAGACTTAGGATTTAAATACTCAACTAAAGCAGGTATTACAGTTGCGATTTCAGATATCGTTGTATTACCAGAAAAGAATGAAATCCTAGAAGAAGCACAGAAAAAAGTAGATAAAGTAATGGTTCAATTCCGTCGTGGTTTAATTACGGAAGAAGAACGTTATGACCGCGTCATTTCAAGTTGGTCTGCTGCAAAAGATGATATCCAAGGGAAACTGATGGACTCTTTACCAGATACAAATCCAATCTTCATGATGAGTGACTCAGGTGCCCGTGGTAACGCATCAAACTTCACTCAGCTTGCAGGTATGCGTGGATTGATGGCCAACCCGGCTGGACGTATTATCGAACTTCCAATCAAATCTTCCTTCCGAGAAGGTTTAACAGTATTGGAATACTTCATCTCTACACATGGTGCTCGTAAAGGTCTTGCCGATACAGCCCTTAAAACAGCTGACTCAGGTTATTTAACTCGTCGTTTAGTAGACGTTGCTCAAGACGTAATTGTACGCGAAGACGACTGTGGTACTGACCGTGGCTTAACAATTGGTGCCTTGATGGAAGGTACAGAAATTATTGAAGGTTTAGATGAACGTATTGAGGGACGTCATGCGAAGAAAACAATACGTCATCCAGAGACAGGCGAAGTTATTGTTGCTCGTGACGAGCTAATCACACAAGATAAATCTCGTGAAATTATTGATGCGGGCATTACTGAAGTGACAATTCGTTCTGCATTCACATGTAATACAAAACATGGTGTATGTAAAAAATGTTATGGTATCAACTTAGCAACAGGTGAAGAAGTTGAAGTTGGGGAAGCGGTAGGTATTATTGCTGCCCAATCAATTGGAGAACCTGGTACACAATTAACAATGCGTACATTCCACACTGGTGGGGTTGCAGGGAACGATATCACTCAAGGTCTTCCACGTATTCAAGAGATTTTTGAAGCCCGTAATCCGAAAGGGCAAGCGGTGATTTCTGAGATCACTGGTACGGTTTCAGAAATTGATGAAATTCGTGAAGGCTTAAAAGAAGTTACAATTCAAGGTGAAATTGAAACTCGTAAATACCAAGCACCTTATAATGCTCGTTTAAAAGTAGCAAAAGGTGATTCTATTTTACCTGGTCAAATTTTATCTGAAGGTTCAATTGATCCGAAACAATTACTAAAAGTAAAAGACGTTTCAACGGTTCAAGAGTATTTATTAAAAGAAGTGCAAAAAGTATATCGTATGCAAGGGGTAGAAATTGGCGATAAACATATCGAGGTAATGGTACGCCAGATGCTTCGTAAAGTTCGAGTTATTGAAGCTGGGGATACAGAATTATTACCTGGTTCATTACTTGATATTCACCAATTCACTGAAGCAAACAAAGAAGCAATTACAAATGGAAAAATTCCTGCGACTTGTCGCCCTGTAATTCTTGGTATTACAAAAGCATCTCTTGAAACAGAATCATTCTTATCTGCTGCATCATTCCAAGAAACAACTCGTGTGTTAACGGATGCTGCAATTAAAGGTAAGCGTGATGAACTTCTTGGTCTAAAAGAAAACGTAATTATCGGTAAGCTTGTTCCGGCTGGTACAGGTATGCAACGTTATCGACAAATTCGTATCCATGAAGATGACCTAGAACTTGCTGGAGAACTAACTTCAGCTGAATAAAAAAGATCGTGGAGAGAATTTTCTCTCCGCGAATCTATAAAAAATATTTGACAGTTCAAGCTTGTAATGTTAATATACTTAAGGTTGATAGTTAACTGTCTGTACTTCGGAGGATATGAAAATGTCTTATGATAAAGTAAAACAGGCTAGTAAAACAATCATAGGTACAAAGCAAGCAGTAAAAGCAATGCGTGCTGGTCAAGTAACTGAACTTTTTGTAGCACTTGATGCAGACAATTGGGTAACCGATCAAGTAGTAGTTCTTGCAAAAGAAATCGGCGTACCAGTTTGCCTCGTTGAGTCAAAAAAAGAACTTGGAAAAGCTTGTGGTATACAAGTTGGAGCTGCGGTTGTAGCAATTACTGCATAGTAGTTTTTGTGTTTAGGAACACAAAGACTTTGTTTTTACCCTAAAAATGAACCACCTGGATGTGTGGATTAACATTGAATAGATGAGAGGAGGAAAATCCGATGCCTACAATTAACCAATTGGTACGTAAGCCTCGTAAATCAAAAAGCACGAAATCAAATTCACCTGCGTTAAACAGAGGGTATAACAGTTTCAAAAAATCTTTAACAAACGTTAACTCTCCACAAAAACGCGGTGTATGTACTCGTGTAGGTACTATGACACCTAAAAAACCAAACTCAGCGTTACGTAAATATGCTCGTGTACGCTTAACTAACCAAATCGAAGTTACAGCTTACATTCCTGGTGAAGGTCACAACTTACAAGAACACAGCGTAGTATTAATCCGCGGTGGACGTGTAAAAGACTTACCAGGGGTACGTTACCATATCGTACGTGGTGCTCTTGATACAGCTGGTGTTAACGGTCGTATGCAATCACGTTCTTTATACGGTACAAAACGTCCAAAAGAAAAAAAATAATTTAATTTTGATTTAGCTAGCAAATCAATATAACTCCAATATATAAATAGTTGAAAGGAGGAAAACACATGCCTCGTAAAGGTCCTGTTTCCAAACGTGACGTGTTACCAGATCCAATTTATAATTCAAAACTAGTAACTCGTTTAATTAATAAAATGATGGTTGATGGTAAAAAAGGTACTTCTCAAAAGATCTTATATGGTGCGTTCGAACTTGTTAAAGAACGTTCAGGTAATGAACCTCTAGAAGTATTTGAAGCTGCATTAAATAACGTTATGCCAGTTCTTGAAGTGCGTGCTCGCCGTGTTGGTGGTTCTAACTACCAAGTACCAGTTGAAGTACGTCCAGAACGCCGTATCACTTTAGGTCTTCGTTATTTAGTTAACTATTCTCGTCTTCGTGGTGAAAAAACTATGGAAGAGCGTTTAGCTAACGAAATTCTTGATGCATCTAACAACACTGGTGCTTCAGTTAAGAAACGTGAAGATATGCATAAAATGGCAGAAGCAAATAAAGCATTTGCTCACTACCGTTGGTAATTTATTTGACTACGTGCTAGAGTTTCTGGCACGTAGCTTAAATGTATCTGTGAAAACAGAATATGGTTTTTTCTCCGACGAATGTCAAAAATGATGAATGGTGTGATTGCGCATAGCACATATTTATTAATTGGGGCATTCAATTATCAGAGAATAACTCTTTGATGCACCTCGTCGTAAGATTACAATTATAGTATATACCCAATACGGAAGGAGAAATCCCCTATGAAACGCGAATTCTCACTAGAGAATACTCGTAATATTGGGATCATGGCTCATATTGATGCTGGTAAAACAACAACAACTGAGCGTATCCTTTATTACACTGGTAAGATTCATAAAATCGGTGAAACTCACGAAGGTGCTTCTCAAATGGACTGGATGGAGCAAGAGCAAGAACGTGGTATTACAATCACTTCTGCTGCAACAACAGCTCAATGGAAAGGTAACCGTGTTAATATCATCGACACACCAGGACACGTAGACTTCACAGTTGAAGTTGAACGTTCTTTACGTGTACTTGATGGTGCAGTAACAGTACTTGATGCTCAATCAGGTGTTGAGCCACAAACTGAAACTGTATGGCGTCAAGCTACAACTTATGGAGTTCCACGTATTGTATTCGTTAATAAAATGGATAAAATCGGTGCGGACTTCTTATATTCTGTTGGTACATTACATGACCGTTTACAAGCAAATGCTCACCCAATTCAACTTCCAATCGGTGCTGAAGATCAATTCGAAGCAATCATTGACTTAGTTGAAATGAAAGCTATTTTCTATACTAACGATCTTGGTACTGATATTACTGAAGGGGAAATCCCAGAAGAATATAAAGCTCAAGCTGAAGAATACCGTGAAAAGTTAGTTGAAGCGGTTGCTGAACTTGATGAAGAACTTATGGAAAAATACTTCGCTGGCGAAGAAATTACAATTCCAGAGTTAAAAGCTGCTATTCGTAAAGCAACTTTATCAGTACAGTTCTACCCAGTTATCTGTGGTACTGCATTCAAAAACAAAGGTGTACAATTAATGCTTGATGCTGTAATTGACTATCTACCAGCACCAACTGATGTAGAAGCAATTAAAGGTATTAATGATGATGGTGAAGAAATTGAAAAGCATGCTAGCGATGAAGAACCATTTGCTGCACTTGCATTCAAAGTTATGACTGACCCTTATGTTGGTAAATTAACATTCTTCCGTGTGTACTCTGGTATTTTAGAATCAGGTTCATACGTACAAAACTCAACAAAAGGTAAACGTGAACGTGTAGGTCGTATCCTTCAAATGCACGCAAACTCTCGTGAAGAAATTTCTAAAGTATTCGCTGGTGATATTGCTGCTGCTGTAGGTCTTAAAGATACTACAACTGGTGACACTCTATGTGACGAGAAAGACCATGTTATTTTAGAGTCTATGGAATTCCCAGAACCAGTTATCTCTTTATCTGTTGAGCCAAAATCAAAAGCTGACCAAGACAAAATGGGACAAGCTTTACAAAAACTTCAAGAAGAAGATCCAACATTCCGTGCACATACAGACCAAGAAACTGGTCAAACAATCATCTCAGGTATGGGTGAACTTCACCTTGACATCTTAGTTGACCGTATGAAACGTGAATTTAAAGTTGAATGTAACGTAGGTGCTCCTCAAGTATCTTACCGTGAAACATTCCGTGGTTCTGCACAAGTTCAAGGTAAATTCACACGCCAATCTGGTGGTCGTGGTCAATATGGTGATGTATGGATTGAATTCGCACCTAACGAAGAAGGTAAAGGTTTCGAATTCGAAAACGCAATCGTTGGTGGGGTTGTACCTCGTGAATACATTCCTGCAGTTGAAGCGGGTCTTCGTGACTCACTTGACCGTGGTGTAATTGCTGGTTACCCATTAATCGACATTAAAGCTAAATTATATGATGGTTCTTACCATGATGTCGATTCAAACGAAATGGCATTCAAAATTGCCGCTTCTATGGCTCTTAAAGCTGCCGCTTCTAAATGTAATCCAGTTCTTTTAGAACCTGTGATGAAAGTAGAAGTTGTAATTCCTGAAGAATATCTTGGTGATATCATGGGTAACATCACTTCTCGTCGTGGACGTGTAGAAGGTATGGAAGCTCGCGGTAACGCTCAAGTTGTTCGTGCAATGGTTCCACTTGCTGAAATGTTCGGATATGCAACTACATTACGTTCTGCAACTCAAGGTCGTGGTGTGTTCTCAATGGTATTCGATCACTATGAAGAAGTACCAAAATCAATTTCTGAAGATATTATCAAAAAAAATAAAGGTGAATAATAATTGATATTTCACCTTATTTAAAGTATAAATAATTTGTAAGCTTATGATTGTCTGGTAGGAAAGAGATTTCCTGCCAACGGTTATAAACATAAAAAAATAAACTATTGATTATAGGAGGCTTTCTCTAATGGCTAAAGAAAAATTTGACCGTTCAAAAACGCATGCTAACATTGGTACAATCGGACACGTTGACCATGGTAAAACTACATTAACTGCTGCTATCGCTACAGTTCTTTCTAAAAAAATGGGTGGAGAAGCTAAATCATACGCTGATATCGATAACGCTCCAGAAGAAAAAGAACGTGGTATCACAATCAACACTTCTCACGTAGAATATGAAACTGAAACTCGTCACTATGCACACGTTGACTGCCCAGGACATGCTGACTATGTTAAAAACATGATCACTGGTGCTGCTCAAATGGACGGCGGTATCTTAGTAGTATCTGCTGCTGACGGCCCAATGCCACAAACTCGTGAACACATTCTTTTATCTCGTCAAGTAGGTGTTCCTTACTTAGTAGTATTCATGAACAAATGTGATATGGTTGACGATGAAGAATTATTAGAATTAGTAGAAATGGAAATCCGTGACCTACTATCTGAATATGACTTCCCAGGTGATGATCTTCCAGTAATTAAAGGTTCTGCTCTTAAAGCTCTTGAAGGTGAAGCAGAATGGGAAGAAAAAATCGTTGAATTAATGAACGCTGTTGACGAATACATCCCAACTCCAGAACGTCAAACTGACAAACCATTCATGATGCCAGTAGAGGACGTATTCTCTATTACTGGTCGTGGTACTGTTGCTACTGGTCGTGTTGACCGTGGTCAAGTTAAAGTTGGTGACGTTGTAGAAATCGTTGGTCTAGCTGAAGAAGCAAAATCAACTACTGTAACTGGTGTTGAAATGTTCCGTAAATTATTAGACTATGCTGAAGCTGGTGACAACATCGGTGCTTTACTTCGTGGTGTAGCTCGTGAAGATATCCAACGTGGACAAGTATTAGCTAAACCAGGTTCAATCACTCCACACACTACTTTTAAAGCAGAAGTTTACGTTTTATCAAAAGAAGAAGGTGGACGTCACACTCCTTTCTTCTCTAACTACCGTCCTCAGTTCTACTTCCGTACAACTGACGTAACTGGTGTTATTAACTTACCAGAAGGCGTTGAAATGGTAATGCCTGGTGACAACATCGAAATGCACGTAGAATTAATTTCTCCAATCGCTCTTGAAGAAGGTACAAAATTCTCTATCCGTGAGGGTGGACGTACTGTAGGCGCTGGCGTAGTTGCTACTATTCAAAAATAATTTTGGCGAAAGCTAAATCTTTTAAACCAATTCGGGGGACGCTCCGAATTGGTTTTTTTTATTTACCTTTTCCTTATTGTTTTATTACTATATGTTGCTGAACATATTTTATTTAATGTAATTTAGTCGAATGAATTTTACATTTTAAATTGTTCTATACATAATAGACCGCTACTTTTAAGCGATTGGAATTAGATGTTACAATTATTGTGGCGGAGGTGTTTGTTTTGAAATTTTAAAATTTTACTTATTGAAGATGATCAATCAATTTTTGAAATGACTCAAGAGCGTTTTAAGGCGTGGTCTTTAGAAGTTGTAAGACCGCTTGACTTTCAAAATGTGATGGATTATTTTCTGAGTGAAAAGTTTCAACTTGTAATTATTGATATTCAGCTTCCAGCATACGATGGCTTTCATTGGTGTAGAGAAATACGGGCAGGTTCTAAAGTCCCCATTATCTTCTTATCTTCGAGACCATCCAATGGATATGGTGATGGCTATGCAATTGGGAGCTGATGACTTTATTCAAAAGCCTTTTCATATGGATGTACTTTTAGCTAAAATCCAAGCATTATTACGACGAACATATGATTTACAAAGAGGTGCAAACTGATTTTGTGCGTTGGAATGATGCAACAATTGATTATGCAAAGGGAACAATCCAAAATGATGATCAAGTTTGTGAACTGACAAAAAATGAATTATTTATACTGCTTATTCTATTGCAGCGAATGGACCAAATCGTTTCAAGAGATGAGCTTATGCGAGAATTGTGGGATGATGAGAGATTCGTAAATGATAATAGACTTTCTGTTAATATTAATAGATTACGTATAAAGCTTGAGGGAATAGGACTAATCGATGTAATTATTACGAAAAAAGGACTTGGCTATATGGCAATTACTTCAAAGAGGTGAATAATTGTTTACACTCTTTCTTAGAGAACGGTACCCCTGGATTTTATTCTTTTTCGTATTGTTGGTTAGTATGAATTTCCTGTTTTACTTGGACACTGGTTTTTCCGGGGTTTCAATTGTTTATTTTAATATAGTAACTTTTTCTATGGTCTCTCTTTTTCTCGTCGTGTGTTATACCATTGAGACTAGACTAGTAAAGCATTACCTGGGAAATATCTCGGAAATAAATAAATTATTATCGTCAGAAAGTATAACATTCACACCTTATCAACAAAAATATACTGTGGCACTCATACAATAATTGAAACTTTGAATTACAATTAAATAATTATCCAACTTAGAAGAAATCAATCAACACAAGAATACTACAATTATGACGATGAGAGAATACAACGTTTAAGTATATTTCATATGCAATGGGTGGAGTAGGAATATTATTAATTATTTATGGATATTATCAAATCTACATGCCTGTTTGATGTTGAGAAAAGTAAATTTGATAATCTATATTTACACATTATTGTAATCTTAGCATCAACAATATTAGGTATATTCTTATTCTTTCGTTATTCAGTGGCACTCCTCATGAATATCATTCGTGCAAGAAAAAATGGTCATCTGAATGTAAAGGATGTATTAGGGGTTACGCCGATTATGTATCGGATGAAAGGAAATGCCAAATCACTAACATTAATCACGATATTAACAGGGTTATCTGTAGGAATTACAAGTTTATCTTATATTGGCTATTACTCATCTGAAGAAAGTGCAAGACAAGCTTCACCGTATGATTTTATTTTATTAAATAATCAAGGATTGGAATTTTTAGATCAATTGCGGTTGGAGGGAATTGAGTCTGATCAGGATTCGTTTCGTATCTCAGAAGTAACGTTTAATATTAAAGATTTAGTAGAAGATTCGTTAAAGGATAGTCCTCTGTTTAGTCATGGAGTGACATCATTGGTTATTCCTATAAGTGATTTCATATAGTAGAACCAAATGTAGAACTAAAAGAAGGAGAGGCATTTTTAACTAGCTATGCAAATTTTTTTGCTGAACTCTTACTTCTTCAAAAGGAAAAAGATATTGTCATTAAAGCAGGCGATTTAGAGATACCGTTATTTATAAAAGATATTAGAGGAGATTATTTATTATCCAATAAAATAACGTATGGTAATCCTGTTTTTGTTGTATCAGATGACTTGTTTGAAAAGATTAATAAAGAGGAGAAAAAGACAGCGATATGGCGTTCACAAATCGGTATAAATGTTACTGAACAAAGTGACTTACATCGTGCGGAGCAAATATATTAGAAACTGACACCTGAGAGAACAGTGTATGGGCAAAAATTCGAAAACGGACATCAAGATAGTTGGATTCAACAGTCATATGAAGAACTCAGAAAAGAACAGATTGCAACAATTGGAACAACAGTATTTATAACTTCATTCCTCGGATTAGCATTTTTATTAACAACATGGCTTTACTTTAAACAGATGGCTGAGGCGGAGGATGAAAGAGAGTCTTACATGATTTTGCGAAAGATTGGATTTTCTACTTCACACTTGATGAGTGGAATATATGCAAAACAGGCTTTTAACTTTGGGGTTCCATTAATAATAGGTTTGTTTCATAGTTACTTTGCTGTAAAATCTGGTTGATTTTTATTTGGCACAGAACTGGTAACACCACTAGTTGTTACTATGTTAGTATATGTTGTTTTATATACTATATTTGCAATACTATCTACCCAGTATTATAAGAAAGTTATAAACAGTTCGCTATGAACAAAATGAAGTCGCTAACTATAGTAGTTGGTGACTTTTAACATTGACATTCTAATCATCATTGTTTACACTTTAGCACGTTAGCAAAATAGTAAGGGGAAGTAGGATTTTAGATGAATGCAGTAATAGTTGCTGTTGTTATTATGCTTGTTCTAAGTGTGTTAAGAGTAAATGTTGTATTTTCATTAGCGATTGGTGCCTTGGCAGGTGGTATAACTGCAGGGATGACACTAGATGAAACAATGACCTCATTCGTTAATGGTCTTGGTGATGGAGCAGAAGTTGCACTAAGCTATGGGATGTTAGGTGGTTTAGCAATTGCTATATCAAAAACAGGTATGTCAGAATTGCTAGTCTCAAGCGTTTTAAATTTAGTGAAACGCGAAGGAGATTCTCAAAAATCAAGTTTAGCAAAAGCATTAGTATTTTTCGTTATTTTACTAATGTCCATTTTTTCGCAGAACTTAATTCCGATTCATATTGCATTTATACCATTACTTATTCCACCAATTATTAAAATACTAAACTTAATGCAAATTGATCGTCGGTTAATTGCTTGTATTTTGGCATTTGGTTTAATTACTCCGTATATGAGCTTACCGTTCGGGTTTGGTCTAGTATATCAAGGAATTGTTGCGGACCAAATCACGGCTGCTGGATTAGCGATTACAAAATCAGATGTATATGGCCCAATGCTGATTCCAGCAATAGGAATGTTCGTTGGTCTGATTGTAGCATTTTTTGTTTTCCGAAAACCTCGAACATATGAAAATATTGTTGTAGATACGGAACTAAAAGTAACAATAGAAAAGAAAAATATATTCTTTACTATAATAGCGTTAATCGCAACTGTAATAGTACAAATACCAGCAATCGTACCATTAGAGTCAGGAGCAATGTTTTTAGGTGCTTTAGCTGGGGTTATCATTTTATATGTTACTGGGGCATTAAAATGGAGCGAAGCCGATCAAGTTTTAACAGATGGTATGCGGTTAATGGCGTTTATCGGATTAGTAATGATTGCTTCTAGTGGCTTTGCTCAAGTTGTAAGAGACACAGGTCATGTAGAGTCACTAGTGAATGGAGCGACTCTTATATTAGGAGATAATAAAGGTCTGGCTGTACTGATTATGCTGCTAATTGGTCTTATTATCGATATGGGAATTGGGTCGTCATTTGCAACAATACCGATTATTGCAGCTATATTTGTACCTATTTCTGTAGAGTTTGGTCTAAGCCCTGCAGCGATTATTACTTTGATAGGTACAGCGGGTGCACTAGGGGACGCAGGTTCTCCAGCTTCAGACTCAACATTGGGACCCACGGCCGGTTTAAATGTGGATGGACAACATGATCATATACGAGATACATGTATCCCTACATTCTTTATCTTTAACATACCTTTAATGATCTTCGGATGGGTAGCGGTTATGTTCTTCTCATAAAAACTTTTACACAGAAGAAACTGTATGACAATTCAAAATGATTGTACAGTTTCTTCTATTATATAGAAGGAAAATATTATCAGTAATAAGTTTTATTAAACTGTTGAAATCGACAAGTATTTTATATATACTAGTTTATGCGTTCAAAAGAGTGCGTTAAGAAGATATCGAAATATAAACCTAACAATTTAAAAGAATTTAGCAAAAAGACTTGCTTATTCTTTTTTTATTGTATATAATGTTGAATGTTGGTCTTTGACTGCGATGAAGCGGGAGGTTGCCGACACACCCGGCCGCTTTGCCATGGCGCGTGTGTGGGAAATTTCCGTGGAGAATGTCTAGAAAATAGGCGAAAAAAGGAGGGAAAATAATGGCAAAACAAAAGATTCGTATCCGTTTAAAAGCGTATGATCACAGAGTTTTAGATCAATCTGCTGAGAAAATTGTGGAAACTGCAAAACGTTCAGGTGCTAGTGTATCAGGTCCGATTCCGTTACCAACTGAGAAGTCTGTGTACACAATTCTTCGTGCGGTTCACAAGTACAAAGATTCTCGTGAACAATTCGAAATGCGTACGCATAAACGTTTAATCGACATCATTAACCCAACACCACAAACTGTTGACGCGTTAATGAAACTTGATTTACCATCTGGCGTTGATATTGAAATCAAACTTTAATGGTAAAAACAAATAGAAACTTTTTAATAACCATAGGAGGTGTGACAAAATGACTAAAGGAATCTTAGGTAGAAAAATTGGTATGACACAAGTTTTCGCTGAGAATGGCGATTTAATCCCAGTAACAGTAATCGAAGCTACACCAAACGTAGTACTTCAAAAGAAAACTGTTGAAACTGATGGTTACGAAGCGATCCAAGTTGGTTTTGAAGATAAGCGTGTAAAACTTTCTAACAAACCTCAACAAGGTCACGTAGCAAAAGCGAATACTGCTCCTAAGCGCTTCATTCGTGAATTCCGCAATGTAAACGTGGAAGAGTACGAAGTTGGTCAGGAAGTCAAAGTAGAAATTTTCGCAGAAGGCGATGTAATTGATGTAACAGGTGTTACTAAAGGTAAAGGTTTCCAAGGTGTAATTAAACGCCATGGCCAATCTCGTGGACCTATGGCCCACGGTTCTCGTTACCACCGTCGTCCTGGTTCAATGGGGCCTGTTGCTCCGAACCGCGTATTCAAGCAAAAGAAATTACCTGGTCAAATGGGTGGAAATGTAGTTACTATCCAAAACTTAGAAATCGTAAAAGTTGATGCAGATCGTAACTTACTACTTGTTAAAGGTAATGTTCCTGGTTCTAAAAAAGCTCTAGTAGTTGTTAAAACTGCTGTGAAATCTAAATAATTTCCCAAAGAAAGGAGGAAACAGGAATGACAAAGGTATCTGTACTTAGTCAAACAGGTGCTTCAGTTGGTGAAATCGAATTAAACGATACAATCTTCGGAATCGAGCCAAACGAAGCAGTATTATTCGACGCAGTAATTGCACAACGTGCTTCTCTACGTCAAGGTAATCACAAAGTTAAAAACCGCTCAGAAGTTGCTGGTGGTGGTCGTAAACCATGGCGTCAAAAAGGAACTGGTCGTGCACGTCAAGGTTCTATCCGCTCTCCACAATGGCGCGGTGGTGGTATCGTATTCGGACCAACTCCACGCAGCTATAGCTATAAATTACCTAAGAAAGTTCGTCGCTTAGCTCTTAAATCAGCTTTATCAGCGAAAGTTGGAGAACAAAACTTAGTAGTTCTTGATGCTTTAACATTAGCAGCACCAAAAACTAAAGAGTTTAAAGCAATCTTAGGAAACTTAAATATCAATAAAAAAGCATTATTCGTTACAGCTGATTTAGATGAAAACGTAGCATTATCTGCACGTAACATCCCTGGTGTAACTGTTTTAACAGCAACAGGAATCAACGTTCTTGATCTATTAGGTCACGACAAAGTTGTATTCACAAAAGCTGCAGTAGAAAAAGTTGAGGAGGTGCTTGGATAATGGAAGCACGTGATGTCATTAAACGTCCGGTCATTACTGAGCGTTCTTCAGAACTTTTGGCTGACAAAAAATACACTTTCGAAGTTGATGTTCGCGCGAACAAAACTCAAGTAAAAGACGCTGTTGAAGAAATTTTTGATGTAAAAGTTGAAAAAGTTAACATCATGAACTACAAAGCTAAATTTAAACGTGTTGGTAAATTCGGCGGATACACAAACAAACGTCGTAAAGCAATCGTTAAATTATCAGCTGACAGCAAAGAAATCGAAATTTTCGACATTTAATTTCCGAAAAGGAAATTTTTGATTGAAAGAAATAAGAAGGAGGGAAAACACAATGGCGATTAAAAAGTATAAACCAACATCAAATGGCCGTCGTAACATGACGTCATCTGACTTTGCGGAAATTACTGCTACTAAGCCTGAGAAATCATTGCTTGAGCCTAAAAAACGCAAAGCTGGTCGTAATAACCAAGGTAAAATTACTGTTCGTCATAATGGTGGTGGTCATAAGCGTCAATACCGTGTCATCGACTTTAAACGTCTGAAAGATGGCATTCCAGGACGCGTTGCTACTATCGAATATGATCCAAACCGCTCTGCAAACATTGCATTAATCAACTATGCTGACGGTGAAAAACGTTACATCTTAGCTCCAAAAGGATTAGAAGTAGGTCAAACGATTGTATCTGGTCCTGATGCAGATATTAAAGTAGGTAACGCATTACCATTAGCAAACATCCCAATGGGTACAACAATTCACAATATTGAATTAAAACCTGGAAAAGGCGGACAATTAGTACGTTCAGCTGGTACTTCTGCACAAGTACTTGGTCGTGAAGGTAAATATGTAATCGTTCGTTTACAATCTGGTGAAGTTCGTTTAGTATTAGCTACTTGCCGTGCAACTATCGGTCAAGTTGGTAATGAACAACACGAACTTATTCACATCGGTAAAGCGGGTCGTACACGTTGGTTAGGTAAACGTCCAACTGTTCGTGGATCTGTAATGAACCCTAATGATCACCCACACGGTGGTGGTGAAGGTCGTTCTCCAATCGGACGTAAATCTCCAATGACACCATGGGGCAAACCAGCTCTTGGTTACAAAACTCGTAATAAGAAAAATAGATCTAATAAGTTAATTATTCGTGGTCGTAAAAAATAAAGTGGTTAAACTACGGTTCGCTTGGTGGACCGTGGTGGAATCACGGAGGGAGGTTCCTAAATGGGTCGCAGCTTGAAAAAAGGACCTTTTGTTGATGATCACTTATTAAAGAAAGTTGATGCACAACAAAGTTCTGAGAAAAAACAGGTTATTAAAACTTGGTCTCGCCGTTCTACTATCTTCCCAAGCTTCATCGGATTAACAATCGCTGTTTATGATGGACGTAAACATGTTCCTGTATATGTTACAGAAGATATGGTAGGTCACAAATTAGGCGAATTCGCACCAACTCGTGCTTACAAAGGTCATGGTGCAGATGATAAAAAAACAAGACGCTAATTTTGAGAGGAGGTAAATCTTAATGACACAAGCTAAAGCTATCGCTCGCACAGTGCGAATTGCTCCTCGTAAAGTACGTTTAGTAGTTGACTTAATTAGAGGAAAGCAAATTGGTGAAGCAGTTGCAATTTTACGTCATACTCCAAAAGCGGCGTCTCCAGTCGTTGAAAAAGTATTAAAATCTGCAGTTGCTAACGCTGAGCACAACTATGAATTAGATGTAAACAACTTAGTTGTTTCTGAAATATTTGTTGACGAAGGTCCAACATTAAAACGTTTCCGTCCACGTGCGCAAGGACGTGCAAGCGCAATTAACAAACGCACAAGCCACATTACTGTAGTGGTATCTGAAAAGAAGGAGGGTTAATCCGTGGGTCAAAAAGTACATCCAATAGGACTACGAGTTGGTATTATTCGTGACTGGGAGTCAAAATGGTACGCTGAGAAAGACTATGCGACTTTACTTCATGAAGATATCAAAATCCGTAAATATATCGAAACTACTTTAAAAGACGCTTCTGTTTCTAAAGTAGAAATTGAACGCGCTGCAAACCGCGTTAACGTTACAATTCACACTGCGAAACCAGGAATGGTAATCGGTAAAGGCGGTACTGAAGTTGAAAACTTACGTAAACACCTTAGCGATTTAACTGGTAAACGTGTTCACATTAATATCGTTGAAATTAAAAAGGCTGATCTAGACGCTCGTTTAGTAGCTGAAAACATCGCTCGTCAACTTGAGAACCGCGTATCATTCCGTCGTGCTCAAAAACAAGCAATCCAACGCACAATTCGTGCTGGTGCAAAAGGAATTAAAACACAAGTTTCTGGTCGTTTAGGTGGAGCAGATATCGCTCGTGCTGAACACTATAGTGAAGGTACGGTTCCACTTCATACTCTTCGCGCTGACATTGACTATGCTCACGCTGAAGCTGACACTACTTATGGTAAATTAGGTGTTAAAGTATGGATCTATCGTGGTGAAGTCCTTCCAACGAAAAAGAACTCTGTGGAAGGAGGCAAATAATAATGTTATTACCAAAACGCGTAAAATATCGTCGTGAACACCGTGGTAACATGCGTGGTGAAGCGAAAGGCGGTAAAGAAGTAACATTTGGTGAATGGGGCTTACAAGCTCAAACAGCTAGCTGGATTACTAACCGTCAAATCGAATCTGCTCGTATTGCAATGACACGTTACATGAAACGTGGCGGTAAAGTTTGGATTAAAATTTTCCCACATAAGCCTTATACTAAAAAGCCTCTAGAGGTACGTATGGGTTCTGGTAAAGGATCTCCAGAAGGATGGGTAGCAGTAGTAAAACCAGGAAAAGTAATGTTTGAAATTGCTGGTGTATCTGAAGAGGTTGCTCGTGAAGCACTTCGTTTAGCAGCACACAAACTTCCTGTTAAATGTAAAGTTGTTAAACGTCAAGAAACTGGTGGTGAATCTAATGAAAGCTAATGAAATCCGTGACCTTGCCACTTCTGAAATTGAATTAAAAGTGAAATCACTGAAAGAAGAGCTTTTCAACCTTCGCTTCCAATTGGCGACTGGTCAATTAGAAAACACAGCTCGCATTCGTGAAGTTCGTAAAGCGATTGCGCGTATGAAAACTGTGATTCGCGAAAGAGAAATCAGTGCAAAATAAAACTGATAAAGGAGGTTTTTAAGCATGACTGAGCGTAATCAACGTAAAGTTTACACTGGGCGTGTAGTTTCAGATAAGATGGACAAAACAGTTACTGTTCTTGTTGAAACTTATAAGAAACATAAATTATACGGTAAACGCGTTAAGTACTCTAAAAAATTCAAAGCTCATGATGAGTTAAACGAAGCGAAAATCGGTGATATCGTGCGTATCATGGAAACTCGCCCGCTGTCAGCTACAAAACGTTTCCGCGTAGTGGAAGTTGTAGAAAAAGCGGTTATTATCTAATAAATAATATTTCGGAAAACATAATTCCGAAGGGAGGTAACCTAAGTGATCCAACAAGAAAGTCGTATGAAAGTTGCTGACAACTCAGGTGCACGTGAAGTATTAACAATCAAAGTACTTGGTGGTTCTGGACGTAAGACTGCAAACATCGGCGATATCGTCGTTGCAACAGTTAAGAAAGCAACACCAGGGGGCGTTGTCAAGAAAGGTGACGTTGTAAAGGCTGTTGTAGTTCGCACAAAATCTGGTGTTCGTCGTAAAGACGGTACTTATATTAAATTTGACGAGAACGCTTGCGTAATCATTAAAGATGATAAGTCACCACGTGGAACTCGTATTTTTGGACCTGTTGCTCGTGAATTACGTGACAGTAACTTCATGAAAATCGTTTCTCTAGCTCCAGAAGTTCTTTAATTTCATGATAGTACCAATCAAGGAGGTGCGACACATAATGCATGTAAAAAAGGGCGACAAAGTTAAAGTTATCACTGGTAAAGATAAAGGTAAAGAAGGCGTAGTATTAGCTGCTTTCCCTAAAAAGGACCGTGTTTTAGTTGAAGGTGTAAACATCGTTAAAAAACACGTTAAACCTAACCAGTTAAACCCACAAGGTGGTATTGTAAGCCAAGAAGCCGCAATCCACGTTTCGAACGTTATGCTAATCGATCCAAAATCTGGCGAGCCGACTCGTGTAGGTTATAAAATCGAAGATGGCAAAAAAGTTCGTGTTGCAAAAAAATCAGGTGTAGTAATCGACTAATAAGTAAAATGAGAAGGGAGGTACGAACATGAGCCGCCTAAAAGAAAAATATGTAAGTGAAATTACTCCTGCTCTTGTGAGCAAGTTCGAATATAAATCTGTAATGCAAGTACCAAAAGTTGAAAAGATCGTGATCAACATGGGTGTTGGTGACGCAGTACAAAACTCTAAAGCTTTAGACGCAGCTGTTGAAGAGTTAACAATTATTACTGGTCAAAAACCGGTTGTAACTAAAGCGAAAAAATCGATCGCAGGTTTCCGTCTACGTGAAGGTATGCCTATCGGTGCAAAAGTTACATTACGCGGTGAGCGTATGTATGAATTCTTGGATAAATTAATCGCTATCGCACTTCCACGTGTACGTGACTTCCGTGGTGTTTCTAAAAAAGCATTCGACGGTCGCGGTAACTACACTTTAGGTGTTAAAGAACAATTAATTTTCCCTGAAATCGATTACGATAAAGTTTCAAAAGTACGCGGTATGGACATCGTGATCGTAACGACTGCGAATTCTGACGAAGAAGCTCGCGAGTTATTGACACAATTCGGTATGCCGTTCCAAAAGTAATTAAATAAGGAGGGCGAAAACGTGGCTAAAAAATCAATGATCGTTAAACAACAACGTAAGCAAAAGTTTAAAGTTCAAGAATATACACGTTGTGAACGCTGTGGTCGTCCACACTCTGTATATCGTAAATTTAAACTTTGCCGTATTTGTTTCCGTGAACTTGCATATAAGGGACAAATTCCTGGCGTTAAAAAAGCTAGCTGGTAATCCCCTAATTAGGGAAGGAGGTAAAATTTATGACAATGACAGATCCGATTGCAGATATGCTGACTCGCATTCGTAATGCGAACATGGTTCGTCACGAAAAGTTAGAAGTACCTGCTTCAAACTTAAAGAAAGAAATCGCTGAAATTTTAAAGCGTGAAGGTTTCGTTCGTGATGTTGAGTATGTTGAGGATAACAAACAAGGTATTATTCGTATCTTCTTAAAATACGGAAAAGACAACGAACGTGTTATCACTGGTTTAAAACGTATTTCAAAACCTGGTCTACGTGTATATGCGAAAACTAATGAAGTACCAAAAGTATTAAATGGTCTAGGTGTCGCTTTAGTGTCAACTTCACAAGGTGTTTTAACTGATAAAGAAGCACGTGCGAAACAAGTTGGCGGAGAAATCTTAGCTTACATTTGGTAATTAGCAATAAAAGAACGGAGGTGCAACTAAATGTCTCGTGTAGGTAAAAAGCCAATCGAGGTTCCTACTAACGTTACTGTAACTGTCGCTGCTGGCAATACAGTAACTGTAAAAGGGCCTAAAGGTGAATTAACTCAATCATTCAACAATGATATTAAAATCGAACAAGAAGGAAACGTAATTACGTTATCACGTCCTTCTGATTCTAAAGAACACCGTACTATTCACGGTACGACTCGTGCGTTACTAGCGAATATGGTAACTGGTGTTTCTGAAGGGTTCTCTCGTACTCTAGAACTTGTCGGTGTAGGTTACCGTGCACAATTACAAGGTAAAAAACTTGTACTTAACGTTGGTTACTCTCACCCTGTAGAGTTTACACCTGAAGAAGGTATAGAAGTAGAAGTTCCTTCAAATACAAAAGTGATCGTAAAAGGTATTAATAAAGAACGTGTTGGTGCTTTAGCATCTAACATCCGTGACGTACGTCCTCCAGAGCCTTACAAAGGTAAAGGGATTCGTTACGAAGGCGAACATGTTCGTCGTAAAGAAGGTAAAACAGGTAAATAATGCCGCTTAAAAGCATTAGAAAGGAGTGACCTCTGTGATTACGAAACAAGATAAAAATCAAGTTCGTAAAAAACGTCATGCGCGTGTTCGTTCTAAAATTTCGGGTACTGCTGAGCGTCCACGTTTAAACGTATACCGTTCAAACAAGAACATCTATGCGCAACTTATTGACGATGTAGCGGGCGTAACAATTGTTAGTGCATCTTCTCAAGAAAAAGCTTTTGAGGGTTCAGGTAACAATGTAGAAGCTGCAACAAAGATCGGTGAAATCATCGCTAAACGCGCTGCGGAAAAAAATATTACTGCTGTTGTATTTGACCGTGGTGGTTACTTATATCATGGACGTGTAAAAGCTTTAGCTGAAGCTGCACGTGAAAACGGCTTAGAATTTTAATAAGAAGGAGGGACATACTTCATGAGTCGCATTGACGCAAACAAACTTGAACTTGAAGAACGCGTAGTAACGATTAACCGCGTTGCGAAAGTTGTTAAAGGTGGACGTCGCTTCCGCTTCACAGCATTAGTTGTTGTAGGTGACAAAAACGGTCATGTAGGTTTTGGTACTGGTAAAGCTCAAGAGGTACCAGATGCAATCCGTAAAGCTGTTGAAGACGCGAAGAAAAACTTAATCGAAGTGCCACGTGTTGGTGGAACAACTCCACACGATGTAATTGGTCGCTTTGGCGCAGGTAATATCTTAATCAAACCTGCAGCTCCTGGTACAGGAGTTATCGCTGGTGGTCCAGTACGTGCCGTACTAGAACTTGCTGGTATTACTGATATTCTTTCAAAATCTCTAGGTTCTAACACACCTATCAATATGGTTCGTGCAACAATCTCTGGTTTAAAAGAATTAAAACGTGCAGAGGACGTTGCAAAACTTCGTGGTAAATCAGTGGAAGAACTATTAGGATAAGGGGGGAATTATAATGGCAAACAAATTAGAAATCACCCTTACTAAGTCTTTGATTGGTACTAAACCACAACAACGCAAAACGATTGAAGCTTTAGGTCTACGTAAAGTTAACCAAACTGTAGAACAAGCTGATAACGAAGCTGTTCGTGGTCAAATTGTTAAAGTAGCTCACTTAGTTACTGTAAAAGAAATTTAATCTTTAAAACTTTGAACAAGGAGGTGCCACCCATATGAAACTTCATGAGTTAAAACCAGCAGAAGGATCACGTAAAGAACGTAACCGTGTTGGTCGTGGTATCGGTTCTGGTAACGGTAAAACTGCAGGTAAAGGTCATAAAGGTCAAAACGCTCGTTCTGGCGGCGGCGTTCGCCCAGGATTTGAGGGGGGTCAAAACCCACTTTTCCGTCGTTTACCTAAACGCGGCTTTACGAACATCAACCGTAAAGAATATGCTATCGTTAACCTTGATGTATTAAACCGTTTCGAAGACGGTGCTGAAGTAACACCAGCATTATTACTCGAAACTGGTATTGTGAGCAAAGAAAAAGCTGGAATTAAAGTTTTAGGTAATGGAACTTTAAACAAAAAGCTTACTGTTAAAGCTCATAAGTTCTCTGCTTCAGCAAAAGAAGCGATTGAGAACGCTGGCGGAACAACTGAGGTGATTTAATGTTTCAGACAATCTCAAACTTCATGCGCGTTCGAGATATACGAAATAAAATCATTTTCACTTTATTAATGTTGATTGTTTTCCGTATTGGATCTTTTATTCCAGTACCAAACGTTGACTCAGATGTATTAAAGGTTGCCGATCAATTTAATTTAATTGGTTTCCTTAATACATTTGGTGGTGGTGCATTGGCTAACTTCTCAATCTTTGCATTGGGAATTATGCCATACATTACTGCATCAATTATTGTTCAGCTATTACAAATGGATGTTGTACCGAAATTTGCAGAGTGGGCAAAACAAGGTGATGTTGGTCGTCGTAAACTAGCTCAGTTTACTCGCTACTTTACAATAATATTAGCTTTTATTCAGGCTTTTGCTATGTCATTTGGGTTTAACCAAATGTACGGCGGTTCGTTAATTACAGACACTAGTGTCATCTCATATTTAACGATTGCAATTGTATTAACTGCAGGTACTTCTTTCTTATTGTGGTTAGGTGAACAAATTACCGCTCATGGAGTAGGTAATGGTATTTCAATCATTATCTTTGCAGGGATTGTTGCTGCAATTCCAAATGCTGCAAATCAAATATATGCTCAACAAGTTGAGGATGCAGGGGATCAACTTTTTATTAAAATTTTGATACTTGTATTACTTGCCTTGGTGCTTTTAGCAATTGTCGTTGGTGTAATTTACGTACAACAAGCTTTGCGTAAAATTCCTATCCAATATGCTAAAAGAGTTGCAGGTCGTACGCCACAGACTGGTGGACAACAAACACATTTACCTTTAAAAGTAAATGCTGCGGGGGTTATTCCGGTAATCTTCTCTGTTGCGTTTATTGTAACACCTCAAACTTTGGCTACGTTCTTCGGTCAAAACGACATTACGTCTTTTATACAAAATACGTTTGATTATACAAAACCAGTTGGTATGTTAATCTATGTTGCTCTGATCGTTGCATTCACTTACTTCTATGCATTTATTCAAGTGAATCCTGAAAACTTAGCAGATAATTTGAAAAAACAAGGAGCATACATACCTGGCATTCGTCCGGGTAATGATACTCAAAGTTACTTAACGAAAGTTCTATACCGTTTAACATTTGTTGGTGCTATATTCTTAATTGTAATTTCGATTATGCCTATTTTGTTTATTAACTTTATGAACTTACCTGCTTCCGCGCAAATTGGTGGTACTAGTGTTATTATCGTTGTAGGTGTTGCGTTAGAAACAATGAAACAATTAGAAGCACAACTGGTTAAACGTCACTATAAAGGCTTTATGAAATAATGTTGGTTTTAGGAAACGAATGTTTCCTAACCAGCAGCTTTAAGGGGGAAACAACCGTATGAATATCGTTCTAATGGGTTTGCCTGGTGCTGGTAAAGGTACTCAAGCAGACAAAATTGTTGAGAAATACGCAATCCCTCATATTTCTACAGGCGATATGTTCCGTGCTGCTATTAAAAATGGTACAGAACTAGGTTTACAAGCTAAATCGTTTATGGATCAAGGTTCATTAGTACCTGATGAAGTAACGATTGGTATCGTTCGTGAACGACTAAGTCAAAATGACTGTGAAAAAGGTTTCTTATTAGATGGATTCCCACGCACAGTTCCTCAAGCTGAAGCTTTAGATGCAATTCTTGAAGAGCTTGGTAGAAAGATTGAGCATGTCATCAATATCCAAGTTGAAAAAGATGAACTTGTTGCACGATTAAGTGGACGCCGTATTTGTAAAGTTTGTGGCTCATCTTATCACCTTATTTTCAATCCACCTGCTGTGGAAGGTAAATGTGATAAAGATGGTGGCGAATTATATACACGTGCGGACGATAATCCTGAAACGGTTGCGAACCGTCTGGAAGTAAATATGAAACAAGCACAACCTTTACTTGATTTTTATGGAGATAAAGGTGTTCTTACAAATATAGATGGACAGCAAGATATCGCAAAAGTATTTGCTGATCTTGACGCTCTATTATTACAGGGCAGCCGCAGCTAATACCCGTCATTGGGCGATTAACAACTGCTTCCGTGGGAACATGCGGAGGCAACAACGAAACATTATTTTGAGAGTTGCAAAAGCATATTGTGCCCGGTATACACTTTTCATAAAAGTGTTAAGGGTTTCGTGGAAGCATTTGTATAACGGGTATGAACTTCTCATCCAAGACATTCCGGCTATCGTTAAGCAAATAGGAATTTTCTCTTCCTTAATCGGATCTGATCATTCCCAGGATTGTGTGAAGCGAAACCAGACGAGCGCCTTTCGAACATCTCTCATACAATCCAAGCATATGGTGATGGGGTTGCTTCTAATTGGAAGAAAACAGTTGCATGTATTCTCTAAATCATGTAACGTTGAAAATCGGGAATCTCATATAGAAGGGAGACAGAGTAGATGGCGAAAGACGATGTAATTGAAGTCGAAGGAACAGTTGTTGAGACTTTGCCAAACGCGATGTTTAAGGTAGAATTAGAAAATGGGCATACGGTGCTTGCACACGTTTCTGGAAAGATTCGTATGCATTTCATCCGAATTTTACCTGGAGATAAGGTTACAATAGAGTTATCTCCTTATGATTTAACTCGCGGTCGAATCACATACCGTTTTAAATAATCTTTTGCACTCCGGACTATTAAGGAGGTTAGGTTAGATGAAAGTGAGACCATCTGTGAAACCGATCTGCGAAAAATGTAAAGTAATTCGCCGACGCGGTAAAGTAATGGTAATCTGTGAAAATCCTAAACATAAACAAAAACAAGGATAATTAGAAGGAGGTGCACTAACGAATGGCACGTATTGCTGGTGTTGACATTCCTCGCGACAAACGCGTGGTAATTTCATTAACTTATATTTACGGAGTAGGTAAAACTACATCTCAAAAAGTATTAGCAGCTGCTGGTGTTAACGAAAACACTCGCGTTCGCGATCTTACTGAAGATGAATTAAACCAAATTCGTGAACAATTAGATAAATACAAATTAGAAGGTGACTTACGTCGTGAAATCTCATTAAACATCAAACGTTTAATGGAAATCGGTTCATTCCGTGGTATCCGTCACCGTCGTGGTTTACCAGTTCGTGGACAAAATACGAAAAACAATGCGCGTACGCGTAAAGGTCCTCGTAAAACTGTAGCGAACAAGAAAAAATAATAAGTAAAGGGGGTTCCTTCTTAACATGGCTCGTAAACAACAAACTCGTAAACGTCGTGTGAAAAAGAATATCGAATCTGGTGTTGCACACATTCGTTCTACATTTAACAATACAATCGTAACGATCACAGATATGCAAGGTAACGCGGTTTCTTGGTCTAGTGCTGGTGCGCTTGGTTTCAAAGGCTCACGTAAATCTACTCCATACGCTGCGCAAATGGCTGCTGAGGCTGCTGCAAAAGCATCCCTTGAACATGGTCTGAAGACGTTGGAAGTAACAGTTAAAGGTCCTGGTGCAGGTCGTGAAGCTGCAATTCGTGCACTTCAAGCTGCAGGTTTAGAAGTAACAGCAATTAAAGATGTTACTCCAGTTCCACATAACGGTTGCCGTCCGCCAAAACGTCGTCGTGTGTAATGGGTGCATCTCAAAGATAAATTGAGTACATCATTTTCTTGTACAAAGAGCAAATTACTTGTGCAATTTGATAAAGTCAATCATTATTGACAATATATGATGGTAAACCTATACATTCGATGTTTTGAAGGAGGGTAAATTGAATGATCGAAATTGAAAAACCAAAGATTGAAACTGTTGAGATCAGCGAAGATTCCAAATATGGCAAGTTTGTTGTAGAACCACTAGAACGTGGTTACGGAAACACTTTGGGTAATTCTTTACGTCGAATCCTTCTGTCTTCTTTACCAGGAGCTGCTGTAACATCAATCCAAATTGATGGCGTATTACATGAATTCTCAACTGTTGAAGGCGTAGTTGAAGATGTTGCTTCAATCATTTTAAATATCAAAAAACTTGCGCTTAAAATTTATGCAGATGAAGAAAAAGTAATCGAAATTGACGTTAAAGGCGATGGCATTGTAACTGCTGCGGATATTACGCATGACAGTGACGTTGAAATCCTTAATCCGGATTTATATATCGCAACAATTGCAAAAAATGGCCACTTACGTATGCGTATGTACGCTCGTCGAGGCCGCGGTTATACTCCTGCTGATCAAAACAAACGTGAGGATCTTCCTATAGGCGTGATCCCGATCGACTCTATTTACACTCCAGTTTCACGCGTTAATTTCCAAGTGGAGAACACTCGTGTTGGACAAAAATCTGATTTCGATAAGTTATCACTTGATGTATGGACAGATGGTAGTATCGGTCCTAAAGAAGCAATTTCGCTTGGAGCGAAAATTTTAACAGAGCATTTAAACATATTCGTTGGCTTAACTGATGAAGCACAAACTGCAGAAATCATGGTCGAAAAAGAAGAAG
>NZ_JAFBDY010000023.1 GCF_016908465.1 Lysinibacillus composti | reverse complement strand
TTAAAATAAGACTGAAAAATACCCGGAAAATCTCAAAAAGACAAAAGGCCTTCAGAATGAAACCATTCTGAAGGCCTTTTGTCGACAATCTGAGTAATTCTACAAAAGTAGAATTGCTTTTTCTTTTTTTAAATAAGGGAATTATTTCAAAAAATGTTCAATTAATTCCAAAATAATGTATACATTTATATTTTACTTTTTGTATACTTACACCATAGAACGTAATAGGAGATAATACTAATTTAATGAACAATACGTTAGAAGAAGTAAATTGTCTAAAGGAAATAGAAAAAGTTAGAGCTGAATTAATAAAAAGTGGCATGGAAAAGGGATTATCCCATCCAACAACCATTGAAATTAGCCAAAGCCTTGATCAAATGTTAAACGAATATACGACACTTAGAAATTCTACTAAAATTGCCTATGCATACAAATCTACCGCTCACCTGTCTGTGCATTTAAATACTCCATAATTTCAGAGAAAGAGTCGAGATGTTTCTCGACAGTCTTTCTCTTTTTTTATTCTTTTATTAAGTCTCTTCTTATTGTGGTCGTCAAGTTGTAACTACTTTATTTTACGCCTAATCAAACTGTCCAGCTAACTGCTAAATCTGAGTAGGGTCACCCGCCAAAGTGACGGATTCCATTACCTCAAAGTGACGGATTCCAATACGTCAAAATGACGGACTGCAACACGTCAAAGTGACGCTCTCCAACCCGTCAATTTGTGGTGAGCAATACCATAAGATTACTACAGAGATTATAAACAGAGATTACTAAAAAGAATAAGAATAATATTGTGCGGCAGGCCGCACGCTTCATCCCTTTTTAGAAAAGGCATTAAAAAACAAAACAATAAAAAACCAAAAGAAAAAATCGCTTCTGTTCCCTCAAAAGAACTGAAGCGTTTTTCTTTTATTTTTATAAACGAATCTACTAGAACATTAACAATATAAAACCTGAACCAAAATAAAACTTGAAAAAAAATTTACTTAACATGTCTCTTTTTATGTCGTTAATCCGTATATAAAAGACAGATGGAAGATTAGAATGGAACAAACCACAATCCAAGGAGGATAATACATATGCAAAAATCAATTATCAAAGGATATCCGTTTAATTTAATCGACTCACAAGGATTAACCTTTATTAATTTCTACTCCAAGATTTCGAAAGGATTTTCTATATATTCAGAAGTCATTTAGATTTTATCTATCATCAATCCAAATTAAGAACGCTTAATATTACTAGTTACGACTAAAACAAGCTTATAAAAGTTTCAGCAATGGATGGATCAAAATGTTTTCCCTTGTTTTCATCAATAAATGTTAATGCTTTTTCTTTTGACCACGAATCTTTATAAGGTCTACGAGTGGTTAATGCATCGAATACATCCACTATTGATACGATTCTTGCTTCAAGAGGGATTTCTTCACCCTTTAAATTAAAAGGATATCCTGTGCCATCCCATTTTTCATGGTGATACAAAATAATATTTTCAGCTACTTCCATACTTTTAATAAAGTCATAATTGATTTCCTTAGACATTTTATTTAAAATATCTGCGCCTATTAACGGATGCATTTCAATTATTTTTCTTTCATAAGAAGTCAGTGCACCTGGTTTATATAAGATTCCCTCTGGCATTCCTGCCTTACCTATGTCATGTAATATACTCGAATGAATAACATTGTTGATATAATTTGGTTCTAATTGAAGGTTATTTTTCTTATTATGTGCTTTGATCAGAACTTCGGTTAATTCTTGAACTCTTATTAAATGCTCTTCCGTTCCAGGATCTCGAATCTCACATGATATTGCTAGAACCTTTAATAGTTCTCTTTGTACTTCTATTTTTTTGTTTTCGGATAAGTATAAGCCTTCTTCCAACTGTTCTAACGCACGAAAAATACCAATAAAAAACAAGTCCTCCCCAATCTGAAAAGGAGTGATTGTAATAGAAGAATGCCAAAGTTCCCCAGACTTCTTTCGATTAATAAAAATTCCGGACCAAGGGATGAGTTGCTTTAACGAAGTTTTCATTGAAGTATAGGTTGATTGATCTGTAAGGTTAGATTTAATAAATCCTGCCTTCAAACCGATGATTTTATTTCGTTCAAATCCTGTTATGGTTTGATATGTATCATTTACTTCTAAAATAATATGATGACTGTCAGTTATAATAACAGCATCTCCTAATTCCAAAAATCCTTTTAGTTGGTAAGGTAATTGTAACGTTGTTTTCATTATAATCTCCTATTTATCCCATTTCTTGTGTAATCAAGGTAAGACGATCTGCAGAGCGAGTAACCTCTTCAAAGGCTCTTCCTAATTCATTTATTACGTCTATAAATGAATTAAGCTCATTCCCAATCTTGTTACGTTGAAGCATTGTTTCTGCCATCCATTTTTGACTTCAACTTCACTATCCCTGATTATGTTTAAATCCGCATATTCCATTTAGGATTTTTAACTTATAGATCCATTCTTACGTTTTCACAAAATCACGAACCGCCTCAAATTAACATACATGGAAATATTATACTGATAAATCAAAAATAATGCGCACCTCTTCTTAGTGAAAAATGACACTTTTTCCACTCGTTATATTAAATTCTCAATTTTCTAATTTTTTATTGGATAAAATCCCCTGATTTATAGATTATTACATAACGCACATATGTTAGGAAAAAAACGAAAGTTGAAACATACGATTCGCTTTTAGATGGGGTCCGTGCTAATTTCATTTTACTTTCGACTGGATTGGATCACGATTTCCTTTCCATAGAAAAAAACACCTCCACGTTGCCTTTAAGGATTCAATGCCCAGTTCTCAACGTAAGGTGTTTTTATTTTATCTCAATTTATGGGGGAGTATGAAGATGTTTAAAACAGCAATTCGATCAGTGTTGGTTTTACACACCTACTGATAAATATTTTGTTTCTAAGTATGGCTCAATTCCTTCCGAGCCGCCTTCACGGCCCACACCAGAGTCTTTCATGCCACCAAATGGAATATGTGCTCCAGATGGCGCGCCATCGTTCCATCCGATGATTCCATACTGTAAGTTTTCACTTAAATATAAACCATCTTTATAATTTTCTGTAAAGAAGTAAGCAGCTAAGCCATATGGTGAATCATTGGCAATCGTAACAGCTTCTTCTAATGTCGTGAATGTTACAACCGGAATAACAGGTCCAAATGTTTCTTCATGCATGATTTTTGCATCTAATGGGATGTCGGTAATCACTGTCGGTAAAACAAAATAATATCCTTTTTCATCATCTATATCGTAACCATTTCCGCAAGCTAAAGTTGCGCCACGGTTAACTGCATCTTCGATTTGCTCTTTAATTTTGATAAACCCTTTTTTGTTGATGATTGGGCCTACATTTACATCTGGATCAAAACCATTTCCTACTTTTAATGTTTGTACTTTGTCGACTAATAGTTTCGTAAATTCCTCAGCGATCTCTTCATGTACAATTAAACGGTTTGGTGATACACAAGTTTGTCCAGCATTGCGGAATTTAGCTGTAACTGTTTGCTCAACAGCTACGTTTAAATCTGCATCTTTTGCGACGATAATTGGTGCGTGTCCACCTAATTCCATCGTTACATGCTTAACCGTTTGTGCACTTTGCTCCATCAGTAATTTTCCGACTGGTGTTGAACCTGTGAAAGTGATTTTACGGATAGCTTTATGTGATGTAAAAATTTCACCTACTATTGGTCCTTCATTTAACACGTATTGCAATGCATCTTCCGGAATGCCTACGCTATGTGCTAATTCAATTAAGCGAATTGTTGTTAACGGTGTTTCTTCAGCTGGCTTCACGATAAATGTACAGCCTGCTGCTAATGCTGGTGCAGCTTTACGTGTCATCATCGCCGCTGGAAAATTCCATGGTGTAATTGCCGCTACTAATCCAATCGGCTCTTTTGTCACCGTAATACGCTTGTTTGGCACGTGTGCGGGCACTGTACGACCATAAATACGTTTCGCTTCTTCTGCATACCAATCGATGTAACTAACAGCGTAATCAACTTCACCTAATGCTTCCGGTAATGGCTTACCATTTTCAAGTGTAATTAATTCGCCGATTTCTTGACGATTTTCACGGATACATTTTGCCCAGCTGTTTAATAACTGTGCGCGTTCATGTGCACTGCGTTGTTTCCACGATGAAAACGCTGCTGCTGCAGATTCAACTTTTGATACAATCGCTTCTTCTGAATCATATTGAAGCGTATGAATTAACTCCCCATTTGCAGGGTTGTTGACGTAAACAAGTTGAGCCATCTATTATTTCCCCCCATAGTTTGCAAAGGCATCATCTAAAATCGCTAAACCTTTTGCTAATTCTTCATCTGTAATTACTAATGGTGTTAAGAAACGAATGACATTCCCTTTAATTCCTGCAGTTAGCAATAATAAACCGTTCGCATTTGCGTATTTTGCAATTGCATAAGCTGCTTCTTTATTTGGCACTTTATTGTCGCCGATTAACTCAACAGCAACCATTGAACCTAAACGACGAATATCACCAACAAAGCTATATTTTGCTTTATATGTTTCTAAGTGTGATTCTAACTTAGCACCGATTGCTTCTGATGCTGCACATAAGTTTTCTTCTTCGATAATATCAATAACCGCTAACGCAGCTTCACATGCTACTGGACTACCAGCATATGTTCCACCTAATTCACCCGGTGTTGATACTTCCATAATTTCTTTGCGGCCAACTACACCACTTAAAGGCAAACCAGCAGCTAAAGATTTCGATACAGTCATTAAGTCTGGTACTACATCAAATTGCTCAATCGCAAATAAAGTACCTGTACGTGCGAAACCAGTTTGAATTTCATCTGCAATGAAGACGATATTGTTTTCTTTACAGAACTTCGCTACAGCTTGTACGAATCTTTTCGGTGGTACGATGAAACCGCCTTCCCCTTGTACTGGTTCCATTACAACACATGCAACCATTTCTGGAGCAACCGTTGAGACGAAGAAATCATGGAATTGCTCGATGATGAAATCTACATATTGCTCATCTGTAAGCCCTTCTGGTTTACGGTATAAATATGGGAATGGCGCTTTATAAATTTCCGGAGCAAATGGACCAAATTCATATTTATAAGGTTTTACTTTTGAAGTCATTCCCATTGTTAAGTTTGTACGGCCATGATAGCCATTTGTAAATGCAACGACACCTTGTTTCTTTGTATACTTACGTGCAATTTTCACCGCATTTTCTACTGCTTCTGCACCAGAGTTTAATAAGATGACTTGTTTCTCATGTGTACCTGGTGTAACTTCTACTAACTTTTCTGCTAGATTAATATACGAATCATACATCATCACATTAAAGCCTGGATGTAAAAACTTTTCTACTTGTGCTTGTACTGCTGCTACTACTTTTGGATGGCTATGTCCTACATTTAATGTACCAATGGCAGATGCGAAATCGATCCACGCATTACCTTCTGTATCGATAATTGTCGCGCCCTTCGCTTCACTTGCGATTGCTAAACAGCCATTACTTACTCCTTGTACGACGAATTCTTTACGTTTGTTTACAATTTCAACTACTGTGTTTTCTTTAATCATTTTGTTTTTCCCCTTTGCAAATGTTTGTATTTGATAGTATTAGTATGTAATTTTTTGGTTCACAAAAAAAGGTCCAACTTTTATAAAAAAAGGTACCAGTTTTCATCATTTAAGCTCAGCTTTATACTATAATCAGAATACACAGTTTTTTTAATAGAGGAGATTTTCTATGATTCGCATTGATTTTACATCTGATCATCGTTTTATTTACCAACAAATTTATAGTCAGCTTCGAAAACAAATTTTACAAAATGAACTGCGTGCACATAGTAAGCTCCCATCCAAACGAGAGCTAGCAGAAATTTTAAATGTTAGCATTAACTCTGTAAAAACCGCTTACGAACAGTTAATGGAAGAGGGCTATATTTATACAGTCGAACGGGTTGGCTATTATGTAGAAGAAATTCAAGAATTTAAACTAGCGGCAAATACGCAACAAACCTTCCCACCAAACCTAAAGGAAACAGTAGAGACACGTAAAGGTTGGTTGTCATTGTCACATATGAACACAAATCCACATCTCTTTCCATTTAAAAAATGGTTATCGTGTCAGTCAAAAATATATAATACATATATTTCTTCACTCGGAGATATGCCACATACGCAAGGCCCTTATATGCTACGCCAAAGTATTGCAGAGATGCTGTATCGAACACGAGGCATTACTTGTGAGCCAGAGCAAATCGTTTTGCATGCAACAAGCCAAGGCTTATTAGAGCGAATTATTTATATGCAACAAAAGAAAACGTTTGCGACGGAAAATCCTGGCTATGCACGCTATCATCATTTATTAAAGCGGGCCAACATAAATACACATTTAATCCAACTAGATGCTCAAGGAATTGACGTAGATTATTTAACGAATACAAATGCCGATATTGTCATTACAACACCATCGCATCAATTTCCAACAGGAATTATTATGCCGATTTCAAGGCGAATTGAATTATTAAACTGGGCAGCAGCAAAAGAAGAGCGTTATATTATTGAGGATGATTATGATAGTGAATATAAATATCAAACAGACAATATTCCGGCGTTACAAAGTTTAGACTATAATCAAAAAGTCATTTATATGGGGACTTTTTCAAAGACGCTGTTACCAGGCATTCGGATGAGCTATATGGTACTTCCGCCAAAATGGTTATCATTATACTTAGATCATTTCGCTTTAGAGATTCAACCAGCCAATATACTAACCCTTTATACGTTACATGAATTTATTGATAGTGGACTGCTTGAAAAACATGTACGTAAAATGACCAAGCATTATGAAACAATTCGCACCCTGCTTATTGAACAGCTCTATGAACAATTAGGGGAACATATTGTGATCCACGACATACCGGCAGGACTGCATTTTTTAGTGGAAGTCTTTACAGAAAAAACTTATACCGCAATTGAAGAACAAGCCATTTTACATAAACTCGAGCTCTATACGTTAAAGCGTTTTTCATTAAATTCGCTTCCCCTGATTAAAAAAAGTCGTTCGATTATTATCGGCTTTGCCAACATTGCGCCTGAAGATATTCCAAAGGCTGTTGAAAGACTTAAAAAAGTGTTGTTTCATTAGGGGTATACTGGCCTCACAGCTAGATTGAGACACAAAAAAACCATTTTTCTCTTTGAGGAAAATGGTTTTTTCTATTTATGATAATTAGTGGTACTCCATCAAAGTAAATTCTAATAAAGAATCTAATATAGTATCAGGTGAGAGCAGACTGGCACACAAGCCGCAAAGCCACGTTGTAAACGTGTCTTTACGACTTGTCTTTGTGCTTTGTGTAAGGTCTGCTCACATATAATGTGCCCTTCTAAACGTTCAGGAAACTTTGCGCGGCTTACAGTGGTAGGCCGCGTTTTCTGGAGGATGGCTAACACTTTTTCATCTTAAATTAAAGGTAATAGTAGCATTTCTTAATAATTTCACTTAACTTCCAGTCTCGTTTTTTTATATTGTCACTTTACCGTTAAATTGCGCTAATCGTTTTACTAATAGATCCTTCCCTAGAAGTTTCAACACTAAAGGTAATTCTGGGCCGTGTGTTTGGCCTGTTAATAAAATACGGATTGGCATGAATAAATTCTTCCCTTTTAGGCCCGTTTGTTTTTGGATTTTTTTAATGAGTTGTTTCCACTCTTCACTACTCATTGGCGTTTCTTCTTGAAGAGTTGTCGTTAACGCCTCTGCAATTGCTGCTGTTTCGCTTGCTTCTAACCATGCTTGTGCCTCATCTTCGTAGATCACATTCTCTTCAAAGTAGTGCTTTGTTAGCTCAACAATTTCTGCGCCGTAGGTCAATTGTTCTTGATATAACAGTGCAAGTTCCTTCACCCATTCAAGTTGCTCTTCATTTACCTCAGCAGGGAACACATTTGCCTTTTGTAAATGTGGTAAAACCAACTCTACTAATGCTTCTGACGATAAGCGCTTAATATATTGATTGTTCATCCACATCAGTTTTTTCTGATCAAACATTGATACGGATTTTGAAAGGCGTCGAACATCAAATTGTTCAATTAATTCTTCCGGTGATAATAATTCTTGCTCCCCTTCTGGAGACCAACCTAATAAAGCAAAGAAATTAAACATTGCCTCTGGTAAAAAGCCTAGTTCACGGTATTGAGATACGAACTGCACAATTGTTTCATCTCGCTTTGAAAGCTTTTTACGTTGTTCATTGACGATCAATGTCATATGTCCGTATTGTGGTGGTGTCCAACCGAATGCTTCAAACACCATCAATTGTTTTGGTGTATTCGATAAATGCTCTTCCCCACGGAATACATGGGAAATGTCCATATCATAATCATCTAACGCCACCGCAAAATTATATGTAGGAATACCATTTGTTTTCATAATGACCCAATCGCCAATATCTTTTGATTCAAATGCGACATCCCCGCGAACTAAATCATGGAATCGATATGTTCCTTCAGGTACACGCATACGAAGAGTATAAGCTTCTCCTGCAGCCTCTTTCGCTTGTATTTGCTCTTGTGTTAATGTTCTACAAGTACCATCATAGTGAGGTGCTGCTACCCCTGCTGCTTTTTGCTCTTCCCGTGATTGTTGTAGGCGTTCTGCTGAACAAAAACATTTATAGACTTGGCCATTTGCTAATAGTTTTTCGGCGCGTTCTTTGTAGATTGATAGGCGCTCCATTTGTCGATACGGTGCATACGGGCCACCTATATCAATGGATTCTTCAGGTATAATGCCTAACCAACGTAAATTATCTAATTGTGAGGCCTCACCGCCCTCTACATTGCGTTCTATATCCGTATCCTCTATACGTACAATAAATGTCCCATCGTAGTGTTTCGCGTATAAGTAATTAAATAATGCTGTTCGAGCTCCGCCAATATGTAAAAAGCCAGTAGGACTTGGCGCATAACGTACACGTACTTGTTTAGTCATTTTGTTTATCTCCTCTGCTATGTAAAAAATATCCTTATTATATAGTTTTGTGAATCTATATAATAAGGAATTCATGTCAATTTACTTCATGATTATTATTGTGGGAACCAGCCTACTGGTTCAACATTTAAACGAATATTAATTTGTTTTACTTCTTGGAATTCTTCTAAACTATATTTTCCTAAACTACGACCAATACCAGATTGCTTGTAGCCACCCCATGGAGCTTCTACATAAGTTGGGTGATAATCATTTACCCATGTAATCCCTGCACGAACTTGCTTAATCACACGTAATGCTTTCGCGCCGTCATTTGAGAAGACACCACCAGCTAAACCAAAATCAGTGTCATTCGCTAATCGAACAGCTTCTTCTTCAGTTGAGAACTTTTGAATCGTGACAACTGGTCCAAAAATTTCTTCACGCACGATTGTCATATCTGGAGTTACATCCGTAAATACAGTTGGTGCGATAAAGAAACCTTTATCTAAACCATTTTCAGTTAGACGGTAACCACCTGTTTTTAATGTAGCCCCTTCTGCTTTACCTTTTTCGATATAACCTAAGATCGAGTTCATTTGTGCTTCACTTACGATTGCACCCATGTTTGTTTCTGGATCTAAACCAGGACCTACTTTGATTTTTGCTGCGCGCTCTACATAGCGTTTTACGTATTCATCATAAATTGTATCTTGTACTAAAATACGGCTACCTGATGAACATACTTGACCCGCACCTAAGAAGATTCCAAATAAACCATAGTCAACTGCTACTTCTAAGTCTGCATCTGCAAATACGATATTTGGCGATTTCCCCCCTAGTTCTAATGAAATCTTCTTTAAGTTGCCAGCTGCCGCACGCATAATGCCACGTCCTACATCTGTACTACCTGTGAAGGATACCATGTCTACGTCATTACTTTCTGAAATCGTTTGCCCAATAATTGAACCTTGACCAAATACCATGTTAACAACACCTTTTGGTAAGTTTAGCTCATGTAAGATTTCAAATAACTTGAAAGCTGTTACAGGCGTCACTTCAGCAGGCTTGTAAACGATAGTATTTCCTGCTGCTAAAGCAGGTGCGATTTTCCATACACTCATTAGTAATGGGAAGTTCCAAGGTACGATTAATCCTGCAACCCCAACTGGCTCTTTAACAACCATCGCTTGGACATTATTGTCAGGCACATGATATGTTTCACCGTCTGGATGTAAAATAATCCCTGCATAGTAACGGAAACAAGCAATTGCATCTTGTACATCTGCTTCTGCTTCTGCATATAACTTCCCGTTATCTTGAGTTTCTAATGTAGCGAATTCTTCAAGACGCTCCTCAAGTTTATTTGCAATCGCGTTTAAAATATTTGAACGGTCTTTTGCTGTCGTATTTTTCCACTCGCCCTCATCGAATGCTACACGTGCAGCACGAATCGCCTCTTCTGTTTGTTCTTTTGACATTCGAGGTGCTGTAGCAATTACTTCTTGGTTTGCTGGGTTAATAACTTCAACTGTATTTTCTGCTTCTACCCATTCACCATTTATATAACTTTTTAAGTATAATACGTCAGTTGCTATTGTCATTGATCATCCCGCCTTATAGTTTAATAGTTAAATTAGTAGATTTTGCACGTGAGCAACAAGTTAAAATGGTGCTTCGTTGCTTTCTATTTTCTTCAGAAAGGAAGTGGTCTCGGTGTTCCACATCCCCTTCTACAACTTCAATTTCACAACTACCACAACCACCGATTTTACATGCATATGGTGCATTAACCCCTTCGCGTAGTAGTGCATCTAATAAAGTCTCTTTTTCAGATACTTGAATTTGTTTACCGCTTTCCGCTAGGGATACGACAAAGGGTTCTAGGTTTGAATTATCTAAACCACTTGAGAATAATTCAAAATGAACAGCACGTTCTGGGTAACCGTAAGAGAATGCTGCATCACGGAATTCCTCTACCATGCTAACAGGTCCACAGAAATACACATGAGAACCTATTCGGTGTTCCTTCATTAAATCTGTTGTTAAACGGTTTGGCTCTTCTACACGTGAAAAATGGAATGTCGTAATGTCTGCATATTTTTCTTTTAGTTCTTCATAAAATGCACACTCTTCAGGTGTACGAGCTGCATAATGAAGCTCTACTGTTTGTTCAAATTGAATATCTTGTAGCATCGATAGGAATGGTGTAATGCCAATTCCAGATGCATAAAACACATGATGTTTTGCATGTGGATTTAAAGGAAAGTAATTTCGTGGGAATGAAATTTCAAGTTCATCCCCTACTTTCATTGCTTCATGCCAATGCTTTGAGCCTCCACGTGAGTTAGGATCTTTGCTAATCGCAATCTCGTAGTATTCACGATTACGAGGATCACTTATTAATGAATACTCGCGTTCATATACTGTTTCCCCATCGCTTACAAAAGTTTTTAAGTGAGAACCACCTGTAAACGCAGGTAGCTTTTCATCTTCTGTAGGTACAAATCGGAAACGTTTAATCGTAGACGTCTCTTGTACAATACGATCGATTTTAACTGGAATATTGCCTGCGATTCTCATTTACATCACTCCTTCTGCTTCTGGTACAAATGGATAGCCAATATACCCTTTACGCACTTTTGAATAAAAAGGTCCAACATTTAGATGTGCACCACAGCCGCATTGTACTTGCTTGGCTTGTGTGTCGATTTCGCTAGGGGTGAAGCATTTCATACAGTAAACATATTTACGCTTTTCGCCGATAGTTTTTACTTGTAGTTCTTCTTCAGAGACCCCTTCTTCAACAGCTGTCGAGAAAATCGTTACGGCATCATCCCAATTAGCGACGATGTAAAAACAAGTGCCCATCTTTTGCTCTACTATAAATTTTCGAACATCAGCTGGATTCTCGAATATCAATGTATCTGATGGTGTATCGTAGAGCTGTGCTTGTAATTGCTGCGCTTCCTCTTTGTAGGCCTCATCGCAAATAATCGCAGCCTTTACGAAATGAGTTTTAGGCGATAACTTTTCTGTTAATGTAACGGATTCAAAAAATAATACCGGGCTATTATACATACAGCTTATCCCTCCTGCGTTTGTAGTGCTTGATTCTTTAACTTTTCGTCTACACGACGTAAATACTCTACAGATTGCGGTAAATAAGGAGCGATTCCTTTATATTCTGCCATCGCTTCTGGAATATCTTGCAATACGCTATAAGTTAAATCAAACCACTCTTGACGAAGTTGTAAATCTTCTAAAGGTAGGAACTGTGTATTTAAAACAAATAAAATTGCATTACTGCGTGACATGCGATAGAATTTTTGTTCTTCTACACGTAGACGTACTAATTTACCTGCATTTTCAGGTGTGATCAGGCTTCGTTGTGGTTCCCAAACATCCATAGTTTCATAGTTTACATCCCAACGGTTGGCCATTAAGTTCCAGTTAATTCGTGTCCATGGCTCCCCTGGGTTTATTCCCAATAAGAATTTACGAACGCGATCTATTAAGTTATCCCCATTACGTGATACAAACGGTACTGGTCCATGGATTTCATCGAACGACATCCCTGTATTCCAATGGGCAGAAAATAAAGCAGCGTAAGACACTTGTCCTATTTCTAGGTAGAAATTATCTTCGCGGTTCACCATTAACACAAAATCTTGGTGGAAATGACGACCAGCAAAATCATATGGCTCATACGGTAATGTAGATGGATCACCGAAAGTAAATGTTTGCTCTTCTTTTAAAATATTATTTTTAAATGTCCATTCATCCCCATTTTTAATAAGCTCAAAATGTTGAGGATATTTTTCAACTGCCATTTCAAATACCATTTCTAAAAACTCCCACTGCATTTCCATTGTGTGTGGGAATGATTGATAACGAACCTCTGGCTGTTCATCTAATAACCGGCGTTTAGCACGAACTTGCAATTCATATTCTGGTGTGATTGTTACTAAGTTTGTGTCCTCTAATTTGCGCAAGTCATTGGAATAACGATAATTATCCGAACGGAATGGGAATGGGAATGTATTTAAGTCCGTTGTTTTAAAATCTAATTCTTGTGTAAACATATAAAACGCCTCCTAAAGTGATGTTTTCGTTTTTAATAAATATTCTTTAAATTTCTCATCTTTTGCTGATACACGATCCACTTCGAATCTAAAAATGAATTTCGCACACACATAGTACAAAACACCTGCCAGGAAGAATGTCGGAATACCAGCTGTAATCTTCAAAAATAATCCCTTTGCTTCTAACGTTATAGGGTTGTAGATCCCCCAGAAGAAGAAATAACTTGCCACTAATGTCACGATTGCGGAGGGATTAAAGCCGAACCAGTAGTTATACTTTCCTTTTGTGTTGTACAGATCACGCAAAGAAATATTTTGGTTTTTCACGAAGAAATAATCGGCAATTAAAATACCACCTAAACTCGCCATCGAGAACGAGATGACACTCATGAAAATATTAAATGCATCATAGAACGTTGAATTTAATAGCAAGATAATCGTTGGTAATAGTGTACTTACCGCTATAATCCATGAACTTTTTGAAAATAGTGTTTTAAAGCTGATGGCAAATGAGTACATCAAGAACAATGTCGCTCCTAAATTGGCAACTGTTAATAAAATCAATCCAATAATGGCAAATTTGCTACCCATAATGGCATTCATCCAATCACCTGGATACATAGAACCTGAAATGAGTGCGGCAATTGCTCCAACTACAGCTGCAACGACTACAACCACTCCATAGCTATAAAAACTAGCGGAATAAGCTGACTTTGATGATTTTGCCAAACGGCTATATTGTCCTAAATATGGCAACCAAGAAAAGCCCAATGCAACATTAATCTCAAGTGCCGTCATAAACGATCGTGTATGATTTTCAAAAGGTTCTACCGGCGTTAACTTATTTAAAGCAGGTATATGGTCTGAAAATACAACCGCAATAATTAGTGCGATCAAAAATAAGAAAAATGACGGTACCGCAATAATATTGAATTTACGAATCGCATTCGGCCCCCGTAAGACGATGATAAAGGCTATGAAAAATAAGATAATCGCACAAACAGTTGGACCTACACTGCCAGAAAGAAACTCCGGAGCATTTACCACCTTGAATGCACTTGATAGCGATTCACCTGCCATAAATAAAGCTAAAGCGCTATAGCCTAATGACAGCAAATAAAACAAAATAAAGAATGCGACGACGCCGTTATAACCAAGCGCACTGCGATAACCTACAAAGGTATCCACTCCATACTTGGCGAAATAAAATGCAACTGGTGCAATTAAAAACATCGGAAAAGCATTTCCAAAAAATACTGCAATTAATGAATCGCCAGCTTCAACCATTGTTCCTGCATATGCTCCAGATAGTAGACCAAATGCAGATAGGCCAACGACCGTCTGGACTAGCAACAAATCGAAAAAGCTCATCTTTCTCTCTTTTTTATGTGTTGGTAAATAAGCAAACGCAATATCTGCATTTACATTTGATTTTGTTTTAGACATAGCCTCATCTCCTTATGTTGGCTCAAAAACTAAATAAACCAATCGTAATAATCGCCATAACCACTGTGACACCGATAAAGTCTGAAATTTTTGCTTTGTCATTTTTCTCGATTAATTCTTCTTCGAATGTTTCAATTCGTTTTTCCAAATCCTCATACAGCATTTTTACGAATGGTTCCTCTGATTGAAGTTCCTGTTCGTAGCTCTTTACAGAAGCAGCTTTCATATAATTCCTCCTTTTTTTATCTTTACTTTTAATAATGCAAGTTGCGTGCCAATTAAAAAGAGTATGAATTTACTGAATTTTGTGTTGAAATTTGTAGAAATTTATTGCAAATTTGAAATAACGATTTCATTTTTGAAATTCATTCGTTAAAAGGGGTAGTTTAAATGGAACAAGTAACAATTTTGTCTCAGATGTTTGACTTTTCGATTGTTACAAAAGAAAATGGTGAGATTTTAGAGTACTTCGCAAGCAATGATACGTATAAAAGTAATTTATCTTTACATAAAAGTATTGTTTCCTTTGAAGAGGAAATTTTTAGTAACCCAATTTTTACATCACTTGTAGTGAGTGATGAAAAGCAAACGTTTCTCCAACAAACATGGAACAAGCACCGTGTGTTAACGTACGTCATTCATTCTAACGGTAACTATATATTTGGCTACAATATCATTGAAAAGCCAGCAGAAGTGAAGAAGGAACCTTTGAGTTTCAACAGCGACTTTATCGTCAAAAGTCCAGCAATGACTAAAGTAGCGGCACAAATTCAAAAAGCAGCAAATGCAGGAGCGACAACACTTCTTTTAGGCGAATCGGGTGTCGGTAAGGAAAAAGCGGCACGTGCAATATACCAGTCAGGTTCGCGAAAAAATCAGCCATTTGTGGCGATTAACTGCGGGGCATTACCGGAGACATTAATTGAAAGTGAATTATTTGGTTATACAGAAGGTTCGTTTACAGGCGCCCAAAAGTCGGGGAAAATCGGTAAATTTCGTGAGGCAAATAAAGGAGTCATTTTCTTAGATGAAGTCGGCGAGCTTTCATTATCGATGCAAGTAAAGCTTTTACGTGTCTTACAAGAGCGGATCGTCACGCCAATTGGTTCTTCGAAAGAATATCCAATTGATGTTCAAGTGATTGCAGCAACAAACAAATCACTAATTAATATGGTCAATGAAGGGTCATTTAGGGAAGATTTATATTATCGCTTAAATATTATCCCAATTACGATTCCACCTTTACGCGAACGTGCAGTTGAGATTCCAGAACTTATCGAGCACTTCACCACAATTTCTAATAATAAATATCATTGTAACCGCCTATTCTCTAATACGGCCATTGACTTTTTAACATTACAAGAGTGGCCTGGAAATGTACGGGAACTGGAGAATTTCATTGAACGTACGATTATATTAGCGGATGAGGACATCATTTCCATCCAAACCGCGCGTGATTTTCTAGATGCACCAAGCAGTAATCAAGCGGTAGAAAAGGACTTTTCCATTAATAAGCTAATACCATTACAAGAAGCCCAGGAGTTAATTGAAGAGCAACTGATTACAATGGCAATGGAAAAATATAATTCTTTAAAACTGGCCGCAAACGTTTTAGGGATTAGCCCTCCAACGATGACCCGCAAATATAAAAAGATTAAAGAAATGAAAGAAGAAGCTCAGATGCTGTTTAGTACGCGGCATATTTTAGAAAGTGAATTAGACAAGCGGTTGCGTGCGACCGCTGTCGTGACATCTGTCTCAATATCACCGACCGTGTTGGAAGAGGCCGTTAAGCAACCAAACAATACAAAATATCTTGACCCATTATCTGAACAACTTACCCAAATCTATACAAGAGAAGAAGGGGTGCAATGGGGGTTTATTTTTGTTCGTGATCACGAAGGCAACATTGTGAATCTCACTTCAAGTGAAGGCTTTGTGATTCCAGTTGGGACTACTTATATTGGTAGTGATATTATTTTAAAATCCATTGATAATGCGTTTAAAGGCATTGTGAGTGTGACCCCTGTTTATGAAGATGAATACGGTGAATGGAAAACATGTTGCTCACCATTGTATGACTCAGAAGGTAAAGTCATCGCGATTTTAGGCTTTGATTACTCAAAGGAGTATGTAAATAATGAACTACACAAATTAAGTGAATCCTTAAACATCTCTCTTTCTTAAAGAATTAAATAAAGACCATAAAAAAAGACAAAGTACATGAGGAGCGAACCTCTCCACGTACTTTGTCTTTACCTTTGACTATTATTCTATTCTTCTTTTAAGTATGCCCGCTTCTGAGAGCTTGGTATATTTAGCTGTTCGCGGTATTTAGCAACCGTTCTGCGTGAAATCGTAATTCCCTCTTTTTTTAATAAAAGTTCAATTTGTTGATCGCTATACGGAGAATTTTTATCTTCATCTGCAATAATAGCAGCAATCCGATCACAAACAGTCGAGGTCGTCACATTATTAATGGCTTTTACAAATAAGTCATTCATCGCAAAATTCCCTTGTGCTGTTCGTAAGTACTTGCCCTTTACTGCACGACTAATAGTTGATTCATGCATATCCAATGCCTCTGCAATATCTTTTAAGCGCATAGGCTTCAATGCACGAGGTCCTTTTGCAAAAAAATCTGGCTGCTGTTCAATTAAATAATGTGTAATGGCATATAAAGTATTTTTACGGAAATCTAACCCTTGTGCAAGTGTTGTAAAATCACGCATACATGCTTTCAAATATGTTGGATCCTCTATTTTTAATAGGTTGACGTACACATCATTTAAACGAATAGCAGGCACTGCTTTTTGTTCAACTTCGATCAACCATTGCCCGTCAATACAATACACAGAGACATCTGGCAAAACCGTTGCCACCACTTCGTTTAAAGAAATAACAGGCATACAAGGCAACTCTTTAATGAATGTAATCGTGGCCATTACTTCACTTGTCGTTAGATTATAACGTTTTCTTAATGACACAATGTCCATTTTCGCTATAGCTTCCATTTCATACATGACGAAGTCTTTGGCGAATTGCGGTACATCCTCGCATTGATCAATATGCTTCAATAAAAATTGTGTGCTATTTTGACACCCCACACCAATTGGTTCAAATGATTGTAGAATTTGAATGAATCGCTCCGCTTCTTCTACTTCCATCGTAAAACGCTGTGCTACTTCAGTTGCATCCGTAGTCAAGAATAAACGCTCATCTAAAGAATGAATTAAATAAATTAACACAGTTCGTTCAAAATCGGTCGCTTTTAATGGAATCTGCTCTTTTAGAAAATCGGCTGCCGTATGTTGCATGGCAATCATACTATAGTCTGTTTCAATGCTCCCCTTTAGCATTTTTTCAGAAGGCCATGTGTCTTCCTGTTGATCCATCAAATCAATTAAAGGATTCTCTAAATTTTTTTGTTCGACGAGCTCTTTCAATTCCAAATTCGTTAACTGTAAAATACTTAAACGTTGAATCATTTGTGCAGTTAACTGTTGCGACATGATGGTTTGCATTCCCAATTGTACATTCATATCGCCACCCCCTTTGTATGAAAATGATAAATTAGTGAAGAGATTCTAGATTGTTATTTCAACTTTCTTCAAATAGGTAAAATAACTTGAATTTGACTTTATACGATAATATTCGACAAAAAATGATTATAGAGATGGAGTTAGCTGGCTTAGCTAACTCCTATGATTCAGCTGCCCCCTTTGCGCCAAATACTCTCTATCTAGTTTACATTTCAAGTCATGACGTCTTGTTTACGTTGCAAAACAAATGGGAAAACTTTAAATAAAAGATTTATCATCTTGAAATGATAAATCTTTTGAAGTCATATTATATTTTCTAAAAAAGTAAGGTTAAAAAGCTCAGTGAAAAATAATGATTTACGTTGTATAGGCACCATTAATTTCTACATAGTCATAAGACAAGTCACAACCCCAAACAGTCGCTTCATGTGTTCCTGTTCTAAGTGAAACTCTGATTTTTATTTCAGAATTCTCCAGATAGTTTTGGATCTCAATTAAATTTTCGTCCCCTAATGGTCTGCCCTGATAAATTAATAAATCTCCAAAATAAATAGAAACGTTTTCCGGATGAATATCTAATTCATCTTCACATTTTCCGATTGCCATAGCGATTCTTCCCCAGTTTGGATCTTTACCGAATATCGCCGTTTTCACAAGCGGCGAGTTGACAATACTTTTCGCAATTTTTTTAGCTTGTGCAAAGCTAGATGCCTCATCTACAGTAATCTCGACCAATTTTGTCGCACCTTCACCATCGCGTGCAATTTCTTTTGCTAAGCCGATACTCATGTCAATTAAAGCTTCTTTGAATTGTTGTAAGTCAACTTTTCCAGCCAATCCATTTGCCATAATCGCTACAGTGTCACTTGTACTAGTATCTGCATCAACACTTACCATGTTAAACGATTTATTAACCGCTTCATTAAAAATAGTTTGCAAAGTATCTGAAGGAATTTCTGCATCTGTCACAAAATAGGACAACATGGTCGCCATGTTAGGTTCAATCATCCCAGACCCTTTAGCAATCCCAACTAATGTAGCATCACCGACTTTGCACATTTTAAATTTAGGATACGTATCAGTTGTCATGATTGCGACTGCTGATTTCTCTAACTGACCTACTACTAAATCTGCTTTTAAATTCTTAATACCATTTCTAATTTTATCCATCGGTAATTGATGTCCGATTACTCCTGTAGATGATGGTAAGATATCTTCTGGTGCGATTTCCAGCTCTTGAGCTACCAAATTAACGATTTCTTTCACATTTTGAATTCCTTGTTCACCTGTAGCTACATTGGCATTTTTACTATTAATGACAAAGCATTGTAATTTACCGTTCGCTACATTTTCTCTTCCAATAGGGATAGGAGACCCACAAAATCTGCTTTGTGTAAACATGGCAGCTGCATTGGCTAACTCTGAAGATAAGATCACAGTAAAATCGAGGGTTTCATCTTTGATTCCAAGGTTCTTCACACACGTATAGAAACCTTTAGGCATTTGTCCTTGTAGGTTACTTTCTTCTGTTATTTCTCCCACTTTTTGCATTCGCGTCTTCTCCTTTTTAAACTACTGCAGTTTTAGATTCATTATTTTGTAAATATTTAACTAAAGCAATTTCATCACAATTATTGATTTTTGGGCAGTTTACACAGTCAGTCCATACCTTTTCAGGCAAGTCATCTCGAACAGCCATTTGAAACCCTAACTTTTTGAAAAATTCAACTTGATATGTTAAGGATATTAATCTTTCGACTCCTAATTTAGGACTTTCCTGAATAATATGGTCAACCAGAATACGCCCAATTCCTTTTCCTTGATAGTCAGGATGAACAACTAAAGAACGGACCTCTGCTAAATCTCTTCCTAAAACATGTACTCCGGCTACTCCAACAACCTTGTTTTCTTCCTTCACAACATACAAACATTGCAACTGTTGATAGATTGATAATAACGAACGAGGTAAAACAATCTCTTGATCTGAATAGATTTTAATTAATTCATAAATAGAGTAAACATCATCAGTTGTCGCGTTATAAATCTTCATACACTATCTCCCTCTTTTATGTCTGATCAGTTTTGTTTCCCAACTCTATTTTTCAACAATTCGAAAAATAATATAATATAAATATTGCATTAAAAGCTTTTATAACGCAAATACTTTTTTGAGTTTTTCGAAAATACAGAATCCAAAATGTACTAGATTCGCCTTCTAATTAATTGTATAAATCCGCCCTTTTCAACATAAACCCTTTAATTTCCAACACCTAAATCCACTATACTATATTACTATTAATATTAGAGGTGAAAATATATGGAGAAAATAAAAAAAGTTACTAAGGCATTAGCAACAATAGGGCTAGTTGGTGGGATCGCTCTTTCATCAGTAGGCAATGCATCGGCTGCACAAGTTCATTATAAGGACGTAAAAAAAGCAGATAACTTCTATACATCAGTAGAATACTTATTAAGTGAAGATGCGATCAGTAAAACCTTACCGAATTTCAGACCATATGAAAATATTACACGTGGGCAGTTTGCTAGTATTTTTGCGAAGGTATTGGAAGAAAGATTAGACGATGTAAGCACATATGATTTTTGGAAAAAAACTGACTTTAAAGATGTTCCCAATACACATCAATTCAATCAATACGTGGAGAAATTAGTAGGAAATAGCATCATGGGTGGTTTAATCAGTCCATTTAATAGAGGCGGAGGTATATTTGGTGTAAATGAATCCTTAACTCGTGGTCAAATGGCAGGTATTCTAGTAAAAGCATATAGAATTCCACTAATTAATGCAGAAATTTATAAAGAAAATGGTGGTAAAGTATCTGATATATTTGATGGTAAACGTTTCAAAGGTCAATGGGGTTTACAATTAGCGACACTTGAATATTTAGGTGTTATGAGCGGCTACGGTGATGGTAGCTATAAGCCTAATGCACCTATCAAACGTTCACAATTCGCTAATATGTTATATAAAATTGAAAATAACATGAATGCAATTATTCCAGACAACCATTTCACAGAAGAACTTAATAAACTTGGTGTATCAGAAGAGGCTGCCATTAAAAGTATTAAAGACTTGAAAGATAATAATGTTATTAATTACATTGGCTCCTATGACCATTATGTTGCTTATGAAACAGTGGATCCACATACACTTTACTTTGTAATGGACATCCAAAAAGAAGGTGAAGTTTTACTTGAGGATTTGAATATTAAAATGATAGTCTCTAAATCAACATATACATTCTATGGTTATGATTTTACTTTTGAAAAGGTAGAAACTCAACAACCCACAGCACCAGCAGAAGATCCTACAACAGAAAATACTAATGCTGAATAATTATTATTTAAAAAATCCATGAGGATATATTTCTCATGGATTTTTTAAATTTTATACTCAATAAATTTACTGTTTTATTAATCTTAATAATTACTCCATTGTTATATTAAAAAAGCAAATATATTGAAATACATTCTTCAGTGTAATAATGATTACTATCTTTTCAGTACATGGCACTGCCTAAATGATATTGATCATACTAAAACCTTTGAATTCTTAATCCAGTTCATCTTAAATTCAAGAACTTTTTAGTTAATTGTTCAACTCATTCTTCATTTTCCCCTATTTTACTTTGGGATTTTATCAGTTTGTTTCTTAATGCTTCGTCACTAGCGTATATATACAACCCTTTAATGCCGCGCTTCATTAAAATATTTACGGAATTTAAAATGATTCTTTCCTTCGCTGCCTCAACATTTTCGATTCCTTCTGTACCCGAATAGGCTCCTACATCCTTATACGCCTCAGTTTTAATGACCAACCGATCAGTTTGTTCATCATAGGAAATAGACGGTCCTAAAATTACACCTACGTAATTCAAATCAAATCCTTGTATCGTATAAATCGAACCAGCTTCATTTACGGTAGAAGCTTTCTCCGCCCAAGTAAATTTACTGTCTGTGATATTCCAGGGAATTTGATATTCTCCACGATCCTCTGTAATGTAGTACACTCCGCCATCTTTTTTATGTAAATAATCAAATGTGGAGACAACACGGCTTAATCCATATTCATTATTTTTCGTTTTAATCGCTTCATGCATTTCTTTTAACGTCACAAATACTTTGAACTCGTATCCTTCATCATAAGGCAAAGGTAACAAACGCTTTTGTTTAAATTGATTAATCCACTCGATGACTTCATCATTTGCTTGCATCCGGAACTGATTCGTCAACTCGTAATATTCGGTATGCGAACTTTTTTCAACTAAAATCTCCAAAGTCAACTCTTGCCAGAGACTTTTTAATTTTAAAACTTGATCACTGTCATAAACCATGACAACAACTTTTGCCAACTTTAATAACTCTTCAAGCTGATTTTGGGCATGAAAGTTGTTATATGTATCTGGTCTGGTCAATAACAAATGCGCTTCATCAACTAGAATAATATCTACTTTTTTATCTTGTTTAATTAACTGATTAATTAAAGGTGTTGGTTTTGCGAAATTTTTAGCCTTTAAATGTTTTAATTGAGATGCAATTCCTTTATACGTTTTATACATCTCTTCATGGTTCACAACTAGATAATTTTCCGTTTTGTATAGCGGCGAAGAGGCTTCAGTAGTTTGTTCTTGTATGGTATTAAAAATCGAACTCAATACAACACTTTTTCCAACTCCTGCTTCCCCTTTAATCACGAACAAACTTCCATATTCATGTTGCTGTAATTGAACTTGAGCCTCACAAAACTCAATTACCTTTTCTTTTAAATCGATTTGTTCTAAGGACAACTCTTTAAAAGGCGATAATTTGAATATATCCTTATTTTCAATAACATGCTGTTCGTTTGCTACAATGCCTTTTTCGAATAATTTAATCCATAGCTCTTTAAAAACCCCTTGATCATAAAATGGTTTATTGAAGTAGTTGTGTGTAAAGTCATTTGTCGTTTTACTCTTATTTTGAAGCTTATATTTCTCGTCACCTAAAAAGTAATTGATCAGCTTAGTCTCAAGATGAAAAGTAGCCGAACGATTGAATTCCTCATGTTTAATTAAATGCATGTATTCTAAACTTTTCCGTTCTTTGTTTTTTATATGTGATCGCATGCGCTTTTTAAAATAAACCGTTTCACCGATATACGCCTCTTTTGAACCATTTAATATATAAATAACAGGATAGTTTAAGTACGATTCATTGTTGCCGATCTGATTTAAACTTTTATCTTGAAATGGCCATGTTACGATTTCTAAGTTTTCCATTAATATCACCTTCTTTTTTAAGCAAACTCAGTAACTCATTTAATTAGATTTTAATTCTTTTACAACACTTCTTACCACCTATCAGTACTCTCATCGAATTCCCTCTACCAATTATAGAACAATATAAATAAAAAGCTTATAAGTTTGAGCCATAATACGCAAGTAGTGTACTAAACTTGCATATTATGGCTCTTTATTCGGTTTAATCAAATTTGAGACACTTCTCTAAAAACTATCTTTTTTATATCAAATTTTTGTCGATGACATATATTTATTTATATGGTAAATTTTACAAAGCACTAAACATAGATAAAATGAATATTTTGGAGGAATTTTAATGAAAAAATCAAGAATCTTATTATCAACAGCTCTAATCATGGCTCTATCAGCAAGTAGTGTGTATGCACACCCAGGAAGAACAGATAGTAACGGGGGCCATACTTGCAGAACGAATTGTACCGAGAGATGGGGATTAGAGTATGGTGAGTACCACTACCACAACGGAGGCAGTTCTTCGTCTAGCAATTCTTCTTCAAGCAGTTCTTCATCTAGTTCTAGTGCTGTTAAGAAAAGCGGACCATCTGTAAAAGAAATTGCAGCACAAAAAGCAAAGAAAGCTCAACAAGAAAAAGAAGCTGCTGCAAAGAAAGCAAAACAAATTGCTCAAGCTGAACAAGATGGCTATGCAGATGGTTTAAAAGATGGTTACAATGGGACATCTAATATTAGTACAAGCAAATACCAAGGCGCTTATAATAAAGGATATAAGAAAGGTTTCGCTAAAGGAGAACTTAAGCTATCAAACGCTAAGAACAAAGCATGCCGCGCTGGATATGCTGCAGCTCAGAAAACTAAGTCAGCGGTAGTGCCTGCTGCTTATCAAACAAACACAACACTTTCAGCTGCCTTCTTACAAGGCTTTGAGCGTTATACTATAGATGTTGAGAAACAGAAGTATTATGATATGGGTTATAAAGACTCATTTACTATGGATAAATATAAAGAACCAAACTTAAATAACGAAAATCGTATTCGTTGGTACAAAGAAGGCTTCGATGCAGGTAAAAAGGCACAAGTAGCTTAATATATCTAAACGATTTCTACATGGACGAAATAATGCACAGCTACCGCACAGGAATTTAGAAGATTCTAACAGCGTGATTTTTTAGAACTGTGATATGGCTAGATGTTTAACTAAAAGAAGCATTTAAATAGAAAGAAAGATGACAGTCAACAACGACTGTCATCTTTTTATTATCATCTAGTCCATAGTCGACTACTAACTATAGACTCATTGATATTTATGTGTTCAACCACCAAATACTATCGTAATAGAATGTCTAGGATACAACTTGACATTATGTGATAACCACAATACACAATACCTTTTTCTAACTTGTAATGATGTTAATACATGTTACAACTTCTTATATAGCTTTTTTGTGACTTTTTCAGAATAGCGCTTTACTTGCACACCAATCTTGATGTTTCCTAAGTTAGTGATTAACTCATTCCTTCGTCAGCCGTAATAGCTTTTTTTGATACAACATATCCTAACTTTTCAAAAATTCAAGCCACAACGTCTTTATCTACTTTAGAATCTCTTGAACTTTAATAGCATCAATCAGCCTTTAGATTGAATATAAAAAAACAATTGCTCATTCTTTTTTGCGTTCACCAGATCCTAAGGGTAAAGGATTTTCTCTTTTCAAAATCTAGCATAAAGTTTCCTAAAGTAAAAAATAAAGCTTCCAAACTGCAATTCGTCACAGAGTTCAAAGCAAAATAAAAAGCGACTCAATTATGGCCGCTTTTGATGCTTGTTAACACAATTGTTACCATGATTTTAAAATCTAGTGATATCAACGGGTTAACGCACTTTTATGGAGACGGCGGGAGTCGAACCATATTTTTAATAAAGGCTTGACATCACTGTTAGCTCAAGCGCTTCGGGGTATTTATCTATATTACAAAATGCCAAATTAAATGCCATTAAAATAAATTAGCGTTGTCGGGGGCAAGTCCAATTTTACTTTTAATTCATGCGGATAATGAATGTTTTCTTTATTCAATCCGTCTCCCTGTTGGGGGTTTTTTTAAAAAAAATAAAAATATGTAACATTAAATATTTATTAACTCATCTAAAAATGGACAATTATTTTTAAAGACAAAATCTACTTCGTTTAAATGTTCTTGAAAAAAATTGACCTTATTTTCTATTAGTAGATTGTAGAATTTTTCACCCTTACTTGAATAACAGATATTATAATAAAGCATTATTAATTCTGATGTAGACAATTGTGCTCTAAGTATACCTACATATGTTTTTTTTTCTGTCTCTTTAAGATCAGATTCAACAATAAATTTTACTATCCTATAAAGGTTTCTAAAATAATGTCCTATAGTATTAACACTGCTACTATAAAATTTCTCATAGTAATTTTGCCTCCATCCAATATCATCTATAGGGACATAAAGATTATATTCAAGGTTTATATAATCTTTATCCATTAAATATCGTGTTAAATTATTATTCAATTTGTTATAAAATTTTCCATCGGGACTCCATATTCCATGTTCATTTAATAATTCATATTTAGCTATTAAAGTAGGAAGCGCTTCAGAGAAAATATTTATTTCCATGTAATAACTTTCTGAGTCAAGCTTGAGCTTCTCAAGCTCAAAATATAGTATTCTTATTTTCATCAAATCATCTAAGTTACTTATATATATTTCAAATTCATCCCTACTCTTCGTTGAAATATTAGTTTGGAAAATAATAAATAGTTGTTCAATTGCATCTCTACCTGATTTATTTTTAAATGTTACTTCTTTTAGAATATCGTTCTGCAAACTAATTAAATTAAAAAACGTACTATCAAAAGCTTGTTTTTTCATAGTGTTATTAGTAACTTCAAACTCTTTTGTAGTTTTTGAAAGTTCCTCTCTTTGAAGCTTCAACTCATCTTTTTGCATCATTACAGCTGCAGTTACAAATAATATACTAGACAGACTTAATAAACCAACCATAGTTCCGCCAAAAAAGTCCCCTATAGTTCCAATGTCTGCAAACAAATCAACTGTAGGTTTCTTACCTATCATTAATAATATAATTAAGGGCGATGCAAATCCTGCAATTGCAAATGTTGTACCCGCATAGATCCATCTACTTTCATTACTCTTATCCTGTTTGTTTTTTCTTTCATCTCTTAAAGATGTACTGATTACTGTGGTTATGACAACTGTAATTAAAAAAACCAATAAAGCAAATAATAAATAATTTAACAATTAATTATCCTCTCCTTAACTTCCAAATTTTATTATGAATGTATTTCTTTATATTTTCTACAATAAAAAAGGAACCATAATTGTAATAGCTTTGGAAATCTATTGTTTTGTTGATAATGCAGTATAAATAACCCTTTAAAGTTTCATGAATCCATACCTATTTACGGTTTACACCCCAAAACCTTCCTAAAGACTGAATCTGACAAGTTAATGGATTTTATTATTTTATTACTAATGAAGAATTGTTTTATGTTTATTAATAAAGGATAAAATTATATATATGTTATATTTAATATTATTAAGGTTTTGGAGGAAGACATATGATCAATTTGCAAAGTAAAGAAAATATACAAAAATACTTTTCAAAAATTGGTTATGAAAATAATCCTATTTTTGCATTTGATAAAACAAAACTTGATTTCACTTACGATTGGCTACAAAACGCACATTTAATTAGTAATACTGATGATTTCAAAATATGGATATTTGAAATCGATAAGCTAAAAACTGAATTCATGAATACAATAGCTAATCGGTTGTATCGTAGAAATCCTTTTGATTATAATTTACTAATATTTACTACACTCGATTATAGTAATACAGTTTTTTTACATTACCATAGAGATAATGATGGGAAAATTAAGATTAGACGATTAAGAATAGAAAAAAATAGGTTAACTGCTACTGATATTAGAATATTATCTGAAATAAAACTAAGTGGAAAAGAAATCATCGATGATCTAGATATAGCAAAAGTTCATAAAGATGCGTTTGATATCGAACGCGTAACAGACAAATTTTTTGAGGAATTTAAAGTTCAAATTGATTACTTTACTGAGAATATTAAAGGACTAGAATCAAATAAAGACAAAAAAAATTATGCACTACTTATTCTTAGTAGATTAATTTTCTTATACTTTATTCAGCAAAAAGGTTGGCTTAATGGAGTAAAAAATTATCTATACGACAGATTTCAATATTGCTTATTAAATGATAAAAATTATTTTCAAGATATTTTAAAACCTCTCTTTTTTGAATGTTTAAATACTCCATTTGAAGAAAATTTATTTACTAAAAATAAAAGATCTAAACAAGCAAAAAGTCTATATGAAAATTATGAGCCAGTTTTAGATGATATTGAGATTATTGAAAGCTTTCATGGAATCCCATATTTAAATGGTGGATTATTTGAGGCAAATCCATATTACGAGGTCAACAAAAATATCCATATTAACAATGAAGTTTTTCAGAGTATATTCGAAAACCTTTTAAATAAATATAACTTTACTGTAAGAGAAGATCTTGGTTACGATACCGACATTGCTGTTGATCCAGAATTACTAGGTAGGATTTTTGAAAATATGATTATAGAAGAGGAACGTTCGAATACAGGTAGCTTTTACACTCCAAGAAATATAATTAATGAAATATGTAAGACTTCATTAATAAAGTATTTTAGTAATAAATTCGAAACCTCTCTTTACAACAAATTTGAATATTTAATTCTTCACCTAGAGGATGAAAACTTATATTCAAAACAAAAGAAAGTGATTATTGATAATCAAAATACCGAGATAAAAGATTGCTCGGTTTATAAATTAACCATGAATGAAGCAACCAAAGTCTTAAACGAACTTAATCAATTAAAAATATGTGATCCAGCCGTGGGTTCAGGTGCTTTCATTTTAGGGATGCTTCATATATTAGTAGAAATTAAAAGGAAAATCTCATTACATTCAATGGCTTCTAGAATTAATATCTTTGATAGTAAAAAAGAAATTATTAAAGAAAATTTATATGGTGTTGACCGAGAAGAAGGAGCAATAGATATCGCTCAATTACGGCTTTGGCTATCACTTTCCGTTGAACATAATGCTAATTCAATTGAAGAAATTAGGCCGCTACCAAACCTAGCATATAAAATTATTCAAGGTAATAGTTTATTCCCCTCAATTGATGGAATAGATTTTGATGAGGAATTTAACAAATTAGGTTATGGACAAATCTCATTATTTGAAAAGACAAGTAAATTGCATTCAATAATTGACGAAATAATTTCTAAAAAAAATGATTACTTTCATGCTACAGTTAATAAACATGAAATTAAAAATTCTATTAAAGAATTAGAAAGTGATTTGCTTCACTCTTTTATATCGGATAAAAAGAGGATTCCAGAAAGTTTAAATAGTAGAGAATTATTCTCTTGGAAAATAAATTTCCCTGAAATATTTGAAAATCAGGGTTTTGATATTATTATTGGGAATCCACCCTATGGGGCTGAATTTAATGAATATGAAAAAACATTTCTTAAAAGTAAATATCCCAATGTAGCTGATTATGAATCATCACAATACTTTTATTTAAGAGGACTAGAACTAATAAAACCAAACGGAATTATTAGCTATATTACTACAAATACTTTCCTATTTAATGTTTATGCCAAAAATTTTAGAAATGAAATTATTACAGAGTCAATATTAGATAGCATCTTTGATTTAACTGAAGTAGATGTTTTCAAAAAGGCAAAAGTAAGAACTGTAATTAAATATGGAATAAAGAACACAATGAACAATTACGATTTAAAATATTATAATTTTGATTCAGAATATGAGGGGTTCTACTACAAAAATAAAAAACCTATTAAGGACCTTCTCAAAAACGATAAAACGTGGTTATATATGATGAGATTTACAGAAGAACAGGAGCAGCTTATTAAGAAAATTGCTTCAAAGGGGAAACCACTTGAAAATTATTTTGATGTGAGTCAAGGATTAATTGCTTATGATAAATATAAAGGTCACTCACCCGAAACAATAAAAAATAGAATTTGGCATTCCAATTATCCAAAAGATGAGACGTATAAACCTGAATTAAAGGGTGAAGATGTAAAAAGATACGTAGTAAAGTGGAATGAAAAGGTTTGGATTAGTTATGGTGATTGGTTAGGTGCACCAAGAGAACGAAAGTATTTTACAGGACCAAGAGTTTTAGTACGAGAAATTGTTAATAAACAAACAGGTAGACTTAATGCGGGATACACAGAGGACGAATATTATAATACTCCTAGCATAATAAATATTATTCAAAAAGAACAAAGTAAGGTATCACTATTTTATATCTTGGGCTTATTGAACTCTAAATTATTTGCTATTTACAACTATGGAACTTCTCCAAAAGCCAAAAAAGGACTTTTTCCTAAAATACTGGTTACTGACGTCAGGGCGTTACCAATAAAATTAGGAAATAAAGAACAAACTTATCAAATGGAAACAATAGTTCATACCATTTTCAGATTATTGAGTGAGCAAGGTATTGAAAAAGAAATAGAAGAAGTACAACTCGAAATTGATCGATTAGTATTTGAAATTTATGGGTTATCAAATGATGATATACACACATTATTAAGTATTATTGATTAGAATTGGAGTGAGGTAGCGATGCCTGAAATACCAGAAATAATTGATAATAGAACAAGTTTGTTAAAAGATACAATTAATAAGTTAATAAAATATGCTGATAAGGTAGATATAGCTGCTGGCTATTTCTACCTTAATGGTTTTAACTTAGTTAAAGAAAACATCAATGAAAACTGTTCTATTAATATAGTAATAGGAAACGAAACAAATGCTATGACTGCAAGTGAAATTTCGTCTGGTTATGATTTAAAGAAAAATTTAATACTTCGATCAATGGAAAAAGACATATCATATTTAGACGATAATCAAAAACAAGAAATTTATGAATTATCCGAATTGATTCGAGATGGAAAAGTAAATTTTAAAATTTTTGTTAAAGATAAATTCCATTCTAAAGCATACATTTTTGACGTTTCATATAATAACGGAGATATTAAAGAACAATATGCAATAGTTGGCTCTAGCAATTTTACAAAAAGCGGTTTAGGTGACCATGATGCAACTAAAATGAATACGGAACTAAATGCTGTACTACGTCAACCTTCTGCTATAAAGGAAGTAAAAAATTGGTTTAATGGAATTTGGAATGAAGCAGAAGATTTTAATGAACAATTGCTTAATATTATTGATAATAATATACAAGTTGAAAAATTAGAGTTTTCTCCGTTTGATATTTTACTAAAAACACTTTTTGAATATTTAAAAGATGACCCTACCTTTGAAGAAATACAGTCTTTAAACCTCGACGATTTAACTGAATTTCAAGCTTTTGCTGTAAGAAAAGCAATACAGATTTTAGAAAAATATAATGGTGTAATTATTGCAGACAGTGTTGGATTAGGGAAAACATATGTTGCCAAAGGGCTTTTAAGGTATTTTTCATTACACGAAATGACAACATTAATTATTTGTCCTGCTTCATTAAAAACAATGTGGGAACATCAAGCAAATGAATTAAATATATCAATTGAATTACTAACTCAGGAAGCAATTGGCAAGGATGGAATTCCTTTTGATAAAGTTCAAAATGTTGAAAATATAATTATAGATGAAGCTCACAATTTCCGTAACGATAATGCAAATAGATATAAAGAATTAATTCAAGTAACTATGGACAAAAAAGTAGTTCAATTAACAGCTACCCCTGTAAATAATTCAATATATGATTTATATAATATTCTCACATTGTTTTTAAAAGATGATGATTTTAAGAATAAGTTTGGAATAGCAAAATTAAAAGACATCTTTAATAATTACGAGGAAAAGAAAGATCAAGTTTCAAATATTTTAAATGAAGTTATGATTAGAAGAAGTAGGACTTTCATTAGAAGGAAATACGGAAACAAGGAAAAAACTTTATATGTTAATGGAAAAGAAATTAGGTTTCCTTCAAGGCATTTGAAGAAGATCAGCTATAGTATCTCTGATTTATATGGAGAAAATATTTTCACTGAGATAGCAAATACAATTGAATACCTAAATTTACCAATAATAAGTGAAGATTCGATTTCAAAAAAGCATCAATTCAACAACAATGCTCTTGTTAAAACAATGTTATTAAAAAGATTCGAAAGCTCGGTTGAAGCATTCAGAAATTCTATAATGAAACAAATACGATATTGTAATTTACTCCTTTCAGCGATTTCGGAAGGTTTCCTTGTTACAAAAAAGGATGTAATGGATGATTTAGATTCGGACAGCTTTGATATTTTAGACAATGTAACAAAAATCAATTTATCAGATTATCAAGGAAATATTGAAGATTTATTATTGAAAATTGAAGCTGATAAAGAAAATCTTAATAAAATTATAGAAATGATTGCAGATATTGATCATGAAAGTGATGTTAAACTTCAAACATTAATTAATCATATAAAACTCGAATATCGTAAAAATAAGAAACAAAAACTGCTTATATTCACTCAATTCAAAGATACTGCACGTTATATTTATAAACATCTCCTTGATAATAATTTTGGTATAGTAAGTGAAATTGATAGCAAAAACAATCAAAATAATAAAAAAGAAAAAGTAGTTGCTCAATTTGCTCCAATTGCAAATCCAGAACTATTTGACCCAGAAAAACCCGAAATAAATATTTTAGTATCTACTGATATTTTATCAGAAGGTCAGAATTTACAAGATTGTAATACAATCATTAATTATGATTTAACATGGAATCCAGTTAGAATAATTCAACGAGAAGGTAGAATTGACCGTATCACTACTGAGCATAACAATATATATATCTATAATTTTATTCCAGATGATAAATTAGACTCAATTTTAAAATTAACAAAAAGACTATCTGAAAAAATAAAATATATTAATGAAACTATTGGAAATGAGAGTCGAATTATATCAGATGATGAAATTCTGATTGATAAAGTATTTAATGAAAAAGATCATGATCAAATTTTAAGAATAAATAGTGAAGATCAATCTTTATTAGATGAACTTGAACTTGATAGAGAAGAAATTGTACCTTCAGACGAGTATATTTATGAGGATTATAAAGAATTAATTTTTAATAATGATGAGAATAAAAAGTTGGTCTCTAATTTTCCAGACGGTATTTTTTCAATAAAAAAATCAGAGTTATATAAAGGAATATTTATGTATTTTAAAGTGTCTAACGAAAGCTACTGGTTATTTTATGATATAAATTTAAAGGAAATGAAAACAAGTAAGGCTGAAATATATAAAATCATTTCTAGCGGAAATTATTTGTCCAACAAACCAATTAAAAGAGAAACTGATTATAATGTAAATCTTTTATTGGAAATTGGTAAAAAATATGTAGCAGATCAAGTAAATGATATTGCTCAAATTCAGGTTACATCTTCGGAAATTGATAAAGTCCAAAAAGATATTGCCGAAAGATTAGAGAAGATTTTTTCAAAAACGAAATTTAGAACTAGAATAACCCGTGAGCAGCGGAAAATAAGAAAAAAATTAAAAAATCCACTGCATAAAGGAACAATTAGCAAGTTAAAGACCATTGAAATTTCTTTACTCTCAGATGAAGAACTAATTAATAAATTAGACGAAATATTAGAATATATTGATATTGAAGAAAATGTTACCGATTTAAACAAAAATAGTGAAGTGAGACTAATATGTTACGAATTATTTATCTAAATAAAAAAATGTCCCGTTCTAACGGGACACTTTTCCATTTTAAATTTACCACCTATTTCTCCCCTGTATTTTCCTTTTCACACCTCTATTTAGTAGATGTCATTATGGATAATCGATTTAGAATTTTTTACGCTGCTGATAAGTGTGGTTTTCTCCTCGTGTGAAACCATTAAAATGCTCTCCCATTTTCTCATAACCTTCTATTTGAGATTCTCTGAATACTTGATATCGTCACCAATTCCCATAACTTATAAGTTTTGATACCATTTGTAAATTATGATAAAATCAATATATCAAACGGTGTCATAACTTATAATCAAAATTATATTTTCATTTAGGGGGTAAACTTTTTGAAATATGGTTATGCTAGAGTTTCAACAGCTGGACAAGATCTTGAAACCCAAATCCAAAACTTAAAAGCAGCTGGTTGTGATGAAATCTACAGTGAGCATTTTACAGGAACTCAAACAAATCGTCCCCAATTTAATACGTTATTAAGAAAGTTAGAGGTTGGAGATACTTTAGTTGTAACTAAATTAGATCGTTTCGCACGATCCGCTACTAAAGGTAGTGAGCTTGTGAGAGAGTTAATTGACAGAGGGATAGCAGTCCATATTCTTAATATGGGATTACTAGATAACACACCAGCATCTAAACTCGTAAGGAATATTTTTTTCGCATTTGCTGAATTTGAACGAGATATGATTGTTGAGCGTACACAAGAAGGAAAAGCAATTGCAAAACAACAACCTGGCTTTAAAGAAGGCCGACCTCCAAAGTATACAAAAAAACAGTTAAACCATGCGGTACAACTGCTTAATAGTAACTCATATAATCAAGTCGCCGAGCTAACTGGAATCTCTAAAAGTACAATAATACGAGAAGTAAAAAAAAGAAAGTTGAAGTAAATTGAAACTTAAACTATTATTTTTGAGAAGACTCCTCTAAAAAAACTTCTTCAATCTTTCTAGACAAATTTATCATTACTTCAAATTTATAATTATGAAATAAATTTTGCCATACGTTTAAGAGTGGATTAATAGAAATTAATATTATAAATATTACCATAAAGAAGGAATAATCTTCAATATTACTATTATTAAAAATAAACACAGTAGCTGTAAGCAACATAGCAATATACGGTGTTAATTCAAACCGTTTTATTCCTTCTTCTCCTTTTTCTTTAATTAACTTTGCTAGGATTTGAAATTGTTCTTTATTAACGATATTCTTTTGGATTAAATAATTCCTTATGTAGACTTTATCCCTCTCATAATCTTTCTTAATATGAGTATTTAATACTCGAGTTAACTTTTTATCAAACAATCTAATACAAATAAAGAGAATAATTATTGGCAATATTAAACAGTTATACCAAGTCATATAAAAACGAATTATAAAAAAAATCAGTAATCCAAAAGTTATGAAAAATAATAATGTGAACTTTTTTCCAACCAATTTATAACCCCTTGTTTTCTTCTTGCTCTTATATTTAATGAAATCTTCTATAAATTTATCTACCATCATTTCCCTCATATCTTAAACTAATAAAAATAGTTTTTTTTATTGCTCAATTGATAAATATACTCCATTCTATACTATCACATGATAAACTTAGATCCCTGGCCCAATAAGATTGAGTCTCTTTTATGCCTCCGCAAAGACATCTATAGGAGGCTCTTTCTTTGTTACTTATAATCATTAAATATTCATTTATTTTAAAACAGATAAAGGGGCAGATTGCTTATTTTTGGTTTCCTGTTCTAAAATTTTGCTATTTAGCTTTTTAAAAATTCCAACCAGTTTTTCTAATTTGTTAATAGGTATAGAAGGGTAGCATATATAATTCCTAAGTTAATTTTTACTTAACTTATCTAGCACTTTTCCGTACTTTTTAACAGCACCCTCAAAAATATTCTTAATTTCTTCCTTACCAACTGATTTACCTTGTTTTGTATTTTCCTTTTCCTTATTATTTTCTTTCACTACCTATACACACTCTTACCAAATAAGTTGTATCATTCTTTACTTAGCCTTTTTAATGCATTTCCATTTTGCTTTACTAATTTATCAAAACTTTGTCTAATCTTCTTTTTCTTGTCCGTTTTCTCCTGCAAACATTTTGTTTGTTTATCTTTCTCGTTCACTCTTTGCCTCACCCTTTATTAGTTAGTCAATCTATGATTTAACTTTCTTTTCTTCATATAAATTTACTAAATACACAATATTGGTTGCACACAAATCCAATGCGTATTTAACTGTTGATGATGCAACTTCCTTTGCTTCTATTTGACCATACCCTAATTGATTTCTTATTGTTGGTAATCCACTGGATAATGAATTTTTTTATGCATTAAGATGAATTTCACTTGATACATTAAAGAAGCCATTTGTTGCCAAAGTGTTAATAAGTGAACTAGTAGTTGCCCTTGTACTATGTAAATATCCCATTTTATCGCAAATAATTTTCATTGTACCTTCAAAAGAAACACAAGCTTTTACAATGGCACTTTCGTAATTACTCGTTTTATATAAATTATGAGCTTCCATAAAATATGATGAGGCACTAGCAAAATCGTTTTGGTGAAGTAATTTAATAGCTATCTTCAGACATTTAAACTATCTACTCGGTCTTTTCATTAGATATCATAAACTTAACCCCTCTAATTCAAAGATTAATTTCTGTAGATTTTTTCTTTCAACTCTTCTATTGTATAAGGCTTATCCCCAACTTTGGAGTGAAGAGCTAAATGGCAGTTTGGACATACTGGGCGTAAATCATTAATTGGATCCACTTCATATTCTTCATTTATTTCAGAAAGAGCTTTAAGATGATGAACATGAATTTTCCCCTCAAATTCGTCCCCATAAAACTTTGCAAACTCAAAATCGCAAACTGAACAGTGACAACCATAATAGTCTATACATTGTTGTCTTGCTTTGTAATTTCTTTCATATGAATTAACCAGGACCTGTTTCTTTGCTCCTTCTTTAAGTTTAGGAGATTCTTGCACAGGCAATTCATCTGCTAAAAGTGCCATTTGCTTTCTCTTAATAAGTTCTTCAATCTCTGAAATAAAAGAAGAATTAATTTCCTGCTTTGATTGTGAAAATCGAGTAATATTACCATCAATTTTATTTATTTCGGCTACTGTAATGGGTTGAAAGACTTCGAGCGTTTTTATATCGAATTGATAGGCTCCATAATATTGCTCCTTTTCCGGGGTATCAAACTTTTCAATGCTATGAAGGTTAGCTGAGGCGATAATCAAATTATCAAATTGAAAGAGTACTAGAGAACCTTCGGGAGCATACATTCCAACTCTTCTAAAGTAAAAGATGCCATTCCGCTTTTTAAGTTCACCCAAAAAGAAATCCTCTTGCACGTCTTCTATGCTCATTCCAGGAAATTCTTCTTTACTACTCATTGGCAATATTCTTATGGATGGTGTTACTTCACTTTTCACAGTAGGCCTTGGTAAATCCAGATCAATATGTAAATAATCTGCGAGCTTATACCATTCTGTACATTCTCTAATTTTTTTCAATTCCTCACTAAATACTTCTTTAGAAGTAAGTTTCTTTGCATCGGGAAAATACTGTGTATAAAGTTTATAAAACCCTTCCCCTGCCACATTTACTCCTTTAGTTACAACCTTTGCTGAAAGGAATGGCAATCCAAGCTGAAAACATAGTTCTGAAATAACTCCAATATGCCTGGGAACCTGACGATGGTGAATTGGCGGTGAAACCCTATCCCCAAGCTCCTTATACTCTACAATTGGTTCCTTTTTCATCACGGTAATTAAAAGTTGTTCAGCAAGTTTTATCTGCTCGTCAGTAAACTTAATCATTTTTCAGCACCTCATCTTTCTCCACTTATTACCATATTACAAATATTATAAAAAGATTTACCACCTAATCTCAGTAGCTATATATTATTTAATAATAAGACAACAATTTTTAGAATGTTATTTCAATACCCGCTTGTTTAAGCAAATCTTTCCTTTGCTCATATAGCTCTTCCATAATGTAAAAGATTATGACAGTGACTACATAAGGAAACTATATTTTCTTCAACATCTAGTGAATACGAAAAATCAGAATGACTGCTCAATGGAATTAAGTGATGAAGCTCTGTATACGGATTTCCATCTCTCTTTTTTATAAAAGTTGGATGGTCATTATCACATCCACATCTGAAACTTGCCATTTTAAGTGCATTAACAGAGACATTTAAGTTTCGAGGATAAAAATTCGCACCTTTAGCATTGACATTAAATTCCTCTTTTTCTTTCGGTGTCCCATTATAGGTCGGCGCCTTATCATTGTTTATCTCTATCTCTTTAATGCTATCAATCAATTCGTTATCATCAAGAAATTGAATTTCATCAACATCTAAAAGTCCAAATTGTTCTCTTAATCTATAAATGTTTTTCTTGCTATCTTCATCTTTTTGAACCAATTCCGTTTGCCTAGTAGGTACATCGTTAATTCTTTATTTGATAAGAATAAATACCAGTATTCCCTCTAGAAACTGGCAGGATGTTCCTCTTGAAAGATTTTTATAATTTGACATATCGTACCTCTTTTCTAAAAATTGCTAAAAGTTGTAGTCATCTTTTGAAAAACTAAAGTAAAAATCTTTTTCTTTCTAATTCCATTGTAACAGTTTTCTTGGTATATACAGGAAAATAGTATTATTATTATGATAAAATAATGTATATTCTGTTTTATTGGAGGTTTTTTCGGTGATCGAAGCTATTACAATAGAAGCGTTTGCAAAATTAGTGCCTGATAATAGAGAGGCATACATATTGGAAAGGACACAGTTAGAAGATTTCTGGCTTATTGGACGTGTAAGAAATCCTTTTGAAGAAAAACCATTTTTCTTTATTGAACAATTGATTAATCCATATACAGGAGTAGTTTTAGAATCTCAAATTTTTAGTGATTTTAGCCGTCCACAATCTATTTTTTGCCGAACAAAGGGCAAGGCAAAGAACTATGAGGACGGTACATTAGTGGCTGCAAAGGTTACCCTCACTGAATTTGAAAATGAGGTGAAAAAAGGAAATATATTTAATACCACATATAATGAAGTCTATCAAATTGAAGATACTGATGAAATATTTGATTTAATCGGAATGAACAAAGAGGACTTAGGTATTATCGCCTTAGCAAAGCCATTTCTATATAAAGACAGAGAAAGCCGCTTTATTGATGCCGCTAATATTATAAAAACTAAAATTGAAAATGATATAAAGAACCTTGATTCAAAATTAGACGAGAACAAAAAACAAATATTGTATATGGAAAGGCAGGAGGATCGGTTAGATAAAACAAAACAAAATCTATATTCACTTCAGCAAAAACTAGAAAAATTAGGTTTTGTATTTGACAAACAATCTGAAGACCAACTAGAAGAAACAGAGGAATCATTTCTTGTTATACCGGAAACAGTTTCTGAATTATTAAAAGGAATACTATCACAACTTAGTGCTCGTGGCTATCATTATGAGCAAAAAACATTACGTCAGCTATTACTAGCACTAATGACAGAGCAAATGATTATCTTGTCTGGTCCCTCTGGTACTGGAAAGACAACAATTGTGAAGCAGCTCGCGTCGATTATTAATGCAAAGTATGAAATAATTCCGGTTCAGCCAAGCTGGACTGATAAACAAGATTTACTTGGCTTTTATAATCCTATTAGAAAACTATATGTACCTTCTGCATTTTTAGATTGTCTTATCGAAGCAAAGCAAAATAAGGATCATCTATACTTTATTTGTTTAGATGAAATGAACCTTGCGCAAATCGAATACTATTTAGCTGACGTACTTAGTATAAGGGAATTAGAAGATGGAAAGCTTCGTTTATATAGTGATTTTGAATACGAACAAAATATGAATGAAATAAAATGGTTCATTCAAAGAATGTCTCAAGAAGAAACACTAGAAATTGATGAAGCCTTAAAAAAGATTCAAATGGATTCATTAGCACATTATGAGATGGTTACTAGATTTGAAAATTTAAAACGATACGCACCAGTTCTTAATATTCCACAAAATGTTCGTATTATAGGAACAATGAATGTAGATGGTGCTGTACAAGCTCTGAGCCCAAAAGTAATTGATCGTAGCTTTGTCATCCCACTTTATCGTCAGGAAAATGAAAAAGTAGCATCTGTTTCAGAAATTGGACAGTACGATATTTCTGCCCAGTACTTTACAACCAATACAACCGAAACACCAAGAATCTCTAATCAATTACGTGAAGCAATAAATGATATACAACAAGAACTTAAAAACTGGCATATCGAATATAATGAACGTGTAGAAAGACATATTTTATTATACTACGTCGCTGCGAAAAACTTAGGAATTTCTACTAAGCAACTAGCAGATGATATTACAATAATGAAACTTTTACCTAGGATTCATGAAATGGTAGATGATGAACAGCTAATTACAAGATTAATAGAAGTTGTTGAGCGCCATGTAAAAGATGAATTATTAAGTAAGAGAAAACTCGAAAAAATGCAGCAAAGATTTGAACAAACTGGCTTATACTCATATTGGAGTTGATAAGGTATGTATGTAGAGTTATTCATGATCAAGGTGAGGTATGACCATAGCCTAAAACCAAACCAAAAACTACTACCGATAAAATCTATAGATATTGGCGATAAAATTGCAAAAAAAAATAAAGAAGAGTGGGTTATTCCAAACCATTATCGCAGCCAAAATGAAAATTTCATACGACAAATTGGTGTTCGGTTCGTTGATAAGGAAAATAATGTTGAAAAAGTTTCTATTATTTCACCCGACGAAAAATCTAGTCATAATTTTGTTTATCATTCCGATAAGAATATTTGGTTTGAACCAACGCTTTTCTCAAATAAGAAGCGTAAGAGCTATTTTCTTTATGAAGAATCTAGTATTTTAACTGGACTAACAAATGCAGGAACAGCAAAGTTAAGCTATACAGCAAATGGTCTATCTAACAATTTTGCCACCATCCACTTTGTTCCATCCTCCTTACCAATTGAGGATTATGAAGAGATGATCGCTGATTTATACAGAATCCGGGAGGATTTTGTACGAGATGACCGAAATGTTGCCAAAGTTGCAATTAGTTCAAATAAAGTTGTGATGGAACTACAGGAACAATTAAAAAAACTAACAACTGCAATTAAACAGATTAATGCTAACCCACATACAGTACTAGAATTGCAAATAACCAAGAAAAAGCCCCAGAGTCACGGACGCTTTGACCTTCGTATGGAAATTGAACAATATATGAATCCTGGAAAACCAAATTATCGAAATCGATCGCTCATACCTATGGTCGCTACGTATGAGAATAAGCTAATAAAACAACTATTGGAAGATTTAATACGATATAGTACTGCAATGGGTTCAAATGAAATTACAACAAAGTCTCTACTACGTAATGTAAAAAATGAACGTGAGATGTATTTCCGTAAAAGTGATTTAGAAATTCAAAGATTACTTGGTTCTGTTGATAAGATAGAGGATATAAACACATATAACAGGATACATAGTAAGTTAACACAGGATATGCAACGTTACTTAGATGAAGAAAGCAGTATTCGAGAGAATATTAAATCTACAGCGAACTTTACTGCAAATCCAAATAGAGTACTTGATACCCAATATATTGAACTAACACTTGAGATGAATGGCATATTTACGAATAGTAATCACTATTATCATCATCAATCAATTCAGGGAATGAGAGCACAATTAAAGTATGATAGACGTGAACAGCAATTAAAGATCAGAAACTATGCTATCGAGACTCCTTTTGGCCGAATCCCACAGATTCCAAATAGCCATTTTGGTACAATCCAACTTGGTAGTAATCATGTACAGTCTCAAATAAGATTATATAAAGCTTTCTGTGAAGAAGCACAAATACAGTCAGAGCATCGACCTAGAACTATTTATATTCGTGGATTTGTGCGACCACAACCAAATGGTATTGATGCAGTCGCCACTCCAAGACTGGATAATTATTATGATTATACATTTGACTTTGTGCAGATTTCTAGCATTCACGTAAACGGTAACGAAATACTTGTTCCAGCAGATAGAGATTCTCTCCTAGCTTTTTTATATAACGAATTACCGGTTATGATGCATGGTGCAGACCAAAGCGAAGAAGCGTTTATGCGTTTAAAGCAACTCGAGAAACTCCAAGCACTTACCAAATATAAAGAAGAGATTCATAGTGCTGCTGAGGAATTTGATGAGTTGAGAGAAACTGCACAGCGTTTATTGGAGTTACCTTTATTTTCAACACTTGATTTAAATGAACGACTCCCAATAAGACCAACTCAAGTATTTTTGCATAATCCAACTTACCGAGTAGCATGGCAAGCAGTCAAACGTATTAAGCATGAGCTTTCCGCAACATTATATATAGAACAGTATCAACGACAGATTAGTACCGGAAAAGTTGAACATATTTTCGAAGTTTGGACTCTTTATAAAATTTTACACCTACTAATTAAGGAAATGGGCTGGAGGTTAGATGGTTATAAGGATGTAACTTCCTGCCTAGATAACTACTTACTCATTGGAAATCAAAAAGGACTCCAAAATTTTTCTGTTACACTTTCTTGGCAGCATTGGCAAGTTGAACTCTATTATGAGCCAAAAATTGATTTACCCTTTACCCAATACCTTACACCAGACTTCGTTCTGAAATTTAAAAAGAATAATAGATCTATGGGAATTGGTGTTTTAGATGCAAAATATCGAAATTATAATTCACAGGGAATAGAACAGTGGGTAGAGGATATTAATGATATTGCAATTAATAAATACGGAAACATGCAGCCAATTGATTCAAAGTGGCAAGCCCCAATTCTGGCATCCGGTATTATACATTCTGATATAACAATTTCTGAAAACGCCGAAGATAAGTATAACCCATACCATGTCATGTATAATGAAACGCTTTTTAATACAAATTTAAGTAATGAGAAGGCACATAAGTACGGTTCCATTTATATGATACCTTCTAAAACCTATGTTTTTAAAAATTGGTTCCGTTTGATTATGGAATACCATCTCGGTGAGCATAAAGTATGTTGGAATTGTGGAGAGGCTGAAGAAGTACATGAGCGTCAACTTCTAACTCAAGGAGGATATCCAAAATACTATTACACATGCAAAAAATGTAATGAATTCTGGGTAAAGGTACACTGTCGCTCTAATCGTCATAAACTTGTAAAGCACATGAATAACTACCATCTACAAGTAGAAAGTCGCAGAAAATGGTACGTTATATGCCCAAGTTGTGGAGATGGCCGACCAACACAAGCAGCTCCCCCACTAATAACGACTTTATTTGAACCACCACCAGAATTAATCGATTTAGATGATGATATACCATGGTAATCTTAAAAGATTGCATTATATTAATTAGTTCAAAGGCTTGGATATAATTCCAAGCCTTTTCTTTCAATTTGGCACTCAACTTCTGTGCCATCCAGCAATGTCACAATCACCTTTGCTTCTTCGTAGACCGTCATCTTTTTCACTAGTTTAAAGAATAAATTCATATCAAAATTTTCAAGTGGTTTGGCTTTTGTTATGATTTCAATAAACTGCTTGGCTTTATATTTCTCGAGTTGGTTCTCGCTGTTTTTCTTTTCTTCCCACTTTTGTATAAAATACTCGTTATTTTGTAGAAGGGCATTAAATAAAAATAGACGCATTCCTTATTATTGAAATGCGCCTGATTGTTTAATAAAACAGTTATAGAAAAATTTTCGTAGTATGATAGGCTATGATGATTATGGGTAACCATACAGAGTAGGCGAAATGGATATAATATGCTCTCGAATCTTTATCAAACCTTTTTGCCATGTATCCTCTAAATCCATACAATACAAAAAAATATAGTGAAAGCCACAAATATAGTGGGATTGGATTTAATGGACGATAGATATCTTTTTTCAAGAACAGTAAAACTCGACATAAATGCACCAATAAAAAATATAATCGACATTAAAATTTCTATTAAAGTTTGATTATTAGTGAACTTTTTATTATATTTAATTTCCTTTGGAAGATTAAATTTCCGTTTTACCAGTTTTTCGAGATTCAAAAAACAATTATTAAGAGAAAATAGATGGTGATTGCGAACCAAAATATTACATTTCTCCTCCATATAAACTTTTCTTTTTATTTTAATATTAACCTCTTTCCACTTATAAAATATTTGCTAAACGCGAATGAAACACTCTTAAACGCAATGATCTTTAAAAGCAAAAAAGCGCCAATTCCTCAAGAATGGCGCCCGATTCTGGAATATATAAATACCTAATCTAATTCACCGATAAACCAAAGATCTCTATTATAAATTTCCCCATCTTCATCGGATATTTCTTCTTTGAATCCTAATACATTCATATCGCTGGGGATATTTATTCTCCATTCCACAATGCCGAATTCAATATAGCACGCCTTTTCTCTCCTGTTAATAATGCAAGTATTTCTCAAATGAAGGGTTTAGTTGGAAATTATAAAAATAAGAAAAGCAGCAATACCACTTTAGGGTATCACTGCTAATTTATTTACTTTATGGAATTATCATGTTTTACTACGATATTTTGAGAAGTAATAACTGAATTTCCTGCATTGTCAGTTGCTTTATAAATAATGGTATAAATACGATTTCCATGACCGCTTCTCTCAGAACGAAGTAAGAAATTTACGTCAGAGGTACCAAACTCTGCTCCTTGTATATCTTGAGCTGTGTTCCCATCTCCTTTTCCGTTATCCGATTGATTACTTAAAATGGATACCAATTCATATGACGCAACACCTGATAAACTATCATCTGCTACTATCAAAGCGTTAATAGGTGTTAACTTATGATTACTGTCAGTTATAACTGATTGATTAAATGAAACATTTAATGATGGTGCTGTTTTGTCTATTTTCACCTCGGCAGATTTAGTTTCTTCCATATTGCCGGCTCGATCAATACTTCTGTATTCAATTAGGTTTTTGCCTTCGGAAAAGGAGTCAATTGGTCCAGTATATTGAATCCAATCACCTTCATTAATTCTGTATTCTGTTTTATCTATACCTGATTCTTCATCAAAAGCTGTTAATGTAATATATACGTCTTTATTGGTCCAATTTGCTGGAACATTACTAGAAGATGTTACTGGCGCTGTCTTATCTTTTATGAGAATATTTTTAAATTCATTAGGCTCAACGAACACCATTGTATAACCAGTACCTTCCGCATTCGTATAACCCCATTTTTGAACGTATTCATTCCATTCTTTGACTTGAATCCCCGACAAACGGTACCCCCACGCTTCGGCTTCTTCTATTGTCTTAAATTTGTTATGGGAGTCCCATGAATACATATTATCCCGGGCTTGATATGTTTCAAAATATGGATGATTAATTTCATTTCGAACTATTACAACCATATAACGATCTTCTGGAAGATCATATCCTTGCCAAATTTTCTTCTTTTCTTGAAGATATGGGTCTACGATAAACGATTCTTCGTTTATCGGACCGTCATTATCCCAAATCTCATAACTTAATTCAATTGGTTTCCGTTCTTCCTCCGCCTGGACATCGATAAACCCTGTAGTTACAATAAATAATATTGATAAAATGCTTGCTAAGACTTTTTTCAAGATGCTGCTTCTCCCTTGTTTTATATTAATTTGGTAACTAATTTACTCTATCAAAAGTAAAAAGGTACTTCTACATGTTTTTAATGGAAAATCCCCCTTAAAAGGCCACGTTGATTAGGACTATTTAGCTCATTCACCAAGGAAAACATTCTCATAGCGTTTGGAGCAGTCAGTTGACTTCCACAGGGCGATTATTACAAATTAACTATACACAACAAGATCCGAAAGTAAGAAATACGGAAATAACTAACAAAGTTTACCTTTAAAGTATGCATTGAAGAAAAGCAGATTGTAATTCATTAAGAATGGTCGGCTCTGCTTCAAACTTTGAAATTGTGCTTTTCTATAAGTCTTTTACAACGCATGTTGTTTTAAATATGAAGTTATAGCTTGGATTCCAGCACAAGTCCATTTATGAGTATTTTTTTTCCATTTATCATTGTATTTAAACAAATATACATGTCCTGTTGGTAGGAACTCTCCCAAAATAAGATACTTCCCCAAAATTTTAATTTGATTTTCTCCTAGAAACTCAAATTCTAAATTTAACTCATTTAAAAGACTAACTACTTCTTGTTTTCTTTTATCAGGGGAACATTGGTATTTTAATGACATTATGAATCACTCCCTCTACTAAATAATTAGCTGATTTTTGTTGATTTACTTATATATTACTTTATTCCTTTTTCAAGTCCGTAACCTTTAAGTTATGAGACTATATATCAGCTATTTCAGTTATACTAAGGTCTTATTTATTTAATATAACGGATAAAATTGTCACCTATCTGATTTAGTTAGGGTTAAACTTTACTTTCATTCATAATCCTATAAACTGTTGCTCTCCCAATCCCATATTCTTTCGCAATATCTGTCGCACTTTCACCAGCCTTAAATAATGCAATAACCTGACGCTTGGTTTTATCATCAATAGCAGGTCTTCCCCCAACTTTCCCTCGCTTACGTGCAGCCTCAAGTCCTGCATTTGTTCGCTGCTGAATAATATCCCGTTCAAACTCTGCAAACACAGCCAACATCCCGAACATCGCTTTACCTGTTGGAGTTGTTGTATCAAAACTATCATGAATACTAACGAACTCGACACCCTTTTCTTTTAGGTGGTCTGTTAGTTGATACAACTCTTTTGTGCTACGTGCTAGGCGATCGAGTTTATAAATGACAAACACATCACCTTTTGAAGTTGCTTTTAAAGCGTTCTGCAGTTCGGGCTGGTCTTTTCGTGAACTAATTTTTTCAAGGTACATCACCAATTCCAAATTCTTTTCCTTGGCATACTTTTCGATTGCGATTTGTTGCATGTCCAAATTTTGGTCTTCAGTACTAACGCGTGCATATCCAATTATCCGTGTCATTTTTTCACTTCCTTATATTCTCCTCTTGTGTAAGTAGCTAAATTGAAGTGCTGAAATAGACCACCGATTGTTGTGAAGTTACAAGGTGATGTTTTTTTGCTTGCGTTGGATTCTTTTCTGTAAACCATTTAATCGTAATAGATTGATTTTGAACGAGTTCTTGAAAGGCTGCTTTTAATACATCGAATCTTACTTTTTTTGATCGTCCATTTTTACAGATTGAATACGTAACCCCTTCATCATTAATTTCTAAAATTGAACTAACCACATTCGGTTTCTGAAATTTCAACCCTACATATAAAGAATCTTTAAAAGCTAAAAAATCCATTTTTACACCTCCAACGTCTATAAATGGTACGTTTTATATAGTTTTATTTGTAGACGAGTTTGTAGACAAAAACAATAAAAAACAGCTACCAAAACGGTGATTTTTGGTAGCTGTTTATTTTGTATATAAAACGGTGGTTTTTTAGAAAACAAAATACATTTATTTCCTTCCAAATAACACCCGACAGACTTAAAATAACAGTATTGATGTCTAAGTTTTCGAAGACATATCAATATTTTATACCTTGTTTGTGTTTGAAAAATTGTAGATGAACCATCTACTTCTTATATCATTAACTTTCACTTGTAAATACTAACCCTTCAATATCCTAATCATTTCTTCTTTATGTTTGCTTGCTTTTTCTTCAGTCCATTTTTCATCATCGAAATTGACTAATTCTTTCATGATCTTCAGTTTCAAACTTTGTTCGATAATGCTTGGGTAGGAGCTGATTTTCCCTGCAGGTGGCAAATTAGAAAACCTTGAGTTTCCTGACACTGTAATTAAAGCAAGGTTTCCAAAACCATCGAGGTCATCCGATTCCCAATTTACACCCTCAACTAGATGCTGTGGTTGGAAGTGTTCTATCGAACTTCTAAATTGAAATTGCCAGTCATCACTCATTGGCGGGATTATTGCCTTATCCAAGTAAGAATACCCATCCTTGTATAAAAGATAATCAAGGTAAGTAAATACGATTCTTTCAAAACCAAATCCACTAGCATTCTCAAAATTCGATTTTATAACTTTTGTTTTACAGTAATCTTCTAGAATTTCAATGATGTCACATGATTCATTCTCTAGTAACCTCGTTAGGACTAGTGAAATCCAATGCATAGTCTTAGGTGATGTGTAGGTTATGCGCAAGCAGGATTGCAGTGTTCTTATTAGTTTATTATTCTGACTATCATCATCCCCGAAAGTACCTACATATTTGGGCTTTTCCCCTTTCACATCACTATATTTCTCTAAACGTTGTAACGACCATTTTCCAGTTTCTTTATAATCTTTAGCATATTCACGTTTCAAAATATATTTATCAAACAATACACGGCATTTTAACATTTGATATAAAAAGTTCTTTGCTCTATCAGCATCACTCCAAGCCCACGATAGATTATTCAAAAAGTGTTTATCATCAAGTGTTGAATCTTCTTCACCTAACTTACCAATGACTGCATTTACCTGTAATAAAAAATTGGGGAATGAAATAGTCGATTCAAAGCGTTCATTCTCACCTTCATTCTTACTTCGTCCATTATTGAGGAGCTTCTTACTTTTTAGAATATCTATCAAAGGAACAGAATGTTTATCATCTTCATCATTCGGAACACATTCTCTAATTGAATTAAAATCGTTAATATGCTCCTTGATGCTAGACCAATCTTTTGTAAAAAGAGCCTTTCTAACTTTGGGATCAAAATTCATTTGGATATATGAGTCCATATCAGAACATTTTTCCCAAATCAATGCTGCAGTTTTTTTATCGTGTTCTGTATCCAAAACTTCTAAAAACTTTGCCTTTGCTATTTCATGAAGTTCTAGTTGCTCACCCCGAGTATTCATGATTTCAAAATAATGATTTAAATCTATACCTTGCGGAACTTGTACACGAACAAGAAAAACCTTTTCTAATTTTTTCTTTAACTCATCTTTGTCGATTTCTTTCGTTTTTTTAAAATAGTTTTCAATCATTTGATAACCTGCTATGATTTCAACTGATGCTAATTCCTCCAGTAATTCACCATTGTTCTTATTGTTTATCATGTGAAGTGTACGGTTTGACTTTTTCCGTGCTTCAAATCTCAACGCATCATTCGCAAAATTCATGCCAAGATACTTTTCTAATAGAAATAATGTCGTCAACCTTTGTTGTCCATCTATTACTTCATAAACATTATTATCAGTTTGATTAACAATAAGATTTCCAAGAAAATAGTTTTTACTAAGATCGTCAATTGAACTATTAATATCTTCTATCAGTTGTTCAATTTGCATTTCTCCCCAAGCATAGTTCCGTTGATAAATTGGAACTACATAGCTGATATTATTAAAAATGTTTGATACCGGTATGATTTTTAAATGATTATCCATCTCCTACCACCTATTCCATTCACAAAGTAAATCATATACTGCTTTGTACTTCTTTTTATTATTACTTTCAGTATCTGGTTGCTCCAAAACAATGAGCTTTAACTCCTCAGCATGGTTCATATCACTAATTTCTGAGAACAAATCCAAATCTTTGTTCAACCGTTCATGTTTTCCTCGTGCATACTTATTGATTGTCTGAGGATACACAGCATGCATAGTAAGTCGCAAAGAATAGCTCCATGAATATAATTGGTGCATCACACCTTTTGATAGGCTTTCAATACCAAAGCGATCAGCAAAAAACAATAACGCACATTCATATAACTGTTTAATGTAAAGATCTCCAGAGCGTCTACTCGGAATTTGTTCTTTCGTATGAACCTTATTTATTAAATTTTGTATTTGCTCAAGTTGCTTTCCATAGTGAAGGGTATAATGGAAAAACCGTCTTCCTGCTATTAGTGGCTGTGTTAATTGAAATTGATTTAATGCTTTAGATGTAAGTAGTTCATTGTTTCCATTTGCATTAAACTGTTCTAAGAAAAGGTTACTTGCTTTATGATAAATAGCATAATTAAATACATTTGCGGCTTTAATCCCTTTGAATACATCAATGTTATTTGCAGAATAGCCCAAACCATTCTTTCCTTTATACCATTGCGTCAACGGGAACAGATAACTTTTAAATAAGACATTTAAATCATCCTGGTTCGCATTTTCCCAATCGTTGATAATTCTTACTTTCTGCTGTTCGTCTTCATTATCCATCTCACGTAAATGATATGACTTTAATAAATCATGTGGGTCTAACTCTTTGCCACGAGAATTTTGCGAATCAAAGAATTGAAAAGCCTCTTGCTCGCTGTCCGTAACAATTTGAACTGCACTACAATGCTCTAGTAAATATTGTTTGTATTTGCTTTGCTCATCTTCCGAAAGTTCACTTATCCTCTTAGATAAAATTTCAAAATTAATCACTATTACATCATTAGATAGTTGATTATATTTTTCTCGTAATAGCCCCTGATCCTCTTCACCTAAACAGTATAGAAGAATCGAAAGTGTTGTCAGTCGTTGTTGGCCATCCACAACGTTGTATATTTCATCTTCCTTATGTAAAATAACAGACCCAATTCTGTATTCTTCTATTCCTTCTTGATATGCATTATAAGTATCAAGAAAAAGCGTATTTGTAGACTTTACACTCCATCTATACGGACGTTGATATGATGGTAAGGCCAATTTCATTCCAAGTAATTTATGAATCTTTGTTATTTTTAATTCGTTTTGAAGTAGAGCCATCCTTAAATCCCCCTGACAAAACTTGACATTATTTAAATTATACCACCCACAAACTCTTTTTCCCTAGAATGCTCATCTTCAGTTCTAGTCCAAATAGCTTCCATAATGCTGGGAAGAGCTTGAGGATAGGAAACACTATCATGCTTTAATATATAACATAATACAGGTTTTGCAATTTCCCCCTCCGTTTATGAGATAATTGAGAAATAAAAACCACTCATTATTACGTGTCATCCTTTAATGTACTAATTTGTGTAATAATTTTATGTAATATATAAACCCTGTTAAATGAACCAACTATCTTTTAAACTAGAACATTACATATTTCATCCTTTTATGTAACTATCTCTCCGAATACCCTTTAGTTTTTCTCACAGAATACGATTTACGATCACTATAAAGAAAAGTGGACCATCTACTAAAGAAGTTCAAGCACAAAAAGTTAAGCAAGCTCAAATAGCAAAAGAAGTATCCGCAAATAAATCCTTTGAAATCTTATTCAATTAATTGGACCTTTAATGAGAAAAGACGCATTCTTTATTAAAGAATTGCGCCCTATTGTGGAATAAAATTCATATAAACTTTTACTTAATAAAATCTGCTTTAAAAAGATATACAACGTCGTATTTTTCCAACTCATTAATATGTCCTTCAACATCTTGATAAAAATCGGCGGTAAGCGAATTCATTCTTCCTTCATTCGAATAACAAATACTTCCTAATACTACTTCTCCTTCAATAATAGTGTTCTCTGTTGGAAAGGGTCCCCACACAATTGACATATCATCCAAATCATCTGAGTTTGGATCAAAGGCACTTCTGGTACTAACGCCTTCCTTACTGCTAATTGCAGTATTAAATATAGGTTGATTTTGGCTATAATTTGTTTTAGGAGTTGTGAGGATAATAGAGCCATCTCCCTCTACCTGCATCGTTAGTTCGCTTAATTTATCCTTAACCAAATTTCCGAATTCATATTTTTCTATCCATACAGTTACTTCTTTGTATTCTTTGTTTATATTGAAATCAAATACTAATGATTTGTCTGAACTACTCGAAAGTATTGCATTTTCTCTGTCTGTTAATTCGGAAACAGAAATTGTATTTGAATTCGAATTACTATCATCACAAGCACTTATAATAAGTAACAACAGAGCTGATGCTAGTATTGCAAGTGTTCTTTTCATTTATATATCTCCCCTAGTTGCTCTTTTCCTTATTCTACTAACCAACTGCGTTATTTAAAGTGGACTACTTTACAATATTTTTATATTTTAACATAAATATACAATTGGAATTAAGATTTCTCCACCTGGCCCTTAAGAAACACTTTTTAACTAAATGAAAAAAAGCGCCAATTCCTCACGAATAGCGCCCGTTAGTTAGATAAGGAATACTCCTTTACCAAAATTAATATGTATTATATTAATAAAACTAATATTATTTTAGATAAATACTTTTCTTTTCTTCGTACTCTTCTTTACTAATAATTTTTAAATCATATAGTTCTTTTAATTTTTTTAATTCGTCAAAGTATCTAATAGCAGCATCAGCAGTTCTATTCTGATTTTCTGATACCTTTTTCTCTAAAAATTCTTTTATTTCAGTGGCCATTTTTATTTCATTTTTTGTCGCAAAGTAAATTATATTGTCAAGATTATCATTACTTTTTTTATTTCTATCAAAAACTAACTCTATAGATCCATTTATAAGTAATCCCATACTTTTTTTCCACTTTAATTCAAGTATATCTTTATAGTGTATAAGTCTGTATTCTTTTGCTCGAATTACTTTATTCATAATACCACTACGTTTAATATCCATATAACTTTCAGATAGAGTAACAATAACTTTTCCATTACCTGCCTTAGTAAATATATATTGTTTCATAAAGTCCCTTCTTTCAATCGTGCTATACATATATTATATCGCAATTTTTATTTGTGATATGTTAAATATTAAAGTATTAACTCGTAAGTTAGTATGCTTGTATTAATCACAATCTTTTTGACGCAATTCATTTATACTCTCAATAAATTAACATAAATGATCATTTTTTATTAAGCGGATATTCAAAATAATGGCCCTTTTCATGAAGAAAAACGCCTTTCTTATTTCAGAAACGCGCCCGTTCGTAATATAAGGTTAGCCAGATTTTTCTGGTTGACCTTTTTCTATATGGTCTTATTATAACGGTAGTCGGGGTAGAACGTAGCGCC
>NZ_JAFBDY010000022.1 GCF_016908465.1 Lysinibacillus composti | reverse complement strand
GTCCTGAGCCAGGATCAAACTCTCCATAAAAGAAAATTTGATAAAGCTCAAATTTTAGCTGGCATCAATTTTGATGTCCAAAATTTTGTTTCTTATATTATAAGAAACTTTTATTTCATTAACGTTTTGTTGTTCAGTTTTCAAGGTTCATTTCATTACTTCTCTCAAGAAGCAACTTTATTATTATATCCATTGTCATTCTTACTGTCAACAACTTTTCCCAAAATTATTAACCGTTCAACCGACAACTTTTATATTTTATCAACATATCTTTCAAAAGTCAACACTTTTTCATTTCGATTGTTGATTTTATTTGTCGTTGTGACGACGTTTATTAATTTATCATAACAAAAATGATATTGCAAGTAATTTATTGCGAAATATTATTTAGTATGACCTTTAACACTTCAACGATAGAATTCAAAGTCTTTACTCTATATTTAACAAGATAGACTATCCTCTACAGATTCTATACACCAGTAATAATTTAATGAATGATAACTATTTCTTTGATATCATTCCTACTCTCTATCTGTAAATTCCCTAGCCTAGTGTACAGACTCTATTAGCGAAAAAACACGAAGAAGGTGTTTAAACCCTCTCCGTGTTTCACTTCTCTTATATTAATCACGATGACGCATAGTTGGGAATAGCAATACATCACGGATCGATTGAGCGTTTGTTAATAACATAATTAAACGGTCAATTCCAATACCTAAACCACCAGTTGGGGCCATACCATATTCTAACGCTTCAATAAAATCATTATCCATATCATGAGCTTCATCGTTACCAGCTTCTTTTTCAGCTAGTTGCGCTTCAAAACGTTCTCTTTGGTCAATTGGATCATTTAACTCTGTAAATGCGTTTGCATGCTCACGACGTACGATAAATAACTCAAAGCGGTCAGTAAAGCGCTCATCATCTGGGTTTTTCTTAGCAAGTGGTGAGATTTCTACTGGGTGACCATAAATGAATGTAGGCTGTACTAATGTTTCTTCTACTTTTTGTTCAAAGAATTCATTAATAATGTGACCTACTTCATGTACATCTTTAATTTCTACATTGTGTTCCTTTGCAAGAGCTTGTGCTTCTTCCTTCGACATTTGCTTCCAGAAGTCTACACCCGTTGCTTCTTTTACTGCATCTACCATGTGTAGTCGTTTCCAACCTGGCGCAAGGTTAATAACATCATCGCCATATTGAACTTGAGTAGAACCTAATACTTCTTGTGCAACATGAGAAATAAGGTTTTCAGTAAGTTCCATAATATCTTTATAATCTGCATATGCTTCATAAAGTTCTAATAATGTAAACTCAGGGTTATGGCGAGTAGATACTCCTTCATTACGGAATACACGGCCAATTTCATATACTTTTTCAAGTCCACCCACGATTAAACGTTTTAAATGTAATTCAATCGCAATACGTAAATATAAATCCATATCTAACGCATTATGATGTGTAATAAACGGACGGGCTGCAGCTCCACCAGCAATCGTGTGTAATAATGGTGTTTCTACTTCAAGGAACCCTTGTCCATCTAAAAACGTACGGATGGCACGAATGATTTTTGAACGAGTAATGAACGTTTCTTTACTTTCATTATTCGTCATTAGATCTAAGTAGCGCTGACGGTAACGTTGTTCAACATCCTGTAAGCCATGGAATTTCTCTGGCATTGGTCGTAACGATTTCGTTAAGAATGTGAACTCTTCTGCTTTTACAGATAACTCACCTACTTGAGTACGAAATACATTACCGCGGATACCAACGATGTCACCTAAGTCTGCTTGGTTAAATAAATCGTATTGTTCATCACCAACATGATCTTTACGAACATAAATTTGAATTTGTCCACCTAAGTCTTGAATGTGGGCAAATCCCGCTTTCCCTTTTCCGCGCTTTGTCATAATTCGTCCAGCGATTACAACTTCTTTAGGAGACTCTTCTAATTCTTCTTTAGTAAAATCATTAAATTGTTCACTAACTTCTGAAGATAAGTGAGTGCGTTCAAAGCGGTTACCAAATGGATCTAAACCACTTTCTCGAATATTCGTCATCTTTTGGCGTCTCACCAAAAGTTGGTCGTTTAATTCTTCAATGTTTGACACGTGTTTCACTCCTTGTTTTTGCTTTACGTTCACGGTTACAATTACGCCGAGGCGTAATTACGTCCGGATTTTGAATTATGCTTAGGCCAACAAAATCCTTTTTGCGACGAGTTATCGCAGGAGCAGGTAGTTGGTCGTTAGCCGTGTCGTACAAAATGCATTCTAGGGCTAACATATTAAAAACTCCTCACAAAATCACATGACCCACCGGTGGCTTTATCTTCATTCATCTAAAAAGGCGAAAGTCATACATCCACCACTTCCCTTTTAACGAAAAAGTTAATAAATGAAGATAAAATAAAGCCCATAATGAACCTATTGTACACAATTTTGGACATGTAATCATCTCTTTCGAATGAAAATGAAGTAGTTTTATAAATGTTTTACTTTTCAGATATTTAATTTCCATATCTATTTATTACCTATAATTGCAAATTTAATGCTACTATTTTGTTGATAAACTTGAAAGGTAGGGAAAATAATGTATCGCAAATTAGAGGATTTTATTCTAGAATGGGAAAAAAATTGTGCAGGCACTTTTTCTATTATCGAATCAATTACAGAGGAGAAGAAAAATGTTTCGATTGTTGAGGGACATAGCTCACTCGAATGGCTTAGTTGGCACTTAACAACTGCTCCTGCATATTTCTGTGGTTTAGCCGGACTAAACTTAGAATTGAATTTAAACCCAGCAAATACTCCAGCAACAATTGACGAAATTAAAGAAGCTTATAAAGCTGTGAGTCAAAAGGTTGTAGAAGTTGCCAAAAATAATCTATCAGATGAAAAACTTCTTACAAATGTGGATATGCATGGACATGCTACTCCAATTGGTGCCATTCTACGGTTATTTGTTGATCATCAAACGCATCACCGCGCTCAAATGCAAGTACTACTTCGCCAAGCCGGCTTAAATGTACCGGGTGTAATGGGTCCTACAAAAGAAATGAGAAGTAAATAGAAAATCAAAAGGCATCCTTACAGAGGATGCCCTTTTCTATATTAAATCGCTTCTATTTCCAATTCTTGGCCTTCATACTGTGATGCAACACTCTTTAGTACTGCGCGTAATTCTTCCGCCGTTTCCATTTGATTAATTGCAGTACGGATTTTACCGTTACCACGTATACCTTTTAAGTACCAAGATGCATGTTTGCGCATCTCACGAACTGCAACCTTTTCCCCTTTTAATTGCATTAATCGTTCAAAGTGAAGTAAACATACATCCATTTTTTCACGTACTGATGGTTCAGGTTTTAATTCACCAGTTTCTAAATATTGAACAGTGCGATAAATCATCCAAGGGTCCCCAAGTGCCGCGCGTCCAATCATAACTGCATCAACACCAGTTTCATCTAACATACGTTTAGCATCTTGCGGGGTTTCTACATCACCATTTCCGATGAATGGGATCGTAATATGTTTCTTAACCTCTTTTAAAACATCCCAATTTGCTTTACCTTCATACATTTGCACACGTGTACGACCGTGCATAGCAATCGCAGCTGCTCCTGCACGTTCAGCAGCTTGTGCATTTTCTACTGCAAAAATATGTTCATCGTCCCAACCAATACGCATCTTTACACTTACCGGTTTATCTACAGCATCTACTACTGCAGAAACCATCTCGTAGATTTTGTTTGGGTCTAATAACCATTTTGCTCCTGCTTCACATTTGATTATTTTATTTACAGGGCATCCCATATTGATATCTATAATATCTGCATTAGTATTTTTATCAACATACTGTGCAGCTTCTACTAATGTTTCTTTATCTCCACCGAAGATTTGTAGAGAAAGTGGATTTTCACGTTCATCAATATAAAGCATATCTAACGTTTTTTGATTACGTTGAACTAACCCTTTATCACTGATCATTTCCGCATATACTAAACCAGCCCCGAATTCTTTTACTGTAAGACGGAAAGCTGAGTTACAAACACCTGCCATTGGTGCTAATACAACACGGTTATCCATAACTATATTGCCAATTTGGAATGGCCTATTTTGCATATCCAAAATCTCGCTCCTTCCTTAGGAAAGTAGTTCTTCCCACAAAAGTATATATTCACTTATCTTAATAGATTTAATGTTGGAATAGGATTCATTCTATCACTTAGATCTACCTAAAAAAAAAATAATAAAGATTATTAGATTGTCTTATTCTTTTATGAATTCGCCCACACTGTAAGTAGTTTTCCAATTAGTAATGCCTTCTTTTATAAGATCCATATTGTCTAAGGTTGCTTTAGCTAGTAAAAGCTGTTCATTCAAAGGCTCTTTAGCAATTTCTAATAATGGAACTAATACAAATGCACGTTCAAACATTCTAGGGTGAGGAACAATTAAATTCTCAACTTCAATATTGTCGTTATTAAACAATAAAATGTCAAGGTCTATAATTCTAGGGCCCCATCTGATTTCTCTTACACGGCCTAATTCATTTTCGATTCCTTGGGAAATATTTAACATTTCAAGTGCAGATAAAGGTGTTTGAATATGAACTGCAATATTTAAAAATGAAGGTTGATCTACGTATCCTACAGGAGCTGTTTCGTAAATTGATGAAACAGACAATACCTCTACATTTTGAGTGTCTTGAAGCATCTTTACAGCCAATCTTAGGTTATTTTCGCGTTCACCGATATTTGTGCCAAGAGATAAATATACATTATTCATAAAAACGACCTCTTACTATTTCTACCGCTACTTCTTTATAATGTCCCGGTATCGGGGGATCTGGTTTAATAATTTCCACTTTACACCCGAATACTTGTCCTTCATAAGAAGATAAAATGTTAGAAGCAATTGTTTCAGCCACTGCTTCAATAAGCTTATAAGGTTTACCTTCAATCACTTCTTTACATATATCGTAAATCCCAACGTAACTAACGGTGTTACTCAATTCATCCGTTTGACCAGCTTTTTGTATATCTACTGCAATTGATACTGTTGCTCGAAATCGTTGGCCAAGTACATTTTCTTCCGGTAATACACCATGATAGCCGAAAAATTGCATATCTCGTAAATGTATGTAATCCATAGTTTTCTCCTTTATAGTGGGCTTCTTAATGTCTAGAAGGTAGCTCTTCATTTACTTTATATTTGCCTAAAAGGGCATCAATCATTTTTACTGTACGAGCCACTTCTTTTACATCATGTACTCGGACAATATGACATCCTTTTTGAACGCCAAATGCACATGTCGCAGCCGTTCCTTCTACCCGTTCCTCTACTGGCAGATTTAAAATCGTACCAATCATTCGTTTTCGAGATGTTGCCAACAGGACTGGGTAACCTAGTGCAACTAGTTCATCCAAGCGTTGCATCGTTTCAATACTTTGCTGTAAATTTTTTACGAATCCAATACCTGGATCCAAAATAATATGTTGGTCTTGTACGCCTGCATTCTTTGCGATATTTATGCTTTCATTCAAATCCTCCATATACTCCTCAAAGTAATTTGAATATGTCTGTTCTTCTCTATTATGCATTAGAATAATAGGAACATTAAACTCAGCAGCAACCTTTGCAATTTCCGGATCTGCCTTTGCTCCCCAAATATCGTTAATCATATGTGCTCCAGCCTCAATTGCCGCGCGTGCTACAGCTGATTTATACGTATCAACCGAAATAATCACTGGTACTTCTTCTTTCAACCTTTTAATGACTGGTACGATACGCTCAATTTCTTCCTCATCTGAAATACGAGTATATCCAGGACGTGTAGATTCACCACCGATATCAATTATTTTGGCCCCATCAGCAACCATCTTCTTTGCTTGTTCAATAGCTGCATTGGTAGAATTAAATTTCCCCCCATCAGAAAATGAGTCAGGTGTTATATTTAGAATGCCCATGATAAATGTCTCTTTTGTATAATCTAGTTCAATGTTATTTAAAATTAATGGCTTTGAATATTTGGATAACATCTAGAAGGTTCTCCTTTTAATTGTTTTTATGATTTCTTCTATATATGCTTGTTGTAATAACTGAAAAAGAGGTCCATCCTTACCTAAAAAGTTATGATTACCTATTGCAGCAATGGGAACAATCCCCTCAATAGAATTTGTTACAAAACATTCATATGCTTCTTCCAGTTCACTTTTAATAAACATATCTTCTACAACAATAATTCCTCGCTCTTTTGCGGTCATTATTAACCAATCTCTAGTTACTCCGGGAATGATTCCTGTAGCTAAGGACGGTGTATAAAGTATATCATCTTTTACCCAAAAGATATTTGATTGGATACCTTCCGCCACAATCCCTCTTCGTGTAACAAAAAACCCTTCACATTCTTCTAAATTATTAATTTCAAATCTTGCTAAGGCTATATTCCCAAAATGATGGGATTTATATCGCACTTCTTGTTCCGGTAGGTTTCTTGGAGTTTGAAGCCAGCTTGCCACTTTTTCCAATCCCCGTTTTCTTTGGTTTAACGGCCTCCTAAAGATGATGACATTAGGATTGTTGTAGCCTGTTTGGAGTTCTAATCCATAGTTCCCTGCAGAAACATTGATTCTAAAAACACCATCTTCACCTCCAGATCGATTTGTTAATTCACTTATTACCTCTTGTATTTCACTAATGGTATATGGCACTTTAATACGATACCGAGCAAGTGCCATACATAAGCGATTATAATGCTCTTGAAACAAAACAACTTTTCCTTGATATGTACGAAGGGTTTCAAAAAATCCTAAACCATATAAAAATCCATGATCGAATGGGGAAATCGTTAATTGTTGTTCTTCTATGTAATTTCCATTCATCCAACAGAGCATCTGTATTTCTCCTCCTCATAGAATCTCTCATTATATATTTTGAAGATAGCATACAAATTTTTCAAAAAACAAGGTTTCACCCCTTTACTTTCAGATATAAAAAATCGACATACCCAATTGAATGGATATGTCGATTCAGAGTCGTATATATATTTTAATTAGTCTTCAAAGTCATATAAAGGAGTAGATAAGTAACGTTCACCATTAGAAGGTACAATTGCTAATACATTCGAACCTTTACCAAGGCGTTTAGCTGTCTCAATCGCCGCATGGATTGCCGCACCTGAAGAAATACCGCATAAGATACCCTCTTCACGCCCCACTTTACGAGCAACTTCAAAAGCTGTTTCATTTTCTACTGGGAAGATTGAAGTGTATACTTCAGTATTTAGTACTCCTGGAACAAATCCTGCACCAATACCTTGGATTTTATGTGAACCTGGATTACCTCCAGAAAGCACTGGTGAATCTTTTGGCTCAACAGCAATGATTTCAATATTTGGATACTTTTCTTTTAAAACCTCTCCAGCACCAGTAATTGTTCCGCCAGTACCAACACCTGCTACAAATGCATCTAAATTAAGTCCATCAAATGCTTCTACAATTTCAGGACCTGTTGTTAAACGGTGAATCTCTGAATTTGCAGCATTCTCAAATTGTTGTGGTAAGAAGTAGCCATTTTCTTTAGCTAAACTTTCAGCTTTAGCAATAGCACCCTTCATTCCTTCTGGACCAGGAGTTAGAACAAGTTCAGCGCCATAAGCACGTAGTAATTTACGACGTTCAATACTCATTGTTTCAGGCATTACTAAAATAGAACGATATCCTTTTGCAGAAGCAATCATCGCTAACCCAATCCCTGTGTTACCAGAAGTAGGCTCAATAATTGTACCACCTGGTTTTAAAGTTCCCTCTTTTTCAGCAGCCTCAATCATTGCTAATGCAATTCGGTCTTTTACAGAACTGCCTGGGTTAAAGTATTCTAATTTTACATAGACATTACCTTCGTTTTCCGAAGTAGCATGGTTTAGCTTTACAATCGGTGTATGGCCTACTAATTCAGTAACTGAATTCACTAATTTACTCATATTTCTCCCCCTCAACTAATCCCTACTATGTTTATAGGTTTTACTTACTTAGTATCTTATCAAGATTTACTATATCTTGTCAACGAAATTGATGTACATATTTGGATATTTAATCATGTTCACGCTTAACTATTGGAATCCCTTGTTTTGTTGAGTAGAATTTAAAATACTTAGAGATCTAAAGATCTCCGTAAAACCAAGTAACATTAAATTCATTCCAGAATGCTTCTGGAGAAACCGAAGTTGGTAGTTGTTCAATCGCTAACTCTCTTTTTATATGCCCTTTTACGTCGTCAAATGTAAAAGACCCACCTTCTTTAATTTCTTCAAGGTAGACAATTCCATAACGACCATCACTCATTACAAATGGATCACTAATTTCTTTCTCATCTAATGATTTAACAGCATCCGCAATAGTTGAATCAATGTTGGTTTGATCGGCATTTACATAACCAATATCTCCACCTAAACTGGCCGATGAACTATCTAGTGAACGTTCACGAGCAAGTACAGAAAAGTTAGAGCCATCCTTTAGCTCCTTTCGTACACTTTCAGCATCCTCTTTTGATTGGACTACAATAATACTTGTACGATATGTAGTTGGAATATTATACAAAGATCGATTTTCTTCGTAATATTTTTCTATATCTTTTTCTTTTAAGACGACATCCTTTGTTAAGACTTTTTCTAATATTAATTGCGCCCGTACTTTTTGTCTTAATTGTTCCTCATCTAATTGCTGAAAGCTTGTATCTGTACTATCCTGTGCGGTACGCATAAGCGCAATGTCCAAATTAATTTCTTCTTCAGTAACTTCAATATCATACTCTTCTGCTGCCTTTTCCATGACAGCTTTATTCACTAATGTTTGCAATGTTTCTTTACCATAAAGACTTTCCATTGCTGCCAACCACTGTTGGCGGGTAATTTCCTCACCATCGACGGTAGCGACTAGTTCATCGCCACCATCACTTTTTGGAGTTCTTTCACCATCTGGAATTAGCCAGAGAATGAACCAAAAGAGATTACCTAAAAATAAAACGATTAATAAAGTTAAGGTTGGTTTAGTTTTTAAACGTCGTTTTGTAAGAGGCGTTTTTTCACTCATTTGATTAATTGCCTTTTTGGGATTCGATCTCATTAATGTATCCTTCAAGCTCAGCTTGATTATAATGGTACTTTGCTAAACAGAAATGGCATTCCGCTTCTGCCCCACCATCTTCATCAATCATTTCCTTAAGCTCCTGAACACCTAAACTCATAATCGCAGACCCAAAACGCTCTTTTGAACATTGACATTTAAATTCAATTGGAAGAGTATCAAGTATTTGTACGTTGCCTTTACCTAATACGGCTTCTAATATTTGCTCTGGTGTTAGCCCTTTTTCAATCATTTTAGAAACAGGTTCAATTGTTTTTAAGTGAGCTTCAATTTCAGAAATAGTTTCTTCATCACACCCAGGTAGTAACTGAATAATAAATCCTCCAGAAGCTAATACCGTATTATCTGGGTTAACTAATACACCTAGTCCAACAGAAGATGGTACTTGCTCTGATACAGCAAAGTAATAAGTAAAATCTTCAGCAATTTCCCCAGACACAATAGGAGTCTGCCCTGTGAACATATCACGTAATCCTAAATCTTTTACAATTGAGATAAAACCATCCGTTCCAACTGCACGTCGGACATCCAATTTACCAACATTATTTAATTCAAAATGTACCTGTGGATTTGTTACAAAACCACGAACTTCACCACTTGCATTTGCGTCCACGACAATTGAGCCGATTGGTCCCTTACCTTCAATTTTTACCGTTAATTTATTATCACCTTTTAACATAGCGCCCATCATTGCCCCTGCAGTCATAGAACGCCCAAGTGCTGCAGTTGCAGTAGGCCAAGTATTATGTCTTCTTTGTGCTTCACCTACAGTATCTGTTGTTCGTGTTGCAAATGCACGTACATTTCCATTAAATCCAAGTGCCCTTACTAAGTAGTCTCCCATTTGTATTTTCCTCATTTCTTATTGATTTCTTTTATAAATAATATTTAATCCCTTTAGCGTTAAAAATGAATCAACAACATCGATCATCTGTGTTTCATTACCAAAGAAATTAGCAAGACCACCTGTTGCAATAACAAGCGGTTCTTCTATGGATTGTGCTTTCATTCGATTAACAATGCCTTCAACTTGTCCTAAAAAGCCATAAAAAATACCTGACTGCATCGCAGCAATTGTATTTTTCCCAACAACACTTGATGGTTTTGATATTTCAATACGAGGCAATTTCGAAGCTCTTATATTTAACGCTTCAGTCGAAATATTTGTCCCCGGTGCTATAGCCCCACCTAAATAATGTCCTTTTTCATTAATGTAACAATAAGTAATTGCCGTACCAAAATTCACAATAATTAGAGGTTGTTCACCACCATATTCCTCAATCGCTGCAACGGCATTTACAATTCGATCTGTCCCAACTTCACGTGGATTTTCACATTTTATATTTAAACCCGTTTTAACACCAGGGCCAACAATAAGGGGATTTATATGAAAATATCTTCGGCACATCTCTTCCAAAGCATACATAATTGGTGGAACCACAGAAGAAATAATAATACCGGTTACATGTTCAAATGAGATTCCAACATGACTAAAAAAGGCCTTTATTTGTATAGCATACTCATCCTCAGTTTTATGAAGATTCGTTTCCATTCTCCAATAGAACTTTAAATGATCATGTTTATAAATCCCTAATACAATATTAGAATTCCCAGCATCTAAAACCAGAATCATTTACTACCACATCCATAATTTCCGTTTACAAAATCATACCATAAGAAGTGTCCAAATTACATTTCGGACACTTCACATACGACGAAGCCAAAAACAACAGTTTTCCACCAAACAAATATCATTGCTTTATATTTTACACAACAAAAAACTGACTGCCACGCATTATGCATTGGCAGTCAGTTCATAATTATAAGTCTTTATTATTGCCTTCTTGGATACCTTTAGGATCCTCAGGGTTTAAACGGTTGTCTTTCGGTAAGTCTTCTACCGTTGGACTTTTTTGTTGACCAATAACTTCTTGATTTACGGATGCAGAACCAGATGTTTCAATGCTTACATCGTTTGATTCATTTCCTAATCTTTGCTTTTCTTCAACTTTAGGTTTTTCATTTGTTTCTTCGGGAAGTTTACCATAATCACGTAAATGTTCGATTTGCTCTGCATTTAATGTTTCATGAACCATTAAAGTGTTCGCAATTAAGTCTAACAAGTCACGTTTTTCTGTAAGAATTCTCTTTGTGCGCTCATATTGTGCATCCACAATATTTTTCATTTCCTTATCAATTTCATAAGCGATTGCTTCTGAATAGTTTTGCTCGGAATTGAAGTCACGTCCTAAGAACACGTTCCCACCTGATGACGAACCAAATTGTAATTGACCAAGCTTACTCATACCGAATTCAGTTACCATTCTACGTGCAATACCTGTTACCTTTTGGAAGTCATTATGGGCTCCCGTTGATACTTCACCTAAAACAATTTCTTCAGAGGCACGGCCACCAAGTAGACCGGCAATGCGATCTAATAAATCATCTGTTGTAGAGAAGAATCGTTCCTCTTTCGGAAGCATGATCGCATATCCACCAGCTTGACCACGGGGTACAATTGTTACTTTGTGTACTTTTTCAGCAGAGTCTAGTGCTAAGCCAATCACTACGTGACCTGCTTCATGGTATGCTACAAGACGTTTTTCTTTATCTGTATATTTGCGGGATGTTTTCGCAGGACCTGCAATTACGCGGTCACTTGCTTCATCAATATCAACCATCTCAATGGTCTTCTTACCTTTACGTGCTGCTACAAGTGCTGCTTCGTTTAGTAAGTTTTCTAAATCTGCACCAGAGAAACCTGGTGTACGTTGTGCAACTGCTTCTAAATCTACTTCACTTGATAAAGGCTTGTTACGACCATGCACTTTTAAAATTTGAGTACGACCCTTTACATCTGGATGGCCAACCGTAATTTGACGGTCAAAACGACCAGGACGTAATAACGCTTTATCTAGAATATCTGGACGGTTTGTTGCGGCAATAATAATGATTCCTTCATTAACACCGAATCCATCCATCTCAACTAATAATTGGTTTAATGTTTGTTCGCGTTCATCATGACCACCGCCGAGACCTGCACCACGTTGACGACCAACTGCATCAATTTCATCGATAAAGATAATACAAGGTGCATTTTTCTTTGCGTTTTCAAATAAGTCACGAACTCGGCTTGCACCGACACCGACAAACATTTCAACGAAGTCAGAACCTGAAATCGAGAAGAACGGTACTCCTGCTTCACCAGCAACTGCTCTTGCTAATAATGTTTTACCTGTACCAGGAGGCCCAACTAGTAAAATACCTTTCGGAATACGAGCTCCCATTTCAGTAAATTTACGATGATCTTTTAAGAACTCTACTACTTCGACTAGCTCTGCTTTTTCTTCATCAGCACCAGCTACATCTGTAAAACGAACTTTTTTCTTTTCTTGGTCATAAAGCTTAGCTTTACTTTTCCCGAAGTTCATCATTTTATTTCCGCCACCTTGAGATTGACTCAATAGGAAGAAGAATAGAATGATAATAATAATAAACGGAATAATCCCCGTAAAGAATTGAACCCATCCACTTGTTTCAGGTGCTTTAACAAAGTTTATATCAGGGTCATTCTCTATTGCTTGAGTTAACTTTGCCATTAGCGCCTGGTTGTCTTGAGGAAGATTTACTGTAAACGTTTTGCCTTCTTCATAATTTGTTAAGGCACCTTCTACTACAAGCACACCAGCGTCTGGTTGAATGTTTGCATATTCAACTTTACCAGTGTCCAACGCATCTAAGAACTCGTGATAGCTTAATTCTTCAGATGGTGTATTTCCACCATTGAATGTCCCAAAAATGCCTATAATAACGAGAAAAATTAATAAATAAAATATGGTATATCGAAATATTCGATTCATCCCCAGCCTCCTCACAACATGACAGAAAAACTATAAGTAAAATGTTAACATACCATTATTTCCATATACAACGAAAAGCATCAGTAATTTCAAATTGTTACATATTTAGTCAAATTTAATTTGAAATTTACTAAAATGAATATACTTCACGTTTTAAAATCCCAATGTAAGGTAAGTTTCTATACTTTTCTGCGTAATCTAAACCGTATCCAACTACAAAGCCATCTGGTACTTCAAACCCTACGATATCAGCATCTAATTTTACTTTTCTTCCAGATGGTTTATCTAAAAGCGTTACGATTTTAATCGATTTCGCTTTGCGATATTTGAAGAGATCTACTAAATAACTTAAAGTTAAACCACTATCAATAATATCCTCGATAATAATGACATCTCGACCTTCAACACTTGTGTTTAAGTCTTTTAAAATCTTAACTTCCCCCGAAGAAACTGTTGCGTTTCCATAACTAGAAACGTCCATAAAATCGATTTCAATATATGAATCAAAACGTTTCATTAAGTCTGTCATAAATGGAATTGCACCTTTTAAGACCCCAATTGCTAGTGGAAATTTATCTTTGTATTCTTCTGTTAATTGTTCACCTAGTTCTACAATTCTTTCTTGAATTTGTTCTTCTGTTAATAATACTTTTTCAATATCTTTTTGAATCATATAAATCCTCCTCGACTTGTTCAACGAACTTCAGTAAATATTCCTCAGGAAATTATACCGTTTAAAATTGTATTTCACTACAAATGTGTGCTTACATATAAAACTTTAATCTCGCTCTGAATGATTATGTACTTCATTTTTACTCAATATTCCATACTTTTAGAAGTTTAGGTAAAAATGTTAATTGTTTCTCCCAATTAGTACTATCATATCATCATTAGGACGCAATTTCTTAGAAAATTTATTGTTAAAGCGAATACCTAGTACTGCAATTACCTCGTCATTTGAATTGACTAAAAGAGGCCACCGATCGCGTTGGTCTAAAGGTACTTTTTCATCTATAAATAGACGGGACAGGCGTTTTTCCTCTGTCATTCCTTTTAGTGCTATACGATCTCCTTCTTTGCGAGTTCTAACAAAAAACGGGGGTCTAACTGTAGTTGAATCGAAGTAATACGCATCAACATTTTTGAAATGTGTGTTCACTACATAAGAGGCATTACCTATGTATAAATGAATGCCAGATTGCAGTTCATTCCACTTATTTAGATTTATTGATAAAGTGGAAATTTTGCTTTTTACATTTCTTTCTTTAAAAAGAGTCACTTTACTATAGTGTCTCTTAGCCACAATCTGTTCTGGTAAATGAATCATCGCACTTCCTTCTTGTGTGTTGCACAGTTGCAAAATTGCATTACCCATCGTGTGACTTTGGGAAATATTAGTATTGCTGTATAGATAGTTTAATAGTATTAAAATGATTCTTCTTTGTAAAGCAACAGGTTCTTTTTGAAGGCTGTTAATTGAAAATGAAAAACTGAATTCTCCATCTTTCTTTACTATTTGCGAAAATCTCTCCTTTGCAAGCTGAAATAAAAACTCATCATCTTGTTGTGTATTTTCCACTAATTGTACTGCATTCAGTGCTATATTATTATTTTCTTCCTTAAGTAAGGGTACAATATGGTGTCTAAATCGATTACGCGTATAGTCATCTTTTGCATTACTTGCATCTTCTCTATATGTGCCTTTTACCCCTTCTAAATATTCCCAAACCTCCGACTTTGTAACCCCGAAAAATGGCCTAATTATTGTTCCAAAAGAAAATTCCCGTTTAGCTTTCATTCCTTTGATGGACCCAGCTCGTGTTATAGACATAAGTACTGATTCCAATTGATCATCTGCATGATGTGCTGTAACCAGTTTATTGATTTGTTTATTTTCCATCACTTCTGCAAAAAAGCGATACCTTTCTCTTCGGCAAATTGCTTGTGAGTTCCCCCCCTCTTCCTCCAATATTTTAGGAATAGGAATTGCTGTACTAAATACAGGAATATTATGCTTCTTACAAAACTCCTCCACAAAAACACGATCTTGTGCAGAAGTTTCTCCTCTTAGCATATGGTCAACATGGGAAACAAATATCTCAATTTTATATCGTTGTTGAAATTTTAGAAAAAAATGTAGTAACCCCATCGAATCAATCCCACCAGAACATGCAATAAGAAGACGGTCCCCGCGTTCAATTAATTGATGTTCTGTTATATAGTTCTCTACTTTCCTTTCAAATGATACCATCTGATTTCGCCACCCTTACCTACTGTCTATCTCGGTGTATATAATATTAGGTTGAATAGGCATAGAAAACTTTTTCCCACCTATTCAACCAACTAAATGATGTAAAGAACCGATCATGAAGTACTTTTACTTTTCGGTTTAACTACTGCCCACTTCGGAACAACATGCGACACTGTAAAAGCAATTACTGTACAATCATCTTCTACTTCATAACGACTTTGGAATGTATCCATTACGTCATATAACATAACTTCAATTGGAATGCCATTTTTAATGCCTGATTTCATTAATTGAACAAAATACTGTTCCTGTTCATCCCATTCATAGGCACTGGAGAATAATCCATCTGAAACCATGAGAATATAATCATCAGCTAATAGATTCACTCGTTCTGTTTCGATTGAAAATACTGGCATAAATCCAACTGGAGCAGAAGCACCATCAACTTTTAAAAGTTTTTCTCCTCGTAAAATATAAGTAGACATACTTCCTGCCTTCCACGACCATAACTCACCTTTTTGTAAGTCCACTAATGCAAAGTCAATTGTTGCATACATATCAACTTCACGATTTAAAGACATGACGTAGTGTAACGTGTGCATTGCCGTTTCAGGATTCATATTATAACTTAAGCATTCTCTCATTAAGCGAACTAAGCGCCTACTTTCACGTTGTGCTTCTTTACTAGATCCCATTCCATCAGAGAGCATTACAGCAACAAGGCCAGGATGAATATGAAAAATTGCATGTGAATCACCTGAGACCCATGCGGAATTCTTGGCTCTGCTATATATATCATACTCTAATTGGTATCGAACTGCAGAACGGAAACGAATTTGAATATGGGCAAATGGCTTTTTTTGCTCCGTAATTTTTTCAACTTCAAATGGTTCAGAAAATACATCAAATAGGATAGGTAATATAATTCGTTCACATAGTAAATTCTGTTCCTCCACCGTGTTTTGCCTTTTAGCAATAGAACAAATTACCTCACGTTCCCCCATTGTATTGCTCAGTACATCAATTTGAAAACATTGTACTTGTGCAATCCGAAATTGCTCATATAATTCTTCCTCGATTGTTTTAAATGATAATGTTTCCTCCTTCATATCTTTCATTAACTTGTTTAAATGATTACTCAAATCTCTTAGCTGCAATGCGATCATTTTTTTCCCGTGATAGAATTGCCCGTTCATTTTATCGTTATATAATTGATAATCAAGCTCTTCTAAAAGCTTTGTCGTTTTTACACATTTTAAACGAATTCGATCTTCTGCTATATTCTGTTCAGTTTTACTAAAGCCATTTTTAGCAACAAACCAATCTTCAATTAGTACTTCCATACCGTTGTTGGCATCTTCTCCCCAGCATCGATCATAACGGAAGCAACTCATACATGTTGCGCACGGTTCAACTTTTCGCACTTCATCTACGGCTTCTGTCGAAGTAAAACGATCGAAGACTAATTCTTTCATGAATAAGACAAAGTGCTGAAACGTCTCCAGCTTTTCCGTCGTGTGTTCTGTTACCCATTGTTGACGCTGTATAAGTACTTCATCGCGTTTCGGATGAATGGCATTGTTTAAAAAGGTAAAGATGGTTTGAGGTAATGCCAAAAACACAATCCCTGAAACGGCAATGGAAACGAAGTAAACTGTATCAAGGGGAAGTGTTGCATCATAGAAGAAGAAAAACACGCTTGGTACTAAACTTCCTAGAGCAACCCCTATTCGACCTAAGCCATTAAATAAACCTGCCACAACACCTGTCAGTGCATAAACAGCAATAAATCCTGTGAATGAAAGCTCGGAGACTCCAACCAAACAACCAACTATTGTGGCAACCATGGCCGCAATTGGAACTCCACCTGCCCTTGCAGCTATACAAATAGCTAAATGGAGAACAAAGGGAAATAATGCGAAGTATGAAACTGTAATTGATTGCATCCCTGTTAAAGCCATTGCAAGAATAACAAGACCTGCTCCTACCCGTTCATAACTCCACCCTTCCGCCCAAAAACGATGTGGTTGAACGAAGAATAATTGAACAAAGATCGTCATGAAGAATGCTAAGATGACCTCATAATAAACGTATAATTGGACAATTACCGGAGGCATACCACTACTCGCGATTGTTTGCCAAGCAAATTGACCAATAAAAGCAGCTAGTGCAACTGATACACTGACCGGCAGTTTCCAATAACGAAAACGGACAATTAATTCATAGAGCATTAGTTGTAAGCAGAGTATTAACGCTTGTCCTACACCTAAGGTTATTGCTCCTATGAACCCTCCAATAAATACTGCCCATTTCTCATTTTCATAACGTTGGCAAACAATTGCCCATAGTGGTAATAGAAACGGAACGGCAGCATCAAACATAACTGCCTGTGATAGAAATATAGCTAGAGATAAAAAGAAGAGGTGAATTAAGAAATTAGTCTTTTTTATAGTAAACCGAGCGACTATTCCTTGCCACGTCGACTTCTCCTTTAACGTTTCTATATTAGCCATTTTTTTCATTCCCTTCGAATCTATTTTCCGCTAATTATATAAGAGAATGATTGTAAAATTTGTCTAGTAGTGAAGCATTTAAAGAAAATTGTTCGACTTATTTTTTGGTAAGTTTACATTTTACAAATAAATCCTGACTTATAGGAATTGCATAAGATTTAGTAATATGTTTGCTTATTTACCACCTTTTAAAATCCATGAAGATCTTTCGAAGTCTTTGCCCTCATTCGCTTGAGGTTTCGAATACTACTGAAAGGAGCTTATTTTTCCTACTAAATTGGTGTAAATCTTCTGTACTTTTAACTCCGTTAACAAGACTGTATAAGACTTAGTGAATGAAGATAAATAGAGTTTACTGTCGGATTATCGAACAAAATGATAGGTGCTTTTAAACTTTTTTTAAACCAAGTAAACTTAAGCTAGTTTATTCAGTATATGGAGGCGTGGCTACTATGTTTAAAAGTTTATGGTCCTTTGCACTTATGTGTTCAATTGGTTCTATTTTGATTGTTTTAGGTACAATGTTAAATCTATCTCCCTTGTTACAGGTCTTTTTATTACTAGTTGGACTAATCATTAGCTTAGCAACTCTAGGTGGGCTAATAAAATTACTGCTTAGTAAAAATAATATATGACTCCGCTTTTGCTCATTTCATTTAAAATAAAAAAACTGATTATGAAATATTCATAATCAGTTCCAAAGAATCTATATTACACTTTTTCTACGATTAAAACAGACAGCAAACTATCCTCTTCTAGCTCCACGGCCGCCGCGTTTAGACTCAGTAGCGCGTTTTAATGACGCAAGGCGTTCATCACTATCTTTCAAGAAGCGTGCCATCTTTTGTTCAAAATTCTCTTTTGGTTGACCTCCATTTCGGTCGTTTGATCGCTGATTATCACGACGTGGACGGTGAGGACGTTCAGGTCTCTCCGGTCTTTCTGGTTGAGGTTTTGCTTTACGGATTGATAAACCAATCTTACCATCTGCCTCAACATTCATCACTTTCACTTCGACCATATCGCCAACTTTAAGATGGTCATTAATGTCCTTCACATAGTTATCTGCTACTTCACTAATGTGAACAAGACCCGTTTTGCCGTCTGGCAGCTCAACGAATGCTCCGAAATTAGTGATTCCTGTTACTTTACCTTGTACTTTGCTGCCTACTTCAATTGACATAAAAAAAATGTTCCTCCTTAAAAATTAAGCGGCTTTATATAGCCATATATTCAAATTAAAAACGTGTAAAATTTAATTCGTTTCTCTTTTATTATAGCCAACAAAAAAAGAGTGTCAACAAGACAACTCTTTTTCGTGTTGTCCGCTAACACTTTTATATATTGCACATTTCTAGCTTGTCTACTCTGAAAATAAAGATTTTGCTCACATTTTTATAAAAATCACACCAAATCCATCCAATTGATGGCGGCTAAATTTTTTAAAAATTTAAAATCTTTTTATAATGTAAGGCTATTCCTTATCTTTTTGCTTTTTTTGTTCTTTGTTCCCCTCTTCTGGAATCGTGAAAATGATTTCACCATCGTCAGAAAGGAAATACTCTTTTCTTGCTAATTTTGCAAGGTATTCATCGTCTTCAAGCTTCGTAATCTGTAAATTAAGCTTGTCTTGCTGCTCTTTTACTTCTTCAAGCTGAGCTATGACTTCTTCTTTTTGTTTTTGCTTATCTACTAGTCTGTCATTTTGTTTCACAATAGTACTTATTAAAAAGACTAAAATGGCTGAAGCAAAAATAGTGAATACAAGCATCCGTCTTCGAAATAGTACCTTTTGTTTTTGCAACATTTTTGACTGACTATCAGTAGTACGAACATAGTCATTTTGAAGCGTTTTAACAGTATTATGTTTTGTCTCGACCTGTTCACGACGCTTAGCCATATCCGTCACCTCCGTATAGCCACATATAGTTATTATACTGATGATTTATCGTTTTTTAAAGATGCTTGTCCTAAATTTCCTATGAATTTTTGGTAAAAACCTCTTATATAGTTTAATAAAGGGTGTTAGTAGAATTAAAATAATACGAATTAATAATTTAAAAGTAGTTTTAATAATCGTTAGTATTAAATTAATTATAAAAACAATCGGATTAATAATTAGAATGACAAATAAACGTCCTAGGAAACGGAAGAAACGCTGGAAAACCGCTTCATATAAAAAGATTCCAGAGATTTGCGCTAATGGGTCAACTAACCGCCATTCTCCACCCTTAACCGTAAATAAAATGTAAAATGTTATCGCACCTAATAAAGCCCAAACTGAAAGCTCTATTCCGTACGTAATTTTTCGTAAAAGTGATTTCGGTGACATAAGGAGCAGCATAGATCTTATACAATCAATCACTGCACCTACAACTATGCCACTAGCAATCATAATTATGATACTAACTAATTGCTCACTAACGGTCATCCAAACAATTTATGGAGTAAGCCTTTTGATGACCCATTTTCTTCATCGTCGTATTGTAACATTTTTACGTTTCCTTCTAATGTTAACAATCCTTTGTCGACGTCTAAGTGTACAATACGCAACTCGTCTCCGCGAATTAATAAATGACCTTGAGCAGTTCTCACATAAAATTCCTCTTGGTCAAAACGTTCAATCTCTTTAACAGAAGTCATGTCCATTCTTTTTCTATTTCTTACTGTGACAAGATGATCTCCAGACGTAATTGTATAACGATTACTTTCTTGGTGTAGTGTCATATTATTTCCCCCTTATTTTAGTGATTTGTTCTGTTCAATTTATGCTCAAAACGAAAGAAGCATGACAACAAATTTGTTATCATGCTTTAAGAATTTAATATTCTTATCTAAAATATATTTTTCATTTAGTTGAAAAACTCTATTCTTCATCATCAACGAACTCAGGTTCAACCTTATCAAGCTTTTCTTCTTTTAGAATCGTAAACATTTTTGATGCTTCTTCTTTGCGTACATTTTCTCTTAAATCTTCTACCCGTGCCGTAACAATCTTTTGGCCAAAGCGAATGGATAATTCATCTCCAACTTTTACAGTACTACTCGCTTTTGCGACTTTTCCATTAATATTAATTCGCCCTTGAACTGCCACTTCCTTTGCTAACGTACGTCGTTTAATTAATCGAGAAACTTTTAAAAATTTATCTAAACGCAATGGTCTATTCCCCTTTTTCTATAGTTTTTGCTTCATTCCAAAAAGCATCTAATTCCTCAAGTGTGAATTCTTTAAATTGTTTTCCACTCTCTTTTACTTTCATTTCAACGTGATGGAAGCGACGAGCAAATTTTTCATTTGCATGAATCATTGCTTCTTCAGGCGAAATTTTATAGAAGCGTGCTATATTAACAAGAGTAAATAATACATCACCAAATTCATCTAAACGAGATTTTGATGACCCATTTGTTACTTCTTCTCTGAACTCTTTCCACTCCTCTTCGAATTTACCCCAAGCTCCATCAGCATCAGGCCAATCAAAACCAACAGAAGCAGCTTTTTTCTGGTAGTTAAAGGATGTTTGAAGAGTTGAACTCGCTCTATATTCGCCTTTCAATAGATCCTCTACTTCTTTGCCTTTTTCTATTTGTTTAATGGCATTCCAATTTGTAACAACTTCTTCAGCATCTTCTACATTTACGTCTCCAAAAACATGCGGATGACGACGAATCATTTTTTCACTAATCGAAGCCAATACTTCTTCTAAGTTAAAATATCCTTCATCTTCTCCGATTTGAGCGTGTAAAAACACTTGTAAAAGAACATCTCCTAATTCTTCCACAATTCCAAAATCATCTTCTTCATCAATAGCTGCTAAAAGTTCATGGGCTTCCTCAAGTAAATACTTTTTTAAACTTTCATGGGTTTGTTTTTGATCCCAAGGACAACCATTTGGGCCCCTTAAAGTTGCTATTATTTTACGGAAGGTTGTCCAATCCTTCAGTGCATCTTCATCGTGTTCAACAGGTGGTACATAGACTGTTGTTAAATTATTTATTTCTACTGATTGATCGAGTTCATACAATGGTACTGTTTTTAATGATTCTTGTGATGAACCAGCAGCTATCACAATTGTAACAGGGTAATCATCACGATATTTTTCCATTAAGGTAAGCTTTACTTCAGAGGCACTAAATGCATCATATACTTGAGCAATTAATATATGTTGACGCATATTTACATCATGAATAGAAAAGCTTGTTCCATCTAATAATTGAAATCCATCGATTGGGTCAATTTTTAATGCACTGAAAATTGGGTCTAGAAAGCTTTGTCCACCTTCTATTTTTAAATTCACTTTTCCCTCTCGTTCAGCTGAAATTAATAATTGTATCGTCTGTTCAGCTACTAGTGGATGTCCTGGAACGGCATACATAACATTTTCAACTTTGGCAAGTTCAATTAGTCGATTTGTAATTTCTTCATAAACCGGTTGAAATGTATCATGCTTTTCGTACACCTCATCAAAACTTTCAAAACGTATTCCTTCTTGCTTTAATTCACTAATTACCGGATGGTCAACTGTTCTCACGTAGATTTTCTCTACTGATTTTAGTTTTTTATAAACACCCATTTGTAACTGATCAAGTTCTGCAGCACCTAAGCCAATCACTGTTAATTGCTTCATTTTACCACCTACTTCTTTTTATTCAACCACAACTGATATCCTGCCATTTTTCGTCCAAACGGCAATAAAAACCATTCTTTTTCTACTAACAATCTGAATTTAGCGACAAATGTCAAAAATACAAAGGCTCCTATTCCTACTAAACATAATGTAAAAAAGACTGCTTTCAATCTTCCAGAAAATAAACCTTCACAAGTAAAAATCAGTATTCGTTCACTTACAAAGACGGAAATAATCATTGAAAGGCTTGCAAGTAAAAGTTTTATGTAAAAATTACTTGATGCGTAGTGAACTTTTGTGACTCTTTTTAAATAAATCATTAAAATAAAAGCACATAAAAATAAAGCAATATTACTTGTTAACGCAACTCCTAGTAAACTTAACTTTGGAATTAAAGTAAAATTCCCAACGACCTTCAGTAGAAGAACACCTAATAAAATAAAGGCAGGTATTTTTAATTTACCATATCCCTGTAAAATGGCTGTAAAGGTCAAAATAATTGATAAAGGAATAATTTGCAGAACATAAATTTTCAAGATTACCGATAATGAATTGGTTTCAAATAACATTTCATTAACGTATGGCATGACAATTACAAGTCCTAATGCTGCAGCGAACCCAAAGATAATCGTACTTCTATACGTTAATTGAATAAAAGGAATAGCTCCTCGACCACTTTGTTTTTTTGAATAATGTGCCACTAAAGGTACAATAGCAAGAGATAATGACGAGGCAATAATAATTCCTAATTGAACAAGTGGTTGACCTCGATCATAAATTCCCTTTGTGATCTTTGCAGTCTGCTCATTCATCCCCGTCTCTAACAGCAAAGAGTATACCGTAAAAGAATCAATTAGTTGAAAGCCTAGTAATAGGAGACTACTCATACTAACGCTTAAACTCAAAGCGGTAACTTCCTTAATAATTGGCCATTTCTTTAGACGATGGTTCTTTTTCAACCTTGGGATAGAAGTTAGTTTTTTGGTGTAATAAATTAATAGTAAAACTCCTGCTATCTCGCCTATAACAGTACCTAATATAGCCATATTTCCAGCTAAGTATAGTGATTTAGAGGTTGTCATAACAAAAATAGCACCAATTAAAATAATGCTAACACGAATCGCTTGTTCGAACACTTGTGCATAGGCAACAGGGGTCATTTCTCCTCTAGACTGAAAAATCCCTTTCATTAGGCTTAAAATTGGCATAAACAAAGTCACAAAGGAACCTGTCCGTAAAAGCAGAGCCAATTCTTGATCTCCCATAAGAGTCGCTAACCACTCTGCACCAAAAAACAAAATAGCAAAAAATATCAGTGATAAAACCGTTAGATATTGAAATATTGTTCGAGAAATAAACCCCTTTTGATGGTGAGTACCTTCTTTTCCATTATCCGCATCCGCTAACATCTTAGAAATGGCAACAGCAAATCCACCTGAAGTCCAAACAACAAACAATGATATGAACGGATAAACTTGTTGATAAACATAGAAACCTTGATCACCAACTAAATTTTGAAAGGGTACTCGGTACACTGCACTTAACGCTTTTACAATTAACGCAGACAACGTTAACAATAGTGCTCCCTTCATGTATCCCTTCATTCCAAAACTCTTCGACATAAAAATCCTCTTCCTAATATATACAATAGCAACAGTATAACAAAGAATAGCGGAAGTGGCTCGTTCAGGCTCGAAACTCACTGGAGACTCTGACCAGGAGGCGTTTTTTGCTCTGACAGAAGAGTCGAAGTGACGTGAGAGCCTAGCCACTGTAGCCAGACATAAGAAAAGTGGAGAACGCCCGTTAGCATCACAACAGCAAAAGCGTGAGGATTTGCCTTTCGCAACTAGACATCAAGAAAAGCGAAAGTGGTTCGTTCAGGCTCGAAACCTACTAGCATATTTATCATACTTTTTTGGGAATCCCCTTCTTGTGGTTATGTTGCACAAATACCACACCCATCATTTCCTAATTCCATTAAAAAACGCCTCCTTTCCAGAGGCGTAGGGTTTTCATATTTAGTTTTCCATTTGTTTTGCAAAGAAATTTGCAGCAGTCTCTGCAGCTTTTTGTTCCACTTCACTTAAGAAATGGACTTTAGAAATTAAGTAAATTGCTCCAATTGTATCGCCATTTGTAACAATTGGCGCTACACAGTAAGACTTTACTTGCTCAAACTGACCAGGTACAAACTCAATTGTTGTCTCATTTTTGTCTAAAACAACCGAACGTTGTTTCATAAAATCTTCTGCGAATACCGAAAGTCGTCTGTTGACGTATTCCTTTTTTGATAAACCCGCTACCGCAATCATTTCATCACGGTCACTAATAAGTGCAGGAGTTCCAATTGTTTCATATAAAGAATCAGCATACTCTTTTGCAAATTCGCTTAGATCATTAATTGGTGAGTATTTTTTAAGAATTACCTCACCTTCACGGTCTGTATAAATTTCTAGCGGATCACCTTCACGAATACGCATTGTTCTGCGGATTTCTTTTGGAATAACAACGCGACCTAAATCATCAATACGACGTACGATTCCTGTTGCTTTCATCTTGTTGCCTCTCTTTCAGTATTAGTTTTCACATAAATAGTATGGTTACTAATTGGTCGATGTATGCAAAAAGTGTATTAAGAGGATAATCTTCAAAAGTTATGAACTAAATATGAATTTTATTATCCTATTGATAATATTTTCTTATTTGTTCAAAATTATTCATAAAACTAATAAGGCTGATGGGTTAATTAAATAAATTTCCCATCAGCCTATTTTTGAATAGCTAAGAATTCTGGTTACACCTTTGAAGGGATTTCCTCTTTCCTTGCTTTCGCAATAATCTCAACCATTTGTTCTAATACTTCAAACGGTGGATGTTTAGCACATTTCTTCTCATCAATTGTCACAATTAATTTAGAGCCGTCCATTCCAAATCCAACTGCACGTTCAAATTTCATGGAATCTGCAACGATTTTACTTCCATCAACATTCGCTGTACCTTCTTCAGAAAGATAGATTGAAACCACTTTTTGTTTTTCTTTAATTGCCGTAATTTTAGCTTCTATTGCAAAAACTTTCATACGCGCAATACGTAATAACTTTTCTGTTTCTATTGGCATATCCCCGAAACGGTCGATTAATTCATCGAAGATTTCATTATAATCCTCCATACGCTCCATTGATTTAATTCGTTTATACATTTGTATTTTCTGATAACCATCTGGAATATATTCGTCTGGGATATATGCATCGGTATGAAGAATGATTTCTACTTCTTGTTTTTCCTCTTGCTTCACACCATAACGACGTTCTGCAATAGCCTCTTCTAACAATTGTGAATATAAATCGAAACCAACTGAATCAATGAATCCATGTTGTTGAGCGCCTAGTAAATTTCCAGCACCTCGAATCGATAAATCTCGCATGGCAATTTTAAATCCAGAACCTAATTCCGTAAACTCTTTAATAGCTTGGAGACGCTGTTCTGCTACATCTGTTAGTACCTTATCACGTTGATACATAAAGTATGCGTAGGCAATACGATTAGAACGTCCAACACGTCCGCGTAATTGATAAAGCTGTGATAAACCCATACGATCCGCATCATGGACAATGAGCGTGTTTACATTTGGCATGTCTACACCCGTTTCAATGATAGTCGTTGTGACTAGTACATCATACTCGCCATCTAAAAAGCTAAGAATAATGGATTCAAGTTGAGACTCTGTCATCTTTCCATGAGCATATCCAACCCGAGCTTCTGGTACAAGCATTTGAATTTCTTCAACCTTACGGGCCATATCCTCAACACGATTATATAAATAGAATGTTTGCCCTCCCCGTGCCATTTCTCTTTCAATTGCTTCACGGATAAGTGCACCATTATATTCCATTACATATGTTTGAACTGGGAATCGATTTTGTGGCGGTGTTTCAATAACAGAAAGGTCACGCACACCGACCATTGACATATGAAGAGTACGTGGAATCGGTGTAGCTGTAAGCGTTAAAACATCGACATTTGTTTTCAATTGCTTAATCTTTTCTTTATGTGTTACACCGAAACGCTGCTCCTCATCCACAATTAGTAATCCCAAATCACGGAACACAACATCCTTAGATAAAACTCGGTGCGTCCCAATTACAATATCAACTGTTCCATCATTTAAGCCTTTAATTGTTTCTGTCTGTTGTTTCTTCGAACGGAATCGACTTAAAAGGCCAACATTAATAGCATAATCTTCAAAACGCTCCTGTATCGATTCATAATGTTGCTGCGCTAAAATGGTCGTAGGAACTAAAAACGCAACCTGTTTACCATCCATAATAGCCTTAAACGCTGCACGAATGGCAACCTCTGTTTTTCCATAACCAACGTCTCCACAAACTAAGCGGTCCATTGGTCTCTCTCGTTCCATATCTCGTTTTACTTCAATAATTGTACGTAATTGATCTTCTGTTTCCTCATACGGGAACGAATCTTCAAATGCTCTTTGGTCATCAGAATCAGGGGTAAATGCATAGCCCTTTTCTGCTTCACGTTTTGCATAAAGTTTAATTAAATCGTCTGCAATATCTTGTACTGCTGAAGTAACTTTGGCTTTTGCCTTTTTCCACTCTGCTCCACCTAGTTTATGAAGCTTCGGTTCCTTTCCTTCAGATGCAACATATTTTTGAATTAAGTCTATTTGATCTACCGGTACATATAATTTGTCGTCTGCTCGATAACGAATATGAAGGTAATCTTTATGTGTTCCGTTTACTTCAAGCGTTTCAATCCCAATATATCGACCAATCCCATGATGAATATGTACAACATAATCACCTGGTTTAATTTCCGTATAACTTTTAATACGTTCTGCATTTGACATTTTTTGAGAACGGGATTTTTTCTTTTTCGCTTGATGTTTAAATAATTCGTCATCAGTTACAACTGCAATTCTTTGTAAGGGTAATTCAAACCCCGTCGACAACACTCCATCGACTAAATATATACCTGGTTCATTTGGTGTACCAAAAAGACTATGAATATTGTAATCTTCCAATGTACTTTGTATTTTCTTTAAACGGTCTGTCCCATCTGCAACAATTAATACAGTAAATTTCTCTACAGTCCATCGTTCCACTTCGTTTTGCAGAAGAGCAATTTGTCCATGAAATTGCTGCATCGGTTTACATGAAAAACTAGTTGTTTTCTTAAAACTAATTCCTGAGAAGGAACGAGCAAATAGCGCAAAATATAATTTTGGCTGTTTTAGCATCCCGAGGATCTCTTTGAATGTAAAAGAAGGTTTTACATCATGAACTAGCTTTCCTTCTTCTATTAGTGAAAGAAACCACTCTTCCTCTTCTCTCTCCCACGCATCCATAACCTCTTGAATACGACCTAGTTCATCGAATAAAACAATTCCATCTTTAGAAAAATAATCACCTAGAAAGGCAAGCTCATCATATAAAAGTGAGCCATATTTAGGAATATGATTTGGAATGTTTCCCTCTCTAAGCATTTCGATATCATATTGGATGTTTTGATATAGTAATTCCTGAATTTCCTTCTTTTTAATTTTCTTCAAACTTTTAGCAAGTGCTGTTTCTAAACGTTCAGCTAATGCTAAACGCTGATCTGAATTTAATAAAATTTCAGCCGCTGGTAAAATTCGAGCTGAATCTAGTTTTTTAATTGAACGTTGGTCATCCGCAGAAAACTCACGAATTGAATCAATTTCTGTATCAAAAAGTTCAATTCGAATAGGTGAGTCTGCATAAGGTGGGTAAATATCCAAGATGCCCCCACGTAAAGCAAACTCACCTGGTGTCGTTACCATCGAACTACGCGTATAACCCATCGTTACTAATTGTAATAACCAATTGTCTATTTCTATATCTTTTCCGACAATTGCCTCTAAGTAATTAGCATTCCACTGTTCAGTAGGCGTCATTATTTTTCTCATCCCTGCAATCGGAATGATATAAATTGCTACATCATTTTTCGCTAGATGATCTAACGTTGCAATACGACTAGCACGTAATTCAGGAGAAGCAATTGATAAATCTGCTGCTAAAAACTCCTCTGCAGGGTAATAATGTACAAGCTCATCACCTACAAGCGAGGACAGATCATCTACTAACTTTTGCGCTTGTAAAAGGTTTGGAGATAAGATATATAGTGGTTTTTTTGTTTCTTTAAATATCGAGTAAATCATACCCGGGCGTGCACTACCCGTTAGCCCCGTAATTAGTTGTGAATCTATAGTTGATTCTTTTATTTGGTTGATAAATGTATTTATATGTTTATCTTGAGAGAATAATTGATGAAGCACTTCCATTTTTAAACCTCCTCCCACCTTCTATGTATTCTATTTCTTTTGTAAACTCTTATTAATTATATATGAATAGAAAGTGATTCCATTTATTTAAGTCCGCATTAATAATTGCTGTTGTCAAAAATCCTCTGCTTTAAAAATTCTCTGTATAAGTGAAAAAGACTAAAGCGGAAAAAGCTTTGGACTCGGGTTAACCACGAGTACCAAAGCACTTTCCATTATTGTAGCCACTTTTTAAGTGCATAATAATCGGGAAATTGACGTAACGAATCCTCACAATGCTCGCAAATACAATGCACTGTTGTATCGCCATGCTCATTTTTTTCAATGTAATCATCTACTTCCCCTACTTCAAATAGATGAAGTTTACGAATTGTTTCATCTGCATCAAATGGTAGTGAACCTATTTCCGTTTCACAGTGTCGACAACGATATCGAACAGGCATGAAGATGTCCTCCTTTAAGTACTGTAAGCAAAACTAGCTTCTGTACTCAAAGTATAGACTTAACTTCTATTATTTATGCATCTAATCAAAATCATATGCCAATGATTAGTCCAAAAACTAGTCTTACAACGAGTATTATTGGTTCCAACCTAAGTCATAATATTTGTCAAAGTAGACCAGAGAGGTAATTTTCTTATCTACTGAGAGACATTAAAGGAGGACATCACATCTAAAAACTTTTTAGAAAGTGACTCTTCAACAGCAGCAACAGTTTTTCCGATTGCTTCTTGTATGAAAGGTGCATCCTCTTTTGAAAACTTCGCTAAAACGTAATCTGCTACTTTCATACCAGCAGGTGGGCGATTAATGCCCACGCGGATTCGATTAAATTCTTGCGTGCCTAAATGTTGAATTAATGACTTAATTCCATTATGACCACCAGCACTACCTTTTTGTCGTAAACGTAACTTTCCGGTTTCTAAATCCAAATCATCATAAATGACAATAATATCTTCTAGATCTATATCAAAATAATCCATTATTGGGCGTACACATTCACCTGATAAATTCATGTATGTTAGCGGCTTTAATAGCATCACTTTTCCTTCTGGTCGATGAACTGTTGCATACATACCATTAAATTTAGCTTGGCTTAAAGGCGCGTTCCACTTTTCGGCTAATGCATCAATACATTCGAAGCCAATATTATGTCTTGTATATTCATATTGCTTGCCTGGGTTTCCAAGACCTATAATTAATTTCATTTTTTCCCTCATCCTTTTTAAGAAAAGCGTAAGGCGCCCGCTTATCCGTGACAAGCATAAGGCAAGCGCTGAGAGAAGGCGCTTCTTTGCCTTCTAAAGCGATTGACTTATGACCTCGAGCTGATGGCGCCTGTAGCTAGACACTGATCAAATTTCAAAATGCACACTTTCTTATCTTTTAAACTAATCATAGATTATTTTACCATATACAACTTTCCAATCGCATTCGAAACCATTTAAATTAATAAGATTTACTAATATGTAAAATTTGTAATAAACTTTTTTGCTGTTAATTACACAGATTTATAAAGGTTATGCTTAAAGTAACTCAACTCATAGGTGATCATTTAGTCAATATCCACCACTTTATTAGGCGAAGTACTCATCGTAAAAAGTATGCCTAAACGTAGAAAAAAATTGCACGGGAAATTAACCCCATGCAATTAAGAAACGTTCGTTTTTAAGCTTCTGATTCAGGAGCCTCTGTTGCTTTAATATCCTGGTTCCCATCATCACCTTGTCCAGCTGTATCGTCACTAGCCGTTGCAGGAGGAGTCACTGTGACTAATGTATCCTCATCTGGGTTTAACACTTCAAAATTCACTTTGCTACGAAAATCAGCTACTGACAACGAACCATTAATTTCAATGTCTGATACATCAATTTCAATAGATTCTGGAATGTTTGACGGTTTTACTTTAATAGTCAATTCACGAATTGGCTGTGTTAGAACGCCGCCTTCTTTTACTCCAATAGACTCCCCAACAATTGTAATTGGCACTTCTACAGTAATTTCCTCGGCCATATTAATGGATAAAAAATCAATATGCTTCACATGACCTTTTAAAGCACAACGTTGTACCTCGTTTATAATGGCATTTACTTGATTACCTTCAATATTAATTTTAAACACACTTGTACGGCCAAGCTTTTGAACTGCTTTTGCAGTTTCTTTATAGTCCATTACAATTGGTGTTGATTGTATATTATACCCATAGATTACTCCAGGTAATTTTTCTTGTTTTCTAAGTTGATTAATTGTTGGTCCTTTACCTTTTGCCCTTGTTGCAGCTTGTAAAACTATATCCATTTCTTATCAAATCCTTCCAGAAAATAATATCAATTTAAGTATGTCTCGATTTTTGGAAGATTAAACATAAGAAAAGCGAAGAACGCCCGTTTAGCTCCGACAACAACAGGAAGGACTGACTAAAGGTCACTTTTTGCGCTGTCGTTACACTTTCCGCATTGAAACTGTTAACACTTCGAAAGTTTATACAATCAATAAAAAGCCTAGTAGCTGTCAATTGACAGCTACCAGGCTTGAAGGTCATATTAATCAAATAATGTACTTACGGATTTGTTTTCGTATACGCGAGAAATAGCTTCTGCCATTAATGGTGCAACAGATAATTGTTTAATTTTTGGAGATCTTTTCTCTTCACTTAATTGAATTGTATTAGTAACTATTAATTCTTTAATAGCAGAGTTTTCAATACGTTCAATTGCAGGTCCAGATAATACTGGGTGTGAACAGCAAGCGTAAACTTCTTTAGCACCTGACTCCATTAAAGCGTTAGCTCCAATTGTAATTGTTCCAGCAGTATCAATGATATCATCTATTAAGATACATACTTTGCCTTCAACATTACCCACGATGTTCATTACTTCGGCAACATTGGGCTTTGGACGGCGCTTATCGATAATAGCAATCGGTGCTTTAAGACGCTCTGCCATTTTACGAGCACGTGTCACACCACCATGGTCAGGTGATACAATACAAATATCTTCAGGATTAATATCTTTTGTTTTAAAGTAATCAGAAAGAATTGGAACAGCCACAAGGTGGTCAATTAATATATCAAAGAAACCTTGAATTTGTGGAGCATGTAAATCTAATACGATAACACGATTTGCTCCAGCAGTTTCTAAAAGGTTTGCAACTAATTTAGCAGTAATTGGTTCACGAGCTTTTGCTTTACGATCTTGTCGGGCATAACCATAATAAGGAATAACAACGTTAATTGTACGCGCTGATGCACGTTTTAAAGCGTCAACCATTATTAATAGTTCCATTAAATGTTCATTAACTGGAGCTGAAGTTGATTGCACTACGAACACATCACACCCACGGATACTTTCTTCAATGCTAATTTGAACTTCCCCATCACTGAAGTGTTTAACAGACGATTTACCAAGTTCTACGCCCATTAATTCTGCGATTTCATGTGCTAATGGATAGTTTGAATTAAGTGAAAAGATTTTTAATTTTGAATCTGCATATTGATACGGCATGATGGCCTCCTAAAAATTTTAAAAAAATTTATTTTGAATTTAATTTCTTTACGTATTCTAGTTTATTCTCTTGTCGTGCACGGGCAATGGCTAACGCACTTTCTGGTACCTCTTTAGTAATCGTAGAACCAGCAGCGATAAATGAGCCTTCACCTAGTGTCACAGGTGCAACTAGGTTAGAATTGCAACCTACAAAAACATTATCTTCAATTACTGTTTTATATTTATTTTTACCATCATAGTTAACTGTGATGGAACCACAGCCAACATTAACATTATTTCCTACTTCAGCATCTCCAATATAGCTTAAATGAGATACCTTTGTTTCATTACCTAAAGTACTTTTCTTCACTTCAACAAAGTTACCAATTTTCACATGGTTTCCAAGCTGTGAATCAGGGCGCAAGTGTGCAAACGGACCAACTGCCGTATCTTCACCAACAATACTATTCGTAACAACAGAGTTAAGAATAGACGTACGGTCTCCAATTTGGCTATTAGTAATTTGACTATTAGGACCAATGATACAATCTTCACCGATCATTGTTTTCCCCTCAATTATAACACCGGGTTTAATAATTGTGTCAGGTCCAATATTTACCTCAGCACCAATATGTGTTGTTTCAGGGTTGATAATCGTTACACCGTTTCGCATATGTTTTTCATTAATACGTGCACGCATAATTTGTTCGGCTTGTGATAAAGCTACTCGATCATTAACACCTAATGTTTCATCAAAACTTTCACAAGCAAAGGCAGAAACAATTTCGCCTTGTTTTTGTAAGATTTCAATTACATCTGGTAAGTAGTATTCACCTTGTGCATTTTCATTATTTACGAGCTTTAACGCATCAAATAATGCTTTATTATCAAAGCAATAAGTTCCCGTATTAATTTCTTTAACTAATTGTTGTTCAGGTGAAGCATCTTTTTGCTCAACAATTTGTGCCACTTGACCTTCCGCATTACGAATTATGCGACCGTAACCAGTTGGATTTTCCGCAACAGCTGTTAAGATTGTAGCCTTTGCTTTTTGGGCAACATGATGCTCAAGAAGCGCTTTCATTGTTTCGGGACGAATTAATGGTGTATCGCCACAAACAACTAATGTTGTACCTTCAAGTGAAGATAAATTAGATTCTGCTTGCATAACAGCATGGGCAGTTCCTAATTGTTCTGCTTGTAATACGTATTCACTCTTATCACCAAGTTGTTCTTTTACTTTTTCTGCTCCATGGCCAACAATTGTAACAATCCTCTCCACATCTAATGATTGGATGTGATCGACTACATGTTCTACCATTGGCTTTCCACAAACAGGATGAAGCACTTTATATAATTTGGACTTCATGCGAGTTCCTTGACCTGCTGCAAGTATTACCGCAAAAACGTTAGTCATTGTAAGTCCTCCAATTTTGGTCATTTTCTCTTAAGACTATATAGTAAATTCACTCAAATTTCAAGGTGACTTAGCTTGACAATCGAGTGACAATATCTAATTTATCAATTACGTGTTAGCTTCATTGCTTCCGGATTTTGAATTCTGCTAGTTCCAACACGAAGGTCGAGACGACAATATAAATTTTACGACTTGTCGGAGAATTTAAGCCGTGCATATCGATGGTCAATCTAACCTTGGATCCCCACTGATAATGTGTGAGGCCATTTGTACTCATCTCTACCCTTTATAGCTTTTTATTTAATGAAGTTAATAATTTATGATAATAACAACAAAAAAGAGCCTTCTCATATAGGAGTGGCTCTCATTCGTTGAAATTATGCATTTGCTTCTTCTAATTGTGGTACTTCTTCATCACTTGTTGCGTGATAAGCAGCTAAAACTACTTCTTGAATTTTGTTACGTGTTCCAGAATTAATTGGATGTGCGATATCGCGGAATTCTCCATCTGGTGTTCGTTTACTTGGCATTGCTACGAATAAACCAGTATTTCCATCTATCACGCGAATATCATGTACAACAAACTCATCGTCAAGCGTGATTGAAGCAATCGCACGCATGCGACCATCAGTTTGCACACGACGTAATCTTACGTCAGTAACCTCCATTCTACTCACTCCTCTCCTCTATGATGCCTTTGAAATATTAAGATTCTACAAAAATTTTAAATTTCCTTCTAGTTTTATAAAAATTTTCAAAATAATTATATTTTTTTAAAAACTTAATAGTTTAGTATAAAAAAATCTGATGAACTCTATCAAAGTTCATCAGATTCCTGTAAATATTATTCTATTCAAAGACGGCTATAACTTCTATTTCTACTTTAACGTCTTTTGGTAATCTAGCAACCTCTACTGCAGAGCGGGATGGTTTATGATCGCCAAAATTTGTTGCATAAGCTTCATTCATAGCTGCAAAATCATTCATGTCCTTTAAAAATACTGTTGTTTTGATTACATTGTTTAATGATAATCCAGCTTCCGCTAATACAGCTTTAATATTTTCGAATACCTGGTTAGTCTGGGCTACGATATCACCTTCAACTAATTCACCTTCTGCTGTTAATGGAATTTGCCCAGAACTAATTAAGAAACCATTCGCCACGATTGCTTGTGCATATGGCCCGATTGCAGCTGGTGCTTTTGTTGTTGAAATTGTTTTCATTTAATTTCTCCCCTTTGAAAAATAATTTCCTTCACTTAAAGCTATTGTTCGATCCTTTTCATTAACTGCATGAAGCTTTACTAAAGAATAGTAATCATCAACAAGTGTATCATCTGCATGTTCTGCCTCTACGAGAACAGCGATTCCTGCTAGTTCACAATCAAACTCTTCAAGTAAGTTTTTCATCCCATTCATTGTACCACCGACTTTCATGAAATCGTCGGTAATCAGAACGCGTTGACCGCTTTTCATGCTACGCTTTGATAATACCATTGTCTGGATACGTCGAGAAGACCCAGAAACATAATTAATGCTTACTGTTGACCCTTCTGTCACTTTACTATCCCGGCGAACTACAACTACTGGTACGTTTAAATGTCTAGCGATGGAATGGGCAATGGAAATCCCCTTCGTTGCTACAGTCATAATGACATCAATATGTTGGTCGGCATATACACTTGCAAAAACTTTTCCGACTCGGTTTATTAATTCCGGGTTTCCAAGTAAATCCGTCATAAACAAATAACCACCAGGTAATAATCGATCCGATTGACTTAATTCTGAAATTAGCGTCTGAATAATCTCTCGTACTTCCTCATCAGACATTTTCGGAATATATTTAACTCCTCCAGCAGCCCCTGGAACTGTCACCAATAGCCCAATCCCTTTTTCTTCAAATGTGTCCTTTACAATTGTCAAATCCTCACTAATTGAAGACTTGGCGGAATTGTATAAGTCTGAAAAATAAGTAAGTGGAATCAGTTGATGTGGATGCTCAAGTAAGTAATAAGTCATATCGACAAGGCGTTCACTTCGCTTCCATTTCATGCGACACTCTCCTAATCAATATATATAATAATCAATTATGCCTCGGCGAACCTGAGTCCGTAATTTAACTTTGTGCTTAGGTCAACAAGATTGTTTTTCAACGAGCTCGCTAAGCTATGTAGGAGCAAGATGTTGTTAATAGCCATTGCAGGAATGCGACGTTCTTTGGCTAACATCATAAGACTCCGCCGATAACTTGTGACATCCGCCGGGGCTTATCTTCATTCAGTCGACACTGAATTCTTCCCCACCTAAAGAGGGAATCTTCAAACCCGTCGCCAGCTTTCGGTACAAAAAAATTAAGGATTTGCTGAATAAAGATAAACACGAATATTTTATAGAAAAAGTAACATAAATGTACGTATTTAATCAAGTGAATTTCTTTCCCCTAACATACGTATCGCAAAAACTTCTTCACAAAATCCTCTTAAACCATTATAAATTCTGCTAAGTCGAGACTCACTATCTACTAATCCAAACACAGTTGGCCCACTACCACTCATTAACACAGCATCTGCTCCAAAGCGTTTCATTTGTTCTTTAATCATCACTACTTCAGGATGTAAGTTAAAAGTTACAGTCTCTAACACATTCCCTACTGAATCACACATTAAATCATAATTTTCCGTTTCAATTGCTTCGATCATTTGTTTTGTATTTGGATGTTTTACCTCGTCGAGTCGGAGTGCTCCGTAAACTTGTGCGGTAGAGACACCAATTTTAGGTTTCGCTAAAACTACCCAGCAAGTAGGCGGTGCAGGAAGTTCCTGAATTTTTTCACCTCGTCCTGTTGCTAAAGCAGTACCCCCATATACACAAAATGAAACGTCAGATCCAATTTTTGCACCAAGTTCAGCTAATGTATCCAATGATAAATTTAAATTCCAAAGTTTATTTAACCCTCGTAATGTGGCAGCTGCATCACTGCTACCTCCTGCTAAGCCTGCAGCAATCGGAATCTGTTTATCGATGGTAATTAAAACACCTTCCTGTATGCCATATGTATCTTTTAATAATTGAGCTGCTTGGTAGGCAAGATTACGACTGTCGTTAGGTATAAAGCCGCTTGAAGAACTAATTAAGATTTGTCCATCTTTTCTCGAATCAAGTCCTATTCGATCCGCTAAATCAACTGTTGTCATAATCATTTCAACTTCGTGGTATTGGTCTGGTCGTTTATATAGCACATCTAATGTTAAATTTATTTTTGCAGGTGCTTTTACATAAAGCATTTCGTATCCTCCTAAAAACGGTCATCATCCAAATATGGAAAAAGGACTTTCTAACTGTTCATTAATTTTACCATAATGTAAAAAGAAAAGTGGAGCCAATAGCATTTCCTCGCCCGAGTATCATTGCTTTAATCTAACATTCTATTAATCTGACCTCAACTAGACAAAATTGAATAAAAAGCCAATAGCACCCCTTTTAGTGAGTACTATTGGCTTAACTTGTCAACTTTACTTATTTTGATTGTTTTGGTTTGCTTGCTGTTGTGCTAGACCTTCTTGGGCCATTTCAATCGCTCGCTTTACCAGGTTCCCTGCATCACGTGACTTTATTCCACCCCAGCCTTCACGTTCGACTACATCATAAAATCCGAGTTCCTTGGCAATCTCTTCTTTTAGACGATTCGACATGATACCTCTTCTTCTGGCCATGCAGTTTTCCTCCTTTAAAACAAGTAGGTTGACAAACGTAGTATGTACAAGAAATAAAAAAACACTCATAAAAATGAGTGTTTTTCAAAATATAAAAATGAGTACTAGATCTTATTTAGCGATGGCAATTTGTGCATCATCTAAAAATGTAATCTCTACAGCTTCAGTTAAAATATCTGTGTAACTATACGACACACGTTTACAGGCGTTATCTTCTTGATCAAGCTCTACAACAAAGACTGCGTGATAAGTTTCACTAAGTACACCAGCACACTCGACAGTTTTCTTGCGACCTCCGTTTGCTTTTAATAACAAACGTTTACCTAAGTGACCATCTAACGATTTTTTGATGTCAGCTAACGTTTTTGGCATTTTTGCATACACCTCACTATAAACCAGTATAGCCTAGGCGTTTTAATTTGTCAAACAAAATAAATATTTTATCAGCAGACAATTAAACTTGTCAACTCAAATTGCATAGAATTATACCCATTTTTTTATTTAATTAAAAGTTTTTTTAAAATTATTGACGTTTAGAAAAAAACGAGTATAATGAGTCTGCTAATTTTCCAAACTCCTGAATTGACAATGTTTCACCACGTCTCGTCGGTTCTATACCATTTTCTTCCAATGCCTGAATTATTAAATGTTTATTTTCTTTCCCTGATGGAAGACCAGATTGTAAGTTATTTAAAATAGTTTTACGACGCTGAGCAAAGGAAGCACGCGTTACCTCAAATAAAAAGTCCTCATCAATTACCTTAACTGGTGGCTCTTCATGCTTTATTAAGCGGATAACAGCCGAATCAACATTGGGTTGAGGCATAAATACAGTCTTCGGAACAACCATAGCAACTTCTGCACTTACATAATATTGAATAGCGATAGATAGCGACCCATATTCTTTTGTTCCAGGTTTTGCAGTAATCCGATCTGCAACTTCTTTTTGCATCATCACAACAAAACCACGAATTGGTAATCGGTCGTTTAATAATTTCATTAAGATTGGCGTTGTAACATAATACGGTAGATTAGCAACGACCATAATATCTTCAATTCCCTGCATTTCTTCAGCAATGACAGCTGGAACATCTGCTTTTAATATATCTGAATGAACGACTTTCACATTGTTGTATGGGCTTAACGTGTCTTCAAGTACCGGTAATAATCGTTGGTCAATTTCAAATGCAACAACTTTTTTTGCCTCCCGGGCTAGATGTTCTGTTAGCGCACCAATACCAGGTCCAATTTCTATAGCACCACTGTTTTTAGTTAAATTTGCATGACTTACGATATTTCTTAATATATTAGGGTCAATTAAAAAGTTTTGACCTAAGCTCTTTTTAAAAGAAAAGCCATACTTATTTAGAATTTCTTTTGTACGTAATGGTGTCGCGATATCTTTATACATTTTGGTCCTCCTGATCTAATTGCGCTATTGCCTGTCCAAATTGTTCGACTGTAATTTGGAACATCACTAGCCGTTTATGCAATTGTTTACCGTTTGTCATTCCGATATTTAACAATTCACCCAATCGAGAACGGCGTTGTTTTGACTGTGGATGTCCGATTAGTTTAGCCTGCATGAGGTCATCCAGTGTAATAAGTTCTTCGAAGTTATTATTTATGTTAGGCGTATAAACATTTTTTAATGCCTCTCTAATGTCTTCATCACTCGCATGTTCGATTCCAAGACCTTTTCCATTTTTAGCAATGGTTTTTTCTTTTGAGAGAAATGCATGTTTTACACTAGGAATACGTTCTTCAATGATCGCACGAATGCGTCTTCCGGGATAGTCGGGATCAGTAAAAACGATAACTCCTCTCTTTTCTTGAGCATGTGCAATGCGCTTCAATGTTTCTTCCGAAATAGCTGAGCCATTTGTTTCAATTGTGTCTGCACCTATAGCTCTTTTAATCGCTGTTGTATCGTCCTTACCTTCCACAACGATAATTTCTTTTATTTTCAACAATAGTACCTCTCTTCTAAAACTATCTTTGACCATTTTAACTAACCTTAAAACAAAAGAAAAGCAGAAGTGGCTCGTTCGCACTCACGCCTTCGAAAATGCAACACGCGTGAGTATCACAGATCTCACTCAGCACGCAAACAAGTCAATAGGCATTTCCCTTCTAAAGAACAAAAAAAGTGGGGCTTATTAAAGGCCCCACTTAAACATTTTGGAATTCAATATTTTTTTTAATCTAAAATTCGAATACGGACTTTTTTTCGTCCCCAATTTTTCGCCTGACTTTTCGATTGTACTAATACGTCAATTTTATTTCCCTTAATAGCACCGCCAGTGTCACCGGCAATAGCATTACCGTAGCCTTCAACCCATACTTTTGTTCCTAATGGAATTAGGTTAGGGTCAACAGCGATTACTTTTAAGTTAGAACTTCCACGTAAGTCAATACCTGATGCAGACGTTCCACTACACCCTTCACAATATGGTGTATAGGCTGTCGCAGTAACATAAAACTCTTTTCCTTCTGAAGTCGATTGACTACCACGGGAAACTGCAGCTGTTACAACCTTTGAGCCTACTGCTACAACTTTTGTTTTTGGTTCTTTAACTACTTCTTCAGACTTTAAAACTTTATCTACGACTTTACCATTTTTCTTAATGATTTCATACGTACGAGACACTGTACCTTTCTCCCCTTCTGAAACCACTTTTTCTTTCCCTTTTAGTAACGATGAGTCTGATCTCGTTTCTACAGCGAAATCAACCGGCTCTTCCACTACATCGGTAACTTTTTCTACGCGAACGACTTTAATTTGATCGTTTGGCTTTATAAGTGTATCACTTTTATTTTCAACACGATCAAACTCATTCAATTGAATCCCCTGTTGTTTTAAAAAGTTAGCGACCGTAGTCGAAGTGGACCATACTTGTTTCTTTGCATTACCATCGACAAGTGTTAACTGAAATGCCTTCTGAACTTCAATTTTATCCGTGCTTTTAACTTCTGCATCTAAAGCGTGCGATACTTGATCGTGCTCTGTTACATCGATTTTAGCTTCTTCCAAAATGTCCTTTACTTTGCTCTCAGTTGTCCAAATATTTGACTCTTTACCGTCAACTAAAATGGTTATATCTTTTGCCTGTTCCCAGTCGATCGTCAATCCATCGACGATTTCTGTGTTCAGTGAGGGTGTAACTTTATCATACTTTGTAACGATAATCCCCTTATCTTCAAGGAGATCACCAACAGTTTTTGCGTGTGTTGATATTTGTTGCTCTTTTCCGTCTGCATTAACAACAACGGATGTTTTCGTTCCCTGGTAGAAAACAAATGCAAAAATTGAAACAAACAAGACTACAGAAATAATTTTTACAGCTGTTTGCCTGCTCCTCAATGATCCTGAGAACAAGTTTTTCATGGTTATTTTTGACATGAAAAAACGCCTCCTTAATACTCGTTGGATTATACGGGTTCATTTTCTAGCTGTCAACCTTAATAGATTTTCTCGAAAATGATTCATCATGCTAACCCTGCCCAAAACGCGGTACTAGAGGCGCTTAGACATTTTATACATCCAATTTAAAAAACTTGGTTGCATTAAGGGTTGTTGCATGTGCCACTTCCTCTGTTGTTAGCCCTTTTTGACGTGCAATTTCTTCTGCAACTAAAGGTACATAAGATGGCTCATTTCTCTTACCACGAAACGGATGTGGTGCTAAGTAAGGAGCATCGGTTTCAATCATTAAGTACTCGAGTGAAATCTCCTTTGCCACTTCCTTAGGCATTCTTGCATTCTTAAACGTAACAGGACCACCTAAACTGATCATAAAGTTCATGTTTATACATTCCTTAGCGGTTTCTACACTTCCACTAAAGCAATGCATTACTCCACCAACGGAAGCTGCATTCTCTTCACGAAGGATTTGTACAACATCTCCTGTTGCATCACGATTATGAATGACAATTGGTAAGTTCAATTTTTGTGCTAAGTGAATCTGTTTTCTGAACAAAGCTTGTTGCACATCTTTCGGTGACTTATCCCAGTAATAATCTAAACCTGTTTCTCCGATTGCTACTACTTTTGGGTGACTTGCAAGTTCCTCAATCCATTGTAAATCCTCATCCTTACAATCGATTGCATCTACAGGGTGCCAACCAATAACTGCATATATAAATTCGTATTCATCTGCTAACTTCATAGCTCTTTCAATGGTCTTTCGGTCAAAGCCTACAACAACCATCTTTTCAACTTTTGCTTCTAATGCTCGATCAATAACTTGTTGTAAGTCTTCATCATACTGATCAGCATTAAGGTGAACATGTGTATCAATAAACATTAATCATTCGCCTACTTTCATTCTATTGGATAAAATCATTACTATTTTCACATTCATATTACAAAAAGATTACAGAAATCATCTTGTTGTTTCAACTTTTGCATGCAACATCTGTACATTAGGTAAATAATACCTAATAAAATGGGTATTTATTCTATACCAAAATAATTTCAAATTAAACATTTAAAAGCCTGCTGAACTTTAAAAGTCCAACAGGCTAAACGCTAATAAAATTATTTTACTTTTGCCCCATTTTCCAACTTTGGATCAACTGTTGCAAGTGTTAAAATACCATCATTTGATCCTGCTAAAATCATTCCTTGTGATAATTCACCACGAAGTTTTACTGGTTTTAAGTTTGCAACTACAATCACCTTTTGGCCAACGAGTTCCTCTGGTTTATAATGCTGTGCAATTCCAGAAACCACTTGGCGTTGCTCATAACCTAAGTCTACTTGTAATTTCAATAATTTATCTGCTTTTGGTACTGGTTCACATGCTGTTACAGTACCTACTCGTAAGTCTATTTTAGTAAAGTCATCAATTGAAATTTCTGGTGCTTGTGGCTTTTCAACTGCTTTTGTTTCTTCTTCTGTTGTTGAAGTTTTTACGGAACTTCTCATTTGTTCACGGATGTAATCAACCTCAATTTCAGTATCTAAACGAGGGAAAATTGGTATCCCTTTTTCTACCACTTTTGTATTTTCCGGAATAATATTACCAAATGTTTCAATTGTTACCCATTCTAAATATTTTACATCTAAACCCAATTGTTCAATTATTTGATTAGGAGTTGAGGTCATAAACGGCTGTAATAGTACTGCAATATGGCGGAGACTTTCTGCCAAATTTGCCATCACAGAGCTTAATTTAGATTTATTTTCCTCATTCTTTGCAAGTACCCAAGGTTGTGTTTCGTCAATATATTTATTAGTTCGTGAAACTAATGACCAAATATCTGAAAGTACGACACTAAACTGCATTTTTTCCATACTTTCTTCATATTTAATACGCGTTTGTTTTGCATGTTCTTTTAGGGCATTGTCAAATTCCGTTTCCTGTAAGTTCCCTGTTGGAATAACGCCGTTGAAATATTTATTCATCATAGAAACAGTTCTATTTAATAAGTTACCTAAATCATTAGCTAAGTCGAAATTTGTACGTTCAACAAACGACTCCGGTGAAAATACACCGTCAGAACCAAATGGTAACTCACGAAGTAAGAAGTAACGAGTAGCGTCCAATCCATAACGTTCAATTAACATTTCTGGATAGACAACATTTCCTTTTGATTTCGACATTTTCCCATCTTTCATCATGATAAAGCCATGTGCAAAGACCTTTTTCGGAAGAGGTAAATCTAGTGCCATTAAAAAGATTGGCCAATAAATTGTATGGAAACGAACAATATCTTTCCCTACAACATGTACATCAGCTGGCCAGTATTTATTGAATAATTCCCCATTTTCTGACCCATACCCTAAAGCCGTGATATAGTTAGTCAATGCATCCACCCATACGTAGATAACATGTCTTGGATCACCTGGGACTTTAATTCCCCAGTCAAATGAAGTTCTTGAAACTGACAGGTCTTCCAATCCTGGTTTAATAAAGTTATTAATCATTTCGTTTTTACGTGATTCAGGTTCAATGAATTCTATATTCTCTTCGTAATATGCTAATAAGCGATCTGCATATTTCTTCATATTAAAGAAGTAAGATTCTTCTTTTACTTTATGAACTGGGCGACCGCAGTCTGGGCAGTTACCGTTGTCTAATTGTGTCTCTGTATAGAAGGATTCACAAGGTGTACAATACCATCCTTCATATTCACCTTTATAAATATCACCATTATCAAGAAACTTTTGGAATATTTTCTCTACACTTTTTGTATGACGCTCTTGGGTAGTTTGAATAAAGTCATCGTAAGAGATGTCCATTAAAGCCCAAAGCTTTTTAGCAGCTTCTGCAATTTCATTTACATAATCTTGTGGATGTTTGTCGACTTCCGCTGCTTTCTCTTGGATCTTTTGACCATGTTCGTCCATTCCTGTAAGGAACCGAACATCATATCCGCGTAGTCTTTTATAGCGCGCCATCGTATCTGATGCAACTGTTGTATAAGCGGTCCCAATGTGAAATTTCCCACTTGGATAATAGATAGGTGTTGTAATATAAAATGTCTTCTTTTCGTTCACAGAAACTGCCTCCAATTTATTACTTATTATACTTATTCTATCGGAGTAATAAAATCCTTTCAACGATAGAATATTATGAAAGATATTTGTCGAAAATTGTTATTAGGAAAAAGTGTAAATTTGTTGAAACTTTTTACACAATTTTTATGTTTTATAATAAGAATCTTTATTTCCATAGGAAATATGGTAACTTTTCACCCTATAGATATGCGATTATACAAATAATATTAATGCTAAATTATTGACGTTTATGGCATTAGTTGGTATTATCTTAATCAGACAAGCAATAAATGTCGAATTTTGGCGAATTTAAAAATATAAATACACAATATACAGGAGGAAACATTCATGAAATCAACAGGTATCGTTCGTAAAGTCGATGAATTGGGACGAGTTGTTATTCCTATTGAACTTCGTCGTACTTTAGGTATTGCCGAAAAAGATGCATTAGAGATTTACGTTGATGATGACCGAATCATTCTTAAAAAATATATGCCAAACATGACTTGTGCTGTAACTGGCGAAGTATCAGATCAAAACTTTAAATTAGCTGGTGGGAAATTAATATTAAGCCCAGAAGGTGCAGACATGTTAGTGAAAGAAATCCAACAACACCTAAAAAGATAGGGAATGAGAAAAAGCGACGCTATGTAAATTGCCCTTTTTATAGCATCGCTTTTTTATTTGATTTTTAGACAATTATTGATGATATTCTTGATAAACATCACGTTTTTTTAATCCACGCTCTTTTGCAACCTGCTTGATCGCATCTTTAGAATTGAGATCTTTTTCTTCTATTAAATGGTTTATATGTTCTACTACTGAAAAATCCACCCAATAGGAAGGTTCTTCTTCTATATCACCTTCTAGATTTCCTTCTAAAACAATACAGAATTCCCCTCGAATCTCGTTTTCACTAGACCAATTAATGGCTTCCTGTATAGTACCGCGTAAAAACTCCTCAAACTTTTTCGTTAGTTCTCTAGCTAATACGATATTTCGATTCCCCAATATAAGTTCTAAGTCCTTTAGTGTTTCCTTTAGGCGATGGGGTGCTTCGTAAAAGATTATTGTTTCTTCTCTTCTGGATAGTTTTTCAAGTTGTTCTCTGCGTTCCTTTTTATGTCGGTTTAAGAAACCAAAGAAATAAAATGGTTGAGGTGTAATACCGGATGCAATTAATGCTGTTAATGCTGCATTAGCACCTGGTACAGGTACAACAGCGAAATCTTCTTCTAAAGCTTTGACCACAATATCAGCACCGGGATCTGAAATACATGGTAGTCCTGCATCACTCACTAAAGCTACTGACTTTCCCTCACGTAAATATTGTAATAATTTCTCTCCACCTTGCTCTAAATTGTGCTCATGGTAACTAACTAATGGCGTTTCGATTTCAAAATAATTACAAAGCCTTTTTGTATTACGCGTATCTTCCGCCGCAATAACATCTACCTCTTTTAAAATGCGTAGTGCACGAACAGTCATATCCTCTAAATTGCCAATTGGCGTTGCTACTAGATAAAGACAACTTCCCTGCTCGTGTAGGCTGCTCTTTTGTGACTTCATGTAATTTCGCCCCTAATATAAATCAATTTTTCTTTGCGTTTCAATTGCTTAAATGCATACTCAGCTCTCATTGCTTCTTGTTTTGTATCGAACATTTCATAATAAACACATTCTACTGGTCTGTGAGCTCTTGTATATTTTGCACCCTTTCCGGCATTATGTGCTTCGACCCGTTTTTCCAAGTTATTTGTATAACCTGCATATAAAGAGGAATCTGCACATTCTAGAACATAAAAAATATGCTTATCCTTCTTTTCCATATAGTATTTCACTCACTTCATCTGTATATTGATTATCTTCACCATAAACATATAAAGGAGGCAATACTTTTAAATCTGGCTTCCCATCTTTAATTGCTTCTATTAAAAGAGTATTTGCATCTTTCCCAAATTTAGGGTACACGAACTGAATCCGTTTTGGTTCAAGACGATTTGCTCTCATTAAAGTTATGATATCAAGCAATCTCCCAGGCCGATGAACGAATGCGGCTTTTCCACCTTGTTTTAATAATCTACTTGTAGAATATATTGCTTCTTCTAATGTTAAACGAATTTCATGTCTCGCAATAGCATAATGCTCACTTAAATTTTTATCACTCATCTCATGAGCTAAAAAGTAAGGGGGGTTACAGGTTACAACGTCAAATTTTTCAATTCCAAGGTGAATAGGTGCATCCTTTACGTCACCGTGAACCATACCAATTTGGTGTTCAAGTTCATTATAGCGAATACTTCTTTCTGCCATATCAAAAAGGCGTTCCTGAATCTCAACACCTATAATTTCTGCTTTTGTACGTGCACTTAAGAATAAAGGAATGACTCCATTCCCGGAACATAAATCAACAATTTTTCCTCTATGAATTGGTACGCTCACAAATTTAGATAATAAAACAGCATCTAAAGAAAAAGAAAAAACAGATGGACTTTGGATAATTCTCAAATTTTCTGCTAATAAGTAATCAAGGCGCTCATCTTCTTTTAACCATTGATTCAACGAATATCACTCCTATCGCGCGAAGGTGCGGTGCACGCTTCTCAAGCCTCAACAAATTACTTTATTTTCAACCCATTCCTTTTCATAAAAGGACCAAACAAGTTCTACCTGAGTAAATTACACTCACAGACAGTTTTACAAAATAAAAGACTGAAAACCACAACACTGTGGTATCAGCCTTTAAAGTTAAATTCACATCGGTGGATTTTTAATACATATTTGAGAAAACATACTCGGTCCTTTAATGATGCCATACTAGCATTTCCCAAAATTAAACTGAACCGGAGTATGCCTGGTTTAGTGACTGAATTAAGTTTCCACCCTAATAAACAAAGCTATACATTTTGCTTATTTAAGAATGATAGACAAAATAAACAATCTTCACCTTTACGTAATGATCCAAAATGTACATGACATACATGGAAACCTTCTTGATAAAGGCGAGCTAAGTTGTCATAGCCTTCTCCTATATCTAATGAACCTTTTTTACTGTTTTTGTTTTCTTTTGAAGTTGAATCATCATTAGATAAAAGCTCTTCTAAACGTCTACGTAGGTGAAGGTTTTCCGTCTGAAGTGTTTGATGTTCTTCCACCATATGTGCAACAAATTTTTTTAAGTCGCTAAATTGTTGCTGTAGCGATTCGAGCTGTTGTTCGAATTCCATAACTGTTTCTAAAAAATTACGGTCCTTCACACAAGCCACCTCATTAGTTTTATCTATATTAAATTCTTTTCACACTCTAGTATATCATCAAGTGTATACTCAACGGTTCTTTCTTGCTCCTCAAGAAATACCTGAATTAAACGTTCTAGAACGTTAATACCGACTACTTTTCCAACTCCGTCGGGTGTCATTGTCGTTTCGCCTATATCTGGCATGCCTTCTTTGGCTATCTCATAATCATCGTTTTCAAACTTTAGGCAGCACATTAGTCTACCACAAAGCCCTGAAATTTTTGTTGGGTTTAACGATAAGTTTTGATCCTTCGCCATTTTAATTGACACCGGATCAAAGTCTCCTAAAAATGTAGAACAACACAACATTCTTCCACAGGGTCCAATACCACCAAGAAGTTTTGCCTCATCTCGAACACCAATTTGACGCAGCTCAATTCGCGTACGGAAAATAGATGCTAGATCTTTAACTAACTCGCGAAAATCAACTCGTCCTTCAGCAGTGAAGTAAAAGATAATTTTATTTCGATCAAATGTATATTCTACATCTACAAGTTTCATTTCTAATTTATGTTCACTAATTTTAACATTCGCTAAATCAAATGCTCTTTGGGACTCGTTAATATTTTCCTCAACTTGAATACGGTCTCGTTCATCCGCTGGGCGAAGTACTTGCTTTAAAGGTAAAACAACATCCTTTTCGCCTACTTGCTTTATTGGAACAACGACTTTCCCATATTCCACCCCACGTGCTGTTTCTACTATTACATATTGATCTATTTCTAATAGAAAGCTGCCGGGGTCAAAATAATATATTTTACCTGCTTTTTTAAAGCGGATTCCAACCACATTATACAAAAGTGTATCCCTCCTGCAGTTTCAGCATAAGCTGCTCCATCATAAGCGTACGATTCATATTCCGTTGTAAATTTTGCCTTGCTTGTAAAATAGCTTGTAATTGATTAGACAAACTTTCATAAGATGTATGTAACGCCGCTTCTCTCCAACTTTGAATCATATCTGGATAAGTATACGTGCTTTGTGAATTTGCCTTAACAGCTACAATATCACGATAAGCAAAGAGCAATAAATCTAATGCCTGCTCGATTTCACTCTTTTCTTTAAATGAAGGGAGCCAGTCCTCATATACTACTAATAACGCTTCGTGTATATTTTTTCTGACTGTCTCTACTAATTTTAACACTGTCTTTCTTGCTTGTGCAAACTGCTCGTCATTTGCCAATTGTATTGCAGTTTCGAGGCTATTCGTTACCATACTAACTGTTGAAGCCATTGATAAAGAAACTCCCTGATGTTGTAATTGCTGTAACAAAATAGCTCTAGGTATATTTGAAAACTTTATATGTTGGCAACGTGAACGAATCGTCGGTATTATAGATTGAAATTGTTCTGTTAGTAGAATAGCTGTAACCTCTCCATCAGGCTCTTCTAAAAACTTTAGCAATGTATTCGCCGCAGAATTATTAAGTCGATCCGCATGGTGAAGAATATATATCTTTCGACCTTCTTCGATACTTGTTTTTGTCATAGCTGAAATTAGATCACGTACTTGATCAATTTTAATAAATTGACCATCCGGTAAAATCTCCTTTATATTAGGATGATTACCTGATTCGACACGTTTGCAATTCCTACATGTTTCACATGGAACATTTTTCGACGGATTTTCACATAAAAGGAGTTTTACGAAGAATTTTGCAACTTCTTGTTTTCCTGTTCCCTTATCACCGTCAAATATGTAAGCATGACCAGTTCTATTTTTATCAAATATCGTCTGTAGTTGCTTCATTACTATAGGTTGAAGTGCCTTTAACTCATCTACTTTTCCTTCCACTCTATTCACCTTTTTCGAAAATTGTAGTGCAAAAAATCTGTTGTTGTCTATTTGAAAAAATCCCGTGTCTAACACACGCCTGCAGACACGGGTTTACGTTTTACGTATATAAATTCACTAACAATCCTTTAATTTCACCTATCTTATCAAGTAAATCGATTGTTGCCTTTTCTTCATTTAAAAGGTCTTCCGCAAGTTCAACTAACCGCTCATCAATTGTTTCAACAATTTTCAAACGGCGACATTCGCCAAACCGATTCCACGTATGGGATTGTTTCATTTCGAGGCCATAATTGACAGCTTCTTGTAAGAATCGCTTTACGAGCATTTTAAACCTCGCAAGTTCTCTTAAATTACGAGATCTCGCAACTCGGTCTCCAGCTGAAGAAATATCACCTAAAAGCCTTGTCAATTGTTCGGTTTGCATTTTGGAACCTTGTTTAACAACCATTTCTCCAAAACGGTTACCCAATTGATTTACTTGCTTTATTTCATTATGGTTTGTTTTCAAACCTACACGTAAATCCTGATTTATTTTCAACTAGCTGTCGCCTCCAAACAAATACGCTTTTACGTATTTGGCCCAGATTGTGAATAGAGATTACAGAATAACTTTTCTGCAAATTCCCATATCTGTATGGGGCCTCCCCTTAATAAGCATAGGGTTAGAAATGGTGGAACTGTTCAATTGGTAATACAAATACTGTAGCTCCTCCTACTTCAACTTCTATGGGATACGGAATGTAAGAATCTGCGTTGCCACCCAATGGTGAAACGGGGGATACTAATTGTTCACGTGAACGACAATTATCCCTAATTAAGTCTAACAATTGTGGTACTGATTTGTCCTCGACCCCAATTAAGAACGTTGTATTTCCTGAACGTAAGAAACCACCTGTACTCGCTAACTTTGTTGCACGAAAGTTATTTTTCGTTAATGCACTGGCTAAACGGTTACTATCCTGATCTTGAACAACTGCTACAACTAACTTCATTCGCAATCACTCCCCTTATTCAGTTCCGTCTCTAACGGTTATCACGATTTTTAAAGCATATTTATATGTGAACTTATAATAAAAATTAAATATAAGTTAGAGATCCCCTTTAATCTACTAGTGAATTTTCCTAATAGAGTAAAAGTTGAAGTGGTGTATCTATTATATCATATTACAGTAGTACACTTCATTTACTTTTAGTTACTACCTCTTTTAATATCTTCCATACTTCATCAATAACTTGCTCAATTGATTGGTCTGCATTTACAACAACTATACGATTTGGGTACCTTTTTACAACTTCACGATAACCTTGTCTAACTTTTTTGTGGAAAGCAAGACTTTCAACATCTAGTCTATTCACTTCTCGATCACTGTGTGCATGAATGCGGGCAAGTCCCACTTCAGGTTCTAAATCAAACAAGATTGTTAAGTCCGGCATTTGTTTACCAATGGCAAATTCATTAATTGATAAAACTTCCTCAATACCAAGTCCACGGGCATGTCCTTGGTATGCAAGGGATGAATCGATAAAACGGTCGCATAAAACCAATTTCCCCTGTTTTAATGCTGGTTCAACCTTTTCAAAGTAGTGTTGGCTTCTAGCAGCAGCATATAGTAAAGCTTCTGTATGCTCATCCATAGCAGTGTGATTTGGATTTAAGATCACTTCACGAATTTTTTCCGAAATCTCAATTCCACCAGGTTCTCTCGTAGCCATCACTTCTATATTTTCTTCAATTAGAAGTTCTACAATCCTAGCAAGCACTGTTGATTTACCAGCTCCTTCTGGGCCTTCAAATGTAATAAATAAATTCCTTTTCATTTTGTATATTCCTCCACGTACTATTTTATGACGTAGATGAGCTTTTCAGATAATCGATGCTGTCCTTGAAATGCTGCGCCGATTGCGATTAACTCTTCTAATTGACTTAACTTTGCAACTGTTATCTTTTCACCTGGTATAAATAGTGGGATGCCTGGAGGATAAGGAATAATCATACTTGCAGAAATCCGCCCAATCGCTCTCATATACGGTACCCATTCTTTATCTAACTGTCCAACTTCATCATAAGAGTGTTCAAAAGTTACTACTTCAGGACCTTCCAAAGTTGGATTGGCAATTGCAACTACTTGTTTTGGCTCTTTTTTTAACAACTTAATTGCCTCTTTAATTAAAATACGTGTCTCAGCAAAAGGATACGTTTGCCCCTGTTTTAATAATGGAAGTATAAGTAATACCTGGTAAGTATCGGCTAACTCGACATAAAGATGGCTCTGCTCTAACACTTCTTTCAACTGAAAACCAGTGTAACCTTGCACTCGTAATAATACCTTTAGTGGGTCATTTACTTCTATAACCTCTAATGACTGAATAGACTTTAAGGCATCAATCCATTGATTTCTTTTTCCCCAAAAATAGGCTGCATCATATTCAAAATAGGTTTGAACATAATTTCTAGCATCATCTAAAGAAGCAAGTAGCAAGTAGGATGGGCTACTTGATTGCAACATTCGCAAATAATGGTTTACTTTATCTGGTTGAATTAACTTTGATTTCACGTGTAAAAACGAAGCCATTGTCATTGCATTTAGTGTTTTATGTGCAGACTGAACACAAATATCTGCCCCTAGTTGAATAGCGGAAGGGGGAAAAGTTGAGCTTGCAATGAAATGCGCTCCATGTGCTTCATCAACTAAAACAGGTATTTGATAATCATGACATAGATCAATCTGTTCCTTTAATTGACTTGACGCAACGCCATAATAAGTTGGGTAGGTTAATACGACTGCCTTTGCATCTTCATGTTGGTCTAATGCCTTTTTTAATGTATTTATAGTTACAGCACCAGCTGTATATGTATTTTCATCCCATTCTGGTGAAACAAAAATTGGTTTTGCACCAACTAGTTCAAGTGCGTGAAAAATAGATTTATGGGCATTTCTTTGTACAATAATCTTTTCATTTCTTTTACATGTCGCATAAATCATAGCCAAATTCCCAACTGTTGAACCATTTACTAAAAAGAAACTTTTATCTGATTGATAGGTTATTGATAATAAATTTTCTGCTTCTAAAATTGCCTCTTCAGGATGATGATAGTCATCTAACCCTTTTAGCTCTGTTAAATCATACTTAAGAGCCTCAATTATTTCTACGGGTAATGTAGAGTACATGCCATTTTTATGGCCAGGTACATGCAATGATTGAGGATTATTTACTACGAATGACTGTAATGCTGTAATAAGCGGCCTTTCTATTTTCATGATTTCACTCCGATTCATTTCTCTACTTCTATTATAGTCTTTGTGGTTAAAATAGAAAAAGCTAAAGCCTTAAATATGAATGTTGTTTTTATTGTATTTAAAAAGGAAAACGTTAAAATCAGTTAAAAAAGGAAGTGCTAAAGTTCCCTTGAAATTGCACTTTTAAAACAATATGTATGATTATATCCTCTTATATCTGCTACTGTTTCTGCTTTTAACACTTCACTACTTACATTAGCCAAAAATTTCTCCTCTCTGAATTCGCATAACTTCATGAAAGTCTACAATTGACATAAATAAAAAGCCTAAGCATAAGCTTAGACTTTTTTATTTTAGTTGCGTAGCGACGTCCTACTCTCACAGGGGGAAGCCCCCAACTACCATCGGCGCTAAAGAGCTTAACTTCCGTGTTCGGTATGGGAACGGGTGTG
>NZ_JAFBDY010000021.1 GCF_016908465.1 Lysinibacillus composti | reverse complement strand
TTTTCGAGATTCATCGACGAAATTGATAATTTACGTAAAATATGTGCTTGAATCAAAAAAACTCTTTCAAAAAAAGGCACTTTTTCAGTGACTTCGGGACAGGTACCGCGTCCCAATATCAGGTTGAAAGAATTCGGTATTTTCCAAGGTGCCCACTTTTCACCAGAATTGAGCTTTGTTTGTGGTAAAAGGTGGGCGTGACAGGTACATTGTCCCGATATTAGATTGAAAGAATTCCATATTTTACAAAGGCTCACTTATCAATGGAAGTGGGCCTTTATTTGTGACAAAAGGTGCGGAGAGACAAATTTAGTTTCTCCTTTAGAAAGGGACAATGTACCTGTCCCCCTGTCCCGGGTATTGCAATCCTCTGTTATTTTATTCATAATTATGATATTGAATTTAAGCGAATGGGGAAAGTTGCATGGGGAAAAGGGACAGTTCAATAAGGCGGATTATTATCATTTCATTCATTGTGTTAATGGTGAGTACGCTCTTAATCATTGGTTATATCGTTTTTTCTAGTTGGAAGACTTCTGTAGATAATATTTTTTTAAAAATGGAGAAAGCCACGAATAAAGAAATCTTAAAAGAAATTGATCATCTTATTTATCTACCAAATAATTTAAATACAATTAATCACAACCTTATTGAGAATGGGATTGTTGATATAGAAGATCCATCTGAAAGAGATGCTTTTTTAGTCAATGCCATTCAATCTAGTAACAAGAACATCTACAGTGTGAGTTATGGTTTAGAAAACGGCGCATTTTATGGTGCACGGAGAAATGAACATAATGAAATTGAACTCTATCGAAGCAATGACGAAACACATGGACATTCTTTATATTATTCAGTGGCTGAGGACATGACAGAAGGCGATTTTGTGGAGGATTATGGGAAGTTCGACCCGCGTGCAAGGTCTTGGTATTTCTTAACAAAAGAGGCCGGTCACCCCCTATATGCGCCCCTATATAAGCATTTTGTAAGGGATGATTTAGCTCTTTCCCATACTTACCCACTTTTTAACGATGATGGTACGCTACAAGGTGTTTTAGGAGCGCGGATTACACTGTCCAGCCTACATGATTTTTTGGAAGAAATCTTAAAAGATCGCATGGCAACGGCTTATATCGTAGAAAGAAAAACAGGTAATTTGGTTGCGACTTCACTTAATAATCAATCGTTTGAAAAACAATCAGATGGTACGTTAAAAAGAATTTCAATTAATTCCATTGAAAACAACACCGTTTTAGAAGCTTATCAACATTATCAAAAAACAGCAGAAAATAAAACCATCGCAAAAACAGATCACGGGAATCTACATATTAAATTAACTGATTACAAAAAAGATGGAGTAGATTGGGTCATCATTACCGCCATTTCTGATCAACCATTCTTAGCTGAAATTAATAAGGAGATCAATACAGCGATTATTTTATCGATTATTGCCTTACTTTTATCGATGCTGATTTATAAAAAAGTGACAGATGTGATCTTAAAACCGATTCAACATTTAAGCCTGACAGCTGAGAAATTTTCAAAAGGGGAACTGCTACAAAGGGCCAACATCTACAAAAATGATGAAATTGGGAAACTATCCCTTGTTTTTAATCACATGGCTGAACAATTACATAAACATATTCATCATTTGGAAGAAAACGTAAAAGAGCGAACGACTGAAATTGAAAAAGCAAATAAAGAGTTAAAATATGCTAAAATTGAAGCAGAGAAAGCGAATGAGGCGAAAAGCGAATTTCTCGCGAATATGAGTCATGAAATTCGCACACCTCTCAATGCAGTTATTGGATTCAGTGAATTGTTACAAAACTCCATTGAGGATGAAAAACAACAAAACTATATTAAAACGATTAATACCTCAGGGAATAGTTTATTACGAATTATTAACGATATTCTCGATCTCTCTAAGATTGAAGCTGGAAAAATAGAACCACACCATAAACCAGTCAACCTTCAATCGATTTTCAAGGAGATAGAAAGTATGTTCATTCAAACTATTCACAGCAAACAGATTGAAATGAAAGTGGATATACCAGATGACTTCCCTAAAAGTATCGTTTTTGACGAAGTAAGAATGAGGCAGATTTTGCTGAATTTAGTAGGCAATGCTGTTAAGTTTACCGATAAGGGCCATATCAAATTATCAATTAAAGCAATGCCTTCGAATACAGGCGATCGGAACCTGATCAACCTTCACCTTTTTGTTGAAGATACAGGCATTGGTATACCTGAGGTGGAAAAGGAAAAGATCTTTGAGGCGTTTACCCAAATCTCAGGACAGAGTATTAAAAAATACGGTGGGACTGGCTTAGGGCTGTCGATTACGAAAAAATTAGTAGAAATACTGAATGGAAAAATCACGGTTGAAAGTGAAGTTGGCAAAGGCAGTACGTTCCATGTTGAATTTACAGATGTCGAAATCACAGACCTTGATCCACTACCTGAACATTTGGACAACTCGTTCTTGTGTAAATACAATTTCGAGGGCACTACGATTCTAGTCGTAGATGATATCGAGACGAACCGCTCCTTATTAGAAGAATATCTTTCGAAAACAGGAAGTCGTGTCCTTGTGGCTGAAAATGGATTGGAAGCACTTCAAATTGGCGAAATGGAGAAGCCAGATTTAATCATCACCGATTTGTTTATGCCTGTCATGAATGGATTTGAAGCGATTACAAGACTGAGAGAAAACCCGGTCATATCGCATATTCCCGTAATCGCTTTGAGTGCAACGGTTTCGCAGGATGTTCCTGAAATTCGTAAATTTGATAGTTATCTAATGAAGCCCGTCAATATTGGCCAGATACTCGATACAGTATCATCGTTCTTACAAACAAAAACGGGGTCGAATTCCAACACCCATCGGAAGGATTCATTACTTAGTGAAATGTTAGATCCTATCGTGTTGATGGATGTAAGGGATCAGCTGAATCCAATCTTAAAAAAACTAAAATCTGGCGTGATTATTAGCGTTGTAAAAACATTAGCAGAGCAAATGATGACCTTAGGACAAGCACATCAATCGCAGGTACTCATCTCCGAAGGCAAAGAATTAATGAGTTATGTAGAATCCTATCAAATTGTTAACATTAAGTACAAAATCAAATCTATTGAAAAACTACTATTAGAGGATAATTCAAATGGAAAACAATAATTTAGTATTAATAGTTGATGATAACCCGAATAATATTCAGGTCTTGGCTACAATCATGGCGGAATGTGGTTATGAGCTTGGGATTGCGCAGAATGCTCATGAGGTGTATCGCTTCCTTGAAGAAAACCACCCGCAGTTAATCTTGCTAGACATTGAAATGCCTGAGGTTGATGGTTATGAAGTATGTGCGACGATTAAATCCAAACCGGAATATCAAAATATCCCCATTATTTTTTTAACAGTCAAAAGTGAGACGGAGGATATTGTCAAAGGGTTCAATTTGGGCGCAGTGGATTATATCACGAAACCATTTAACCGAATGGAACTGATTTCGAGAGTAAAGACCCATATTTCTTTAAAACAATCTAGGGATGAACTTACACAGAAGAATCGGGAGCTTGAAAATGAAATACAAGCTAGAAAAAAACTTGAGGCAGAAAAAGATTTATTAACGATACAGCTACTTGAACACCAGCAACTCCTTGAAGATAAGGTCAATGCGCGAACGAAAGAACTGGCAGCTGCCAACAAAAAAATAAATAGTATTGTCGATAGTATTACAGATGGTTTTGCGGCAGTGGATAAAAATTGGCGATATATTTACGCGAATCATCACCATGTTTTTGCAGATTATGCACAGGCAATTGATGTGGTAGGTAAAAACATTTGGGATGTGTTCCCGAATGCAGTTCATACAAAGTTGTATGACGAGTTTCATCGAGCTATGTCAGAAAGGATTTCAGTTCATTTCGAAACGCCTTCATCTCTTAATGAATCCATATGGTATGAAGTAAGGGTTTATCCATTTGAAGATGGAATCTGTTGTTTTTTTAAAGATATTACGGAAAAGAAGCAATATGAGAAAGAAATGAAGCGTTTGTCGGGACTCGATTTAATCGGCCAAATGGCAGCGGGGATTAGTCATGAAATTCGCAATCCATTAACGACGGTTCGCGGTTTCTTGGAGCTATTAAGAACAAATGATGAGTGTGTCAAATTCCATGACTACTTTACTTTAATGATCGAGGAAATTGATCGTGCGAATGCCATTATTACCGAATTTCTGTCCATGGGTAACACAAGAACAACTAATTTAGAGGAGTTAAATTTAAATTCCATCTTACACGACCTCAGTCCCTTACTGTTGGCCAATGCGTTAAACCAAAATAAAGAGTTTGAATTAGAAACGACTGACATTCCTAATTTGAAATTAAACAGAAATGAAATTCGTCAATTAATCTTAAACCTATATCGCAACGGCTTGGAAGCGATGGATCAAGGAAAATTGTTAACCATCCGCACCTATACAGAACAGGATGCGGTAGTCCTGGCAGTGCAAGATCAAGGAGCAGGAATCGAACCCGACGTACTAGAAAAACTGGGCACGCCTTTCTTTTCTACTAAAGATGAAGGCACCGGCCTAGGACTCGGCGTATGCTACGCCATCTCTAGCCGCCACCACGCCAAAATCGACATCCAAACAGGCAGCGAAGGCACAACGTTTTATGTGAGGTTTGGGGTGGGAGAGTAGGGATGTTTGGAGTGGGACAGAGGGGACAGGTCCCTTGTCCCACTCAGCGCACTTGTTTGGTAAATGAGGGGAAAAATTCGTTTTGGGACAACGGGGACAGGTCCCTCGTCCCACTTGCTCACTTGTTTGGTAAATGAGGGGAAAAATTCGTTTTGGGACAACGGGGACAGGTCCCTCGTCCCACTCAGCGCACTTGTTTGAAGAATAAGGGAAAAGAATTCCCTTAAATAGAAAAATGCATAGATTTTTAATGAAATAAGGGAATTTTTTTCCCTTATCTTGTTAAAATGATTGGATTTTACCTTGTTTAGAGCAGATAACGGAAATTTATTCCCTTATTTGTGCTTCTTAAGCCACTAAAATATATAATAAGGGAAAATTGTTCCGTTATTTGAGGTTCTTAAACTATCAAAATATACATTAGACGGAAATACTTCGCTTATGTTCCTAAACAGGGACGGTTGGACAGTGTACCAACCGTCCCTTATTTAATTGTTTCAAAGGGATCCAAAAAGCGATTAATGAATTGTTATCAATTAAATAATTTTATTAGTTTTTCTTAAGATTATTTTGGATTTCCTTCATTTTTATCAAACCAAAATCTTATGATAGAAAGGAAAAGCCAATATTTTCTAAAGGGGCGATTAATATTGGAAAATACAACTTTTATTAATACTCAAAAGTATTACTTGTTTTTAAGGGAAATAAAGTATCTACATGAAATGGATTATGCTGTAGTGACGAATGCCGATTTAGAAAAGAGGCTTGTTAAGAATTTTAAGCTTTGGAAAAACCTTAAGAAGCAGCGTAAAGTGAGTGATACAAGAGCTCTTATTGATGGAACTTTATCTACCCTTACAGAAAAAAATTATCTTAAGCGAGTGGAGAAAGGTAAATACCGAATCTTAGATGAGGGAATTCATTATTTAAATCAACTACAAGAAGTACTAATAGGAGAATTCTACTTTGAATTTACATTCATTAATAAAGAGTTATCGGAAAAAGAAGCGTTTGACGCGATAGTAGTCAATAAACAATTCGAGTATTCGATTGCTAATCATCCAATCTTAACTGAGGACGATATTGCCGAATTAGCTTTGATGGATTATCAATTTCATAATAGGAAACTATCCATTTAGTGACCGAGGAACATGATGGGACAGCGGGGACAGGTACCTCGTCCCACTCAGCTTACTTGTTTGAAGAATAAGGGAAAAAAATTCCCTTAAATAGAAAAATGCATCAATTTTCGATGAAATAAGGGAAGGTTTTTCCTTTATCTTGTTCAAATGATTGGTTTTTCTTTGTTTTAGAGCAGATAACGGAAATTTATTCCCTTATATGAGCTTCATAAGCCACTAAAATATATATTAAGGGAAAATTGTTCCGTTATTTGTGGTTCTTAAACTATCAAGATGTACATCGATTGAATTCTCCGCTTATCATTTACAAAGAAATAGAAAGAGCATGGCAAATTTCCTTTAAAGAAATCGCCATGCTCTTTAGTTTGTACAACAAAAGAGAACTTGCACCCTAAATCAAGTTTGGTGGTGTTTGTCCTTGTAGTCCAGCCACTAGATTCGTTGCGCCTAACATGGCCATTTTCAAACGAGTTTCATAGGTAGCGGAGCCGATGTGTGGTAATGTCACGACATTTTCTAGTGATAGTAATGGGTGGTCGGGTTGGACAGGCTCTTCAACAAATACATCGAGCCCTGCAGCCAGAATTTGACCGGAATTCAAAGCATCGACTAGAGCTTCTTCATCAACCGTTTTCCCTCTTGATCCATTGATAAAAATGGCTGTTTCTTTCATTAACTCAAATTCTCTTTTTCCGATCATGTTTTCGGTAGCCGGTGTTAACGGAGTCATTAAGCATACATAGTCTGATTGTTTTAGTAATTCATCGAGTGAACAGTAAGTTGCGCCATAAAGTTTCTCCGCTTGTTCATTTCTAGAGCGATTATGATACAAAATTTGCATGTCGAATCCTAAATGCGCTCGTTTGGCAATTGTCGTTCCAACTGCGCCCATCCCGATAATCCCTAACACTTTATGATGAACATCAACGCCAAACAATTCCTCCCCAATCATGGATTTCCATTTGCCATTCTTCACGAAATTATGCATTTCAGGGATCCTTCTCGCCGTCGCTAATAATAAACCGATAAGCGTATCTGCCACCGTATCGTTTAAAACTTCCGGCGTATTTGTAGCCATAATCCCTCGAGCAGATAACTCTTCAATATCCAAATTATCATAGCCGACAGAAGTATTACACACTATTTTTAACTGTGGCGCTTGATCTAATAATTCTTTATCGATTTTTAAACCTGAACCCAATAGGCCATGTGCATTTTTAAGCTCATGAAGAAATTTTGGGTGGTTTTTAGAATCTAGTTTTTCAAAGTATGCAACATCACACGTCGTCTTTATAAAATCTAGTACCTTCTGATCTACTTTTTTATAGACAATCACTTTTGGTTTCATTTTGGAGCTCCTTTCTGAGTGGGACGCGGGGACAGGTTCCTTGTCCCATTTTGGTCATAAATGAGGGGGGTTCCTCCACGTCGTGCGACATGAATTGTGAGAATATAAAGACTATTATTTTACACATAGTTTACCATTTTTTAGTGAAGGAAAATAGGTTGGTTTGATAAGGTGCTATTATTTTTTCGCGTGTACTATCTAGGGCATGTACTTCGATACGCCTTTGGGTTGAAAATCAAAATATGACAGAAAAGGTCATAATCAAACAATTTCTTTACATTCGAGTCTCTTTCTCGGAGGCTCTTTTTATTTTTGTCGAAAGCTTGTTATATTCAATTGAAACCGTAATTACAATGTAATGTAATTTTTACAATTATCTGGTAAAATGTAATTAGCTAATGAAATTATAGTAAGATTGTAGGAGGCAATGATAGTGGTTACCGTGGATTTATATGAAGAGTATAAAAAGATCTTAGAGTATGGCGTCGGTCGTGGAAACGAAAATATTACGACAGATGAGTTACTCCAAGAATTAAAGGATTTACTAAGGAATGTGTATGGACAAGTGAAGGTCGATGAGTACGCATCACTTAATGCTAGGGACTAGCTTTTTGAATATACGCAATTAGGACATGCATAGTGGAGTGCGTGTCTTTTTATTTTGGGACAGGGGGGCAGGTCCCTTGTCCCAAAATAAAGAGGCTGCCCCAAACATTAATGGTTGGTAGAGCCTCTATTTATTAATTTTAAAATTATTTTTACTTAGACGTAATGGCTTTCTTTACAACTTTTAAATCTGTTTCGAGGTCTTCTACTTTTGCAATTACTGCATCTAAAGGGGCTTTTAATTCGGAATTCGAGGCAGTTTGTTCTTTAATTATCGATAGTTGTTCATTGTTTTTTGCAACTAGTTCTGTTACTTCATCTAGTTTTTGAAGCACAGTCTCCAGTGTTCCCTCGATTTTATTTACTTTCAGAGATATTTGGTCAATCTTATTTACTTTCAGAGATATTTGATCAATCTCATTTACTTTCAGAGATATTTGGTCAATCTCATTTACTTTCAGAGATATTTGATCAATCTCATTTACCTTCTGAGAAATTTGATCAATCTCATTTACCTTCTGAGATATTTGGTCAATCTCATTTACCTTCTGAGATATTTGGTCAATCTCATTTACCTTCTGAGATATTTCATCAATCATATTAACTTTCTGAGTTATTCGATCAATCTCATTTACTTTTTGAGATATTTGGTCAATCTCATTTACTTTCAGAGATATTTGGTCAATCATATTTACTTTCTGAAGAATTTGATCTAATAATTCACGATCAGACATTATTTAGCCTCCTTTTATTAATATTAGGATTAGCTGTGTATATTCGTTCTATTGATTTTATCATAAATACGAAAAGCTTGGTCAGACATAATCTTTCCATTTTGAGGGAATTGGGGATGTGGGTTTTGATTAAAAGTGATGTACATACATGGTTTCTCCTACATTTTCAATTATACTAGTTTAATAAAATTTGCAAATAACTTACCATCATAATTTACATAATTGTAAATTACTTGGTCATGTTCCTCGTCCCAATAAAAGAGCCTATCCCAATATTCACGCATTATTACAATAAATCATGTTTTTCTATTTAATTTCTTTTAAATCATGTGAATATAGTATCGAAATTATCATCCAATTCAATCGATATTGAGTATTTTTTAATTATTCTATTCGAATCTAGTTATGAATAGTGTATTACTAGTATTTAAAATGACACCTTTATTTCTTTTAGGAGGAGATTACTATTCAACTTAAGTCACTTAGAGAGATGTCGGAAGCGATTCAACATCAACAGATCACACCAAAAGAGTTGCTTGATTATTATTTAAACAACATCGAAAAGTTGGAGAAGGAAGTTTCAGCTTGGGCGTATTTTGATCAATCTTTAGCAATCAAATTAGCTGAGGAATACACGGTAGAGGCGAGTGAGAAGAGATTTAGGGGACCATTACATGGGATTCCGATTGGTGTAAAAGATAATATGGATGTTAAAGGAATGCCTACTAGAGTTGGAAGTAGAGTTTGGGAAAACCGAGAAGGGGCAGATAGAAATTCTAGTATCATAGATTTTTTACAAGAATTGGGCGCTATCGTCGTTGGAAAAACACATATGACCGAATATGCTTGGTTGGATCCTGCTCCAACGAAAAACCCGAGGAATCTTCATCATACACCTGGGGGATCGAGTAGTGGTTCCGCAGCATCTGTAGCTGCAGAGATGATTCCGTTAGCATTAGGCACACAAACTGCAGCCTCTGTTTGCAGACCAGGAGCTTATTGCGGTGTCGTTGCATTTAAACCTACAAAAATGGAGCCATACACAGACGCCGTTCCTTTATCACCAGCATTTGATACGGTTGGGTTTTTTCTGAAGTCTTTAGATGATTTATTATTTTTAAAAGATTATTTGCCATTAGGTGAATTACAGACATTACCTAAGGCTGATGTTCAAACATATAAAATCGGCTTAATAGAAGATCCTTTATATGAAACTGCTCAGGATGAAGTAAAAAGCGTATTTGAAGTTGCAAAACGTGAACTTGAGGAAGCCGGGTGTGAAATTATCAAGGTTTCCCCTAAAGTATCTTTTACTCAACTAATAGAATGGCATAGAACGGTCATCGCGTATGAAGCGGCACAAGAATATTACGAATTTGTCAATAAAAATCAAACTTCATTAAGCAAAAATTTCAAAGATTTGGTGTTTGAGGGACATGAAATTTCAGAAGAAAAATATTTAGCTACTTTAAGTTTAATAAATCGTTCAAAAGAGGAGTTTTGGAAAACGAACAATGTCGATTGTTTTATCAGTATGCCAGCTGACACAACTGCACCTAAAGATTTACAAACAACTGGAAGTCCATTTTTCACAACGCCTTGGACCGTGTTAGGAGGGCCTTTGCTGACGATACCATATGGAAGTGCTGAGAATAATTTACCTATCAGTATCATGTTTGCAACGAAACCCCATACAGATAAAAAATTAATAGAAGTTACTAATTTGCTACTAAACGAGATGGAAAAAGTGGGGAAGTAATGGATCAAAATCTTGGGACAACGGGGACAGGTCCCTCGTCCCACTTAGCAAATACAGGCCCATCTGAATTAATAGATGGGCCTTGTGTTTCAATATTTATTTTAAGTTAAACGCGAACCGGTAATACACAGCCATTTTTACTTGCAGAAAAGCGGGACAGTGTACCTGTCCCTACTGTCCCTTAAATTTAGTTAAACGCGAGTGAACCCGTCTTCACTGCATTATTTTTACTTGCGGGAAGAGGGATCGGTACCTCGCCATCATAAGAAAGGCGTACTAAATACTCGATGTCTTTTGCTGTAGTTAATCGTGGGTTAACCAAGATATTCCCACTTCGCATGGAGTCTTTAATAATTTGATCGATGTGGTCTAAATTAACGCCAAGTTCTTTTGTGTACATTGGTATTTCTAATTCTTTATTCATTTCCTTAATCTTTTTCACGACTTTTTCAGCATTTTCTTTAGCTGAAAGGTGTGGATCATAAACATTTAATGCCTTTGAAATTTCTACATATTCATCGACCGCTGCTGGTAAATTGTATTCCATAATGTAAGGTAGAATGGTTGCGTTCGCTACACCATGGGGGATGTCGAATAATCCACCGAAAGCTTGAGAGATGGCATGTACATTTCCTAATCTTGTTTGGGAGAATGCGTAACCTGCTAACATCGACGCTTCTAACATTTTTTCTCGACTGTGGATATCTGATCCATAGTAGTAGGCTCTATTGATATTTTCCTCAATTAACTTTATAGCATGCAGAGCGATCGCATTGCTTACCGGGTTTTTTTGTTTTGATAAATAAGATTCGATTGCATGAGTTAGTGCATCCATCCCTGTAGAACTTGTAATATGTCTCGGGCAATTTAGCGTTAATTGGGCATCTAGAATTGCTAGTTTCGGGAATATTTTTGAACTGATCACCGCTACTTTGAATAAAGAATTTTCGTCTGTAATAATCGTTGATGCTGTGACTTCGCTCCCGGTTCCTGCTGTCGTCGGGATTGCCACTAGAGGGACGCCCTCATTTGGGATTTTCTCTACACCTTCATAATCTAGTATATTTCCTTCATTTTTCAACATAACCGCTACGGCTTTGGCGGTGTCAATACTACTACCTCCACCAATTGCTAGAACGGCATCGATATTGAAATCCTTATATTGGTCTATAATTTTTGTAATGGTAGCACTTTTGGGATTCGGTTCTACGTCGCTGAAAATTTTGTATTCAATATTCCCGTTATTTAAAGATTGAACGATGTTTTCTAGTAGCCCTGAGTTCACGATCCCCTTGTCTGTAACGAGCAAAATCGTTTTATATCCATGAGCTAGTAAAATCTCACCGACTTCCTCTGAAGCTCCTATTTTCGATATTACTTTAGTAGGCATATACAATTGATAAGAAGTTTGCATGTAAATTTCATCCTCTCATAAATAATATTTATCTCAAAGCAGTTTACATATTAGTCATTTATATTAGCCGATTTGTATTTTAATAACATAAAATTTTTCCCTCAATCGATTAAGAAAATTATTTTCCGAGTCGTGGTAGACATAAAGAATTACTATACAATTCACTAATCAAATGGGATCCGGAAATTAATAATTTCATTGCAATAAATGACAATTGTGTGTAATTATTACCTTCGTTTTCAAGGTATCTTCCCCAAATGTAACGATCAATCCCACGGTAATTTCCCCACTGAGATTTTGAACTTTTAAATTTTTATCTACTAAACAATTTTGAAAAAATACTATTTCAATATGATGAATTAATAGGCTCGCATTTTAAAAAAAACATAAACCTATGCACTAAAAATTCACTATATCTTCTCTCACCTCCAGATTTACTATACGGTTAATTTGATTACCCATAAATTAAACCAAAAAACCCTTTTAATCAATTAAAAAATTCAGACTATTATTTTTTTTCTAAACAAAGAAGTATCGTTATATAACTTGTATATGTAATTTTAAGTAAAAGACTTCCTATTAAAAAGATACGTTCAAAAACTATAGTAGTATCAGTAAAATTCTTCAAAATAAATATTTTATTCTACTTCGTGATTATTTTTTTTGAAAAATGCAATTGACATTTATTTGTAAAGTTTTTATATTTGAGATAAGTTCTCTGTATGAAATCGAGTTCTGTATAGAGAACAAAAAGTGTGAATAGGTGATTTAAATGAGTACAAATTATCGAGTACCTGCAGTAGAAAAGATTTATAGTGTTTTAGAAATAATCGCAGAAAGTTCAGAAGCATTAACTCTAGCTCAAATAATCAAATTAACAGGGTTAAATAAGAGTACGGTATATTCTTTGTTGTTATCGTTAACTGATGTTGGACTATTAAAGAAGAATGAAGATAATACGTTTGAGCTTGGATACAAAATCGGCTACTTTGGCGCTAGATATGTTCAAAAGTCTGATCTTGTGAATGAGTTTAAATTGTTGGCTTCTGAAGCAGTCAAAGAGTTATCTCAAACTTTCCAACTGTCAGTATTACAACAAAAAAATATCGTTTACTTATCTAAAGTAGAAGCTAAAAATACAATTCAGCTATCTACAAACCCTGGATCCATTCTCCCTGCTCATTCAACAGCAATGGGAAAAGTTCTACTAAGTTCATTAACAGAATCAGAGCTAGAAACCTTATATGAAGGCTATGAGTTTGAAAAACTTACTGCAGATACGGTAGATAATTTAGAGGATTTAAAAAATCAACTAGCATTTGCACAGAAACACTCATATTTCCAAGAGGTTGGGGAAGTAAGCGAGGAACTTACTTGTATAGCAGCACCTATTTATGGCTTAGAACACAAAATGGTAGCTGCCATTAGTATTTCGCTTGCGGTTAGTAAGTTTAATTTAGATGCTGAAAATTACATTCAAGGTGTAAAAGAGCTAGCTATGAATATATCACATCGTCTAGGTTATTGGCCAAAAGATTAAAAAAAAGGGAGAAATGTTTAATGAATCAATCAACAATCCAGGATGTTATTGTGAGTAAAGAAGAGCTTCACGCATTAATTGCAAACAAATTGCTTGAACAAAACGTTCCTGACGAACATGCACAAATTGTTAGTGACGTTTTAGTACATGCTGATTTACGTGGTGTTCATTCACATGGGGCTATTCGAACTGAGCATTATGTTAATCGTATCAAACATGGAGGAATTAAAAAGAATCCAAATATCACGGTAGAAAACGTTTCTTCCTCCGTTTCAAAAATAGATGGTGACCATGGTTTTGGCCACGTGATTGCCAAAAAAACAATTGAACAGGCAATTGAAAACGCTTCAAAAACAGGGGTAGGGGTAGGAGTAGCCTTTAACAGCAGTCATTGCGGTGCCCTTTCTTACTATATGGAACTTGCTACAAAGGCTGGGAAAATCGGAATTGCGATGGCGCATACGGATAGTTTTGTCGCTCCATTTGGTGCAAAAGATGCTTTTTTAGGAACGAACCCGATTGCTTTTGGTGTTCCTGCTAAAAATAATCCTCCTATTATTTTAGACATGGCTACAAGTAATGTGGCAATGGGCAAAATTTTAGTTGAAAAAGAGCGCGGTAATAAAATACCTCTTAATTGGGGAGTAGACGTAGACGGAAATCCGACTGACGATCCAAATAAAGTTGAAGCTCTATTACCTTTTGGTGGACCTAAAGGCTATGGTATCAGCTTAATGGTAGATATTTTATCGGGAATTCTGGTTGGTGCTGCTTTTGGTCCGCATATTGAACCAATGTATGGAGACTTAACGAAACATAGAGAATTAGGAATTATCTTCATTGTGTTAGATCCTAAATTCTTTGGATCAATGGATTACTTTTTAAATAATATTGATCAACTCTATAAAGAGATTCATAGTTTAGAGCCGGCTCCGGGATTCTCTAATGTTCTTTTACCAGGTGAACCAGAAAATAATAAATCAACACAACGAATTAAAGACGGAATACCATTACCTGAAACGATTATTAACTACTTAAAAAGCTAATTTGAGAGAGGGGAAAACTAATGAAAAAGTTAAAATTCGCTGTATTAGGTACAGTTATGGCATCCTTGCTTGTTGGTTGTTCGCAAAATTCTAACTCGTCAGAAAGTGTTGCAACTTCAGGTGAATCTGGTGAATTAAAATTAAAAGTAGCCCATTATTACGCTGAAACACATCCGCAACATATTGCTTTAGTTGAGAAGTTCGAAAAAACGGTGGAAGAGAAAACAAATGGAGCCATTGATGTTGAGATCTATCCTTCGTCTCAATTAGGTGATGAAGAGCAATATACAAACGGGGTTCGTAACGGAACAATTGAAATGTCTGTTTCCGGAATGGGTATGCAAAATGCAGAGCCTAAAATTGGAGCAATGGAATTACCATTTATTTTTGAAGATTTCGATCATGCAAAAGCTGCATTTGAAGGAGACGTGGGGACATTCCTTGGAGATGCCTTCTCACAATTTGGAGTTGAAACATTGGCTGTGACTGCAAATGGATTCCGTGTCATTTCATCAAATAGAGAAGTTAGTTCTATGGATGATTTGAAAGGGTTGCGTTTACGTCTACCTAATATGGACACTTATCTTAAGTTTGGAGATGCTATGAAAGTAAGTATTCAACCAATGGGATTATCTGAGGTATTTACAGCCCTGGAGCAAAAAGTAATTGATGGGCAAGAAAACCCTTATGCCACTTTAAAAGAATCTGGATTCTATGAAGTTCAATCCCATGTATTAGAAAGTAACCATATGTTTAGCCCAAATGTTTACCTTATTAATCAAAAGTTTATTGATAGTTTACCAGAAGATCAGCAAACAATTATTCGTGATGCTGCTAAAGAAGCCGCTGCTTATGAGTGGGATTTATTGACTCAATCTGTTGATGAAACAAAACAATTCTTAGCTGATCATGGAATTGAAATTGTTGTACCATCAGATTCGTTTAAGGCCGAGATGGTTGAAGCTGTAAAACCAATTCATGACAATGTCATTAATAATACGGATTGGGGTAAAGAATACTTTGAACTTGTAGAAAAATATAAATGATTTAATCCAGCATAGTCTAACTATGCTGAATTCCTTTAAAAGAGGTGAATCGATGGAGCAAATCTCAAAATATATCAATCTAACTCTGAAAACAATTGTTGGAGTGATTTTATCTTTTTTAATTCTCCTTGTATTTGGGAATGCACTACTTCGTTATTTATTTAATTCGGGGATTGTTTGGTCTGAGGAATTGGCTCGTTATCTTTTTGTTTGGCTCGTATTTTTAGGGGCAGTACTAGCATATCGCGATAAAGAACATATTATTGTCGATGTTGTAGTACTGAATGTCCCAAAACCAGTACAAAAGATCTTATATATTCTTTCTAACGTAATTGTTTGTATATCCATGATCATGTTCCTCTATGGTCTAACTTTGCTAATCGAGATGAATGCTGGAATTTTAGGTCCTGCTACAGGTTTACCAGTAAATTTACTTTACTTTGCAGGATTGGTATGTGCGATTGCGGTTGTGATGATCACGATTCTTCAAACCTATCAGTTTTTCAAAGGAACTTATACTCCTCAATGGTTTAAAAAAACTGAAGTGGAGGAGGATGAGAACTCATGATGGCTTTAATTTTCTTACTAGCTCTATTCGTTCTACTATTTATTGGTGTTCCAATTGCATTCGCCATGTTAGTTAGTGGAATTGTCATGATGTACTTTATGGGTATTCTAGATGCTCAAATCATTGGAGAATACTTTATCAAAGGAGCAAACAACTATGCCTTAATGGCGATTCCATTCTTCATTCTAACTGGTGAAATTATGAATGTTGGTGGGGTTTCAAAAAGAATTGTAGATTTTGCTATGGCATTTGTAGGTCATATTAAAGGTGGATTAGGCTATGTAACGATCATAGCGGGGTTGATTTTTGCAGGATTATCGGGATCTGCTGTGGCAGATACTGCTGCATTAGGTGCAATTTTAATCCCCATGATGAAAAACAATGGATATGACATTAATCGTGGTACAGGTTTATTAGGAGCAACAGGGATTTTAGGAACAATTTTACCGCCAAGTATTCCATTAATTTTATTTGGAGTAGCGAGTGGGGTTTCAATCTCACAATTATTTATGGCAGGAATTGCACCAGGGATTCTGATTGCTTTAACGCTAGTAGTATTATGGAAGCTACTAAATAAGGAATCAGTAAATCAATTTAATAAAACAACATTGAAAGAAAAATGGGTTGCATTTAAGAGAGCATTTCTAGCTTTATTGTTACCAGTATTACTAATTGTCGGTTTAAGAGGTGGCGTATTTACACCGACTGAAGCAGGGGTTTTTGCCAGCGTCTATGCATTATTAGTTAGTTTTGTATATCGTGAAATTAAGTTAAAAGATTTACCTGAAGTATTTCTTTCAACTGCAAAAACGACAGGGGTTGTGTTATTTTTAGCTGCTGCTGCGACTGTCACTGGGTATGCCATAACAGTTGCTCAAATTCCGAATCAGTTAGTTAACTTATTAACTGGTATTTCTTCAGAACCTATTATTTTGATGCTTCTTATGATGGTACTGTTACTATTTGTAGGAGCTGTAATGGATATGACTCCTGCAGTATTAATCTTTACACCAGTATTACTTCCTATTGCAACAAGTGTAGGAATTGATCCAGTTTACTTTGGGATTATGATGGTCATAAATTTATCAATTGGTTTAATTACGCCACCAGTCGGAACCGTATTGTTCGTCGGGGCCGGAATAGCAAAAATAAGTATGGGACAAATCGTAAAAGGAATTTGGCCATTTTTAGTTGCAGAAATTGTCATTCTATTCTTGATGGTTATTTTCCCAGATATTGTGTTAGTACCTTTAAATTGGTTTAGATAAAACATTGAATTAAAAGGGAGAGATATTATGAAATTCATTAGATTTGTCGATCAACATCAAGTTACTCAATCAGCTATTGGCCTTACGTTAAATGAAGTGTATATAGTTCCTTTCGAAAGTTATGTAGATTTTTACTATCATCTAAAAGAAAACGAAACAACTGCAGAAAATTATATTAAGGAAAATGGCCTGACACCAATCTCAATCGAAGAAGATTCTCTGGATGTACCAATAGAAGCAGATGAAGTGTGGGCTTCCGGCGTAACATATCTGAAAAGTAAAGAGGCTCGAAACTATGAAGCTACTTCTGGGAAACTAGATGCAACCACTTTCTACGATAAAGTATATGACGCAGAGAGACCTGAAATTTTCCTAAAATCTACTGTGCGCCGTACACAAGGACCAAATAAAGAGCTTTATATCCGTAGTGATTCAAACTGGCAAATCCCTGAACCAGAACTTGGACTAGTTATTGGAAAAGGGGAAGAAATTATCGGTTACACATTAGGAAATGATATGAGTTGTCGAGATATCGAAGGGGAAAACCCGTTATATTTACCGCAGGCTAAGGTTTGGAAAAAATCTTGTTCTATTGGTCCGGCAATTCTTTTGCCAGAATCAATCGCAGATCCATACGAACTATCTATTAGTTGCAAGATTAGTAGAGAACAAGAAGTAGTATTCGAGGGCAATGCTAGTATTAATCAATTAAAAAGAACACTAGATGAATTAGTACAGTTCTTAGTACGTGATAATGATATTTTACCTGGTACTGTCTTGCTGACAGGAACTTGTATTGTTCCTCATAATGAATTCACATTAGCTGTAGGTGATGTGATTGAGATTAGCTCAAATCGTATTGGAACACTGAAAAACTATGTTGGTGCTTTTCAATAATAAGAGGTTAATTGTTAAAAGAGATCATTCCTCTGTGTGCAATTAACGGAAAATTAAAACAAGTCTTACTTTTGGGTGATTGAAATGAAAAAAGTATTTATTACGCGAAAAATGCCCGAGCAAATGGTTCAACAATTAGCACCCTATTATGAAATGATTCAATGGCATGAAGTTTCAACTCCTGCTCCTTCTCAATATATTGGAGAAGTAATCAAAGATGTTGATGCAGTTTGGTGTGTCGGTGGCGATTCTTTCGCTATCGATACACTCTCAAAAGCAAAACAATTAAAACTAATCGCAAACTTTGGTGTAGGATACAACAACTTAGATATTGATTCTATGAAAAAACTCAATATATTAGGAGCTAATACACCTAATGTTTTGAATGATGCCACAGCAGATTTAGCATTTACTTTACTGTTATCAACAGCACGTCGAATACCTCAAAATATGAAATACATCGAACAAAACCAGTGGACAGGCTGGGAACCATACCAAGGTGCTGGGGTAGATCTATCGAATAAAACCTTAGGGATTATCGGAATGGGGAAGATCGGTCAGACCGTGGCAAAGCGTTCCATAGGTTTTGATATGAATGTTTTGTATCACAATCGCAAACGCAATGAAGAGGCCGAAAAGAAATATGGTGCGACCTACTGTGATCTAAATACACTTTTGAGTCAATCTGATTTTATTATCATTTTGACGCCACTTACTAATGAAACGAGAAATCTTATCACTTTAGAGCAACTTAAATTAATGAAACCTAGTGCAATTCTAATAAACGCAGCTCGTGGTGGAATTGTAAATGAAGATGATCTATATATCGCTCTTAAAGAAAATTTAATATGGGCTGCAGGTTTTGATGTATTTGAATCTGAGCCAATCAGTAATGCTCACCATCTCCTTCAACTAGATAATTTTGTCGCAACCCCTCATATAGGCAGTGCTACAATTGACACTCGAAATGCAATGATGCAACTAAATATAAATTCTTTAATTGCATTAGCAAAAAATGAACCAATCCCAAACTTAATTTATTAAGTAAATAGATAGTAGATTTCTAGATTGTAAAACCAAAAACGAGTTATTGTTGCTTCTTATTAAAGGGAGGGTATATATGTTTCCTGTTATCACGAATGAGGTAAATCCTTATAGAGATCAAGTTCAAGGGAAAGCCAATGAACCTATTACCGTCGCAGGACTTCTAGACCAAGCAAAACAGTATTTGGGGAGAAACGGGAATACGATAACACCGACTTGGACTCTAGAAGAAATTTGCCTTAGATTAGAAAAAAATGCACCTCGCATTGCCATCATTGGCGGTTCAGCAGATCATCCTGCACATATTTTAGACTTTCTGACTGTATCTCATGTCGCATTACGCATTTGGGAAAATGGAGGTATCCCTTTCTATTTTTCGACTCCTGTAATGTGTGATGGTACAGCGCAGAGTAATCAAGGGATGAGTTACTCGCTACAAAGTAGAAATGCTGTTGCACAAATGATTGTCAATCAATTAGAATCTCACAGTTATCACGCAGCTGTCGTACTGCAAGGGTGTGATAAGCAACCATTAGGAGTTGTTAGTGGACTAGCACACTTAGATCGACTTCGAAAAGAACGGAATGAAACACCGTTTATTGCTTCATTTATTCCAGCTCATGTGTTACAAGGGGGAACTATCCCAGAAGATGTTGTGAATGAATTAAAAATCATTTGTGATGAAGCGAGAAAACAAAATCTATCTGAAATCGCAGAAGATATTGAAGATGCAATGAGTTATATTTTACAATGCTCATCCAACACTGCGTTTCAAGGTGTATTGGAACGAGCCGTTAAAGCAAATCTGATTGATAAAAAACAACATAAATCATTAGAGTTAAGGTTAGCTGCTTCAACATGTGATTCTAGTGGGGGGATCTGTGCATTTAATGGAACAGGGAATAGTTCTCGACACATAGTAGCAGGACTGGGACTTATCCATCCTTCAGTAGAGTTACTAACTCAACCTCCAACTCAGCAACAAGTTAATCAAGTCGTAGATGCATTTTCAATCATGCTGAACAAAGAAGAATATGGCGTTTCAAGCTTAGTTCAACAAAATATAAAAAATGCAATTAGAATTCATAGTTCTTCAGGCGGGTCAACAAATTTAATGATACATATCGTATCTGCTATGATTTACGCCGGTTTTGATTTTTCTCTCTTCGATATTGAAGATATTTTAAATGAATATCCTGTCCCTGATTTATTCAATTATAGTTTGACGGAAGATCGAGATATTTTCTCACTGGCTATGCAATGTTGCAGTGGTCAAAGTAGAGGAATGGAATCTTTATTTTTCGAACTATTGAACAACAATGTACCAATGGATACGAATGCATATACAGTGACTGGTCAAACTTGGTCAGAACGGTTGGAAAATAAAACAAATCTCTCCGCTCTTAACGTTAAAAATAATCCTATTATTTTAAATCAACCTAGAAGACCATTTAGTGGAATTGATGTTTTACGAGGTAACTTTTTTGAAAGTGCCATCGTAAAAATCAGTGGAATGCCTACACAACAATTAAATACATTTGATAACAAACTTTCGATTGTTCTTTATTTTGATAATGAAGATGAAGCCAATCAAGATTTACTAAGCGATCATCTACTTTCGAAAATTGAAAGGGCTGTCCCTAATAAGTCGGTACTATTAGAGATCATTAAATATAATTCTCCAGAAAAATATAATCATCATTTGAGTGAGTTAGAAAATCATGAGTTGTTTGAATATATGATTTCTGAACAAATTCTTAAAATCACTGTCATGATTGGTGGTCAAGGGCCTGCAGCATTTGGAATGCCAGAAATGTTTACACCAATGCAACATATTAATGCAAATCGTGTGTTAAAACGAATGTGTACATTAATTAGTGATGGAAGATATTCCGGAGTGACTTACGGAGCTGCGATTGGTCACGTAACACCGGAGTCGTTTAATGGTGGAGGGATTGGGTATATAAAAACTGGCGATCTATTACTCTTGCAAATCCGGGAAAAAGCAATAAATTTGATAGACGTTAGCGCCCTGACGAAAGGGAAAATAGAATTAAATTCTTCATTTTTAAACGAAGAGTCCCGTCAAATTTTATTTAATCAACGAATTGAAAAAATGAAAGTTAGGCAAAAGCTCATTGCGGCAAGTAATAGATTAACTTATCATTCCGATGCAGCAAGAGGTGTCGTTCCTCAAACAATACTAGAAGAAGCAAATGTGAAATTTACAGAGTATTCGGTTACTAGTTAGAGAACTGCTTGGTGTGAAATATTTAGTAATTAATAATAACTTCGTAGTGACAGATGTTTTTGTCGCTACGGTAGAACAGGAGTGTATGTAAATGGTTGAAGCGATAAAAACAGTAGAAGTATTTAAAAACTATATTAATGGTGAATGGAAAGATAGTATTAGCGGGCAAATCACAAACAGTATTAATCCTGCAAATAAAAACGAAATTGTTGGTCAAGTACAGTCTTCCACAATTGAAGAAGTGGATGACGCGATCCAAGCGGCAACAGAAGCGAAAGTAAACTGGCGTAAATTGGGTCAATATAATCGCGGTCAACTTTTATATAAAGTGGCGAATGAGTTAGAGAAAAACCTAAATGATATTGCAGAAACGTTAACAAAAGAGATGGGAAAAACATTACCTGAAGCAATTGGTGAAACGCAACGTGGTATAGCGATATTACGCTACTATGCAGCTGAAGGTATGAGAAAAGATGGTGACGTCATTCCATCCTCTGATCAAGATGCCCTCATGTTCACGAAACGCACACCTCTAGGAGTAGTTGGCATCATTACACCTTGGAACTTCCCAGTGGCTATCCCCATTTGGAAAATTGCACCGGCTTTAGTGTACGGGAATACAGTTGTATTTAAGCCGGCAACCGAAAGCGCTGTTACAGCAGCAAAAGTTGTCCAATGTTTTGAACAAGCAGGTCTTCCAAAAGGCGTATTGAATTTTATTACGGGTAAAGGTTCAGTTGTTGGAGATGCACTTATTAATAGTACAAAATTAAATGGCATTACATTCACTGGTTCTGAATATACAGGGAAGCTTGTCGCGAAAGCAGCGAGTGCTAATGGGGTAAAATATCAACTCGAAATGGGTGGAAAGAATCCTGTAATTGTTCTGAATGATGCTGATCCGAAGAGTGCTGTTGATGGAATTTTAAGTGGTGCCTTTAAATCAACGGGACAAAAATGTACAGCAACTAGTCGTGTCATTGTTCAAGAAGGAATATATGAAGAAATTAAGAACTTACTTCTCAAAGAAGTTGGGAAAATTACAGTAGGTAATGGTATTGACACTGAAATTTGGATGGGTCCGTGTGCGAGTGAAAACCAATTAAATACGGTTTTAGAGTACATTAAGATTGGTCAAGAAGAAGGTGCAAACCTTATATTCGGTGGCAAACGTATAACTGACAATGAATATGCAAATGGTTTCTATGTAGAACCGGCAATCTTTGAAGATGTGACGTCTAGTATGCGTATTGCACAAGAAGAAATCTTCGGACCAGTTATTGCTCTTATTAAAGTAAGTAGTGTTGAGGAAGCAATCGATGTAGCAAATGATACGGACTTCGGTTTAAGTGCTTCTTTATATACATCAAATATCAGTTCTGCTCTTGCCTTCATTGATGATATAGAAGCTGGATTGGTCCGTGTAAATGCAGAAAGTGCAGGGGTAGAATTACAGGCACCTTTTGGAGGCATGAAATCTTCAAGTACTGGAACACGCGAACAAGGTGAAGCCGCAAAAGAATTTTATACACAAACTAAAACAGTATTAATTAAAAATAAATAAGTAGATAATAAACCGCAATCTCAATGTTATGTGAGATTGCGGTTTTTTTGGGACATGGGGACAGGTTCCTCGTCCCACTTAACTGGGACAAGGAACCTGTCCCTGTTGTCCCAAATATTATTGTTGAATTTGTGTTTGTAAAAAAGTATGATAGAGAGTGCTGCTTTTAGTGAGGTAGTATGAAAAAGTACACTAACAATTAATGAAGAAAGCTATAAAAATATATTTTTTCTCTTTGATCTGTAAGGAAGTACATAATGGAGGGTTTATGAGTAATTTATATGAAAAAAGAAACAAAATCGTCATTCCTTTTTTAATCTCTGCTTTTATTGGATTGTTTAACGAAACGGCATTAAATATGGCGTTTGTGGAGATTGGAAAAGGATTTGGTATTGAACCTTCGACGGTACAATGGTTAACGACAGGTTACTTGTTGATATTAGGTGTTTTTGTACCTGTTTCGTCATTTTTAATGCAACGTTTTACAACTAGACAATTATTTGGTGCTTCATTGTCTTTATCGATTATCGGAACGTTAATTGCCGCATTCGCACCAAGCTTTTCGGTATTATTAATTGCTCGTATTTTCCAGGCTTTAGGAACGGCGATTATTTTACCGTTAATGATGACCGTTATTTTAATGGTGTATCCCGTTGAAAAACGTGGAGCAGCGATGGGGAAAATTGGGCTTGTTATCGTATTTGCACCTGCAATTGGTCCAACACTAGCAGGGGTCATTTTAGAAACATTCACATGGCATTTTATTTTTTGGGTAACGATCCCATTTTTATTAATAGCCCTTTTCGTTGGTCTTAAATTCATAGTAAATGTGAGTGAAGTACAGCCGACTAAATTAGATGTGCTATCATTCATCCTCTCCACAATTGGTTTTGGTGGCGTCGTTTATGGCTTCAGTATTTCAGGTGATTTAGGGACATTTATGACTACCGAAGTTTATGTTGCAGTCGGGATTGGCTTAGTCGCTTTATTATTATTTGCGATTCGACAATTCAAGCTCGAAACACCGATGCTGAATTTAAAGGTATTTAAATATCCAATGTATACATTAGGCTTATTAATTATCTTAGCGGTTATGATGACCTTATTATCGGTGATGGTTCTTTTACCGATTTACTTACAAAATGCGTTATTACTAGCGCCGATGATGGCAGGGTTATTGCTGTTACCGGGTGGTGTTATAAATGCCCTATTGTCGGTAGTAGCAGGGAATTTATTCGATAAATATGGTCCGAAATTGATGGTACCAGTTGGACTTGGATTAACGATCATCAGTTTAATTTTCTTAAGCATGATCGGTACAGACACGTCAAATTTAACTATCATTATTATGCATATTTTATTACTAATTGGGTTGTCATTTATCATGATGCCAGCTCAAACAAACGGCTTAAATCAATTGCCACGTGAATTGTATACGGATGGTACTGCTATTATGAATACATTACAACAAGTAGCGGGTGCAATAGGTACAGCCATCGCAGTAACGGTCATGTCGATTACAGCAAATGGATATGATAACCCGTTAACTGGTTTAGTTGAAGGGGTACAAAATTCAATATTGCTAGGATTAATCATATCAGTAGCTGCTTTCGTACTTTCATTCTTTATTAAGCGAGTTTCGACAGTACAGGGACACTAGGGACAGGGGTAAAACCTTGTCCTTTTTTTGTGGGACGAGGGACCTGTCCCCTCTGTCCCACCCCATTTCCGTAAAAAATCTCTATGGAATAATATGCTAGAGTTTTGTATCATTGATTATGGTAGGAAAATACTATATTAGGTGAGGCGTTATGAATTTGAAAAATATTAAAGCTTTCACAAATGAAATAGAAGGTCTACTTGAGGAGTATAAAAAGAAACTACCAAAATTAGAAACTATACAATCTCATCGAATTCACGAAATTCAGAAAAATTTTACAAAATCTCAATATGTCCTAACTGTCGTTGGCTCCTCGAATTCAGGAAAGTCTACATTTATTAATGCCTTGTTGGGTGACGATTTACTGCCAACAAATGAAGAGTTAGCCTGTTCCCTAACAACAACTGATATTGTATTTGGCGATGAATCGAATCAACTAGCAAAACTCTATGAAAACGGCCAGAAACAATGGGTGGAGGGTGAAAGCTTAGCAGAAATCTTTCATCATGAAGTGAAAGCATCTCAGCAACAAGACGAGCTCAATTTCCGTTATCAACTCACTCGTAAACTATATTCTTTACAAGATCATCAAACCAATCAGGAGCGCGATTTTGTCCTTGTTGACACTCCCGATATTCATGAGATGGAAGGCCTCAATGTTAAGAAAGAGGACATCTTGAAGGTTTTCAACGATGTCATTCAAAGAACGGATTCTTTAGTCTATATACTTAATTTCCAAAATTATAAATCAGATAAAAATTTAGAAATATTAAATTCGATACGCGAGGTTCGCCCAGATTTATTGAATCACCTTACCGTTGTGGTCAATCAAATCGATCGCATGACGCCTGAGGATGGGCATCTTCCAGACCAATTGAATGATGTATCAAATGCTCTGATTAGTTGGGGTGTTCCAGATCATACGCTATATCCAATCAGTGCGATTAAAGCATTGGGTGCGCGGTTAATCGAATCTCAATCTCCGCAATTGGCTTCTCATGCGCAAACGCTTGAACCGTTTCTTCCAGAGGTTGATGAAGAAGTGGAAGGAAAGCTTGTAAAGGGGCGGATAGCGCTAGAAGATGCAGCAGATTTGTTACTAAAAGATAGCGGGATTTTACAAGTAGAAAAAGATATTATTACTCCAGTATTTCATCACATTTCAGAAAAAGATCAAGAGATCATGAAATCATCGCTTCAAACGGGCGTGGAGGAAGTTTCAGATCAAGTCAATGAGGAAATGAATCAACTTCAACAGAAGATGGATGAAAAACACAAGGAAATACAACATATTGAATCAGAAAAAGGTAAATTGAAGCAGCTAATCGAGCACCATTTCGATATCCAGATTGAGCTGCAGAATGTTTTCAAAAGTGAAATCAAAAAGTGGGCGGCAAATGAAAACCTTACGCCATTCTCCAAAGAGATTGAGCCATTTCCATATAATTTGAGGGTAATAAACTTTGATACGATGGAAAGCGCGATAGAAGCAGGAGAGCAACAACTGAAAAAATGGATCCTAGAGGAAACTGAACAATTTCTTCGACAAGCACATCAACATTATCATGTAAGAATCCAATCCAAAAGTTCTGAACATGACTTTTTTCACGACATGAATCGACTTGCAGCTATGTCACTTCAGCATCTAAATAAAACACTAGTAGAATTTACGAACCATCTTAAAGGAATTCGGTTCATTGATGAGCACGTAAATATTCCGAGTCCTGAAATGATAGAAAAACCTTATAAGTTAGCAAATCTGGATCAGTATTTATCTTATGTTGAAGTTGAAACCTATGCCGAAGCAGTGACGCGTAACTATTTAATCTTCTTTAAGGAAACGGACTATATCGACCGCTTTGCCTATCAATTAACGAATGCTGTCGAATATACCATTCGTGAGTTACCGATTGAACTATCAGAAATGGGAAATAAACTGAATGATATTTATAAGAAATTGAAATATGTAGATTTTCCACAACGAATCATACAAGTTGTAAAAGACCGTATTCAAGAGTCAGTTCAGCATATTAGAAGTGAAATCATCCATTTGAATGTGCAAGCGGAATTAATCGAGGAAGAAATTGATGATCTTCAAAAAGAATACGATTTGATGGATGAATTCTTACAAAAAATCGTAGGTCGTACCAACTTAGAAACTCAATCGATTACCCTTGAAGTAAAGGTTGCAGATGATTTTGAGCGAGCAATTCGTAAAGCGCCTAATGGGGCAACGCTTTGCCTGGAAGAAGGCACTTTTACTTTGCGAGAACCTCTTGAAATTCATCATTCCATTGGGATCGTCGGGGTGGAAGGGAAAACACAACTAGAATTATGCGATTCATTGATTGTTAAAGGGAATAACTCTTTCTACATGAAGGGTGTTTCAGTTTTATTAGATTCAGAACAAAGTGGCATTGAGATAAATGGGTATTATACAAAGATAGAAAATTCGACATTCACAACGAATGCTGATGCAAAAGGGTCACCGTTTTTATCTTTTGTTGGTGATGTGAAAGGCATTGTTGAAAAGTGTGAGTTTTCGAACGCTGAGACAGCAATTCATCTAACGACCAAAAATGAATTGTTGATTGAGTCCTCTCATTTTGATTCCAACGATAGAGGAATCTTAGCGATGGGTGAATCAAATCCTTATGTTTTAAACAATCGATTTACAAATCATTTGCACAGTGCAATTGAAACGGATGATCATTCAATAGGTGTATATGAGGGGAATCATTTTGAAAATGGTGAAGTCGGTTTGAATGTTTTAAATTCGACATCGCCAAAAATTATAGGGAATCAATTTATTTCCAATCACTTTGGCATTTCCGTTTACGAACATGCGAAACCAACTATAGAAAAAAATGTAATGAAAGAAAATAAGGTTGGATTAAAAGCGCAAGGGCAATCTGAAATTGACTTCGTAGAAAATGAAGTGTTTCAACATTCTACTTTCGGCATCCATTTAGTGAACAACAGTACAGCTAATATGCGTGCAAACCTCATCAAGAGAAACGAAGGCGATGCATTAGTCGTGAATAATTTAGCGAAGGTAATCGCCCATAATAATGAATTTATTGAAAACACAGGTCATGGTGTTGTGCTAAGCGATCAAACCGACGGCAAGTTCGAACAAAATGTATTTGAAGCGAATGAATCCCAGGGTATTTTAATTCAATCAAATGCAACGTTCATTGGCGAAAATAATAGCTTCTCAGAAAATGGGGAAGCGGGTATTCTTGCAGAAGATGATTCAAAAGTAAAACTCTTAAATAATACGATAAAGAAAAATCGAATCGGCATGTTGATTAGCGGGAAAGTTGTACTTGTTTCACATCATAATGAATACCTAGAAAACGATGTACACGGCCTATCAATCTCTGGTTCGAATAAAGGAATTATTGAAAATAACCGCTTTGCACACAATGGGCAATTGCCAATCTATTTAGCGAAACCACAAGCCATTCTGTTTGCGAAAAATCAATTTATCGTCACGAAATGGTATAGCAAAATGAAGGGTTCGTATTTGTTAGCAAAAATTCGAATCGCAGCATCGAATCAACAACTGAAGAAGGAAATCGAGTAGGGACAAGGGGACAGGCACCTTGTCCCTTCTGTTTTGGGTCGTGGGGACAGGTCCCTTGTCCCGAAAACTGGGACAGAGGACCTGTCCCTCCGTCCCATCAAAATTTTATTTTCACAGCTAATTTTGCGTCAAAATTCATATTTAGGACGAAAAAATGCTTCAAAAGTGAATTTTGGGCGTGTCAATTGCTTCATGCACTTTTGACTTGGGGTCGTGAATGAATTACGATTTAACTGAATAATCTAAACTCATGTGAAAGGGAATCGAGTTGGTAACGGTTATTTCAAGTATTGGCTTAAAAAGGATGAGTATAAGAGCTCCTTTGAAAAATAATACATTGAGGTGATTCGACATGCCGAGAGAAGCGCGGAAACAGAGTAGTACAGGAATTTATCATGTCATTATGAGAGGGATCAATAAACAAACAATCTTTGAAGATGAAGAGGATAAGGGACGGTTCTTAGAAATATTAAATAAGTATAAATTGGCCGGTAAATATCGAGTATTTGGTTATTGTTTAATGGACAACCATATCCATTTATTATTGAGGGAGGCAGACGAGGCACTTTCTACCGCCATTAAGCGAATATGTTCAAGCTATGTTTATTGGTACAACATGAAATATGAACGATGTGGACATTTATTTCAAGAACGATTTAAAAGTGAAAATGTCGAAACTGCAGCTTACTTTCTTACCGTACTTCGATATATCCATCAAAATCCATTGCGAGCAGGGCTAGTGAAAAATGTGTTTGAAAGTAAATGGACAAGTGTAAATGAATACATACATAAATCGGACATTGTAGATATTGATATTGGTCTGAAGTTATTTTCTCCCAACCGAAAAAAAGCTAGAAGTTTTTATATCGAACACATGAAAATTTGGACAGATGATCAATGTTTAGACGTCGACCTGATTGCGAAAAAAACAGATCAGGAAGTAAGGGAATATCTATACAAATTAGGTGTAGTAAATATAAGTCATCTTCAGCAATTGGACAAGCCAACTAGAAACAAAATATTAGCTGCGGTAAAATCACTAGAAGGTGTCTCTATTCGGCAATTATCAAGAATAACAGGAATTTCGAAAAGTGTGATTGGTCGATTATAGGGGACGGAGGGACATGTACCGCGTCCCATTTGAGACAAGGAACCTGTCCCGCTGTCCCTCCGTATGTAAATTCCAAAGTCGGTCAAAATAAAGTGACATGGGACAGAATCTCATTCCATTTGGGACAATGAACCTGTCCCCACTGTCCCAAATTTTTAAGGTGGTGACACGTTTAAATGAATAAGAATAAGCGGAAAAAACGATTTTCTTCTTTTATAATAGTTGTAGCACTAATTGCTATGTCTTTTCTGTTGAGGAGTTTAACAGATAGTGAACGTTATTCAGCAGAGAGCAATGGGAAGCCGACGAGTCTAAAAGACCTTAAAATTAAAGTTGCATGTGTAGGCGATAGCATTACATATGGCTATGGGTATCCGGAAGAATTACAGAGACTCCTTGGTACCGCTTATGATGTTCGAAATTTTGGTTATAGTGGCAGGACCGCAATGAGAACTGGAGATTATCCTTATTTTAAGGAAGAAATATATAAAGAGAGTTTAACTTTTTCACCAAATATCGTCGTTATTATGTTTGGGACGAATGATTCAAAAGTTCAAAATTGGATTAGTAAAGAGGAATTTAAAAAGCAATATCGAGATTTAATACTGTCCTATACGACTTTGAATTCAAGTCCTACTGTCTACCTGAATACACCAGCAACTCCTTACTATATAGATGGGAAAACAAGTGGTCCGATGAAATTTAATATACAAAAAGAAAAGGTCGCTGAAGTGGTGGAAGGTGTACAAGAATTAGGTAAGGAGCTAGGGTTAGAGGTCATTAATATTAATCAAGTAACCAAAAATCATCCCGAATGGTTTGAAAAGGATGGAATTCACCCTAACCCTGATGGAGCAAAAGCAATCGCTAGTGCGGTTTATCAAGGGATCACTGGGACATAGGGGACAGGTCCCTCGTCCCAGTGTATTGATTTAATTATATATTTAAAATAGGAATGCATTAAGGCCCATCTAAATCAAAAGGTGGGCCTTTTATGTTTCATAATCAATATTAAGTTCAGCATTAGTTTGTTACTCAGCGATTTTGTACTTTCAGAAGTGGGAAAGTGATGCCGTCGCTCTAATCCCCTAATTTCTATGTACGGACACTACTTTTCCGTATTCTACAGTTAAGTAGATTTTTTCTGGAGGGGTAGAGGAGGTACTTTCAAGATACATATTTTCATTATCGATACTTTTTATCGCCATTTTAATATTTTGTTGATTTTCAATATGGTATTTATTTGTACTTAATCTTGTTTTAAATACCTCTGAATAAGAGTTTAAATTAGTGATGAATTGTTCTTTGTTTCTATTAATTTCATCAAATAAATTGTTAATCGAAGATATTGAATAATCAATACTATTTTGTGAATCTCCATATAGTTCCATTAATTTTAAACATCCATTTAAATTCATAAATAGCAATTTTAATAGTTCTTCATATTGATTATATTCTTCTATTATTTTTGTGATATTGGATAATTGTTCTCGAGTTTGCCAAATCCAAGGTTTTTTCTTTAAATCAGAAACTTGTGTAGTTATATCTATTTGGTCTCTTTTTATAGAACGAATATCAGTAATACTCTCTCTAAAAATTCTTTCTAATTCATTCATTACTCGATCATTCAAATCAGCATTTAAATACATATTATATGCTCTTTTTAAATAATCATATGATCCCTCTGCACGGCCGTAGTATTTATTCTTTTCCATTGATATTAAGCGTTTCAGAGACTGTTGAATTAATGCCAATTCTTTTCTAATCTCTTGTAAATGCTCTTGCTAAACTACAACTGTAAGTGTATTCATAGCGAGTGCTTTTATTTGTGCAGGGTTATTTTTTAGTGGTTTTAGATTAGCATTTTCAACGATAGTGCCACGATTATTAACTGCCGTTGCACGTTTATACCCATCTTTTTTGGAATCCATTATTCTTAAAGAGCCATTTTTTATTTCATTTTGAACAGATTCTGAAAATACTACTTCATAGACTCCTTTCTTTTTTGATAAAAAAGGTATATTAGTCTTTGCAAGTTGTAGTATTTCATTTGAGTAAGATGTTAATTTTTCATTTGTCTCTATAGGTTTTAAAGAAGTTAGTAAGGACTCATCAATCTTTTGTATTGTGATTGGGGTGTTCAGATGATCCTGAAAATGAACAGATGGAGTATTTTTAGGTGAAACTTCGACATTTGATTGTATAGTTATTACGGAAGAGGTATTTTTCCTTTTAAAAAATAAAATAGCAGCGAAAATAATGAAAATAGTAATGGCTAAAGCTATATATATAAAGCTTAAATCATTCATTCTATATTGAACCAACTTTCTGATTAGTAAATAGCTATTAAATATTATAAATAAAATAAGGTTACGTGGACAGATTAAGGATAATGGAGAAAATACCTTTAAACGGTAATCAGTGAATGACTAGGGGGAAGATGAGACTATTTTGATATTTTGGAGTTTGACAATACAGACAGATACAATGAAATGAAAATAAAAAGTAATGAGTCATTCAAATGCATCTAATAATATACAAGGCCCACTTTTCAAATGAAAAGTGGGCCTTTAAATTTGTTTACAGTCTTATTAAATAAACGTAAATGTATCATCTTAGCAATTTACTTGCAGAGCGTGGGACAGTGAACCTGTCCCCATCGTCCCACTAGATTTCATGGGACAATGTACCTGTCCCTGTTGTCCCAGCTGTTGTTCCAGCCACCACTTCTTCCTCTTGTCGGTAATGGGCATACTTTTCTTGAACGAAGAGGATAGCGATTCCGCCGAGTAATGCGGCCATGCCGATAAAGGTGAAGTTCATTTGCGCGGATAGGTTCATTGTTAACAATACCCCTACAAATGTTGGAGCGAATATGCCGCCAACGCGTCCAAATGCCATGGCTGCACCTACTCCTGTTGAACGAACTTCTGGTTGGTAGTATTGAGACACAAAAGCATTACTGATGTTTTGAACACCAACTGATGCAGCGCCGATGATGCCGACTAATACATAGGCAAGTGCTGTGTTGTTTGTTAATCCGATCGCACACAATGCGATGAAGCCTAATAAATAGAGAGGTACCATAATTCTTTTAAAGCCCCATTTATCCGTTAGTCGACCAAAGATAATCGTCCCCACGATTGCTCCTGCATTTAAAGCAACGACAAACAATAAACTATTTCCTAAACTGTAACCTGCTTCAATCATCAATTTTGGTAACCAAACGTTCATCGCGTAAATAAGAACGAAAGCTGAGAAACATGAAATCCAGAACATGATGGTGCTTAGTGCCAGTTTGTTTTCAAACAGTTTCGCGAGTGGTGAACCGCCAGACTTACTAGCTGGTTTTACAAAGACTGCATTTGGCGCAAGTGTCACTTCAGGATCCAACTTACTATAGATTTTTCGTACTTCTTCGTCTCTTCCTTTTGATAATAAGAAGTTTGCTGATTCTGGTAGCTGTTTCATCAAGAAGGGGATGAATACTAATGGAATTGCTGCAATCCAGAAAATCGGTTTCCAACCCATTTCAGGTAAAACGGATTTACTAATCATCGCTGCCGCCATGGCGCCAATTGAATATCCACAGAAAATGAACGACACGATGGCCCCTCTAATTTTTTTCGGTGCGTATTCAGTTGATAGGGCAATGACATTTGGCATTACGCCTCCTAGACCAAGTCCTGCGATCACTCGCATTATTGTGAATAGTACAGGTCCTCCGGCGAAAGTTGAAAGTGCAGTGAACAAGCTAAACATAATCGTACAAATCATAATGACTTTTTTACGTCCGATTTTGTCTGCCATTAAACCAAAAACTACGGCGCCAACTGCAGTTCCAGCGGCTGTATAGCTCCCTATGGCTCCTGCTGTAACCGGAGAGATGGACCATTCTTCCATTAAGGAAGGCACAATGGAACCATAAATCACAACATCATATCCATCCATTAAGATTATAAAAAAGCACCAAACGATGAGGGAAAGATGGAAGCCACGAAAGCGACTGCGGTCGATGGTTTCATTTATTTGTATAGCATTCATTGTTTATTCCTCCTTTAACAGGGACAGGCACCTCGTCCCATTTTTCTGGGACGGTGCGCCTGTCCCTCTTGTCAAATAACTTTATTGATTGAAAGCTTCAACGCGTTTACGCGCTAAAGTGAAAATTGTAAAAAAATATACTACTAAAACAGGGGGGAAAGTTCTCCGCCTCATATTTTTTGTGAGGCAGTGGACCTGTCCCTAGTGTCCCGGAATTTATTACTTCACCACATAAACGCTTCGACGCGTTTATGCGCTAAAGTGCAGTGCGTAAAAAAATATATAATCGTGGGACAATGAACCTGTCCCCTTGTCCCTAAATCTCAAAGTCTACAATAATTGTATCCTCTACGCCAATTTCCTTAAGGTAAGATAGGATTTCCTGATGGGCTGGGTGAGGGAGATAGTTTTCTAAAGCTACACGGTCTTCTAGACGTGCTGTTAACCCCATATCGTAGCCTTTGCTTCGCTCTGAAAAGTTGATGCCCTGCCGAATATCAATGATACCAGGGATTTTCTCCTTTAACTCAAGCGTACGGCGGATTAGCTCTTGCTTTTGTTCTAACGTTGTTTCTGGAGAAAATTTAATTAAAACGATATGTTCAATCATGGTGAGTAATCCTCCTATTTGTTAATCTCGGTCAAATATAGTGGGACAATGAACCTGTCCCTATGTCCCTATTTGCTATTCAACGATTCTTTATCGAACCCTGCAATTTGCTTATATTTATTGGCGATTTCTGAAAGTTCCTCGTAGGAAATTACATCGTCTAAGTTGTCAAAGCCGTTTGGTGCACGATCTTCAACGATTTGCATGACTTGTTCAGGTCCGTTTTGACGATTCGTTAATACAATATTTGCTGTTGCATCAAGGCGTAATGCTTCATATTCTTTTAAGGCAAGTTCAGCATCAGGTTGGCCTTTAATTACTCGTCCAAGAGCATCCGCATCTAAAATGGCTTGTGATGCACCATTTGAACCGATTGGATACATTGGGTGTGCAGCATCACCAAGTAATGTCACGCGTCCAAATGTCCATTGTGGAAGTGGGTCACGGTCAACCATTGGGAATTCATAAACTGCTTTTGCTTCTTCAATGATTTTCGGCACATTTAGCCAACCAAAGTCCCAATTTTTAAAGGCAGGCGCAAATTTCTCTTTATCGATTTCTTTGTTCCAGTCTGCGCGGTCTGGCATTTCATCGATTGAAAGCTCAGCAATCCAGTTTACAAGGGAACGACCTTCTTTTGCTAATTCTGGACTAATTGGGTACGAAACAAATTTCTGATCTTGGTAACCCGCCATAATCATCGAGCGCCCTGTTAAGTATGGAGTTGACTCCGTAATACCACGCCATAAAATTCTGCCGCTGTATTTTGGAAGTCCTTCGTTTGGATAAAAGTGTTTTCGCACGACTGAATGAATGCCATCTGCCGCGATTAGGATATCCGCACGATATGTACCAACATGTTCACCTGTTTTTTTATTTTCAAAATGAGCAACCACGCCATCCGCTTCGTTTTCAAAAGAAGTGAGGTGATGTCCAGTGAACACAGCTTCTTCACCTAATTGTTCCTTAACTGCATTTAGGAGTATCATTTGAAGTTCACCACGGTGAATAGAGTATTGTGGCCATTTATAGCCTGCATTCAAGCCGCGATCTTCTTGCCAGATTTTCTTCCCAAATTTATTCACATACATCAGTTCAGCTGTTGGTAAGCCTGTTTTTTCGAGCTCTTCCGATAAACCTAGCTCAGTTAATACTTTAACGGAATGGGGCAATAAATTAATTCCAACCCCTAGCGCTTTAATCGTTTCAACACTTTCAAACACTTTCACTAGCACACCAACGCGGTGAAGTTTAAGGGCAGTCGCAAGCCCTCCGATTCCTCCGCCGACGATAATTGCTGATTTAATATTCGGCAAAATAATCCCTCCAAAAAATATTTAGTTATGTTTCATTATTACACATGTTCGTTGTTCATTCTACTAAAGTTTAAAGATTTTGATAATTTTTGAGTGGGACATAGGGGACAGGTCCCTTGTCCCAGTACACCGATGAAATGATATATATAATAGGAGAGCACAAGGCTCACCTAAAATATATAAGTGGCCCGATAATATTTCCATTAAACGTAAATTGGTCCTCCAGCTCGCGAAAAGTGGGACGGTGTACCTGTCCCCACCGTCCCACATTCACCGACTCCAGTGTTAAACAAAATCGAACTACTTTTATGAAATACGACTCAATAAAATGGTAAAATTTATAGTAGGGACAGTGTACCTGTCCCTCATGTCCCAATTACATAAAAAGGATGGACGTCACTCCATGAAATCTAAGAAAAATGTATTAATGTTGATCATACTAATAATTTGTATATTTGCCATGCTCTATATAAGCAGGGGCTATTTAGTTGTAGATGAAGCGCCAAAACAGGCAGATGTCATTATCGTACTAAGTGGAGACGAAGGTCGGTTAGCAAAGGGTGCTCAACTTTATAATGAAGGCTACGCAGATTATGTACTTTTAACAAAAGCGAATGAAGAGTTTATTACAAAAGAAGAGGCAATCAATTTTGGAATTCCAGAAAGTCAAATCATACTGGAAGAGGAAGCAACGAGTACTTATACAAATGCAACCTACGCCAAATTATTATTAGAAGAACATCAATTCAACTCAAGCATCGTTGTGTCATCTGACTATCATATGCGAAGAACGAAACTTTCCTTTGAGAGGGTATTTAAAGGATCAGATATGGAGTTAACTTATGTTGCGGCACCGCTACATGGTGAAGTCGGGGAAATCTCCATTCAAACTGCAATCAAAGAATATATCAAATTGGTTGGTTATACTTTAGGGATGTATCGTTTTATTGATTTGGAAGATTGACGTGGTGGGACGCGGGGACAGGTACATTGTCCCAGTCGATGAGGTACCAGTCACTGAAAAAGGTTTTGCACCCGTTTTTACTAGAGAAACATTAAAAACAAGCAAGTAGTAATGATTTTTATTTTCAATATAAGGGCATTTTCTCTCCGAAATCGAAAATGTAACATTTCCTCAAAACTACTCGTCTAAGTATAAAAGGAGGCTTGCCGCCAATATGAGTAATAAGATTATTCTATTCTGTTTCATCGCAATTGCTAGTCTACTGTTTGCTTGTGGTTCAGAGAATGTTGAAAAAGACGTTAAAGCGACTTTCGTGGGAACGATTCAAGAAATTAATGGGGATAGTGCAATCATTGATGCAGCAGAAGAAGACGGAAAAATGCTTGGGCAAATAAGCATTAATCTCGCCGTAAATCCGAATGAAACGTTTCAAATAGGTGATCGAGTAAGAGTAGGTTATGACGGAATGATTATGGAATCAGCTCCGGCCCAAATAAAAACCCTTTCAGTAGAAAAAGTAGAATGAACTACAAACTACCAATAAAGACTAATCTTATATTCAATAATAGTGCGCAATTCGATTCTAAGGATTGTGCTTTTCTTTATATTGAGGGGCACATTCTTAAGGAATCGGCGTTGGCTTTGCTTTTAAGGCCATATTAAGGCAAACTTACTAGACTTTTCTGTAAAATACCAAAATTCAATAAAATATAGAGATAAGTTCCCAGGAAGAAAAATCCCTCCAACTTTTTATTGCACTCATGAAGTTTCTTCAAAAAGTTTATTTAAATATCAACAAAAGTGATATATCATACCAACATGGACTATGAGAAATTGTACAGGACATGGTTCGAGACGTTCAGGACAAAAAATCTTACGTTGATGAATATAAAAAGGATATAAATATGAAATAATGCTAGAATATTAGTGGTTCCATAGTGTTACTTATTTATTAAATATTTATTCCTTTTGATGAATGCAAAAAGGGAGGAAAGTGTGATATATAGACTAGAAAACACTTTGTTTAACTTATTGGTCCAAGAAAATTATTCAGCTCTTGAAAAAGAAAAACTAAGGTTTGGTATCCAGATCGTGTTATCCGAATTAATAAAATTGCTTATTATTTATTTAGCTGCTATTTTATTAGATTGTGTGCTACCAACTTTCATAACACACCTAGCCTTCTTAATTTTAAGGCAAGTTTGTTTGGGTTACCATTTCAATGGTTTATTCACTTGTATTGTATGGAGTATTATTACATTTCCAGTGGCTGTTAAATGTTTAATGGAACTTCATCATCATCTGAACTTTTCAAGTGCTACTCTATATGTAATTTTCTGTATCTTCTTGCTAATGGTTTATCTACTTGCGCCAAAAGGGACGGTAAATCAGCCCATTATTAATGAAAAACATTGCCGCTTTTTAAGAAAGAAAATGTGTTTTCGCATGTTACTATTAATTGGGGTGTTCTTTTTCAGTTCAGTGGAAATAAAGCTATTAATCTCTTATGGAGTTTTAATAGAAGTCATCATGTTAACTTTACAAACAACAATAAAAGGAGATGTTTCAAATGAATAAAGAGAAAAAAATGAATTGGTTCAATGTTAAATTTCATGCATCAAAAATAGCTGCAGCCCTTGTAGCAGTAGGATCAACGGCTACGGTTATGTCTTGTACGATCTGGTTCCATGAGAAGAAAGTTCCTGAACAGTTACTTAACAATAACCCATTTGCAGATGATAAAGAATAAAGGTATTGACATGTAATGGAACTATTTATATTAAGCATCATTGAATTTATTATTCTATTTTGGGCAATAAGCTACGCAACACAAATAAAAATGAGTATTAAGCGCATCTTAGCTTTTATCTTGCTAAGCATGTGCCCCTCTATCCTTATTTTTCAATTAATTGGTCAATGGCAAGGAATTGTTTTCTTATTAGTGAGTTCGTTTACATACTTTTTTTGGCTTTCTCGAGCGTTTCTGACTCTTATACATATCTGCTTTGTATTAATTATTGGTGTTTTTACGGACAATCTAACGCAAGTTGTAATGAAAGCTTTCCCATATGACGCCCTTCCAGGGATGTTAGAACATTACTGTATTTTCACGGTTTTATTTATTCTTTGTATCATCATTTATAAGCACTCAACTAGAAAAATATATAAGTTGCTAGAGGAAATGAAAACAGCGTATATACTTATTCTTATTATTGCGCTGGTGACTATGAGTACGTTCTATATCAACCTTTATCTGACGGAATACTTATCTGAGGATAACTTGTTGAAGTTTAATATCATTACACAGATTACATATTTTACGATTATGCTCTTTGTTCTATATTTAACAATCGTTAATATTAAGAAGGAGAACCATTTTCGAAGAGTTGAAATTGAAACCGCTCAGTTTACAGATTATATGCGGTCGTTAGAAGTAATCAATAATGATATGCAAAAGTTCAGACATGATCACGCTAATATTTTAGCATCTATGCAGGGATATATAGAAGTCAATGATTTTGAAGGCTTAAAAAAGTATTTTAAAAAACATATTTTCTCGGCAGAAGAAGATACGCTCAAAAGAAATATGCGTTTGGCTAATTTATCGAAGTTACAAATTACGGGCATAAAAGGTTTAATTTTAACCAAAACCCTGCAAGCCGAAAAAGAGGGGATAACGGTTAATATTGAAGTTCCAGATGTGATCGATGAGCTGAATATGAATATAATTGATATTGCTAGAATACTAGGAATCTTCTTAGATAATGCAATAGAGGCAAACATGCAAAATCATACTGATAAGGAAATAGATATTGCCATTTTTAAAAGTAGGTCAAATTCCATTATGATTATTATCGAAAACACAATAGAGGATGATCATTCTGTGAAGATCGATAAAATATTTAATGATGGTTTCTCAACAAAAGGAGAAAATCGTGGAAAAGGACTTAGCACTGTTAGAAGTATTATTAATACATACCCTAATGTGGTGTTGCGTACGAATGTAAATAACGGTGTATTTAGTCAAATTATTGAAATGGCAAAAAGTGAGGGAAGTTAATGAAAGTTGTCATATGTGAAGATCATCCACAGCAACGAAAATTGCTCCATACCATTATAAAAAATTATGCCATGATGAATCATCCGAGTGTTGAAATAGCCCTTGTTGCTTCTGATGCGGAGCAGGTTTTAAGTTATTTAGAAAATAATAAAGCTGATTGTTATTTCCTAGATATCGAACTTGGGGATGGCAGTAATGGGATTCAACTTGCGGATGCAATTAGAAAAAACGACCTCTTAGCTAGTATTATTTTTGTAACGAATTATTCGGAAGCATTAAAACTGACGTTTAAATACAAGTTAGCTGCCTTAGATTATATTATCAAAAGTTCTTACGAAAATTTCTCAGAAGAGATCATTGGAGCATTTGAAAGTGCAGTTGAAAGATACGAAAAATTGGGACAGACAAAAACGACAAACGTTTTCCAAATTAAGATGGGGGAATTGATAAAGAATGTCCCTTATGAAAATATTTACTACTTTGAAACATCCGAGGATTTCCATAAAATACGCCTTTACGAGAAGAATGGGGTATATGATTTTTATGGCAAACTGAAAGACATCGAAGAAATAGATTCTACCTTCTTTCGATGTCATAAAAGTTGTGTCATAAACCTCCAGCATATTATTGAAATCAATAAAAAAGATAAGTATGTCAAATTAGTAAATGGAGCGAAATGTACTGTCTCTTTCCGAGCGATGCGCAATATCATAAGTAAAGTAAATGAATCCTTAGTTAAAATTGAATAATTGAAGAAAAAGACTCGTCATGACGGGTCTTTTTTTTATGGAGATGATAAGGTTTTCGTCTTAGAAGGGGATTACAAATTACGATAATGATTGATAAGTGAACGCTTATGAAAGATTCGTCCTTAAGGCTGAATTTACGGTTAGAATAGGTATGGAAGTTAAAAGAACTGAATAGTACGATACCATTTTACGAAATGATTAAAGGGTAAGGAGATGTATTATGTATCATCAGTCAAATGAGTACAACGCGGAAACGTGCTTGGACCTTGCATTAAATCTTCTTATACAAGTAGGGAAACTGCAGAAAATTGTCGTCCATAAAATGATTAAGGAAGACAATTATAAAGAATTATACGAACTGTTAGAGAATGGATATGCCAAAGGGAAATCATTAACTTTATATAGACCACTTAGATTCACTTCGATCAACTGTCTATCCGAAGCATTATTATATTTAGTTGATTTACAAATACTTGAACATACAGAAACCCTTACAATTATCGAAGCAGAAAGTTATGTAGGAGTTTTTAAATTGTTAGAAAGAAGAATCCAACAGTACACTCTTTTATATTGCCAGAAAAAAGCAACTTAATCTCTGGACGTAAAAAGCTATTCCTTGATTGAATAATAATAAAATCGCTAATAAGACTAAGTGGCTTCTTCTATTTTACAGCATGGGAAAACATATTATTTACAAGGAGCCGTTAAAGTGGAATTAAGAAAGAAATCTTATGAAGAATATTTAAAAGATAGATCTAAAAAAATAAAAGAAATAAAATCACGATTATCAAGATTAGAGACACCAGATAAAATATCAAATGAATGCTTGGACGAAATTAGAGCACGCGTAAAAGCAAAGCATGATACTTTCCTTAAATTAATAGGATCTTGCCTAGAAAAGAATGAAAAGATTACGTTAGATACCATTGAAAATGTTTATATTAAAGGTAACTATGACAAACTTCAAGATATCTAGACATTAGGAAACTTATGGCAAGAAAGATCGACTAAAAGAGAAGAACAAAATTACTGAACAACCAACAAGGCTACCAGCTTTTTAGAAATCTTTATATAAATCAGCATTATTCTAGGATCCCTTTTGATCATTTCGAAAGGGATTCCTTCTTGTCTAAATCAGAGTGGTATTTACTTGGGAAATTTTTGATTCGCTCCTCAAACTGGCCAGATTGTTGAAAATCGGAATGGTTATATGAAAGTAGATGGAACTTAGGGACTTTTTCTTTAACTTAGCAGGTATAGTTAATAAAGAATAGGTCTAAAAATAAAGAGTAGTAAATCAAATTTCATTCAATCGATACATAAGGAGAGAATTGAAATGTTCAAAAAATTAACGATCACAGCGTTCGCCCTACTTTTATTAACAGCATGTGGTACAGACACAACAGAAGAAAATGTAAGTACGACCACTCAACCAAGTACTGTAAGTGAAGTCAACATGACAAATATAAATAATAAAACAAGTGCTGTGGGAGTTTCTAGTAATACACAAAACTTGGCGACAAATGGTGACCTAACAAATCCAACTGTCTCTATGACAGAGGCGGTAAACATCTTTAAAGAAGCTTATCCAGATGCAAAAATCGAATCCATTGACTTAGATACCGAGTTTGGTCGATTACATTATGATATAGAGGGTTTTGATTCATCAAAAGAATATGAAATAGAAATTGATGCAACTACAAAAGAAATAAAAGAAAATAAAGTTGAAACAGATAGAAGAGATACTAATGAATCATTAGATTTTTCAGCTATAATTGACCCAGCTGAAGCAATTGAACATGCTTCTAAAAAAACCGAAGTAGAAGGACTTTCTCCTACAGGATGGTCGCTTGAGGCAGAACATGGAAAACAAACGTATACGATTGAATATGAAAAGAATGGCTCCGATATAGAAATTAAAATCAATGCTACAACCGGAAAAATCTTAAAAGTAGAAATAGATGACTAATAACAGGTGAATGGTTCTTTTAGAGGACAATTGGAAGATTTGCGCACAAAAGGGCATGATGAGTAGATTTAGCTACTCATTATGCCCTTTATATGTTTTCTTGTATGTACTTAACGTAAAACTTTTGATTTAAAATCTTCACTATACTTTAGAAGAGTGGATCATGATTTAGTTATTCAATTACAGGAGGCTCATTTCATTAATTAGGAATGCGTCTGTTTTCATCAGTTAAGGACCATTAATTAAAATATTTATGCTGAAAATGTTGGAAATTGTGAAGCGATTTGCTAAAAACTAATCGTGCTTAAGTTTATCGAATAAAGTAACCATTTCTATTTTCCCCGAATAATATGAAAACGATTGAAATTACTAAGGGGGAAACTCGATATGTATTACGGGAATTATAATCCTATGTATTTACAAAATACCCAAAGGATTTCTGCACAACAGGCACAACAAATTGCACTTGGAAGAGTACCTGGGCAAATATTACATGTAGATTTGGATATGGAGAACGGTATTTTAGTATACGAAGTTTACATTATGACGCCGCAAAATAGAGTATATGAAGTTGAAATCAATGCGAAATCAGGGCGTATTGTAAAAGTAGAGCAAGAAAATGATCATGATTTTTATGATTAAAGTAACCAACTAATGAAGTTATTCCGTTAGGATCGGGCGCATTTCAAGATAAGAATTGCGTCTTTTCTTCATGAAAAGGGCATGAGAAAAATCATATGCCTTTGGTTTTAGATCTTATTAAGCGTGAAAAAAAGCCATAAAAAAGGAAATTTCAAATATGAAATTTCCTTTTTTATATTTTTAGTATTTATTCATTTAATTTAAATTTTTTTAAATAATATTGCAAGTTTTGTCTGGACATATAAAGTATTTCCGCAGTTCGTGTCACGTTGTAGTTCGTTGATTCTAATATATTTTGAATTTCTTCTTTCGTTATTCTTTTTCTGGTTTTTATCGGAATGTCTGTCCTTATGGGTTCTGTTAGTAAATGAGATTGAATTAACGATTTTGGTGCTACTTTTGAAGAGATGATCGTTTCATATTCATCTGTTTGAATATACATATTTTCCATTAGGTGTTTTAATTCCCTTATATTTCCCGGCCAAGGATAATTAATTAATAATTGCTCTAACTCTGGTGAAACGTTCAAAATCGAGCGGTTATATTTTTCATTTAGTTTATTTAAAAAATATTGAATGTAATATTTAATGTCGGCTTCACGATTTCGTAGTGGTGGTATTTCGATTGTCGTCTTGGCAATTCGATAATATAAGTCTAATCGCAATTTATTTTCATTAATTAGTTTTTGAGGATCTTCATTGGATGCTGTAATAATGTTGCAATGAATCGGAATTAATTTATTGGAACCAAGTCTACGTATTTTTCTTTCTTCTAGTACACGAATGATTTTGGATTGCAGAGATAACGGTAACGAATTGATTTCATCTAAAAATATCGTTCCTTCCTGTGCGCTTTCAAATAATCCGATTTGATCGCTCGCCCCTGTAAATGCTCCTTTTGTGGAACCGAATAACGTGATTTCTAATAATGTCTCCGGAATAGCAGCGCAGTTGACCGCGACAAAGGGGTGATTCGAACGAGAACTATGATTATGAATGCTTTGGGCAAAAAGTTCTTTTCCTGTCCCAGTTTCACCAATTAATAGTATATCTAGATTATACAGTGCTACATTTTGCGCTTGCTTTATTACGCTTGATATTTCGCTACTAACCCCTTTAATATCCTCAAATGTAAAAGAAGTGCCATTTTTATTTATATCAACGTACATCTGATTTGATGGTGAAGAATATAGTTTTCGTTTTAATTCTAGCGTTTCGAATAATAGCTCTTTTAATTTAGTTTCGTTTATACAAATAGAAAATGCACCTATTGATTGAGAATCATTGATTAGCGGATATGTACTATATTTCAAATACTGAGGTAAATTGTTTGAAAATGCATGGGCGTGGTAGCGTCCTATGATAGGTGTTTTAGTAGAAGAAACTCTACGATGTTCTGAATTTTTAGAATCGATTCGATAAATATCCCATAAATACTTTCCTAATACTTCAGATTTTTTCATGTTTTCGAGCTTTTCTTGAGCGGCATTATAGATGAATATTTTTCCTTCTTCATCACTTGCCATAACACCATCATTTATATGTTCCATTATTTGTTCATATATAGCTAATCGTTTTAATAATAGGTCATCAACATGGATGGTATTCATTGTAATGATTTGGAATGTTCGCTGATTTAAATGGTAAAAGGTCTTCTTACAGTTGAATTTTTTATTCTTACTAGTGAAGATGTGTTGTTCAATAGTAGTTTCATCGAAATAGTCATTGACTTGTTGGTTAACGACTTTTTGTGGATCAAAAAGCGAGAGTATCAAGTTGTTTTCTGAAAGGATCAGAACAACTTCATTGAGCTCTTTTAAAACTTCCTCTAATTCATATAAGTGCATAATTCCCCTCCGATTTTGCAGCAAAATTTTTCTATTTTTTCTGCAAAAATAGAAAAATTGTTTTTATTTAGGTCTATATTAAACTATAACATTCTTAATTATCAAACTTTTTTTAATATTTATAAAGTTGGCATGAAAATTGCTTAATAATAAGTGAGCACATCAATAAATAGATAGGGGGAGGAAAATGATTGGTTATAAGATCTGGGCTATTGTTTGTTTAATTATTTATTTTTCAGTTCTATTGGCATTAAGTTTACGAAAGCCCAAAAAAGATAAAGAATCTGAGGAAGATTTCTTTTTAGCAGGACGCTCTTTTTCACACTGGGCGCTATCAATAACATTTGTTGCTTCGTGGTTTGGTGGGTCTTCAGCTGTCGTATCAATCGACCAAGCATTCGAACAAGGGATTAGTGCATGGTGGATTATTGGTTCGCCATCGGTATTAGCAGCAATTGTATTAGTGTTGTTTGCTAAATTAATCCGAAATGTTGGATCAATTTCTCAACGTCATATTATGGAGAAGCGATACGGGAAAACAGCCGGTGTATTGGTGAGTGTTATTGTGATCTGGTATATGATTACATTTGCTGCATCTCAGACTGTATCATTAGGAAAGTTTTTCTCATCTATGTTTGGCACGACGTACTTTACAGCTATTCTGATTGGGATTGTAATTGTAGCAATTTATTCATCAATTGGTGGATTTAGAGCTGTTGTAATTACTGATAACATCCAGTTTTATAGTTTTGTATTAGGTTTGATTATTTTAATGGTTGTAGCCGTTTCACATGCGGATGGTTTTTCAAATATTTTCGCCATTAAAGACATGCCTGGAAGAGAAAATCATCTTGATTTCTTCGCTAACTTTAAAACGAATTTCTTCTACATGTTGTCATTTGGTTTAGCTTGGATTATTAGTGCTGATGCTTGGCAACGACTTGCGGCTACGAAAAATGCGAAAGAAGCGAAGATGATGCCACTAGGAGGTTTATTTATCTTTATTCCTCTTTATATATTTGTAGCGATTATTGGAGTGGCAGCAGGCGTTATTTATACAGAAATGCCTAAAGAAGGAATTGTAGCAGCATTAACTTTAGATTTCTTAGGACCTGTTTTAGGTATGGTTGTATTTTTAGGAATTGCTTCTGCAATATTATCCACAATGAGTTCAGCAGTTAATTCAGGGGCGCTTTATGTAAGTGATTTCTATTTAAGCTATATCAACTCAAATGCGAGAGAGAAAGATATTAAGAAAATCGGTGCAATCGCAACAGTTTCAATTAGTATTGTAGCGATGATTATAGCACTTCGAATTCCAGATACGTTATGGGTTTTATGGCTTTCCAGTGACATTTTAGCAGTCGGTGTATTAGTTCCATTATTAGGATGTTTCTTATGGAGAAGAGCAACATCTACTGGTGCAGTTTCCGCAATTACCATTGGGAGTGCCTTTGTATTATACAATTTCATGATTGATTTAGGCGTGAAATTACCATATTTTTGGCCAATCGGAACAAATCGAATTTTGATTGGTATGATGATCAGTTTAGGTGTGTTCATTATTGTAAGTTTATTAACGAAGCAAGAATATGAAAATGCAGATGAATTCCTTAAAGCGGCACATGGAGGAGAAGTAGAAGAAATAGAGACAGAATTAAATAAACCGATTAACGAAGCTAGCGTATAAAAAGAGAGTTAGAGAATAAAAAACTAGATGAAAGGAGTTGTAACATGGAGAGCTTCCAAGATGTCGTTACAACTTATAATACGGATATTGAGCCTCAAGACTTTAGACATATTATTGGGCACTTTATGTCAGGGGTTAGCGTAATTACAACATCGCTAGACGGTCAGCAATATGGTTTAACTGCCAGTGCTGTCACGTCTCTATCTTTAGAGCCACCGATGTTAATAGTTTGTATCAATCAAAATGCCGGAACAAGCCATACCATTTCACAAAAGAAGCAGTTTGTCGTGAACATATTGCATGAGGAGCAAGGAAGTATTGCGAAACAATTCGCAACACCGAGCGACGATAAGTTTAAAGGTATTGAGGTTGGGAAAACCGCAACGGGCTTACCCGTATTAGCTGATTGTCATGTATCAATCGCATGTGAATTAGTAGAAGAACATGTTGGAGGGACCCATAAAATTTTTATCGGTCGACCAACTGAAGTGATCATACACGAACAAACAAAACCTCTTGCCTATTACAGAGGGAAATTTGGAAAATTTATTCAAGAATAAGGAGAGATGCTAAATGGCACTAATGACAGGTAAACAGTATAAGGAATCATTAAATGATGGAAGAGAAGTCTATATTGATGGAGAAAAAGTAACAGGTAATATTGCAGATCATCCAGCGTTTAAACCAATTATTGATGTAAAAGCAAGAATGTATGATATCAATCATGAAGAAAAGTATAAAGATCGTTGTACAGTAACAACAGAAGACGGCGATGTGATTTGCCGAGGCTATAGTATGCCAAAAACGAAAGAAGATTTAACAAGTATTCGAACTTACGTAGAAACAGTGTTAGATGATCTTGGTGGCGTAGTATATCGTGTTGGTGATGAAACAATTGGTGAAATGTGGTCATTATTTGATGCACAAGAAACTTTAAATGAAATAGATCCAACATATGCAGATAACATTAAAAATCATATCGAACGTATTGCAAAAGAAGATATTTACCACGTATCTGCAAATACGGACCCAAAAGGAGATCGCTCGAAACTATTCTCTGGAAAAGCAGGTGCTGAAAATAACCTTCTTCGCGTAGTAGAAGAAAATGATAAAGGGATTGTCGTAAGCGGTGCTAAATTTGAAACTGCTGCGGTATATGCTCACCAAGCATTTGTAAAACCAACAATTTCTAACTGGACAGATGAAAGTATGTTACCTTATGCATCTGGATTTATTTGCGATATGGGTGCACCAGGGTTAAAACATATTTGTCGTTCACCATTAGGAAAAAATAGATCGAAAGAAAACTATCCGATTTCAACTCAATTTGATGAAATCGATACATTGTTAGTATTCGATAACGTATTAATCCCATGGGAAAACGTACTATTCCATAATAACTTAAAATCTGTTCAATTCATCCGTAAAAACGTACACCGTTATTCAGCGTTTAATTATGTAATACGTTTATTACGTCGTGCAGACTTATTACTTGGTACAGCGGTTTTAAATGTGGAACAAACAGGTTTAACAAGCTTACCAGCTGTTCAAGAAAAATTAACAGAACTTATTTGCTATCGCGAAACAATCAATGCTCATTTAACAGCGGCTGTTGCGAGTGCAGAATTAAGCCCTGGCGGATTAATGATGCCAAATCAATCACTACTATACACTGGTCGTATTTTTGCATTAAAACATTTCCCAGCAATGGCGCATTTAACTCGTGAATTAGTGGGAGGACAAATCGCAATTACTCCGGATATTGAAACAATTAATCATCCAGAAGTGAAACCATACATTGATCAATTCTTTACAATTGGTGACTGGAATGCAGAAGAACGTACAAAACTTCTTTATTTTGCACGTGATTTATTAGATTCTTCACATGCTGGACACCAAATTTCCTTCGAGTTATTTGCACAAGCGCCACCGTTTGCACAATATGCTGCTACATTTAACAACTTTGATTTAAATCCTGCACGCGAATTGGTGAAAAAAGCAGCGAACATTAAATTACCTGAATTAGTTCGCTAATGAATTGACCTGTATCGGAGTAAAGTAATCACTTTACTCCAATATATTTTTTTAAAAAAGGAGGAATGAGATGATATTTCATAATCAAGTACCTAATTTGACTAGCTGCATCTTAGTCATCGGTACATTTGATGGCGTTCATAAAGGACATCAATATTTAATTAGTGAAGCAAGAAAAAAGGCTAAGAAACAAAATGTACCATTGGTTGTTTATACGTTTTCACTTCCTCCTAAAGTATATTTTCAAAAAACGATTCAACTATGTAGTTTGGAGGAAAAAATTAATCGGCTAAAAAAACTAGGAGTCGATCAGATTATTGTTGCACACTTCAATGAAACGTATATGAAAAAAACGAAAGACGAGTTTATTGAAGAACTTAAAAAATTACAACCATTAACCATCTATATCGGAAGTAATTTTCGCTTCGGTGCAGGGCGTAAAGGTGAGATTTTAGACTTACAACGTGTTTTTGATGTAAATGTAAGTGAAATTCAAGTTAGTGCAGATGGTGAAGCAATTTCATCTAGTCGTATTCGAAATTTAATCAATTTAAAACAATTTTTAATGGCTGAAAGTTTATTAGGTTGGACATATGAGAAAGGTGGATTACATGACTACGAAATTAGAGCTTAACATTGATACAGATCAAGTTGTTCGAAACTTTTTAGAGTGGGCAAAAATCGATGCACCTAGCACGAAAGAAGGGTTCATCGCAGAACAAATAGAAAAGAAATTACAATCGTTAGGATTTACGATTCAGTATGATGAAGCCCACCATCATTTTGATGGAGAAGTCGGGAATATGATTGCTTATTGGGAAGGTACGATGCCAGATTTACCCCCACTATTTTTATCAACCCATATGGACACGGTATTACCAACGAAAGGGTTAAAACCGATTATTCGCGATGATGTGATTTATTCTGATGGCACTACGATTTTAGGGGCAGATGATCGAGCAGCGCTAACTGCTTATATCGAAGCGATTGAATATATTCAACAAAACAATATTCCAAGTGGACCAATTGAATTAATCTTAACAGTTAGTGAACAACAAGGTTTAAAAGGCGCAAGATATTTAGATTACAGTAAAGTTCAAAGTAAATACGGTTATATTTTTGACAGCGACGGAGATGTTGGCCAAATCATTACAAAGGGCCCTTTCAGTAGTAAGTTTCATATTGAAGTCATTGGAAAAGCGTCTCATATTGGATTGAATCCAAAAGAAGGAATTAATGCATTTATTGTGGCGGCAGATGTACTAAAGGCAGTCCCACAAGGTGAAATTAAAGAAAACGTATTAGTGAATATTGGGATCATTAATGGTGGCGATTTATCTTCAATTATTCCTGGATCAGTCAATATGATTGGAGAGGTACGCACCTTCACACAAGAAGATTTAAATAATACACTAGATACAATTTATTTAACGGCATCAAAGGCAACGCAAAGTCATACAGCTTCTGTTAATTTTACGGTAGAGAAAAAATATATCGGCTTTGAAATTGAGAAAAATCATTTATTAGTGGAAAACGCCATTGAATCGTTTAAAGATGAAAACATATCGTACTATGTATGCGACACATTAGGTGGTGCGGATACAAATACATTAAATGAAAATGGTTTAGTTTGCATCACACTAGGAAATGGATTTAAAAATTTGCACACGTATCAAGAGCATATTAGCATAGAAAACTTAGTGAACGCTGTTAAAACAGCCGTTGAATTAATAATAAAATGGCGTGAAAATCATATTGAAGAAAGTGAAGAATAGAGATGCAGTCAGTTGATTTAATTATTCGTGATGCTCAAGAAATTATAACGTGTGTAGGAAAAGCTTCCAATGATATTGGCTTATTAAAAAATAAAAGCATTGCGATCAAAGGAGAAACAATCCTTTGCATTGCAGATTTTGAAGAGATTGCGACTAATTATCATATCGATTCAGCACAAATAATCGAAGCAAATGATAAAGTCGTGAGTCCTGGATTTATTGATTCACACACGCACCTTGTGTTTTCAGGATCAAGGGTTGCGGAATATGCAGCAAAGGTTGCTGGAGAAGACTTAGATTTATTGCGTAAGCAAGGTTTATTAATGGGACCACATGAAACAATTAAGCAAACGCAAAAAGAAAGCTTTGAAAGTTTACTAGCTCAGTCCAAAAAAAGAGTAGAAAAAATGGTGAAATATGGCATTACGACGATTGAAAGTAAAAGCGGTTATGGTTTAACGGTTGAAAGTGAAATCAAAATATTAGAAGTAAGCAAACAGTTGAATGAAGTAACCGATGCCGACATTATTAATACTTTTTTAGGTGCGCATGGAATACCTGATGATTTAACAAAAGCTGAGTATATCAAAGTCATCATAGAAGAAATGATTCCACAAGTAGCAGAGAAGAACTTAGCTGTATTTTGCGATGTGTGGTGTGATGATGGATACTTTACGAAAGAGGAATCTCGAGAAATTTTAGAGGCTGGTTTGAAATACGACATGCTTCCAAAAATTCATGCCGATGCTTATTCCGATATTGGAGGTTCCGATTTAGCTGCTGAAATGGCAATGGTTTCAATCGATCATTTAAATTATACGCCTAAAGAAATATTAGATAATTTAAGAGAAAAAGATGTAACAGCCGTATTAATGCCTTCTTTAGATTTTGCCGTAGCTCATAAAAGACCATTCAATGCACGAGAAATATTGGATCGTGGCGTAACGGTAGCGTTAGCAACCGATTTATGTCCAGCGAGCTATACAATGTCCATGCCATTTGTTATTAATTTGGCATGTCGTTTATATCAGTTTACTATTGAAGAAGCGATTAAAGCAGCAACATACGGTGGAGCGCGTGCTTTAAATTTATCTGATAGAGGTATGCTAAAAGAAGGATTGCTAGCGGATATTTTAATTTGGGATACAAATGATTATCGCAATATAGCTTATTATTTAGGAGATAATCTAGTAGAACATGTTGTAAAAAGAGGTAGGATGATCTTTTAAAAAATAAGTTGCACTGTTCTAAAGGATTGTTTGCAAGTATTTCTATTTGGTATTTTAAATAATAATATTATAGCAGAAGTCGACGGAATGCTTCTAATATAGGGTAAATAATACAATATAAAAATACATCCATTAAATCTTTATTGAGATAATGGATGTATTTTTTATTGTGGTCTTTTAATAAAGATTGATAAAAAACTGTATGGAATGCAGTTTTCTTATTCCGTAAGCGGGCCATTTAATGGAAGAATACCATGAGCTTAATTTTCTAACTTTAATGGGAAATTAAGCTTTATATCATTGAATTTCATCAACTTTGTAAATAGATTTTTTCTACGTATACCTATGAGTCATTATAATAGATCAAAAAAATTCGATTTATTAGTTGCATATTCAGAATTAATTTATTTATACTTTATATATCAAAAAGATTTGATGAAAGGAAAAGCGAATATGACTGTAATGACAAATCAGTTCGAACAATATGAAAAGAAATTTAAGGCTTTAGCCGATCAGAAACGATTAGAAATCATGTACGTACTTTGTCAAAAAGGGCAAACGTGCGTATGCGATTTAACAGAAACTTTTGGAATGACCCAATCTAAACTTTCTTATCACCTTAAAATTTTATTGGATGCAAATTTGATAACAAAGGAGACTAAAGGAACTTGGAGTTATTATGATTTGAATGATGATGAAGTAAACAATTTATTATCTGAAGAACTTTGTTGTGTATTTAGAAAAACTGGAAAAGGTAGCTGCTGCTAATTTTTTTTAGTTATTAAATCAATTTTTTTTGATTAACCATATAACATAGGGAGGAATTTATTATGAAATACGTTCATGTTGGGATAAATGTTACGAATTTAGAGAAGTCCATTGAGTTTTATCAAAAGGTATTTGGTGTTTCGCCAGTAAAAGTAAAACATGATTATGCCAAGTTTTTATTAGAAAATCCGGGGTTAAACTTTACTCTAAATGTTCGTGATGAAGTGAAGGGGAATCAAGTAAATCATTTTGGTTTTCAAGTTGAAACAAGCGAAGAAATTACTGTTCATAGGGAAAGACTCGAAAAAGAAGGGTTCTTTGCACGTGATGAGATGGATACAACATGTTGTTATGCCGTACAAGATAAATTTTGGGTGACAGATCCAGACGGTAATGAGTGGGAGTTTTTCTTTACTAAGGCTGATAGTGATATTCATAAAATTGAATCTACTTCTTGTTGTGTAGTTCCTAATGGAAATACAAGTAGTTCTTGTTGCTAGTAAAAAGAAAGTGTATTTGTGATGGAGGTTAAGTTTTGTGATTACAACAATTTTAGCAACAATAATTTTTTTAGCAACACTTATTCTCGTTATCTGGCAGCCAAAGGGATTAAATATAGGATGGAGTGCAAGTGGCGGTGCTATTGTAGCTTTACTATTAGGGGTAGTCGATTTTAACGATGTGAATGAAGTAATCGGCATTGCTTGGAATGCAACACTATCATTTGTGGCAATTATTCTTATCTCATTAATTTTAGATGAAATAGGGTTATTTGAGTGGGCAGCTTTACATATGGCAAGAGTTGCAAATGGTAATGGGATTAAAATGTTTGTCCTTGTAAGTATTTTAGGTGCAATTGTTGCAGCACTATTCGCAAATGATGGTGCAGCTTTAATTTTGACACCAATTGTTTTAGCAATGGTTCGTAACTTGGAATTTAAAGAAAAGACGATTTTTCCATTCATAATGGCGAGTGGATTTATTGCAGATACGACATCTCTACCTTTTGTAGTAAGTAACTTAGTTAACATTGTATCGGCAGATTTCTTTAATATCGGATTTGTTGAGTATGCCTCAAGAATGATTCTTCCAAATATTTTTTCTTTAGTAGCAACAATTACGGTCTTATTAGTTTATTTTAGAAAAAGTATTCCTAGAGAGTACGAGTTATCCAAATTAAGAAAACCACACGAAGCGATTAAGGATTTAAAAATGTTCCATCTTTCTTGGTATGTGCTTGGCTTATTATTAATCGGTTACTTTACGAGTGAGTTTATTAACACACCAGTATCTATTGTAGCCGGAATCATCGCTATCTTCTTTTTAATCATGGCTAGAAGAAGTAGTGTTGTGAATACAAAAGTAGTTGTAAAAGGTGCACCGTGGAATATTGTATTTTTCTCGATTGGTATGTATGTGGTTGTATACGGTTTAGGGAATGCTTGGCTAACGGAATCATTAGCTAGTGTCATTCAAGCAACTGCTGAACAAGGTTTATTTGTTGCAACAGTAGGCATGGGCTTTATAGCAGCTTTCTTATCGTCTTTGATGAATAATATGCCAACTGTAATGATAGACGCATTAGCAATTGCAGAAACAAATACTTCTGGAACAGTAAGAGAGGCTCTTATTTACGCTAACGTTATTGGTTCTGATTTAGGTCCGAAAATTACACCAATCGGTTCGTTAGCAACTTTAGTGTGGCTTCATGTCTTATCTTTAAAAGGAGTTAAGATTTCATGGGGAACATATTTCAAAACAGGTATTGTTTTAACAATCCCAATTTTATTTATTACGTTATTGGGATTATATCTATCATTATTAAATAACTAAGGAGAATTATGTTATGTCAAAACAATCAATTTACTTCTTATGTACAGGAAACTCTTGCAGAAGCCAAATGGCAGAAGGTTGGGCAAAGAAATATCTAGGTGATGAGTGGAGTGTATACAGTGCTGGTATAGAAGCACATGGATTAAACCCAAATGCTGTAAAGGCCATGAAAGAAGCCGATATTGATATTTCCGGTCAAACATCAGATATTATTAATCTAGAAACTTTAAATAATGCTGATTTGGTAGTTACATTATGTGGAGATGCTGCTGATAAATGTCCAATCACACCACCACATGTTAAACGTGAACATTGGGGATTTGATGATCCAGCCGGAAAAGATTGGTCCGAATTTCAGCGTGTTCGTGACGAAATTGGTGAACGAATTAAGCAATTTAGTGTAACAGGGAAATAAGAAGAACTTTGTATAAATAAATACAGACGAAAATCTCCTGAAATTATTTAATATTACCCATTTCGCTTTTCAATAATCGGGCGCATTTCGGTAGTGACCCCTTAAAGTTAGAGTTTTTATTATGCAGCTAATTGGCTGGCATGTTTTCGGTAATTTACTGGACTCATGCCGGCCAATTTTTGTT
>NZ_JAFBDY010000020.1 GCF_016908465.1 Lysinibacillus composti | reverse complement strand
TTTAACAATTTGTATTTTTTCTTCTGCTGTAAATCTGGCCATAAAAACACCCCGTAAAAGTTAGATTTGTGTCTAACTTTTACGGGGCAGTTCATATATCATAGGAAGGTTTAAGCAGTTATGCGCGATTAACGTACGAAGATAAAATATAAGATAAAGACTACGAATAGACCATACATAATTGGATGCACTTCTTTTTTTCTACCAGCTAGGATCATTGTAATCGGGTAGAATACAAATCCAACCGCAATCCCCGTTGCGATACTGTAACCGAGTGGCATCATTAGCATTGTGAAGAAAGATGGTACCGCTACTTCGAATTTATCCCATTCGATTAAACGTAATGATGAACACATCAATACCCCAACGATAATAAGTGCTGGTGCTGTTACCGCCGAAGTTATAACACCTAGAAGCGGCGAAAAGAATAAAGCAACTAAAAATAATACCGCTGTTACTACTGCCGAGAAACCTGAGCGAGCACCTGCAGCTACACCTGAAGTTGACTCAACATAAGCTGTTGTTGTAGATGTTCCAAATAAAGAACCAATTGTTGTAGCAAGTGCATCAGCCATTAACGCACGTCCTGCACGTGGAAGTTTATTATCTTTTACTAATCCCGCTTGGTTTGCTACAGCCATTAGCGTACCTGCTGTATCAAAGAAGTCCACAAAAAGGAATGTTAATACTACTATTAAAAATTGAATATTAAATAATGAAGCTGGGTCGTTCAAAATTGGATCTAAAGCAACTAAGAATGTGGATGAAAAGTCAGGAACACCAGAAACCACCGCTGAAGGTACTTGTACTAAATTGAAGATCATACCGACTATTGCAGTAATTACGATTCCCAAAAAGATTGCTGCATTGACCTTACGAACCATAAGGATCACTGTAATAACAAGACCAAAAACAGCTAATAAAGTATCACCTTTAAATTCACCTAATGTCACTAAAGTTGCATCACTATTAACGATAATTCCAGAACCTTGTAAACCAACAAAAGTAATGAATAAACCGATACCTGCTGATACCGCATGTTTTAATTGTACCGGAATTGCATTAATAACCGTTTCACGAACACCTGTTAAAGATAAAATAATAAAAATAATACCCGAGAATAATACCCCTGTTAAGCCAGTTTGCCATGGAATGTTATATGTTAAAACAACCGTAAAAGCAAAGAATGCATTTAACCCCATACCAGGAGCTAAAGCGATTGGGAATTTACCGAATATCCCCATAATAAGTGACCCAACAGCAGCAGCTAGTGCAGTTGCAACGAATACTGCCCCAGTATCGATCCCTGCATTCCCTAAGATTGAAGGGTTTACAGCTAAAATATAAGCCATTGCAAGGAATGTAGTAAAACCACCAATTATTTCTCTGCGATAGTTTGTTCCAAGTTCATCGAACATGAAATACTTTTTCATTTTTAAAATTTCCTCCGTATGTCGTCTCAACATCTAAGGAAAAGAAAAAGACATGCGGCTTAAAAAGTTGCATGTCTACGATTCGCTCAAGAAAACTACTATACAAAAATAGCAATCCTCTCAAAGTTAATTCGTAGTCAAGCTATTTAAGGTAGCTTGGTAGAAACTTTCGGGCCATATTCCCGACATTATACGACGACGTTATTTAATTTACTCATGTAATATACCATCTCATTTTTTATATGACAACCCTATTTACGAACATTTTTTCAAATAAATTAAAAATAGTTCGTGAAAATTATTCCATTTCATGTATTCCCACCCTCACCCTATAACTATTCCACTATATTAAGAAAACTATAGTACCCGTCACAAACATATTAGACTTATTTCTGTAGTTCTTTTTATAAAAAAGAAAAAACTCTCTTCCGTTCGTGATCTACACGATTAGAAGAGAGTATATTCAAGTATTAATTATTCCCACTCAATAGTTGCTGGTGGCTTAGACGTAATGTCATACACAACACGGTTGATGTGTTTCACTTCGTTTACGATACGAACTGAGATTTTTTCTAACACTTCCCAAGGGATACGTGCCCAGTCAGATGTCATACCGTCGATAGATGTTACCGCACGGATACCGATTGTGTAATCATAAGTACGTTGGTCACCCATTACACCTACTGACTTAATATCAGGAAGTACAGCGAAGTACTGCCAAATGTCACGGTCAAGACCAGCATTTTTGATTTCTTCACGTAAGATAAAGTCAGCTTCACGTACGATTTCTAATTTATCTTCTGTTACTTCACCTAGTACACGAATACCAAGACCAGGTCCTGGGAAAGGTTGACGCCATACTACTTCTCCAGGAAGACCTAACTCTAACCCTAGAGCACGTACTTCATCTTTAAATAAAGTTTTTAATGGCTCGATTAACTCAAACTTCATATCTTCTGGAAGACCACCAACATTATGGTGTGATTTAATTGTTTGAGCAGTTGCCGTACCTGATTCAATAATATCCGTATAAAGAGTTCCTTGTGCAAGGAAGTCCATATCTTTTAATTTTGATGATTCTTCATCGAATACATAAATGAATTCATTACCGATGATTTTACGTTTTTGCTCTGGGTCAGAAACACCTTTTAACTTGTTCATGAAGCGTTCGCGAGCATCAATTTTAATAACTTTCATATCAAAGTCTTCAGTGAAAGTTTTCATTACTTGTTCTACTTCACCTTTACGGTTTAAGTTATGGTCTACGAACATACAAGTTAATTGATCACCAATTGCTTTATGAATTAAAACTGCTACTACAGATGAATCTACACCACCTGAAAGCGCACAAAGTACTTGCTTATCGCCAACTTGTTCACGAATCTTCTTCATTTCTAATTCGATAAAGTTTGCCATTGACCAGTCGCCTTTAGCATTACAAATATCGAATACGAATTGACGTAAAAGGTCATTACCATATACAGAGTGACGTACTTCTGGATGGTATTGAACTGCATAAAATTTACGCTTTGCATTTGCCATAGCAGATATTGGACAAGACGAACTTGTTGCAATTACTTCAAATCCATCAGGAACTTCTGTTACATGATCACCGTGACTCATCCAAACAACTTGTTCTTTAGGTAATTCACCAAACAATTTGTTGTCCGTAGTAACGTTAATTTCTGCTTTCCCGTATTCACGAGTGTCAGCACTTTCAACTTTACCACCTAGTGTATGGGCCATTAATTGCATACCGTAACAAATACCTAAGATTGGTAAGCCTAAATCAAAAATTGCTTCATCTACTTTAAATGCATTGTCATCATAAACTGAATTCGGGCCACCAGAGAAGATAATCCCTGCAGCGTTCATCTCTTTAATTTCTTCAGCAGTTACAGTATGGGGATGTAACTCTGAGAATACACCAAACTCACGAATACGACGAGTGATTAATTGGTTGAATTGGCTACCAAAATCGAGAACGACGATTTTTTCTTGTTCTTTTAACAATGGAGTTGTCACGCTTATCTACACCTCTTCTAAATTTTACAGACCACCGTCTTGTTTATAAAAAAACGCGTTCAAAAAGATAACTTTCTGACGCGTTCATTTTACATAAACCAAAAAGGCGGATACAACATGTAAATAAATGGCATGCTTGTATCCGCCCTCATAGCATAAGTTATTTTAGGTAACTTAGTAGAAACATCCGAACCATATTATCGGACTTATATGAAGGCAGCCTATTATTATTTTTTCTAAATTTTACCCTTAGTATACCTTAAAATCAACCGCTACCTCGATTGATTAAATATTCCCAACATTCTTTCAGTTTCGCGAAGTCTGTCTCACTTAATTGTTCTCCATATACAAACTCTTCATACGCTAAAGTAAATTGGGTCATATCATTTGTTTCAAATTTTTGATCAACCTCTTTTGCAAAGGCAGTAAGCGTTTGACCTTCTTTCCGCTTTATACCTTGTAATTCAAGGATTTTTAAAAGTTGAAGATAATGTTTTTCTAAAGAAGATTCATCCAATGGCTGATTTCCTTTAAATTTCATAAACAATTTCGGTATCCATTTTCTTCTATATTTCAATAATACTAAGATGAGAATGAGGATTAATATTAATATAGACAAATAAATATATTTACCTTGAGTTAACGATTTTGTCACAATTTCAAACAACTTACTACCTTTATGAGCTGTCGTTTCTTCGCTTCCCGTTTCCTTTTCAACTGTTTCTTCAGGTTCCGTATCTTCATCGACCGTTAATGTTTCATCTTGATCAGTCTCAGTTTTTTCTAAATCGTAATCAATTGAACGTGTATTTGTAAAACCAATCGTCGGTTCAAAATTGACCCATCCAACATTCGGAATGTATGCCTCTACCCAAGAATGCGCATCATTATTCGTAATTTCAAAAGTAGACACATCGCCATTTCGGTCAATTACTTCTCCTCCAGCAAATCCTTTTACCCATCTAGCTGGAATTCCGATCGAGCGAAGCATGACTACCATAGATGATGAAAAGTTATCACAATACCCTACTTTCGTGTCGAATAAAAACTGATCCACATAATCCTGGTCTTTAGATGGGATGGCCACATTTTCAGTATCATAACGGAAACCATTCATCCCAAAGTAATCTTCAATCGCTCTTGCTTGGTCATATGGTGTTTCTTTTCCTTTTATAATTTGATTCGCAAGTTCAACAACTCTATCCGGTAACGAATTAGGTAATTGTAAATATCGCTCTCGAATAAAAGAATCTATTTCTTCAGTCGGCTTTTTTAGATTACTGTATAAATAAGTTGGTTTGCTGTACTCAACAACATAATTTGAAAGTACCGTTTCTTCGGTATTTATAACCGGCGTTATTTTTTCGGAGTTACTGTCCATAAACAATTCCACATTTGGTTCTTCAGTATAAACGCTTTTTAAACCGTAGGGATGAATAATAAAATCGTAAGGATAGACAACTTTAATAAGTGATGTTTTAGTCTGATCTTCAGGTCCAATCGGTAAAGAGTGAACAATTCGATCCCCTTGTTCGAAAACCGAAAACTCATTTAAAAAGTAATCTGATTTTTCCCACCCCTTTGACGTATAAACATCTTTCGTTTCAACACGCCAATATTGCTTCGTTTCTGCTTCGGCTAGAAAAACAACTTGATCATCAGCTACAAACGAGCCTCCAAGCGTTTCATCATCATCCCCATACCCAACTTTAGAAACCGTAGTACCTTCTCCAACCTCCCCTTGCCCTGTGGCAGATTTAATAAAAGGGACAGGGTCTGGCCATTGCGGCGAAGCTTTCGGTAGAAAAATTGCAACAGAACTTGTTAAACCAATTAAAAGGATAATTGGCATCAGTAATAGAATGTACTTTTTCCAATCTTTTTGAATTCCAGCTTGTTTAAACAACCGCTTTACATATAAAAATGAAGTCATTATAAGACCAAGGAGTACTACTTTTACAATTGCAAAAGAACCATCATATCGAGTAAATGTATCCAAGATTGCGATAAAAAACACGGTAATTACTAAGAAATAAAAGATGTTCATTCGAATCGTAATCCAATGGTGAACTAAATAAATTAACATCCAAATTAAAACGAAAAACAAAAACGTACGGAAAGAATCCGTTATACTAGTCCAATCCGCAAGAATCACACTTGAAAAGTTCGTCCATAAATCATGTGTAAGAAAATGAAATCCTTCCACTGAAAATGGGGCTGTGTCACTATAAACCCTAACAATAAACCATGAAATATAAAGCCCTTTTACAATCCATGAGATAATGAAATGTATCTTAAATAAACTAATTACTAAACTTAAAGCGATAAAAATTAAAATCAAATTCATATGGCCAGTTCCCGTTAATTGCATAATAGGTACTAACCATTCTCGTAGAATGAAAAATATTAAAACATAATAAATTGATAGCTCAATATATTTAAATGTCGCCCTCTTCACGGCTTCAACACCTCCGTGAATGCATGTTTAAACAAGTCTTTAGTCAAGTAGACCACTTTTACATGAGGAAATTTCCGCTCAACACCTTTTGTTTTTTGAGCTTCATCATTAATAACAACAAAACAAACTATCCCGCGCATTGAATTCATACTATTCACAAAGAATATTTCTAATTGTTCTGTGATCTCTCCCGTTACCAATAATAACGTTGATGAATGGAAGTTAGCTATTTCATTTAATAAAACAACTTCTATTTTCCGTTTAGCATCAGGTTTTACAACTGCTAAATGCCGGTTCACACGCTCCAGCTGATTCCCTGTTTTCAAATTCGGAAAGTATTGACGGTCCTTTCCTATGGATAAAAACGAAATCTCACCATGTTTTTTCACAACAGCATTTAAAGTGGATGCTACAAAATCAACAACCAATTCAAAGTTTTTGCTTGTAGTCGAGTCAAGTACTAAAGCAACTTCCCGTGACTGACGATCTTCAAATTCCTTCGTCTTTAATGTTTCATTTTTGGCGAATGACTTCCAATGAATTAACGAAAAACGGTCTCCAGCTTGATAATCTCTGATTCCGGTTACTAATGAATTATCCTTCATAACTTTAATTGAAGAATGAACTCCCCCTTGTCCAAACTGGAATTGAAGTGGTTTGTAGTTAACCTCCGTCATTTTAGGATAAATAAGGACAGTTTGTTGAACTTGATGAACTTTACGGCGAACAGTCCATCCGAAAAAATCTGTGAATGTAAATAAAAAGCCATTAAACCGCAACTCGCCACGTTCTAATTTAGAAAGTTCATATGTCCATTCAAAATTCCTTCTCCATCCTACAAAGAAGATATTACTAGAACGACCATTTGTTTTTTCGTAAAATCGCTGGTCCATCCCCATTTCTTGAATCGTAACAAAGATGAGTGGAAACCATGTTTTATTACGGAAACTCACTTTCACCGAAGCGGAATCACCACGGGTAAGAGTCAGTGGGAGAATTTCACGATGAACATTCGAAATGTTGATTGGTAGGAATGCTAATAACAAAGAATAAAGTAAAAATGGAATCAATGTGAAAAAGAGAAACCAACTAACAAACCCCCCCTGAAACATTGCAAATGAAAAAGTTGCAGCGATTAGAAGGAGAATTAAAGTAAGACGGCCACTATTACTTAAAAAAGCTTTTATTCTATTCATTCTTGAGCATACCTTTTAATAGGCACAACAGCTTTTTCAATAATATTTCCTAAGATTCCATCAGTCGTAATTCCTTCGTACCTAGCTTCAGGCTTTAAAATGATGCGATGTCCAAAAACAAACGGGGCTAAATATTGAACATCGTCAGGTTTCACAAAATCTCGATCTTGCATTTTGGCGTAGGCCTGCGATGCTTTCATCAGTGCAATTGAAGCTCTAGGGCTAACCCCCAAGTAAATATGTTGAATGCTTCTAGTGGCTCTAGCAATTTGTACAATATAGCTTTTAACTGAATCATCTACATAAACACTCTTTACCTCTTCTTGCAACTCTAAAAGATCTTCAATTGAAATAACAGGAGATAATTGATGAATGGCTTCATTATGCTGTGTGCGACGTAGAACCTCAACTTCTTCTTGTGCTGTTGGGTAGCCCATTTTGATTTTTAATAAGAATCGGTCAAGTTGCGCTTCAGGTAATGGATATGTACCTTCATACTCAATTGGATTTTGTGTCGCCATTACAAAAAACGGCTTAGTGATTTGTAATGTTTCACCATCGATCGTGACAGAGGCCTCCTCCATACTTTCTAATAAAGCAGATTGTGTTTTGGGTGAAGTACGATTGATTTCATCCGCTAAGATAATATTTCCTAAAATGGGGCCAGGTCTGAATTCAAATTGAAGTGTCTTTGGATTATATACGGATACACCAATTACATCAGATGGTAGTAAATCTGGTGTAAATTGAATCCGTTTAAACTGAGCGCTTACAGATTTAGCAAGCGCACGTACCATCATCGTTTTCCCGACTCCGGGTACATCTTCTAATAAGACGTGCCCTCCAGCAAGTAATGCAACAACACTCAATTCAGCAACTTCACGTTTTCCTATCATTACTTTTTCTATATTCTCAATAATTGCCTCTATTTGTTTATGCATACTCGTACAACCTCCAGATTCAAACCAACTACGGTAATCAGAATTTACATAATACTTCTTCAAGCATAAACGATAATCAATTATGAATACAAATAATTCAAATACCTAATGTTAATATTTGTAATCCCCAGTCCCCTATTATTCTATTTAATGCTTACTTCAAATCTATTTGCAAACTTTTCATGACTTTGGTGGTAGGCTATGCTTTTTAAGTAAGGTCAGTTTTTTTGTAATTCATAGTTTAATTCCCTTTAGAATAATAAAAAAAACGAAGGATTCCCTTCATTTTAGGTTCTTTAAATAGAAGTACGGTAAGTGTCAATACGTGATATTCTATTTTGGCTCATTTTTATTTTCCTTGAATATTCAACTAGTGACTTTTGGGTTAACATAATAGAATCCCCATCCATTAAAATCCCCTTTACAATCAAATGCCCACTACTATTTTTTAATACACTATTCTTTTTCTCTCGATTATTTTTAATATTTTTGGAGCTTTTTCTTTGTTGTTGACCGGAGGAGTACGACCTCCCCCCATCATGCATCACACGGTAAAATTGGTCGTTTGCATGTAAGTACTGCCGCGAATTACGAAATATGCTACTAGTAGTCGGATTGACTCGGGATGTTTTCATTCAATACTCACCTCTACAATTCATTAAACAAATTCACAACTATTTACCCATTACACTACCATTTAAATGGTAGTGTATGTGTATAAGAAAACCAGACAATAAGCAAATCGTCTGGTTTCCTACCGTATTGGTTATTATTTCCAAAAGTCATCAAAAATAGTAATAGGTAAATGGCGTTTATGCTGAGAGCGTAAATAATGACCTTCAATTACTTTTCGTAATTCTTCAGGCACTTCTTTTCCTTCTAAATAATCATCAATTACTTCATAAGAAACTCCTAAAGCTGATTCGTCAGGCAATGATGGACGTTCTTCTTCTAAATCTGCTGTTGGAGTTTTTAAGTATAGATGCTCAGGACAACCTAAATACGCTAATATTTGTTTACCCTGTCTTTTATTCAGACGGAATATCGGCGTCAAATCTACACCACCGTCGCCGTATTTTGTATAAAAACCAGTGATTGCCTCGGCTGCATGGTCCGTACCGACAACTACTCCACCGTTCATGGCTGCGATAGAGTACTGTGCCTTCATTCGTTCTCTCGCTTTTTCATTGCCTTTTGCAAAGTCACTCAATTCGATGCCAGCTTCTTTCAGCGTCTGTACACTTGCATCTACTGCTTTTTTTATATTAATTGTATAAACTTTTGTTGGTTTGATAAATTCAAGAGCATCCTGACAATCTTGCTCATCTGCTTGTGTACCATAAGGAAGTCGGACTGCCCATAGCGAATATCGCCCTTGTCCATGCTCTTGATTTAATTCATCAACCGCAAGCTGACATAGTTTACCCGTTAGCGTTGAATCTTGTCCTCCACTTACTCCAAGTACAAAACCTTTAACGAAGCTATGTTTAGCAGCGTATTCTTTAAGAAAATCCACAGATTTACGAACTTCATCTTCTGGGTTAATTTCAGGTAGTACTTTTAACTCTTCAATAATTTGCTTTTGTAGCTCTTCCATATTACCCACTCCTTAACGACGTCTGATTTCTTCAACCATATCACGCACTTCTTGAATATTACTCATTTTGTTATCCCAACATTTTTGACTGAGGTCAACCGGATATTCTTCAGGATTTAATGAGCGTTTGTATTCATCCCATAATAGATCTAAGGTAGAAGTTGCATATTTTTGCATATCCAAAACAGAAGGACTTTCGTATATAACGTTTCCATCTTCAATCACTTTACGATGTAATTCTCTCGCTTCAAAGTTTGTGACAAATTTAGAAATAAATGTATGAATTGGGTGGAACATTTTAATGCGTTCTTCCGCTTCTGGTCTTTCATCAGCTAATGCAATGTAATCGCCTTCTGCTTTCCCATTATCACGGTTGATAATACGATAAACTTTCTTCAGACCTGGAGTTGTAACTTTTTCAGCATTGGCGGATATTTTAATTGTGTCTTCCATCTCACCGTGTTCATTTTCGATTGAGACCATTTTATAAACCGCTCCTAAAGCCGGTTGATCATATGCTGTAATGAGCTTTGTTCCAATGCCCCAAGAATCCACTTTAGCTCCTTGTGATTTAAGATTTAAAATTGTATATTCATCTAAATCATTTGAAACAACGATTTTAGCATTCGGAAAACCTGCTTCATCTAACATGCGTCTAGCTTCTTTTGATAGAAACGAAATGTCCCCACTGTCTAAACGAATCCCAATAAAGTTAATTTTATCTCCCAATTCTTTTGCAACGCGTATTGCTGTTGGCACACCTGATTTCAACGTATCATATGTGTCTACTAAAAATACGCAATCTTTATGTCTTCTAGCATAGGAATGAAAAGCATCGTAATCATTTTTGAACGTTTGAACTAATGCATGTGCATGAGTTCCTGCAACTGGAATATCAAATAGTTTACCTGCTCTTACATTTGAAGTAGAATCGAATCCTCCGATAATTGCTGCACGCGCCCCCCAAATCGCTGCGTCCATCTCTTGTGCACGGCGCGTACCAAATTCCATTGCTATTTCATCCTTAATGATTTGCTTAATTCTGCTTGCTTTTGTTGCAATAAGTGTTTGGAAATTGACGATATTTAAAATAGCTGTTTCAACTAATTGTGCTTCCGCTAAGGGAGCTTCTATTCTGATTAGCGGCTCATTTGAGAAAACCACTTCTCCTTCAACCACAGAGTAAACAGATCCAGTGAAACGAACCCCTTTTAAATAGTCTATAAAATCATCCGAATAGCCTACTTCTTCTTTCAAATATGTAATATCAGATTCACTAAAACGGAAATTTTTTAAATAATCCAACACTCTGTCTAGCCCTGCAAAAATTGCATAACCATTGCCAAAGGGCATTTTTCTAAAATAAACTTCAAACACCGATTTACGGTTGTGTAATCCATCTGCCCAATAACTTTCTGCCATATTGATTTGATAAAGGTCAGTGTGTAAAGTTAAGCTGTCATCTGTGAATTTCGATTTCATTACTAGGCACCCTCTTCTTCGGTTTCATAATTTAGTATAGTATACACCATTTACCATGTAGACGTATCAATTGGTGTCTTAGCGCTCTATACCCCCTGAGTTTTTTCATCTCTTAACACCGTTAGCAATCTCTTTGTCTTTACATTTTCATCGTTATAATTATTAGTAGTATTCAATTCTTTTATAGGAGATAAACATGACACAAATAAATGAAACTACCGCTATTCGTTTGCTCGAAAGAAAGGAAGGGAAATTGGGGGTATTACTTGGAAAATTGCGGTTACACTTATAATTGTTGAGTTGGTGACACAGGGAATTTTACTCGGTCTACATATAGTTCCACCCACAGCTCAATACATTATCCCGATTAGCGGTATGTTAATAAGGAATGCCATGATATTATCTATACTATTCTTAAATAGATTTTCCGCAGAAATTAATTCTAGCAATGATGAAATTGAGCCTCTTCTGTCAATTGGAAGAACACCAAAACAGGCTATTCATAAACAATTAACATGTTGTATTCGAGCAAGTATGATTCCCACGATTGAAAGCCAAAAGACAATTGGTTTAGTTCAATTACCTGGGATGATGAGATGTCAAATAATTGGAGGAGCAGACCCAATTCAAGCCGTCCAATTTCAAATATTAATCATCTTCGCACTTCTAACAACTGCTGCGTTATCAAGCATTTTAATTGAATTTTTAAGTTATCAAACTCTATTTAATGAACGAATGCAGCTTATAAATGCTCGAAAATGACAATATTTTAACTATTGTTAATTTACCACAAATTGATTATAGTGTATGATATAAGCACTTCATAAAGAGGAAAGAGGAGTCAACTATGCCTTTATTACGTGACATTTTTATTAACTTATCTGAAAACCAATTACTAAACAGTGCAGCACAAAAATACGGTTTAAGACTCGGAGCTCAAAGCGTTGTGGCTGGAACAAATATTCCTGAAGTAATTAAAAGTATGAAAGAGTTAAATGCTCAAGGTATCTCTTGTACTGTAGATAACTTAGGTGAATTTGTATATGAAAAATCTGAAGCAACAAAAGCAAAAGAAAATATCCTAGCAGTTATTGAAGCTATTCATGAAAATGATGTAGATGCACATATTTCATTAAAACCTTCACAGCTTGGTTTAGATATTGACTATGATTTCTGTTACGAAAACTTGGTGGAAATCGTAGCAAAAGCTGCAGAATATAATATGCATGTTAACTTTGATATGGAAGACTATGCGCGTCTTCAACCATCATTCGATTTATTAGAAACAATTTCTCAAGAATATAATAATGTTGGTACAGTAATTCAAGCATACTTCTTCAACGCAAAAGAAAATATTGAGAAATTTAAAGATTATCGTTTACGTATCGTTAAAGGTGCTTATAAAGAACCTGCAGATGTTGCTTATCAGGACAAGCATGATATTGATTTAAACTTCATCGAGTTAATTGAATATCACTTATTAAATGGTAAATTTACATCGATTGCAACACACGACCATAACGTAATCAATCATGTTAAGCAATTTGCAAAAGAGCATGATATTCCTACTGATAAGTTTGAATTCCAAATGCTTTACGGATTCCGTAAAGAAATGCAATTAGAACTTGCAAGAGAAGGCTATAATTTCTGTACTTATGTACCATTCGGTAGTGACTGGTACGGCTACTTCATGCGTCGTTTAGCAGAACGTCCACAAAACCTAAACTTAGTGACAAAACAAGTATTCACTAAGAAAAACAATACAGTAATCGGTTTAGCAGCTGCTGCATTCGCTCTTGGCCGTTTAACAAAAAAATCTAAATAATAAAAAGAAGGAACCTCGTGCAATGCATAAGGTTCCTTCTTTTTATTTAAACAACTCTGCTAAGACTAAGCCCAACGAAATGTTCAACTCCTGCGGTTACTTATCAAAGAAAACATTGCAACCGTTGCCACAGGACGTGGCGTTCTTAGGTTGCTTCCTTAATGTCTAGTTGCGGCGGCTAGCTGCTCTTTTCTATTTATTCCATCCCTTCTCTTTAAAACGCGAGATGGCTTCGATACGATTTCCTACTCCAAGTTTATCTAAGATTGTGGAGATGTAATTACGAACAGTACCTGCTGATAAATATAACTCCGCTGCAATTTCTTTTGTTGTCTTGCCTTCTGCTACTAATTCTAGTACCTGACTTTCACGTTCAGTTAAAGGGTTTTCACTGTCATCTTCGTAAACAGAGTCAACAAGTTCGGGTGCGTAAATTCTTCGCCCATCCATAATGACACGAATGGAATGAACTAATTCTTCAATCGGACTATCCTTTAATAAATAGCCGCGCACCCCCGCCTTTCGCGCACGTTCAAAGTATCCTGGTCTTGCAAACGTTGTAAGGATTATGATCTTGCATTCGCTACTTGCTGCATGGATTACTTCAGCAGCATCTAATCCCGTTTTTACAGGCATTTCAATATCCATGATACATATATCCGGGTTAAACTCTTCCACTAGTTTAATTGCTTCCTCACCATTTTTAGCTAAGCCGACTACTTCCATATCGTCTTCCATATTTAACAATGACTTCATTGCACCAAGTAACATTCCTTGATCTTCCGCAATAACTATTCGAATCATTTTAATGATCCCCCTTCTGATGGGTAATTGCTAAAGGTATTTTTATAACAAGTTTCATTCCCTTATTATTTTCGAACGTAACTGTACCGTTAATAAAATCCAATCTTTCATTCATTCCTTTAAGGCCATTGCCAGTAAAGTCCGACTTACTTTCCTCTATCCCTTTTCCATTATCTTCTATGATCAATACTACTTCATTATCATTTCGTTTAATTTCAATTATGCATTTCTTTGCATTACTATGTTTCACGACATTTGTTACCGCTTCTTTCAAACACATACTAAGCACATTTTCAACTAGAACAGGAACAACTAATTGATTGGAATCCCCTTTAATTTCGACATCAATTTGCGCTGCACACAATATTTGTTTAACTCTTAACAACTCTTCTTTTAACTTTACAGCACGCATATCAGTAACTAGTTCTCTAACCTCTTTCAAAGCAATGCTAGCTGTATGACGAATATCTTTAATTTCTTGTATTGCAAGTTCAGGATTTTTCGTTACAAGGCGACTTGCTAAATCACTCTTTAAACCAATCATTGACAACTTTTGGCCAAGTGTATCATGTAAATCACGAGCAATTCGTTGACGCTCTTCGTAAATCACAAGTTCTGCAATACGTTCTTTAGCGGTTTCAAGTTCACCCTCGAGATTCTCTCGCTTATTTCTGCTATATAATGTAAACGGAAGCAGCACTACCCCTACTACCGTTATAATGATAAAAGGTGTTTGTGAAATAAATAAGTCTAAGTCAATAAAATATCCTCCAACAATTGATACAATGGTAAATCCAATATGTAACCCATACATAATGAAGAACCCAACTGTGTTTCTTATATTACCAATGAAAAATGCTGTAAATAGCGATAAATAAACATAACCAAACATTAATGTCATCGCGATGTTTAACACCATTTCAAAGCTGATCCACATATATACTAATCCGTTTTTAGATTGAAATGAAAAACGATGCGACAAAAAGTAAAGAAGGATCATGACAACACCAATGATGATTTGTACAAATGAATATGATTTTATAATAAAGTAAAAAGGCATTATACAGAAAATAACCCAAACATAAATACTTATCCATGGGTTTTTTGGTAAGATTGTATACCAACTATGCATGTAAACTCCTCACTGCTCTCATGTTTTCTTTTTATTATAACAGAGTACAATTTCACTTCCCTTAACCTCGGTTACCAAAAATAAAGGAGTGTGACAAACATAAATGTCACAACTCCTTTATTAGTCCCTACTTAGAATGTCTCTTTCGATCGTGACTTCAATGGGATTGACTTATTTCTTACAAGTATACTTTTCTCAACTTCTTTAAATGAAACAAATTTCTTATTTTTTGGGTCATATAATTTATAACGAACCGATTCAAGGCTAGTCTTTAAAGTAATTGTAGTTGCTTGCTGTAAAGGTGGGATTGATTCATGCGCTGCTTCCAAATTATAATTTGGTACTCTTGGCGCTAAATGGTGAACATGGTGATACCCAATGTTACCAGTCACCCATTGTAAAAGCTTCGGTAATTTATAGAAAGAACTGCCCTCAACAGCAGCTTTCACATAATCCCACTCTGGGTCAAACTCAAAATAAGAGTCTTCATACGTATGTTGGATATAGAATAACCAAATCCCTAATGCACCTGCAACAAATAAAGTTATTCCATGCACTAGTAAAAATGTCTGCCATCCGAAAATTAAAATCAGTGTTGCACAGATTACGATTAAAGCAACATTAGTGAAATACGTATTCAAACGTTCTTTCTTCTTTGCATCCTTACGGTTCATTCGATTTAATACTAACACCAAAAATAGTGGTCCTAAACCAAACATAACAATCGGGTTACGATATAAACGATAGCCTAATCGACCCAATTTAGACTTTTCTAAATACTCATCAACTGTTAACATATCGATATCACCGATACCACGTTTGTCTAAATTTGAACTTGAGGCATGATGGATCAGATGTTCACGTCTCCATTTTGCATAAGGGAAGGAAGTTAAAATTCCCGTAATATTACCAACAAGATCATTAGCTTTTTTGCTTTTGAAAAAAGAACCATGTGTACAATCGTGGAATATAATAAATGTTCTTACTACAAATCCAGCGGCAATTACGCTACATGCAACTGTCCACCATGGTGAAAATTGTAGTAAATAATAACCTGCCCCCCATATAAGGAAGAGCGGAATAATTGTGTTAAATATTTGTATGATACTAGCTTTTAGTTCAGATTTAGCAAATGGTTGGACTTCTTTTCTAAGCATTTTTGTTTTTTCTGCATCAGTCATCGTCAAAGTAAACCCTCTTTTCACGTGCTATTTGATAGTACTATCATAAGTAAATTTTCAGAATTCAACTAGAAGCAAACATCACTACTTTCATATTACATATGTCATATGACAGCAATGGAATAATGTGATAATGCAATTCGCAAAAAAAGCTATCCTGATAATAATATTTTTCAGGATAGCTTTTCTTATACTATTTTTCCATAGGATTTGTCGGGCCTTTAAAATCAAGTTGGTAAAACACCAAATCTAACCATCGCCCAAATTTATAACCTGTATTTTTGAGAGTGCCACGATACGTAAAACCAAGTTTTTCATGTATTATAATACTGCCTTTATTTTCAGCGTCAATACAAGCAATCATTGTTTTTACTTCACGTTGTTTAGCTTCCTCGATTAGGAACTTCATAAGCTTGGAGCCAATACCTTTTCGATGGTGATTATTATGAATATAAACAGAATGTTCAACAGCATATTGGTATGCAGGATAGGGTTTAAATTGGCCATATGTAGCATAACCAACTACTTCTCCATCTTCCTCGTACACAAAAAGCGGCTCCCCATTCTCATGCTTGTTTTTAAACCATTGTTGTTTTTCTTCCAAAGTTTCAGGTTGATATTTATAGATTGCAGTAGTATGTAGTATTGCATCATTATATATTTCTAAGATCTTTTTTACATCTTCTAATTTCATTTCTCTTATCATCATTAATTTCCCTTCATCAAACATGTTGCACTTAACTAGCTTCATTCACTTAATTTTTTAATTACTTTTGCTAACAATAATGCTCTTTCAACTAGTGAGGGTATTTCAATATATTCGTCCTCACTATGTGCATTCCCTCCAATAGGTCCTAGCCCATCTATAGTAGCTACACCTACAGTTGAAGTAAAAGAAGCATCTGAATTTCCACCTGTCGAAACATCTTTTATTTGAATTCCGATTTCTTCACCAGCTTCTTGAATTACATTAAGAAGTCGAACCGTTCCTTCATCTTTAACCATTGGATTTCGATTAATGCTACCTTGCAATTCTAAGATTGCTCCAGGTACATTTGCAGTTGCACAGATTTTACGAATTTCTTGATCAATAAGTATGCCTTGTTCCATTTTATCAATTCGCACATCAATATAAGCTTCTGCATATGGACAAATAACATTTGCTGATTCTCCCGCTCGGACGATCCCTACATTCACATTAACCCCATTCATAAACTGATTTAATTGTTGAAGTTTTATAATTTTATGCGAAATTTCTTCAATAGCACTAATTCCATCCTCAGGAGAGATCCCAGCGTGGGCTGCTTTACCATATACTCTTAACGCGTAATTTCCACCACCCCTTCTACTACTTACAATCGATCCGTCCGGGCGGGCTGGTTCCATTACAAGCGCATAACGTTTACCTAAAGCCATATTTTCAATAAGTACATTGGAAGTAGTAGAGCCTATTTCTTCATCACTATTTAGTAAGATGTGCACATTATGATAAGCTTTTTCTTCTCCAACTTCAATTAAAGCCTTTAGTGCATAAAGAAGAGTAACTAGGCTCCCTTTCATATCAATTACTCCAGGACCATACGCTCTTGAACCACGAATGGTAAAATGCCGATCCTTAGCCGTTCCTTCACTAAAAACTGTATCCAAATGACACAAAATAATAATTTGGGGTGTTTTTGCTTCTTGATGTCGAATTAATAAATGATTACCTACTTCAGTTTGTTCAACAGTATTCACAACAAAATTTAACAGTTTATACTCATGGCTTAATATTTTCCCGATGGCATCTACACCTTTTTTATAATGACTACCGGAATCCTTGTTAACAAGCCTCTCCAACAGAAATAACATTTCTTGTTCCTTCGATTGCAAATACTCTAACAAAGAACCAAATCCCTTCCGTATATTGAAAATCCACTTACCATTGTAAAAATTCCCCTATGTTAATCCCCTTTTCTTTACTTTTAACTATTATTTGTATGTCTACGTACTCGTTCACTTAAAAATTCATTGATCCGACAATAACTCTAATTAGAACTAAGTAAAAATTGGTGAGAAGTGCCATTAGTCATGTTCTATCGTTTAGGGTTAACCCATAATAAAAAAATCTCCGTAGAATAAGAATTTCTTCTTAAATCTACAGAGATATCGTCAATCTTATGGAATGAGTATACTTTTAAACATTAAAGTATCTTGCTTGAGGATGGGCAAATACGATAGCTGATACACTTGCCTCAGGTTGCATCATAAACCCATCTGTTAGTTCAACACCAATTTGTTCTGGCTTTAATAATTTAAATAGCTTTTCTTGGTCTTCTAAATTTGGACAGGCAGGATAGCCAAATGAGAATCGTTGCCCTTGGTATTTCGCTGCAAAACGATCACGCATTGTGAAATCAGTTGCATCTGGGAAGCCCCATGCGTCACGAATTTCTTGGTGAATTCGTTCTGCAAAACCTTCCGCTAATTCAAGTGCAGTTGCCTGTAATGCATGGCTTTCTAAAAACTTCCCATCATTTTTATATTGTTCCGCTTTTGTCTTCACACCATGACCAGCCGTCACAACCATTAATGCTACATAATCCATTTCACCGCTATCAACAGATTTTAAGAAATCTGCTAAACATAAAAACGGCGCTTCTTGTTGTCGTGGGAAGTGGAATCTTTCAATCTCCGTTTTTGAATCTTCTGGATCATAAATGATTACGTCATCCCCGTCAGCTTGTGCTGGGAAGAATCTGTACATTCCAGCAGGATTCAAAATATTCGACTCTAGGAAACCAGTAACTAATTCATGCAGTTCTGTTGCACGTTGATCGCCTTCTGACAGAAGTTTTTCCACACTTCCTTTTAACCCTAAATGATGTCCAATTAAAGTTCTCATATTTACATAAGGATGTAAGTGGGATACTGAATATTGTTTGTGAACATGACTTCTCAAATCCTTTGGTACGTAAACAGATGCATCTTCAACAGTTCTTACAGCTCTTTCAGCTACATCTTTTTTCGGACGTGCTGCTCGTTTTTCATCTGCTAACAAGCGTTTTTCGCGTGACTCATTTAATTCTTGAATTAATAGTTCACGCTCATTCGGATCCATTAGTCGGTTCGCTTGCTCTAATCCTTGCATTGCATCTTTGGAATAAATGACTGGTCCATCATACTCTGCTGCAATTTTTGTTTCTGTAAAACGCTTTGATAATGCCGCACCACCAACTAAAATTGGTACATCGATATCCGCAGCTTTAAAATCTTGAGCTGTTAGCACCATTTGTTGAGCTGATTTAACCAGTAGACCAGATAACCCTACAAAATCCGGCTTTTCTTTTCGAATTGCTTCGATTAATTGAGCAGGTGTTACTTTGATCCCTAGGTCAACAACTTTAAATCCATTATTACTTAAAATAATGTCAACTAAGTTTTTCCCGATATCATGTACGTCACCTTTAACGGTTGCAAGTACAATTTTCCCCTTACCAGCACTATCATCTGATACTTCCATGTACTGTTCAAGATGAGCAACAGCTGCTTTCATTACTCCTGCACTTTGCAATACTTCAGCAACAATTAATTGATTGTCATTAAATAGTCGACCTACTTCTGACATACCATCCATCAATGGACCATTAATAATATCTAAAGGAGTATCAAAGATTTTTCGTGCTTCCTCTAAATCAGGAATCAACCCTTCTTTAGTTCCTTCCACAATGTAGTAAGCTAGACGTTCTTCTACCGTGTCAGGGATATTAGCCACTTTCTTTTCTTTTTTCATATCACGATAAAAATCAGTAAACTTCGCAAGTGTTTCATCGTTGGTATTAAAAATCAAATCATTAGCTAATTGGATTTCTTCTTCAGGAATTGAAGCATAACGTTCTAACTTCTCAGTATTTACAATGGCATAGTCTAAACCAGCCTGAGTACAATGATATAAATATACAGCATTTAAGACTTCACGCCCTACTGGAGGTAGTCCAAATGAAACATTACTAACACCAAGAACAGTTAATGTTTTTGGGAACTTTTGTTTAATTAATCGAATTCCTTCAATTGTTTCCTCAGCCGCACCGATATATTGTTCATCCCCTGTTCCAACTGGGAAAACAAGTGGATCGAAAATAATATCTTCTGGTGCTAATCCCCATTTTTCTGTCAGCAGTTTATAAGAACGCTCTGCAACTTCTAATTTCTTTTCTCGTGTTACGCCCATTCCTTGTTCATCGATTGTTCCAACTACAACAGAAGCCCCATATTTTTTCACAATCGGCATAACTGCCTCAAAACGTTCTTCTCCATCTTCTAGATTAATAGAGTTGATGACAGCTTTCCCTTGTGAATATTTTAATGCTTCTTCTATTACACGTTCATCCGTTGAATCAATAACAAGAGGAACCTTTACTTTTTTAACAACCTCTTGCATAAAGTTCCGCATATCTTCTAGTTCATCACGGTCTGGATTTGCTAAACAAATATCTATAACATGTGCACCATTTTTCACTTGTGCTCTTGCTATTTCTGCCGCTTCCTCAAACTTTCCATCGATAATTAACTGTTTAAATTTACGCGAACCAATTACATTAGTTCGTTCCCCAATAAATAGTGGGCGCATTGAATCATCATAAACTAATGGATCAATACCGGAAACGACATGACCATGTGTAGCCTGTGGACGTGGTCTTGGTGCATGGTCTTTCACAGCTTCACGGATTGCTTGGATGTGGTCTGGAGTTGTTCCACAACAACCACCAACAATATTTAACCAACCCTTTTCGGCAAAACCTTTTAATTTTTTTGATAATGATTCTGGCGATTCATGATAGTGCCCTTCTTCATCTGGTAATCCAGCATTTGGATAACAACTAATAAAACTTGTTGAAAGCTCAGATAAAGAACGAATATGATCCGTCATAAACTCTGGGCCGGTTGCACAGTTTAACCCGATTGAAATCGGTTGAATATGTTCAATTGAAATATAGAAAGCTTCAATTGTTTGTCCAGCAAGTGTTGTCCCCATCGGTTCAATGGTAGCAGAAATCATTACAGGTAGTTTTTTGCCTGTTTCATTAAAGGCACGGTTCACCCCAAGTGATGCTGCCTTTACGTTCAACATATCTTGGCTTGTTTCTAATAATAGAAGGTCTGCTCCCCCTTCAATAAGTGCTTTTGCTTGGACATAGAAGTTTTCTGATAGTTCATCGAATGTAATACCACCAGTTACAGATAGTGTTTTCGTTGTTGGTCCAATAGCCCCTGCAACAAAGCGTGGCCAATCACTCGTAGAATAATCTTTCGCAGCAGCAATGGCTAACTCAACTGCTGTTTTATTAATTTCTTCTGCTTTTGATCCTAAACCATATTCGTTTAATACAAGTGGCGTTCCACCAAATGTATTCGTACAAATAATATCTGCACCTGCCTCTAAATATTGACGGTGTATTTTAGAAATTACATCAGGACGAGTTAAAACTAAATTTTCATTACAGCCTTCCAGTTCTTCTCCACCGAAGTCGCGAGCACTTAAATCTTCTCTTTGAAGCATTGTCCCCATTGCACCATCGATAACTAGTATTCTCTTTTGCAATTGTTGTTCTATCGAATGGTTATACATTTACATTTACTCCTTTATTCTGCTCATCAAGTAACTTGATATATTGCATTAATTGAACTGTCATATCGTAACGTAAAAACGGTGTAATTAAGTAAATACCGTTAAAGTGTTGAGCTGCTGTATCAAGTAGCTCTTTAGCAATGGCCACTCCTTCTTCAGCTTCACGTGCTTTATCACCTTCACAAGCCTTCATTCTTTCTAACACTTCATCAGAAAGCTTGATACCTGGAACTTCATGGTGTAAAAACTCAGCGCTTCTAAAGCTTGTTAACGGCATAATTCCAATATAAATTGGTGCTGATAAGTGTTTTGTAGCTTCTGCAATCTCTTTAATTTTTTCCTTTGAATAAACCGGTTGGGAGATAAAGTAATCTGCCCCATGTTCGATTTTCTTTTCAAGACGACTTACCGCTCTGTCTAGCACTCGAACATTCGGGTTAAAAGCACCTGCAACAGAGAAGTTTGCCTTTTTACGCAATGTTTTTCCTGAGAATGAAATTCCCTCATTTAATTGTTTTATTAATGAAATTAATTCCATCGATGAAACATCATATACGCTAGTCGCACCAGGGAAATCCCCCACTTTTGTTGGGTCTCCTGTTACAGCTAAAATATCATGTAGCTCTAAAGCATTAAGCCCCATTAAATGTGATTGCAAGCCAATTAAATTTCGATCACGGCATGTAATATGTGGCATTGTCCGGATACCATATTGCAATTTTAAAATCGAACCCATTGCAATATTACTAATGCGTGGAGATGCTAATGAGTTATCCGCCATCATAATTATATCGGCACCCTCGTCGTAAAGAGTTTTTGCTCCTTCGACAAATGCAGCAATTTCTAAATGACGTGGAGTATCAAGTTCAACGATGATTGAACGTTCGCGTTTTACCTTTTCATGAAGTGGTTCTAAATTTCTAGGCTCGGGTTCACGAATTTGAATTGCTTCTTGTAGTTTTGCCTCTTTTTTCTCAACTGGCTGTAATTTTGAAAGGCGATTTTTTACTTCCTTAATATGTTTAGGAGTCGTGCCACAACAGCCACCAATTAAACGCACACCTTGATCTCGCAACTCAACAGCTGCACGTGCAAAATAATCAACCTCAGATTCATAAATAACGCGACCCTCTTCAATATCTAATAGGGATGCATTTGGATATGCAGACATAAATGAGTTTTCTGGAAGTTCCACTCCTTCAAACGCTTGAATTGTATGGTAAGGACCTAGTCTACAGTTCACCCCTACAACATCTGCACCTAATCTCTCTAATTCTTGTAATGCTGCATTTAGAGACAATCCATTTTGCAATACACCAGGCTCATGCATAGAGACTTGGGCAACAATCGGCATATCCGTTAATGTTCGTATCATTTTAATTGTTTCAGTTAGCTCTTCGAAGTCATAGTACGTTTCAAGAAGTAATCCATCTAATTCTCCTTCAATTAAAAGTTCTACTTGCTCCCTAATAGCAATTAATATCTCATCAAGTGTAAGATCAGTTTTTCGTACACCTCGTATACCACCAATAGAGCCAAGAATAAATTGTCCACCTTGTGATACTGCCTCTTTAGCTAATTGAATTGCTGCTTTATTAAACTGGGCGACACGTGATTCATGTCCGTAGCGGGCAAGCTTGATGGCATTCGCCCCATATGTATTTGTCTGAATGATATCTGCTCCAGCATCAATATACTCTTTATGAATTTTTTTAATGATTTCTGGTTTACTAACATTCATTTCTTCATGACAATAATCAAGACCATATGAATATAACAGTGTCCCCATGGCTCCATCGGCTGTTAATACTTTTGTCTTTAATGATTCTAGTAGCCCCATTTAATTCTTCCTCTCTATTGGCTCTTCTAATTTACTCTATTTTCAGTCTATTTCACTAATATAAAAAGCCTTCTTTTGATAGAAGGCTTAGCATTTGCATACAGATTCCCTTCTCATCTTTAGGCCTACGCCTACTGGATTTAGCACCTTACATACTAGTTGGTTGCTGAAGCTTCATCGGGCCAGTCCCTCAACTTCTCTTGATAAGAATTTTTAAAATATTTTTTTTATTATGTTGAATCATATCTTGAAAAGGGGCTTTAGTCAACACTATTAAAAGATTTTACTTCATAGATTTTCATTATTTACAAGGTTTATTATTTGATTTGCCGTATTTTTTCCATTTTCAATGCAAGCACCGATTCCAACCCCAAAATAAGAGCATCCAGCAAGTATTAAGCCAGGATACTTATTATTCATTTGATTTAATACCACCTGTAAAGCTTCTTTATGCGCGAGGTCATACTTTGGCATAGCATTAATCCATTTCGTTACATTGAATATTTCTGGCTGTTCATCAATGTTTAAGCTTAATTTAACATCTTGAATTGCAACGCTCTTTAACTCATCATTACTCATTTCAGCTAGCTCTTCATACTTTGGATTAATACTTTTATAAAATAATCGTACGAGTAGATTACCGTTTGCCGAAGTATGCTTCCATTTACGGCTTGTCCACGTAGAGGCATTACATACTAAATCACTATTTTTAGATACGATAAAACCAGTACCGTCAGCTGGAAGTACTTCATCTGGTACATTAAACCCTAAATACATAGTAATAGCTGAAGCATTTGTAAACTTCTCTAATTGCTTTTCAAGATTTTGATCTTTTAACAGCTTGCGTACAACATTGTTTGGTACAGCTAGAACAACGACATCTGCTTGTATTTTTTTGCCATTGTCAAAAGTCACATCGTAATATTCTCCATTTTTCGTTACGTTTGTTGTTTCTGTATTTTTATAAAACTCAACTTCAGGCAATAGCTCTTCAAGTCGGTCAATTAAAGAGGATAATCCTTTTCGGAATGAAATAAATTTTTTATTGGCTGTTTTTTCAAATTGCTCGCGATTTGCTTCAAATCCTTTCATAATGCTTCCATATTTATCTTTATAATCAACTAAATAAGGGAGCGTTGAAGCAAGAGATAAATCATAAAGGTTACCTGAATAAACTCCAGAAAGAACAGGGGTAATTTGCTTTTCAACAATTTCTTTACCTAAAAAGTATTCCAAAAACTCACCAATTGAGCTTTCTTTTGTAAATTTTGTATTTGGTATTTCAGAATCTTGTAGTACTCGTCTTTTTGCTTCATCCGAAATTAATGTACTTGCGTTTAATGAGGCTAAACTCATTGGAATTCCAAAAGTTGAACCTGCAGGAATTGCATGTAATTCGTTATTTGTATGAATGTAAGAAATACCCGTTTCGTTATATACCAATTCTGATTCAAAATCCAGTTCCTTTACAAGGTTAAGTACACCTGGGTGACGTGCAACTATTGAATCCGCCCCCGTCTCCATAATGAATCCATTTTCATGTGTACTATGAATTTTTCCACCTAAATAAGCATTCTTTTCGACTAATACAAGACGTAAAGGCACATCTTCTTTCATGTGTCTTTTTAAGTAATGCATCGTACATAAACCTGTAATGCCTCCGCCAACTACGACAACTGTTTTCATATGGACAACTCCTATCAATGCCATTTAACTAAATATAGAGGATCATTTATATTCTTAGTATAATCCTTTTCATTCTATATGAACTGTACGGTCTTTTACAAAATTCGCAAATAATACTTTCACTTAATTTAAACGTTTACATAAGAAGGTTACAATATTTTAATTTCCTAAACAAAACAAAAAGACAAACCCCTGTAGAGTTTGCCTTTAATCCAATATTCATAAAAATGGTATGGTATTAAAAACTTAATCTAAGCCGTTCATTTGTCGCATTGCTGCGTTACGCCATCTAGCAGCTTCTTTTTTATTCTTTTCTATATCAATTCCATTTTCATAAATATATGCAATATTTAATTTAGCCTGATAGTCACCTAGAAGTGCTGCTTGTTTATAATAATGTAGTGCTTTTTTTCCGTTTCGAGGAACTCCAAGTCCACTCTCATATAAAAAACCTAAATTATAAATGGAATCTACATGATGTCCTTTTGCCGCTTTTTCAAAATAGTTGATTGCTTTTCTAATGTCTTTCTGCTGACCTAAAAACCCTTCTAAGTAAATCGTACCTAGTCTAAATAACGCATCACCATAGTCACCTTCAGCAGACTGTTTATAATATTCATAGGCTTTTTCTTCATCTATTTCAGTACCAATTCCTTGTTCATACATTATTCCCAAGGTAAACATCGCTTCCACTACATGTTTGTCAGCAGCGATTGTGAACCATTTTAATGCTTCTTCTTCGTTTACATCGACACTTTCACCATTTAAATACATGTCAGCTAAATTATTCGCTGCATCCGCATGACCCTGTTCAGCTGCGGATTTATAAAGTTGAAATGCTTTTGCCTCGTCTTCCTCAACTCCAAGTCCTTCTATTAAGCAATTGGCAAGTTCATATTGCGCCGTACAATTGCCTAAATCCACACCCTTTTTCAACCAGTAAACAGATTGTTCATAATGCTCTACTTTTCTGTAAATACTAGCAATATGGATGATTGCTTCTTGTTGTTCTTGAAGTGCAAGCTGATAAAATCTTACCCCTTTAAGAATTTCCTCTTCATTAAATACATGTGAATGCTCTCGCAGTAATTGTTCAAATTTTTCATGATCTTTTACCAATCACATCTACACCTTTTTTAATTTATTTTAACTCCGACTATTGTTTTTTAAAGTATTCTACCAAGTAATTTTTAAACTGATTTGCCGCTGGAGAAATGTATCGTCCCCCTACCCAAGAGACACCTATTTTACGTTCACATATTGGTTCACTCACTCGTATTTTACAAACATTATATTCATTAATCCCTTTAATATTTGGAATAAGGGAAACACCAAGTCCAGCTCCAACGAAGCCAGCAACTGTATGCATTTCTTCTCCAGCGAAAGTAGTATTTGTCGTCACGCCTGATTGTTTTAATAATTCATCGACAATTTTACGCAATGCATTTCCTCTTTTAATAGAAATAAACGGTTCATCTTTTATTTCCTCTAGACGAATCGATTCACGATTTGCAAAGCGATGTGTTTTAGGCACAATGACAAACAACTCTTCACTCCAGAGTTCAATCCATTGGATATCCACAACTTTTGACTGAAGTTTTTGTGCTAAACATAAATCAATTGTTCCTTCTTCTAACCCTTTCGATAAATTGTAAGATGTGGCTTGAGTTAAAGAAAATTTCATATTAGGGTATTTGTTTGGAACATGAGCCATCAATTCGGGTACCACTTCCATTCCAAGTGTATGAATAAAGCCAAATGCTACATCACCAAAACCTGGCATGACAAGCCCTACTATTTCTTCTTTTGCTTTCTCATATTCATTTAAAATAATATTTACACTTTCTAAAAAAAGCTTACCATAACGATTTAAACTAATTGAGCGGCCTTGTCGGTCAAAAAGAGGAACTCCAATTTCTTGTTCTATATTTGAAACTGACTTACTTAAAGCCGGTTGTGAAATATTCAGTGTTTCTGCTGCTTGTGTCATATGTTGCATCTCTGCAACAATTTTAAAATACTCAAGTTGTTGAATTTCCATTTACTTACCTCTCTTTTTCAATTGATAACCTTTTGGAATGGAAATGATAGAAATAATAAATTGTACTTATTTATCTTTATCACTATAATAAGCTTAAACCTTAAGACTTCATATCAAAATTTAAATAAAATTACAACGGTTTTCAAAAAACATTCTTAATTTTGTCACTAAAATAAAAAGGGGTTCATTAACAATGAAAATCATTCCTCCAAAACCATTTACAATCGAAAAGGGTAACCGTGCTGTATTATTGCTCCATGGGTTTACTGGAAATACAAACGATGTAAAGCGTTTAGGTCGATATTTATCAGAGCGTAATTATACAGTACACGCTCCATTATATAAGGGTCATGGCGGCGATCCGAAAACTTTAATTTCAACTAATCCAATTGAATGGTGGAATAGCGTTTTAGAGGGTTATGATGAGCTTCGTAAACTTGGCTATGATGAAATTGCTGTTGCTGGAGTTTCTCTTGGAGGAATTTTCTCTTTAAAACTTGGAGAAGAGCGTCCAATTAAAGCAATCGTTGCAATGTCTGCACCCGCTTTAGCAAAAAGTGTTGATAGTCTACAGGACCGTATCGTAGATTATACAATTAAATACAAAAAATTATCTGGTACTTTTGATGAGCAAAATGACAGTCCATCAACAATTGCAGATAGTGTGCGCATGCCAGCACTTCAATATTTGCAAGGTATGATTAATGATACTAGTGCAAAATTAAATCAACTTGAAACACCAGTTCACATTTTACGTGGATTACGTGATGATGATTATTACTGTAAAAGTGCCGATTTAATATATAACGCTGTAAATTCACGTATTAAGTCTGTAAAAAGTTTCATTAACTCTGGTCATATTTTAACTCTTGACCAAGAAAAGGAACTTGTTTTCGAAGAAGTATATCGTTTCTTTGAAGGACTTCAGTGGAAAGAATAAACAATACACCTTGGCGTAATTGTGCATTCATAACAGAGCTCTATAAATGAATGCAGATAAATTTAATAAATGAAGTATGAAACAACTTTAAGTTGGTCATATTATTAGTGTATCCCCTAGCAAATTTTGTAGCAAAGGCAATAGCCAGTAGCTGCATATTCCCCAATTTGCTATAAAATATGTCCTTGTGACATTACATCCCTTTTAAACAAGCTACGGTTAAGATCCCCGTCTTAATTTGTAGCTTGTTTTTTTATGCCAACGAATAAAGGAGAATTACGTAGTAAATTTCCCGTAAACTCCACCACCACCTACTTTAATCGCTAGTTCCCCTCTCCTTGCCAAATCAAGTGTATGGGCAATCTTCTCTGGTACTACTTGTTCCAATTGTTCAACTGAAGTTGCATGTAGTATGTTCATTTCAGTACCAAATGCATTTAATAATCGCTCAATCGTTTTAGGTCCAACTCCCGGGATAAAGTCTAAGGGTACCTGGTGAATATACGGTGGTCGTTTTCTTGTTGGTTCATTTAAATTCGAAAGCTCTTCAATACGTAAAGACACACCTTTTACAAGATGCTTTCCCCCACAATTTGGGCATTCGGTCAATTGCCCAACTACTTGTTCACCACAGTCGGGACAAGCAGTTTGGTGGTACTTACCTAAAAGCGGATTTAACCCAAAATTAGTTTCAATTCCTCTTCCTTCTTTTTCGTGTAATGCTAATTGAAGCTCTTTAAAGTTTGCATCAGCAAGAACCATTTTTTGATACTCTCTTGCTAACTTTCCTAACGAATGGGCATCTGAATTTGTCACAAAAGTATATTGTTCCAGTTCCCCAATCCTTTTTACCATATTCGTATCAGAACTTAGGCCAAGCTCAATCCCATCAATTAAATCAGGGTTAAATACTTCAGTTAAACTTCTTTTCACTCCCTTACCATACAAACTTTTAAACGGAGTAAACACATGGGCCGGAATAAAGAGTCCACCTAGTTCGTATACTTTATTTTGTAACACAACACCTTCACAATAAATTCTTTGTGAACTTAATTGTATATTTTTCAAATGAGAACTCATCCAACTTGAAAATTGCTTCATTAATGAAATCGTCGGAAAGTAAGCAAGCACATGAATAGGTCCATGACAATTCTCATCGTAAATTTCAATTTCCGAACCAGGAATAAGCGTCGTATTTTGGTAACGTAACCCTCCATCCGGTAGTTCTCTTATTTGTTCATCATTAATTAACTGCTCAATTTCAACAATCACTTCCGGTGAGTGGCAATCAATAATGCCTATAATGTCCAAACCTTTTTTACTACTAGCCGTTTCTAAAATGTTTTTCAGCGTAAGATTTCGACTACCTGTAATCTTTACTGGTTTTCCACTTTCTGTTCTTCCAATGTGAATATGTAAATCAACAAAATAATGCTGCAACAACAATGATGTTCACTTCCTTTATTATTTACATTACCTGTTTAGGATGAGCTGAAACTTCAAAAAAAAATCGTAGATATTCACCTTTAAATTAATAATAGTTTAACTATTGAAGGTGTCGGCCTATGGATGAATTTAATACGCCGATAGATGCTATCCCAAGACACAAAACTTACAATAAAATTAGAACAGTTTGTCCAACGCTTAAAATTCAAGATGCAAATAAAAATAAATAAGCCTATCAAAAGTTTCATCTCTTGATAGGCTTTTCTTATACTATAATGCTGCAACAAACACTAATACCCAAGCGATTAAGAATAATAATCCACCAATTGGCGTAATCGCACCTAATTTTTTTACTCCTGTTATAGAGAGGACATATAAGCTTCCAGAGAAAAAAATGACCCCTGTAAACATTAAATACCCTGCCCATGCTAATAAATTAGACGCTCCTAATAGTTGGTCCATCGACAAAATCGAAATAATTAACATTCCTATTGCATGATACATCTGATATTGAACTGCTGTATTCCAAATTTGTTCATATCGGGGTTCAGGGAATTTTTCTTTTAATGCATGTGCACCAAAAGCTCCTAATACCACACCTGAAAACGCTAAAAATGCCCCAATTAACAATATGACATTCATAATATAACGCTCCTTCTATGTATTTACATTTCCTACTATATAGTTCAATAAAAGGAGTTGCAACTTATACTTGTACTTTTTGCCGCTCCATTAAAGAAACATAAAAGCTGTAGAATAAGGAGCAATGATCCTTTTCTACAGCTTTTTATTAGCCCTTAAAGTTATATTCCTTTACTTCTCCATTCGTAAATCGGACTTCAAGGTCAAATTCAGTAAAGTTTTCATCTAAATCAAATGCTGAAATTACTTGACTTCTAATTTCTTCAGGGTCAGAATTTGCATCAAATGTTAGTAATTCTAAATACTTTTCGATTTTATTCATTGCATCATCGCCTGTTAAATGTTCTCCATTTATTTCATCATCGTATTCTGCAGACATTCCTTTTTCATTATTTGCAAACTCAACGTCATATGATTTGTCATTGGCATACTCAACATCTAAATCAAAGTGAGTGAAGTTAGAGGGTGTATCAACATTGGCCCCTGCATTTTGATCTGTTGCTCCATTTGATTCATCTTTTAGAGTTTGGCCTTCGGTTTGAGTATCAATACCCTTATCATCCTCCGTACCATCAGTTTGCTCATTTTCCTTATTATCAATGGTTACCTGATCACCTTCATTTGGATTACATCCATATAGTAAACCAATTAATAAGGATACACTAAAAATTCCCTTTAGGTACTTTTTCATCTTTTACACTCCTTCAACAACTTGTTAATTACTATTATTTTCTCAATGTTGAGGAATAATTCATTTTAAACAAGGAGTATTAATATTTGTATATAGATTAGATAAAAGCAAAATGAAGGTATCTATAATTTAAATGTTCTGTGAGTTCTACTCCAATATGTATAACTTTCTATAATACCAGCTTACTTAATTCACTTATTGTAAAGTCCGTATCTCTTTCTAAATGTTTTACCATCAATTCACTTGCTAGTGCTTCATTTCGATCCTTAATGGCCATATAAATAGCTTCATGCTCATCTATTATTTGAGGCCGTTTATAAAAATCAATTGATAAACTAACTAAATAAAAGACAGTACGAACTCTAAGTAATGTCTCCGTTATTACTGGGTTTTGACACTCATTGGTAATTAGATCATGGAAACGTTGATTTGCAATATATATACTCTCACCCTGTGCTTGGCGAGCTTTTTCAATTGTCTTCTTTAATTCATTTAATGTTTCATTTGACATATTTCTTGCTGCCTTTTTAGCAGTATAGCTTTCTAATAAAACACGCATTTCATACAAATATAGTAAATCTTGTTTGGTCGGTTTATATATACGCTTATTCTTTATCAAACCTTCTTGCTCTAACCTTCTAACAGCTTCTCGAATCGGCGTACGACTAACACCTATTTCCTCAGCAAGACGTTCTTCAACTAATTTTATACCACCCTTATAAGAACCATCCAATATTCGATTACGAATATATTCATATGCATAATTATGTGCATTTTTCGCTTCTAAAGTCATATGTTCACCTCAACAGTTGTATAACATTTACCGCATTTAACATTATCATTAAACCTTAATAATTTTAACACTTAAGTTAGTAAATTTACTTTTCTCTTATTATTCAAATATCTTGTAGAAATTGCACAAATTTTTTAAACACTATACTTCACCGCGTTGAATCACTAAAATTCTTATTGCTTCGACAATTCTATCACTATATAATGACACTACAAAATAAACGTATGAAAGAGGTACCTGATAATGAAAGACTTCTTCAGTAAACTTTTAAACGGTATGAGCATTGCAATTGTAGTTGCACTTATTCCAAATGCATTACTAGGTGAAATACTAAAACTAATCATTCCATCTGTGCCTGCATTGCAACATTTATTAGATGCTACCGTAATTGTTATGAGTATGTTACCAATTTTAGCAGGTGTATTAATTGCAATGCAGTTTAAATTAACACAAATTCAAACAGCAAGTGTTGGGATTGCAGCAATGGTAGGTAGTGGGGTTATAAACAAAACTGCTGAAGGAATTTTTACAATTGGTGGAATAGGTGTTGTTATTAATACTGGCATTACTGCTGCATTAGCAGTCATCTTTGTTCAATTAGTTGGAGAAAAATTAAGAGAGTATTCTATTTTAGTTATTCCAATGTTAACGGTATTAATTCCAGGGATGATTGGTTTTATGATTTTACCTTATGTGAAAACAGGTGCAGGATTAATTGGTAATGGCGTTGCTTACTTAACAAACTTACAACCAATTCTGATGGGTGCATTAATAGCAGTTGTATTTGGAATTATTATTCTCTCGCCGATTTCTACCGTTGGAGTTGCAACAGTTATTATGTTATCAGGTATCGGATCTGGTGCGGCAAACTTAGGTATCGTTGCTGTGGGTATGGGATTATGTTTCGCTAGTTATAAAGCAAATTCTCTAGGCACTGCTCTAGCGCATGTTTTAGGATCACCTAAAATTCAGATGCGTAATTTCTTTATGAAACCCAAAATTGCACTCCCAATGTTAATTACGGCTGCAATACTTGGTGGACTAGCAGGTGCGTTAAATATACAAGGGACTCCATACAGTGCTGGGTTTGGCTTATCCGGTTTAGTTGGACCGCTTAACTTCATTAACTTAGCTGACGGTGGATGGTCAGCAAAAAATATATCCATTATGTTAGGTATGTTCTTGATATTCCCTTTAATTTTGAATCTATTCTTTATCTACTTATTTAAAAATAGACTTAAAGTGATTAAAGACGAAGATTATAAATTGGAGTTTGAATAATTAAATAAACGACTCGTAAATTAACTTTTACGAGTCGTTTCACTCTATATTAATAAAACAATCGACTATTGTTAGTGAACTTTATAAATATAATTTACATTTTTAACAGTAACTCTTCCTATCCGTATAACTTCTGCTCCTCAACTACACTTTTTCGTCAATTCAGTTTACATAAAGCTATTTCTTTTATTTATAAGAATAGTCAACCATATTGACAAAAAATTAAAACTTCCCCTCTTGTTTCACAAGATGAAACAGATTCCTTTGTTATAAAATTGAAATAAAAAATACCAATATCTTTCATTTAAATTTTATTTTTTATAAATTAACCAAAAACAGTGTAAAGATTTATTCTAATAAAACTCTTTTGTTTCAGTATTCAGTTAAAAAAGCAGACTCCTAAATCATAGGAATCTGCTTTAATTTTTTTATGCTTCTTTCTTTTCTTTCGTTTTACGTTTCCGTGTCGTTGTTTTCTTTTTAGGTGTAGCTGTTTTATCAAGCGACGCTTGCAGTGCAGCCATTAAATCTGTCATGTCCGAAGGTATTACAGGATCCTTTTCGGTTGCGGTTACAGTTGCCTCGCCATTTTTCTTTTGTTCAATTAATTCTAATAATGCTGTACGGTAATCGTCAGTATACTTTTCTGGATTAAATTCAGTCGTTAGTTGGTCAATTAATAAAAGAGCAGTATCTAATTCCTGCTGCACTAACTTTTCATCACTAGGAATATTTGGGACCTCACTGTGACTTCGAACTTCATCAGGAAAATGTATGGTCTCCATTAGCAATGTATCCTTATAAACACGAACTATGGCTAATTGTTCTTTAGAACGGATTGTGATTTTCGCAACACCAATTTTACCTGAATCACTAAGAGCTTTTCTTAATAGGGCATAGGCTTTTCCTCCACCACTATCAGGTGCCAAAAAGTAACTTCTTTCAAAGTAAATAGGATCAATTTCCTCTAGTTTTACGAATTCAATAATTTCAACGGCTTTATCTTCATTCTCTTTTTTTAGTTTTTCTAACTCCTCATCATCTAACACCACAAATTTATTCTTACTGTATTCATAAGCTTTCACAATTTCCTCATTCTTTACTTCTTTATCGCAGACAGGACAAGTTTTTTCATAATTGATTGGACTATGACATTCTTTATGCAATTGTCTAAGCTTGATATCTTTATTTTCCGTCGCTGTATGGAGTTTAACAGGTATATTAACAAGGCCAAAACTAATACTACCTTTCCAAACTGTATGCATATCATCACCCGCTTTTTTCTTATTATGTAACAACCATATCGTTCTATGTATAACTAAAAAATTTACTCAAAAAATAAGAAAAGCAAAAGAGCGCCGTTTAGCTTCGCAATGTCACAATACGTTATTGATGGCATTCCCAACAACTCTGTAAAAAAAGAGGTTTAAATTATGAAACCGATGTTACTGACTCCTGCTGAAACTGTTCCAGTAGGAAATGATTGGATTTACGAAACAAAGTATGATGGTTTTCGATGTTTGTTAGTTTGGGAAAAGGAAATTCCTAAATTAATTAGTCGTAACGAAAAAGAACTTACTCCATACTTTCCTGAAATTATTGAATCTTGTTCCGAAATCTATGAGGACATAAAACCTTTCCTTCCTATAATGCTTGATAGTGAAATGGTTTATTTATCAAATGATTTTAAAAGCGAGTTTTCTATTGTTCAAACACGGGGTAGAACGAAAACAAAGCAAAATGTAAAAGTATCAAGTGAAAAGTATCCATGCAATTTAGTTGTTTTTGATCTCCTTCAATTAAATGGAAAAGACTTAACTCAAACCCCCTTGGTAAAAAGAAAGGAAAAGCTTCATCAACTATTTGAGCAAATCAACCTCCCCACAACAATTGATGGTGCAAGAAAAGGGCAAATTCAAACTATAGATGTTTTTGAAGACGAACAAAAAATTTGGAACCTCGTTTACAAAAACCACGGAGAGGGCGTCATTGCAAAAAGAAAATCAAGTATATGGGAAAGTGGCACTCGCTCAGGTCAATGGTTAAAAGTTAAAAACTGGCGATTTATATCCGTTATTTTGACTAGTTATGACCAGGTGAATGGCTATTTTAACGGAGCTGTTTATTTAAATAAGGATTTAGTAGAAATTACAATATTCCGTCATGGGCTATCAGAAGAGGAGCTAACCACTTTAGTATCCTTTTTTCAAACAAAGGGGAACCAAGAAACCAAGAATATTTGGACTATACCGCCTTCAATCTGCGTGGATATAGCTTGTATTGATTTTGATGGAAAAAAACTTCGTGAGCCGCGCTTCCATCAATTTAGGTTTGATTTGTCGCCAAGTGATGTCACTTGGAAAAGTATGATCAAACAGCTCCATCCTTTGCCCGAAAGCATACAAATAACTCATCCGGATAAACCTATTTTCCCAGCCATAGATATTAATAAAGATGATTATTTGCTTTATTTACAGGAAATTGCTCCTCAATTTCTACCCTTTTTAAAAAATCGTTTATTAACAAATATTCGTTTTCCCCATGGAGTTCCTGGAGAAAGTTTTTATCAGAAAAATGCACCAGACTATACACCTGATTTTGTTTTAACTAAACAGGAGGAAGATATTCATTATATTGTTTGCAACGACATCGAGACGTTACTTTGGTTAGGAAATCAGCTAGCTATTGAATTTCATATTCCTTTCCAAACAATTGATACAAACTGCCCTACAGAAATTGTAATGGACCTCGATCCTCCATCTGTTGAGGAATTTTCGTTAGCTGTCGAGGCTGCCATCAGAATGAAGGCCATTTTTGATAGTTTCAAATTAAAGTCTTTTGTGAAAACTTCGGGAGGAAAAGGACTACAAATCTATATACCTTTACCTAAAAACAGGTTTACGTATGATGATACGCGGATCTTTACAGAATTTATTTGTAAGTTTATAATTCAGCAGGAACCACAGTGGTTTACGATTGAACGTCTAAAGAAAAATAGAAATAATAAGCTCTATTTGGATTATATTCAACATGCAGAAGGCAAAACAATCATCTCTCCCTATTCCCCACGAGGTAATGAAAATGGGCTGATTGCAACACCGTTATATTGGGATGAAGTAAATGACAAATTAACACCACGCCAATTTCCAATTCCGGCCGTATTAGAAAGAATAAAAAACAAAGGTGATCCATTTAAGGACTACTTTGATGTGGGTGAACAACAAAATTTTGAACCTGTTCTTACTAAATTAAAAGAATTGATAAAATAGACTAACAAGTAAAAAACATACTAACTTTAGGACTGACAAAATTACTCGCCATCCAAGTTAGTATGTTTTTATCGTACAATCGATTTTTCAACCATCGTTTGTTTGTTTCTAAAATATTGATAACACAATGCGATTACCATAACTAAATCTATGAGGTCACCACCGTAATACATAGTCATCCCGCCTTGCTGTGCATCATTTATCTTTATACCTGCAGGTGGATGAGCGTAAATCCATTTTGACAGAATACCGTGTCCAGCCATAGCTAGTACTAAAACAGTTGCTCGCATTGTAAACGACGTGCGATGTGCTGTCGGGTCAATGTATAACAACGAAATTGTAAAAAGATACCCAGCTAAAAAAACATGTATGTGAATGAGCAAATAAAGCAACTTGGAATCATGCATCGCTGAGTACAGATCCGTTGTATAGAGCAACCATAACCCACCCATGTTTAATAAAGATGCAGTTATTGGATGACTAACCGTTCGTACATAGGTAGACTTTAAAAACTTACTTACAAGTCTTGCATAGTTAGTCGGCAGCGTTCTTAAAAGAAGTGTTGTCGGTGCAGCAAATGCAATAAATAAAGGTCCTAACATACCAAGTAATAAGTGTGTATACATATGAGCATTAAAGTTAGTATGTGCCCTATCTGCGATTGGACCGATTAGTGAAACTGCAATAGAAAGTAACCCTAAAATCCAACATAGAATTCGATAGAGAGGCCAAGTCTTATATGATTGATTTGTATAATAAACCGAAATCAGATAGACAAATATTAATAATAAGAAAGGGACAATCCCTCCGATTAATTCAACTACCTGAATTTCAGCAGCAGAATGCTCATGTAAGTGCATTGTCCTCACCAGCCTTACGGGAGGAATTACTTGGATTTTTCTTTAAAATATATAGTCCAATAACTAAAATAAGGGCTGCTATTACATTCCATACAACATCATAATAGATTATTTCAACATCGTATCGTATCTGATGAATTCTCATCATTTTATGTTGAATAATTCCATCATATAAATTAAATATCCCTGCCCCTACTAGTTCCGCACCAAACCATCTTTTTTTATTCCAAGCATTCCGTTTACGAAGATCCGCAACCAAAAATAATGCAAATACAGTAGCAAACCAACTAAAGGCATGAAATAACCCATCCGAAACAAGACCAATTGAAGGGGTGGATAAATCATAAAAATGATGCCAATGTAGAAGCTGATGAAAAACTACTTCATCTATGAAAGCAACCGTCCCTAATCCAAATAAAATACCCGACCAAAAATTTTTTGAGGCATCGTTTTTCATTTTCAATCACCTAATTTAATTTTAATACTAAACATCATTTCCAATTGACATAAAAGCTATAAGTGACATTAGATTAAATAAAAGAAGGTCACCCTATTTAAGGTGACCTCGTCTAATTAATGGTGATGATCATGATGATGATGTGTTTCATTTTCATGTTTACAAAGTACTGAATTTTCATGAGCGTGATCTTGGCTTTCTATTTGTACAGTCATATGGCCGATTCCCAAATGTAGTAGTTTATGTTCAATCGACTTTAATAACTGTTGACTTTCCTGTAGTGATAGATTTTCATTTACTACTGCATGACAAGATAAAGCGTTTTGACCACTAGTAATACTCCAAACATGCAAATCGTGAATATCTAGAATTCCAGGAGTAGTTTTGAACATATTGACGATTTCATCAAGCTTAATATGTTGAGGCGTTCCCTCCATTAAAACGTGGATCGAGTCTTTTGTAACTCTGTAACCGCTAACTAAAATGAGGATTGATACGATTACACTAGCAACTGGGTCTGCCCACCCCCATCCAAATAACATGACGAGTAATGCAGCAACAATCGCTCCAACTGAACCAAGCATATCCCCTATTACATGTAAGAACGCTGCACGCATATTTAGATTTTCCTTTGTATCGCCACCGCGCAAAAGAATCCAAGCAACAAGGATGTTCACAAGCAAACCAATAATCGCTATTACTAGCATCCCTGTGGAAGCAATTTCTTGTGGTTCGGCAAAGCGTTGCACCGCTTCAAAGCATATAAATACTGCGATTAAAACAAGTGTTACACCATTAAAAACAGCTGCTAATATTTCAAAGCGCTTATACCCATATGTTTTACTATAATCGGCTACTTTTTCGCCAAATTTAAAAGCTAATACTCCAACGCCAAGTGAAATCGCATCACTTAACATGTGCCCAGCATCAGATAAAAGCGCCAGACTATTTGTTATAAATCCACCTATGACTTCAAGAATCATAAACGCAGAAATAATAATAAAAGCAATCAGCAAAGTCTTTTTATTTACCCCATGTGTATGGTTATGACTATGTCCATGGTGATGATCGTGCCCCATTTTATCCCCTACTTTCATATATCAATATATGTTCATATAAGAATATTTGTGATGCATTAATGCACAATTAACTATGGCTAGAATGGTCAATTGTTAACTTCAACATATTCATTACGTGATCGTCATCGTAAGAATAGTATAACGTCGTGCCCTCTCTTCGATATTTAACTAAACGTAAATTTTTTAAAAACCTAAGTTGGTGAGAAACAGTTGATTGGCCGAGGTTTAATGAATCCGCAATTTCATTCACCGAATACTCCCTACTAAAAAGTAAGTTTAATATTCGAATGCGAGTTGGGTCACTTAACGCTTTAAATGTTTGTGACACAAGAAATAGTGTCTCTTCATCTAATTCTACATACTCATCCTGTTCTTTCTTTTCAGAGTTCATGTTAGTCCCCCCCTATTGTTATATATATAGTTTATTCAATATATGATTAAATGTTCATATATTAATATTAACATGTAAATTTAATTAATAAAACCCATCCGACAAAGCTTTACAGTTCGGGTATTGCATAACAATTACTGTTGAATTCTTTTTATTAAAAAAACTATAAGAAAGCCCAATAAATTTTTTGAGCTTACTTATAGTTTGTAGTTTGAATCAATAATATGTGATGTTTTAACAATTAGTAATGTCTATACATTAAAGAGCCATTTTCATAAGCTGCATGAGCTAGCAAAATAGTTGAAGCAGCTAATTCCGCATATGTTACATCACGATTCGGACTAAATTGATTGCTTTCAGCCTTTATTAAACCTAGAGAATTCGCTAATGCTACGTAACCGATATATTCTTTTTGGACACTGTTTGCATCTGAAAAATTCAGTTTATAAATGTCATGGAATTTACCAGCTTGCTCTAGCCCTAATACTCTAATATACCAAGAAGCTAACTCTTGTCTTGTAATTTTTGCATCCGGGTTAAAGCTATGTTCAGAAGGATTTAGCACCCCTAAACTTACTGCACGTTCTACAATCGAGTATAGTGGATGTTCTGGCGAAATATTTTCGAATGATTGAGTACTATTTTCTGGCTCTGTTATTGGCTGTTCATAAAAGTATGTTAATGATGTCATGAGTACCTTTAATGCCTCCCCTTTTTTCATTGGGGCATCTGCATTAAATGTTTTTACATCTTTTACTTCTAAGATATCAGCGTTAATTAAATAATTCAGTTCATCTTGAGCCCATGGATGTGATATGACATCCTTAATTACCTCATCTGTATACGGGCTATACCATTTCCCTGTAATTGCATCTAAACTATTATATACACTTCCATTATAATAAGGAGTATAAACTAATGAATAATAATTTTGTTTTACGTTTGGTAAATGTACATAATTCAACTTCAAACTAAGTGCATCCTTAATAATAGTTTCCGCCTGTTTTTCAGCAATTACTTTGTCTAAAGATGGCCATTCACCGATTTCTTGATAGTTTACATATAAATTCATTAGCGTTCCATCTTTGCCTATTGAAACACTAATTTCATCTCCTGATACAACAATATTATTCACTACTCGAGGGAAAGAAAAATAGTAAACTCCTTGGTTTTCATCAATATACGGTTCATTAATTGGCTTAGCATAATTGTGAGTATAGGATGGTACCCATTGTTTCACATAGCTAATAGCCTTTGTCAACGCTTCAGCTTGTGTAATTTCCTTTGTATTTTTTGGTACTTCCCCAACTTCTTTTAATATTTCATTTTTTATATTGTGATATTGAATTATTTCTCCAGTATTTTTGTCGATTTCAATATTCGTACCATATCCACCATTTTTATATTCATACATATAGTTAATACTAATCACTTGTTGACCATTGAAATTTTCAAGTTCTTCAATCGATTGAATTACTAATTTTACTTTCTCAGAGTCAATTTTCAAAGTCTGTTCAGCGATTTTTTTTGCTTGTTCGATCGTAACTCCATCTTGTTTTGGAGGAAGTGGATTCGATGCAAGCTTTTCGATTTTAGCTTTTGCTGGATACGTAGAAGTAAAGCCATTTGTTGTTTGCCAGTCACCTGTTAAGGCTTGTACACCTTGTACTTTTGCCATTGGCTTATATATTAGTTGAACTGTACGGTCATTCGTTGCGTAATCATATTCAATTTGGTACTGTAACTCTACTTCAAGATTGTCTTTCACATTCTTCAACACATCTTTTTCTGCTTTTATCTTTTTAATGTCATCGAATGAATAAGATTTCTTTTCTACTATATTGCGATAAAAATTAATTACTTCTCCGTTACCTAAAACAGTTACTTCAATTCTTTCATCAGAAATAGGTACATCGTTTTTCGTTAAAACATATGAAAACGTATATCGAACTGGCTCCGTTAAAATCTTACTAGAGTAATAATTAATTACATCTTCTTCCAATTGGTATTTTTCACCTTCTGGGAATTTTTTGATCAGTTCTGTTGCTTTTTTTTGGGCTTCTTCTTTAGATACTTTTGCTGGGAATAGTGCATCTGCCTGGTTAGGTGGCTCATAATAAAAATTCTCTAACTCTAAATCTTTTCCTACAAAACTAGCATAACCATGTACCATTTTCCCACTGACAGTTTTATTAAAGCTTAAGTCATAACGAATTGTTTCATTTTCGGGATAATAAACACTGCTATTTAATGTAAAATCTTTGTTAGATAAAAAATCAAACTTTTTAGGGAAAAGCTCTTTAAGTTTTTTGATTAACTGATCTTTTGATACAACACTATTTGTATCCGCTACTTGAATTTGCAATTTTTCTGGTTGTCCATTATTTTGAATACTTTCATAACCTACAGAAGCCTGCGTGACGGAAGAAAATAATCCAATCGATAAGGCTGCAGAAGTCAATACAATGCCTAATTTCTTTCGCTTTTTCAAATGATCACTCCTAAGTTAGATATTCTACTAGTTAATAGTGGAAATACTAACAAGATTTTTGGTTTATGAAGTTTATAAATCTAAGTCGCCATATATATTCTATGCTTCTTAAATTTCAGTTAATCCAAAAATCATAGATTAAAATTTTACTTAGAAAGACGAAAGAACAGAATCGCTGACGCGTTAGGATCTTTTTATATTAAAAGATTATTGTAGAAAGAGCGGCTTTAAAGACGCTCCTAACTAAAAAAACCACTAACTTCTAGTTGGAAGTTAGTGGTCAATCCGCTATTGTTTTTTCCATATTTGTATACATTAAATAACTTCTATCTTTTTACCACATTAAAGTTATTTTGAATTAATAACCAGTTTTGAGGGAAGGCCAAACCTAGTTTCCAATAACTAATCCCTCTCAGTCCTAGCCTTTTAAGTAAGTCAAATTTTGCTTGAATGGAGCGTGCATCCTCAAACCACACTTTATGTGATTTTCCTTGAGCATCAACATAATCAAAAAAAGGTGCCTGTGCTGTTGTGTCGTATTGAATCGCCGCATTATTTTCTTTAGCTATTTCTATCGCTCGTTGCGGACTTACAGTACGTGCATATTCCCCTCCAGGTACAAATGGAAGTGTCCAATCATATCCATATAAGTTTTGACCCATCATAATTTTATTAGCAGGAATTACAGTTACAGCATAATTGAGCACTTTTTCCACCTCATTGATTGGAGAAACAGCCATAGGAGGTCCACCAGAATAACCCCATTCATATGTCATTAATACCACAAAGTCCACGATCTCTCCATGAGCTTGATAATCATGGGCCTCATACCACTGCCCTGCTTGTTCTCCACTTGTTTTTGGCGCAAGGGCACTTGATACCATAAATCCTTCAGCATGTAATCGCTCCACAGCTTTTCTTAAAAAATTATTATATGCTTCTCTTTGATCACCAGGTAAGAATTCAAAGTCAAAATGAATATCTGAAATATTCCCTATCCTTTTTGCTTCTTCCACAATGTTATCGAGTAACACATCTTGTACTGCTGAGCTTTGTAAAATCGCCTTACCTAGTTCTCCGCTGAATTGACCATTCTCAAGATTTGAAACAACCATCATTAAAGAAGCCCCTGCGGTACGCGCAACTTCTGGTATTCCATTTGTCGGCATTGGCTCTAAGCTGCCATCCCTTCTAGCCTCAAAACTAAACATTGCTAAGTAAGTTAGGTGTGGCGCTGCTTCTCGTGCAGAGTTCAATAAATTTTCACTAACGGTTTCACCCGAAGGTTCAATATAGGCATTGATTTCTGCATTTGTCTTTTGTCTTGGCGGGATGTATAATCGGAAGCCTGTATTTAAAGGTTGAGTCGGGTTAATCCCATTGATTTGGGCAAGTGTTAAGTAATTAATCCCAAATTGTTGTGCAATTGAAAATAAACTATCTCCAGGTTGAACCCAATAAAAACTACCCACAATCGGGATGACAAGCGCTTGCCCTAATACTAATCGATTCGGCTCTGGAATCTGATTCGCTTGGACAATTGCCTCCCCACTAATTCCAAATTCTTGAGCAATTCCCCAAATCGTCTCACCTTCACGAACAACATGGATTTGAATATCATTTCCTCCCTCTTGATTTCGTACAGGACCCTACACCTATCATTCTATGTACAACAGCATTAGGTAAGAACGCCATATAAAAAAGAAGAAAAAAGAAGGGGTTAAAATCCCCTTCTTTTCTTTATTTAATAGTGGTTGTCATTAATTTAATATATTATGCTCAAATAGATAATCGTACGAAATATCAACAAAGAGATATTCATGTTCACTAATTGCCATAGAGAAAGTACGAGTTAATTCTCCCGTTTGGATATCACTGTACATAGCCGATAATTCACCTTTTACCCCGTTACGAAGTTTAATAATATTAAACAGGAAATAAGGACGCCAACTCCAGTTCTTACCAATATGTTTATCGCGAACATTCCATACCCCATTTTGTTTTACAATGTTTGGAGATGTTTGGAACCCTTCTTCATTACAAATATAAAAACGGACGGCATAAGTCTCTAGTTTTTTCGCTAATTCTAATAACTGTTCTATATTTTGACTAGAGGGTTTCGTATAATCCACTATTGTCGTGATCGCCTTTTGGAGCTTTGTCATTTCATCATACTTGATTTCTAATTGTTTCATTTCTGTTGAGATAAATTGCTTACATTCATTGCGAAATTTATTTTTAAGCGTGTCTTTTGGAATAAACGTGCTTGATGGTGTTTGTAAATATGGGCCCTTAAAATATCGTGCACCATTTTTCCAAGCATGATGTAATTGATAGTCCGTTTGGATATTATCGAACATTAATGTTGCCCCTATCTTTACGGAAAATGCCTGAATGGTTGCAAACACATGACTCTGTGCTCCCCAAGCGTTGTAATTTAATTGGCTCACATTGATTTTAAGTACTGCTGGTTCTATCATTAGTATTTGATCTAAATTACTTTCTGGCCCAATATGGTCTAGCATAACTTTTACCCCGTAAGTTCTTATGTATCGAACTGGATGCTGCAACTGATTAAAATCCCCATGATACTTACGAACTGAGATTGCTAAATATATATGTGATAAAAGCTCTTCATCCACTAAATCTTTAATGATTTCAAAATAGGATTCACCGAAATCTTCCATTAATAAATTGGGATTACACGGTAAATATAAATTTACATCTTTTAATACATCTAAAGACTTTTCAATTGCTTTACTAATAAAGAATTGTTCAACCTCTACTCGTATGTCTGTAGGAATTGATTCATTATATGTAAATTCTACTACATCAATATTTGAAATTTGACCAATGACTTCATAGGCAACAATTATATGCTCATCCGCGCTATATACAGGTTCAAATAAGATTTCTATTTCATCTAAATGATCAATAATTTCTAGTACATCCATCCGTAAAACCCCCGATGTAAACATTTTGGAAAATTTGAATAATCCATATTTATTATATATTAAAACTAAATATAGAAGAAGTTACATTCTCCTTTTTTTGTACTTTTCAGATAAAACCATTTCATTAAAGGTTATATGATTCTAATATGTACCTAGTTCATTACCCGTTTTGAATGAGGGTCAATCTTCGTTCTTTTTAAATGTCTTGACGATTATTCATCAAATTTTACTTGATACTTTTCTAAATCAACCCTACCATTTTCCCTAACTTTGACTCCTTCTATTTCTAGGTTCATGATTTGTTCATTATATAATTCATCATCTTTAATAGAAATGAGTCCTTTTCCGTTAATTACTCTATGCCAAGGGAGGCGATGCTTTTTACTCATGGAATGCAAAATGCGTGCAACTTGACGGGCAGCTCTTGGGTTTCCTGCAGTACGTGCAATTTGTCCATATGTCATCACTTTACCGACGGGAATGTTCTTTATAATTTCTATTACTTTTTCGGTGAAAGGTGTCAATATTATATCCCCCTACTTCATTGAATGATTATATGCATTTAAAGTACTCCGATCTAAAGATGTTATTAAAGTAATAAATAGATTCGTCTATGTGAGTATAAGTTATAGCTCAAACTTTAGTGTACAGAAAAAGCCTAATTTCTTAAAAGAAATCAGGCCTTTAATATTAAGATTTTTCGTTTAGCTAATTGTTAGTTCGTTTTATGGAACAATCTTCATACATAATTGATTTACTTTCAGCAATTTTAGTTAAATTTCTAAATAGATTTCCAACTTCATCTGCTCAGTTCAATTGTAATACTTTAGTTTGTTTACCTGGGTGGTGATTAGGGAGTCGATCACCTTTTCCGAATAGGTTATCACGGAATGTGTTTCCTTCATATTCTTCTGGGACTAAGCCTCTTTCCCGTAAAATTGGAACAACTAATTCCCCAAAATCCTTGAAAGTACCAGGAGTAATAGCGTAAGCGATATTAAAACCATCCACTCCCGCCTCATTGACCCATTGCTCCATTGTATCTGCTATTTGTTCAGGAGATCCGATTGCTGCAGCACCCATTCCACCAATACCAACAGCATCAATAACATCTTGTACGGTAGACGGTCGATCAAGGTTAATTTTTGTGAAGTTTTCTAAAGTAGAACGAATCGAGTCATTTTCTATATAACTGATTACTTGATCTGGGGCATAACCAGAAACATCTACCCCTGTCCAACCTCCAAATAACGCTAATGCCCCTTCTTTACTGATATATTGTCTGTAATCTTCGTATTTCTGTTTTGCTTCCTCTTCAGTTCTTCCTACGATTGGCACAAACATTGTAAGAATTTTCACTTCATCCTGAGATCTTCCCGTCTTCTGAATGTCTTCACGAATTTTTCTTACGGTTTCCTTCGCCGCAGCTATATTAGGTGCACCTATAAAAATTAGTTCTGCATTTCTAGCTGCAAAAGCTCTTCCCTTTGTTGATGCTCCAGCTTGAAAAAGCACTGGTGTCCGTTGTGGAGAAGGTTCACTCAGATGAGCGCCAGGTACCTTATAATATTTTCCTTCATGACGGATATCGTGAACTTTCTCTGGATCTGCATAGATTCGATTTAATTTATCGACCTTAACCGCATCATCTTCCCAGCTCGCTTCCCATAATTTATAGCAAACCTGTAAATACTCCTCGGCGATATCATATCTTTCATCATGTTTAATCTGATCTTCTAGGCCCATATTCACTGCAGCACTTTTCAAATAGGAAGTAACAATATTCCAGCCAACACGTCCGTTTGTTAAATGATCTAATGTACTCATTTTTCGTGCAAATGTGAATGGATGTTCATGTGTAACAGAGGATGTCACACCAAACCCAAGATTCTTCGTTACAGCAGACATTAGCGGCACAATTTGAAATGGATCATTAACAGGTGATTGAACACCATGACGAACTGCTGTATCCCTGGATCCACCATAAACATCATAAGTCCCTAAAACATCAGCTATAAATATTCCATCAAAGCGCCATTTTTCTAATAGTTTAGCAAGTTCAATCCAATATTCACTATCTTTATATCGATGTGACCGATCATCTGGATGTGCCCATAATCCAGGGGACTGATGCCCTGGCGTATTCATGTCAAATGCATTTAAATAAATTCGCCTTTTACTCATATTTGATTCCTCCTAATTTTTAGTATTACTTGAACTTTTGGATATTTTTTTATATTCAATTTGAATTTAGAGTTTACTTTCTTCGAATCAAAGTAAAGCAGAGGTTACCGACACTTCATTGGGCGAGTTTCTCTCTGAGTCATATAAAATTGCAATAGTTAGATTTTTCTATAATCTTATTCCAACTATACCTACAAGTCAAGTAAGAATTAAATATTGACAAACTATTCAGATTATTCTACGATTGGAAATATTATAAAACATCTCTTACTAACAAGTTGGTGAGAAATGTCCAATGGAAATTGTTTGATTAAGGTTCCAATATGCAAACAGTGTATTCCATCTATACTGGGTGAATGCGCAATCTACTAATATGTTAAGGATATAGAGGAGTGAATCAAATGAAGTACGGATTTTGGTTACCAATTTTCGGTGGATGGTTAAGAAATGTAGAAGATGAAAATATGCCTCCTACATTCGATTATGCAAAAGAAGTGATCCAATCAGCAGAAAAATGGGGTTATGATACTACATTAATTGCTGAATTATATCTAAATGATGTTAAAGGTATAGAAAAAGATTCTATAGAGGCTTGGTCAACTGCTGCTGCATTGGCTGCAGTTACTGAAAAAATTGAGATTATGACAGCCGTTCGTCCAGTATTTCATAATCCAGCTGTTACAGCAAAAATGGCAGCTAATATTGATCATATAAGTAAGGGTCGTTTCACACTAAACATTGTCTCTGGTTGGTGGGCTGAAGAGGCTAAACAATACGGCGGTGAATTTAGTGAGCATGATGAACGCTATGAACGAACAGAAGAGTTCATTGAAGTTTTAAAAGGGCTATGGACGGAAGATACATTTTCATTCGATGGTAAATATTATCATATTGAAAATACAAACCTATCACCAAAGCCCGTGCAAAGACCAAATCCAATTCTTTACGCAGGTGGAGAAAGTGAAAAAGGGAAACAGGTTATTTCATCGCTATGTGATGCCTATGTTCTCCACGGTCATACCGTAGAAGAGGCAAAGGAAAAAATTGATGATATGAGAGCTCGAAGAAGAGAAGCTGGTCGAGAGCCTTTCCGTTCCATTGGGATGGCAGCTTATGTAATTTGCCGTGACACCGAGGAAGAAGCACAAGAAGAATTAAAACGTATTACAACGATAGAAGACCTGAGTGGATATGCTGGGTTTAAGGACTTTACTTCCAAATCTCAGCTAGAGCAACAAATTCAGCTCCAAGATTATTCTGTTTCGAACCGTGGTCTCCGTCCAAACTTAATTGGAACACCAGAGCAAATTGCAAAACAAATTTTGGAATTTGAGAGAGTAGGAGTAGAGCTATTGTTATTACAATGCTCCCCACAGTTAGAGGAAATGGAGCGTTTCTCTAAACAAGTAATGCCAAAAGTAGAAGAACTAAGAGCATCTTTAACGAAAAACTAAAATTAAGGGGAGAAATTCTATGAGTAAAATATATGTATTACATGAAAACGAGGAATGGACAGAGCATTTAATTAAAAGATTAGAAGAATTGAATTTACCATATGAGGAATGGTTTTTAGAAAAAGGCTCGGTTGATTTAACATCTGTTCCACCAGGGGGAATATTCTACAGCCGCATGAGTGCTTCATCACATACACGCGGACATCGGTTTGCACCTGAATTAACAAATGCTGTACTTTCTTGGTTAGAGCACAACAATAGAGTAGTAATTAATGGTAGCCGTGTTTTGCAATTAGAAATAAGTAAAGTTCAGCAATATTTAGAGCTTGAGAAATTCGGAATTAAGACACCAAGAACTGTTGTTGCAGTTGGCAAAGATGAAATTTTAGAAGCAGCAAAGAAATTTGACGGAAAGAAATTTATTACGAAACATAATCGTGCCGGTAAAGGACTGGGTGTTCAACTGTTTGAATCGGTAGACGCTTTACAAAAATATGTGGACAGCGATCAGTTTGAAGAACCTGTGGACGGAATTACCCTACTTCAAGATTATATCGTGTCACCAGAGTCATATATTACACGTTGTGAATTTGTAGGTGGCAAATTCCTTTATGCAGTACGCGTAGACACTTCAGAAGGTTTTGAATTATGTCCTGCTGATGCTTGTTCCATTGGGGATCTATTCTGCCCTGTCGGTGAAGAGAGTTCTAAGCCTGCTAAATTCCAAATTAGAGAAGGCTTTAATCATCCAATCATCGAAAAATATGAACAATTACTTCAAGCAAATGGTATACAGGTTGCAGGTATTGAATTCATCGAGAATGAAGATGGTCAATTATTTACCTATGATATTAATACTAATACTAATTATAACAGCGAAGCTGAAGCAAATGGCGGAACATATGGAATGCTTGAAGTTGCTAAGTTTTTAGGAAACGAACTTAAAAAATTAGAAGTTACTGTTAATTAATGTAAACATGCTCCTGTCTCAAAGGCTTATTAATTAAGAATAATAGTCTTTAAGAATTCGATCTAAAATTTATATCATTAAGGGGATTAAAGGATGGATAAATATAATTTTAATACGGTTGCATTACATGGTGGACAGGAAATGGATGGTCATGTACGCTCTAGGGCTGTCCCAATCTATCAAACTACATCATATGGTTTTGAAAGTATCGATCATGCTGCTGCCCTATTTCAAATGCAAGAAGAAGGCTATATTTACTCTAGAAATGCTAATCCAACCAACCGTGTCTTTGAGGAAAGAATGGCAGAGCTAGAAGGTGGAGTTGATGCTTATGCAGTCTCTTCAGGACAATCAGCGTTAAGTATTGCATTATTAACACTTGCTAAAGTTGGAGACGAAATTGTTACAACTAATGCTTTATACGGTGGAACCTATTCCCTATTTGCCGATACTTTTAAACGTTTTGGCATTACAGTTCGTTTTGTCGATGGGAGAAATCTTTCCGAGTTAGAAAATGCAATCAATGACAAGACCAAAGCTATTTTTACAGAGACACTAGGAAATCCAGGATTAGAAATTGCTGATTTAAGTAAGTTAAGTGAAATCGCACACAAACATGGGTTACCATTGGTTGTTGATTCAACTTTTACGACACCATATTTAATAAGACCATTTGAATTTGGAGCGGATATTGTTATACACTCTACGACAAAATTCATCGGTGGGCACGGTACATCTATAGGAGGAATTATTGTTGATTCCGGAAATTTCCCTTGGGATAATGGTAATTTCCCTGAATTCACCGAAGTTCTACCAGCACTTAATAACCGCTCATATATGGAATTGGCGAGCAAAAGTCCTTTTATAGCTAAAGCTAGATTTGACCTTGGACAAAACTTAGGTACTGCATTATCTCCTTTCCATGGGTGGTTATTTATTCAAGGTTTGGAGTCCTTACCATTTAGAATGAAACAGCATGTTGAAAATGCACAGCAGATTGCTGAATTCTTATCTGCTCATGAACAAGTGGCATGGGTGAATTATCCGACATTAAAGGACGACCCACAATATGAATTAGCAAAAAATTATCTACCGCTTGGTGCTGGTTCTATCTTTACTTTTGGTGTAAAAGGCGGATTAGAAGCAGCAAAACGATTTATACAATCTGTTAAATTACTATCCCATGTGACAAACATCGGTGATGCAAAGACTCTTGTAATCCATCCAGCAAGCACGACACATGCTAGATTGTCCCCAGAAGAACAAGCTCTAACTGGGGTTAACCCTGAGCAAATTCGTATTTCTGTTGGGCTTGAAGATGTGGAAGATTTAAAGAGAGATATCGATCAAGCCTTGATTGCAAGTAAGGAAGGCGCTCTTCAATCCGTTAAGGCTTAATGATTATGAGCATCCCCTACTTCTTTAGTTTTTGAGAAGTGGGGATTTTTTTATTTCCTTTTTTAATTTAGCTCCCCCCCTCTTTTAGGTCCTTTATAATGCGTTAATTTACCCTTATAAAAAAGACTAACATGAATGCTTCAAAATTCATGTCAGGTCTATTAATATTCTATCGTGATTTTGATAGAGTTAATATATAAAGTGGAATTTAGACAAGTCTCCTTTGCTAACTTCCTGCATTTGTTTATACAAAACAAAAAGCCGTTTCCCTTTGTTTAAGGAATCGGCTTTTGTTGATCACTTCTTTTATCGTAGGAAGTAAAGCAGTATACCTTAAGTATTGCTGCTTTGTTTTCCCTATTGGAGAAAAATCTATTTTACTGCAAATATATTTATTGACATAGTTTTTTTGTTTATTTATAATTCTAAACGGTAATTTGGAATTCGCTAAGCTTGGCAGAGCATTAGCGTAGAGGAATATTTGTTGTAGAAAGTATTAAGAAGAAATTTTTATACTTCAACTGCACTAATATCCTCTTCTTCCTCTGTAGATTTCTCATAATCTACCATTACGATCGTTTCTTCATCCTCATGATTAATTGTAAAGTTACTATAATTCTTTTTGAGATCCGCTACCTTTACAGTGCGACCGATTTCAAAATCAGTAATATCAATTTCAATATTTTCAGGGAGATCATTTGCTTTAGCTGTTATATTTAATTCGTGAAGAATTTGCTTCACTATTCCCCCAGTTTTCTCACCAATCGATGTTCCCTTTAGGATTACACTCACTTTAGTGTCAATTTCAGTGTGCTGATTAACTTGAAGGAAATCTACATGTAGGACTTCTTTTGTTATAGCTTTATTTTGGTAATCTCTTAAAATAACATTAGTTGATTCTCCATCAAGATTAAGTGATATAATTCCATTTCTACCAACAGCTTTTAATACTCTTTGTAAATCTGCACCTTTAATAGAAATCGATTTAGTGTTAATTTCCCTACCATAAACAACTGCGGGAATCTCTCCATTATTTTTCAATTTCCTCAAAGAAGCTTTTTTAAAATCTTTTCTTTCATGAGCAACTAACGTATTCATTTTATTTCCACCTTTCTTTTATTAGACTCTTAGACTTTCAAATTTTAATAAAAATATCTAAGAATTGTCTTACTATTCAAGTATATCTAATTATTCCTATTATTTCATTGAAAAGGCCCAATCAAAGTAGCTTGTTCTATTAACCTATAACAGCTATATAAAATATCCCAAAACATAACTCACCAAAACATATTTTCACCTATTAAAAGAAAATGAAAAAGAAGCTTCCCAAAAGTTTTTGCAACTAATGAGAAGCCCCTCTATAATCTTTTTCGTTAGGGGAAAATTTATAACAGAAAAAATCTATGAATATGGCATTTTTCTTCCCCTGTTTACCTCCATATTTATAACGACGTACCACCATCAATGACAATATTACTTCCATTCATAAATGCTGCTTCGTCACAGCTTGCAAATAATATACTATGTGCAATTTCCTCTGGTTTTGCAAGACGATTCATAGGCTGTCTTGCGAGAAACATCGATTTCAATGCTTCTGGATCTTCAGAAGTTTCAATACGATTATGTACACCATCTGTATAAGTTGTTCCCGGGCTGACGCAATTAACACGAATATTGGCATCCAATAATTCCAACGCCATCGATTTCGTAAGAGCTAAGATTGCTCCTTTTGAGGCACTATAAATGCTACGGTCATGATGTCCTTTTATAGAAGCAACAGAGCCAACATGAACAATGACTCCACCACCTTGCTCTCTCATTTGTTTTGCGACATATTGAGATGTAAGGTAAGTACCTTTAATATTAACCGCTAATGTACGATCAATATCTTCTTCACTTGTATTTTCAATGGTTCCAGCTGCAACAACAGCTGCATTGTTAACTAAAATATCAATTCGTCCATATGCCTGTACAGTCTTATTTACCATATTTTCCACATCGGACTTTTTCGATATATCCCCCTGTATAAAGAGAACTTCTCCACCTTTTTCTTTGATTAACTCGGCAGTTTGTTTACCACGTTCATTCCCTATTGCATTTACAACTACTTTCGCACCTTTTGCTGCATATTGAAGTGCTGTTTCACGACCAATCCCAGCACCCGCGCCAGTAATTAACACCACTTTATTTGTAAAATCCATGTGTACTTCCCCCATTAGAATACGTGTATTTATATTAATAATAGCTTTAATATTATCGTATCACAATCATTGCACTTTATATTTTATAAATGGCCGTAACATTGAAACTCAAAATAATCAAATTTACATTTTAATAAATCGAAAAACTAACATGTATGTATTTTCTTGATAGTAACTTAGAATTAGACGATTACTATAGCAAGAATCTTACTAGAATACAAAGAAAAAAGAAGCCTCTCTTAGTTAAAAACTTTAGAGAAGCCTCTTTAAATCCAATTAAGTTTAACTTACTTTTCAGCATGTTCCAAGGATTTTAAGGCAATTAACCTAATCCTGTTATATTACATCATGCCGCCCATTCCGCCCATGTCAGGCATTGCTGGAGCACCTGCTGGTTCTGGAATATCTGCTACTACTGCTTCAGTTGTTAATAATAGAGCAGCTACAGATGCAGCGTTTTGTAATGCTGAACGAGTAACTTTTGCAGGGTCAACTACACCAGCTTCGATCATGTTTACCCATTCGCCATTAGCAGCGTTGAATCCTACGCCAACTTCTTCACGTTTTAAGCGGTCAACGATGATTGAACCTTCAAGACCTGCATTGTTAGCAATTTGACGAACTGGTTCTTCAAGAGCACGTAAGACAATACGTACACCAGTTGCAACGTCAGATTCTTCTGAAACTAGTACTTGTTCTACTGCATGGTAAACGTTTAATAATGCAGTACCACCACCAGCTACAATTCCTTCCTCAACAGCAGCACGTGTTGAGTTTAAAGCATCTTCAATGCGAAGTTTGCGTTCTTTTAATTCTGTTTCAGTAGCAGCACCTACTTTAATAACTGCCACACCGCCAGCTAATTTAGCTAAACGTTCTTGTAATTTTTCTTTATCAAACTCAGAAGTTGTTTCAACGATTTGAGTGCGGATTTGACCTACGCGATTTTCGATTGCATCGCTATTACCAGCACCTTCAACGATAGTTGTGTTGTCTTTAGAAACAACGATTTTAGCCGCACGACCTAAAGATGTTACATCCGCAGTTTTTAACTCTAAACCAAGATCTGAAGTAATTACTTGTCCACCAGTTAGCACTGCGATATCTTCAAGCATTGCTTTACGACGGTCACCGAAGCCAGGAGCTTTAACAGCCACAACGCTGAACGTACCACGTAATTTGTTTAAGATTAATGTTGTTAATGCTTCGCCTTCAATATCTTCAGCGATAATTAACAATGGACGGCTTTGTTGAACAACTTGCTCAAGTAATGGAAGAATTTCTTGGATATTAGAAATCTTTTTATCTGTAATTAAGATATAAGGATTATCTAATACTGCTTCCATTTTGTCTGTATCAGTAACCATGTAGTGAGATACATAACCACGGTCGAATTGCATACCTTCAACTACATCTAGTTCAGTAGTGAACCCTTTAGATTCTTCAATTGTAATAACACCATCAGTACCTACACGTTCCATAGCGTCTGCGATGAATTGTCCAACTTCTTCATCAGCAGCAGAAATAGCAGCTACTTGTGCAATTGCTTCTTTGTTTTCAACTGGACGAGAAATTGATTGAAGTTCATTTAATGCAGCAGCAACTGCTTTGTCAATCCCTTTACGGATTCCTACAGGGTTTGCACCAGCTGTTACATTTTTAAGACCTTCACGAATCATTGCTTGTGCTAATACTGTTGCAGTAGTTGTACCGTCACCAGCAATTTCATTTGTTTTAGAAGCTACTTCAGCAACTAGTTTTGCACCCATGTTTTCATATGGGTTTTCAAGTTCGATTTCTTTCGCAATTGTTACACCATCATTTGTGATTAGAGGTGAACCGAATTTTTTCTCAAGAACAACATTACGACCTTTAGGGCCTAATGTTACTTTAACTGCGTTAGCTAATTTATCCACACCTTGAAGCATGAGCGTACGAGCTTCTTCAGAAAACTTAATATCTTTTGCCATTTTGCTTACCTCCAAATTTTTTTATCCTATTCAAAATCATAAGTAGAAAGCGCTAAGAAATATATATAAGCGCTATATTTGCTAATGATTAACTATTACAATTATGATTAGCCAATAACTGCTAATACGTCAGTTTCTTTTAAAATTAAATATTCGTTACCTTCATATTTCACTTCTGTGCCTGAATACTTTGAGAAGATAATTTGGTCTCCCTCTTTCACTTCAAGCTCGACGCGTGTGCCGTTATCTAGAACACGACCATTTCCCACAGCAATAACTTTACCTTGTTGGGGTTTTTCTTTTGCTGAATCTGGAAGTACAATTCCGAATTGTGATTTTTCTTCCACCTCAACTAGTTCGATAATGATACGATCACCTAATGGTCTTAACAAGTGAAACAACCTCCTATAAATATAAAATTTATATAATCTTTATTAGCACTCTCATCCATTGAGTGCTAACACAATTATTATAATAATGAATTAACTTTAGATTTGCAAGTACGAAGCACAAAAAAATTTTGTTTTCTTTCAATATTCAACTACAATAGAATTGAATTAGCTTGATAAAAGCACCTGTGATAGTTTATCAACTAATCATATGTTTTAAACATTAATAATAGAAAGAAGGATTTACTCTTTTGAATAATTCAAGAAATCTACAAACACAAAAAACCGCTTTCTACATACTTTTAATTTATATTGCTTTCCAACTATCTGGTTTCTTATTTATCATTCCATCTATTAAACAATTTTGTTTAGGCTTAATTGAAGCGGATGGGATGGAGGCTGAACTAATTTTGGCAGGTTGGTGGTCAGCAATCTCTGCTGCTATTGCCTTTATAGCAAGTTTAATTTTAATTAGTAAAAATAAAAGTTTTTGGAAAGTATTTAGTGGAGAAAAAGCATCATTAGGTGTTTCCATTGGTTGGGGAATTATTGGATTTTTCCTTGTTCTATTAGGTCAGTCGATTGGAGCGATGATAGAACAAGCGATTGGAATTGATTATGGTTCAGAAAATACAGAAGCAATTATGAAAGTGACAGAGCTGGCACCCATTATGATTTTAGCTTCAGTATTGTTCGGCCCAGTGCTTGAAGAACTTGTTTTCAGACGTGTTGTTTTTGGCTCACTCGTTCAAACTCAAAACTTTTGGGTAGCAGGTGTTATTAGTGCAATTGTATTTGCTGTCATCCATTTAGATTTTTCACACATTATTCTCTATACAATTAGTGGTTTTGTTTTCGCCTTTCTATATTACAAAACTAGACGCTTACTCACTTCTATCATTGCACATATGCTGTTAAATGGTTATGTTACCTTAATTCAGCTTAATGCAGATAAGATTCAGCAATTTCTAGACTCGGCGCCAAAATAAGAAGTTTTCTTCTTGAATACAGCCAAATTGCACCGAATCAACTCTCGAATTCTGAGTATGTTTCAAACAGTAAGTTTATTAAATTACGCAAAAAATCCTATTTCTCGAGCTTGTCCCGAAAAATAGGATTTTAATTTGTAGATTGATTTTTCATTTCTTCAATTTGACGGCGTTGTTCGGCAAGCAATTCTTCAACTTGCTGTTTTTGAGTTGCTTCCCTTTCTTCTTGTAAACGCAATTCCTCAGCCTGTAAATACTTTTTATACCCAACACGAGCAATGATAATACTTATTTCATACAAAATGAATAACGGTACTGCTATTAGGATATTTGAGATTAAATCTGGCGGTGCTAGGAATACGGCTAGAACAAATAAAACAAAGTACGAGTATTTCCTAAATTTCACCATCAGTACAGGGTTTAAAATACCTAGTCGCGCTAAAAATAACATCACAACAGGTAATTGAAAAATTACTCCAAAAGGTACGACCAATTTAAATAAAAAAGAGAAATATTCATTAATACCTATTGTTTGCTGGATTGCTAAGTCATTTGATAAATCCATCATAAAATTCATAATATTCGGAAATAAAATAAAGTACGCAAACGTTAAACCAGCAATAAATAATAAAAATGAGTATGGAATATATTTCAGAGTTGCGTTACGTTCAGTCTCATGTAAACCAGGGGTAATAAAAGCCCATAATTGATATAAAATAATTGGCGATGTAATGACCAACGCCACAATAAAAGTTACTTCTAGATAAACAGTAAGAGGATCTCCTACATTAAAAGCATTTAATGTTAATTGCTCTGCTTCTCCTCTATGCTGGATATATTTAATAATTGGTTTAGCTACATAAAAGCTCCCAATTAATGCTAAAACAAAGAAAATCGCACATATAAATAAACGTTTTCTTAGTTCTTCTATATGTTCAATAACAGTTAGTTCTTTTGGATTCATATTAATAGACATCCTTAACTTACTTGTTTTCTTGATCTACATCTTTTTGATCAATGATGTTTTTTTTCTTGCTATCTTCATCATCGATTAACCCCTTAGTACCATTTTTGAATTCACGAAGCGTTGACCCAAAAGCTCGTCCAAGCTCAGGCAATTTCTTTGGTCCAAAAATTAGTAACGCGACAATCCCGATAATAACTAGGCTCACTGGTCCAATTGCATTCAAATGCACAACCATGATAGCCACCTCCTCTATTATATGTACATAATAACGCATCTTGTCTTTTTTTGCTAATAGATTATGTGAATAGTTTATGTCACTCTTGATTGTTTCGAATTAAATAAATTAACGCTTGTAATTCTAAAGATAAATCAATATTCATCAGCTTCATAGAATCGGGTACAGAGAGGCGTACAGGCGTGAAGTTTAATATTCCTTTGGCTCCCATGGCCACAAGGCGATCTGTTACATCCTGTGCTGACCTAGCAGAAACTGTAAGTATTGCAAGTTCAGCTTGATACTCTTTAAATTTCTCCTCTAGTCGTTCAGGGCGAAAAACGGGAATGTCATTAATAGTTGTCCCTTCATCCGGGGCCTTTGTATCAAATGCTACAACAATTTTTGTATTTTGATTCTTATGAAAGTTATACTTTAATAAAGCATTCCCCAAGTTACCTACACCTATTAATGCTACATTCGTTGCTTCATCCTGATTTAGTGTTCTTCTAAAGAACTCTAGTAAATAATTTACATCATATCCGTATCCCTTTTTTCCAAGCGCTCCGAAATACGAAAAATCGCGTCGGATTGTGGCTGAATCAATTTTCATTGCCTCACTTAACTCTTGTGAAGATACTCGTTTTTTTCCTTCATTTGCGAAGTTTTGTAAAAAGCGATAGTAAAGAGGTAAACGTTTAGCCGTAGCTTGTGGAATTTTTATTTCTGGTTTCACACAATATCCCCCTATTATCTAATGGAAATCGTTTTTTATCTTACTAAACATGTAGAAATAAGTAAAGCATCCACATTGCGTGACAATTCCTCATCCATTACACTTAAAGTAAGAAATTGAGGTGTAAAAAATGATCGTATTACAAGTAAATCAATTATATAAATCATTCGCCACAGATGAAATACTTAATGGTGTAAAACTAGAGGTTCAACACCGTGATCGTGTAGCTTTAGTAGGGCGTAATGGCGCTGGCAAATCAACTTTATTAAAAATAATTGCAGGCCAAATGTCGTATGACTCTGGTGATATTATCATTCCAAAAGACGTAAAAGTAGGTTATTTAGAACAACATGCAGGGTTGCAATCTACTTTGTCTATTTGGGACGAAATTATGACAATTTTTGAACCATTACGTGCTAAGGAAAAAAACTTGCGTCATCTTGAACAAAAAATGGCAGATCCAAGTGTTTATGAACAGCAAGATGTCTACTCTCGAATTATGTCAGAATATGACCAATTACAGCACGATTTTAAAGATGCTGGCGGTTATCAATATGAAGCGGATGCACGATCCGTACTTCATGGAATGCAATTTTACCCAGAAGATTACGATAAGCTTATTACTTCGTTATCTGGCGGACAACGAACACGTCTAGCTCTTGCGAAATTACTTCTTAGTAAACCTGATTTACTAATTTTAGACGAGCCAACAAACCATTTAGATATTGAAACGTTAAGTTGGCTTGAAAATTATTTAAAGGGTTATGAAGGAGCAATTTTGATTGTATCCCACGATCGTTATTTCTTAGATCAAGTTGTTTCGATTGTTTATGAGGTTTCACGAACACATGTCACAAAGTATGTTGGTAATTACAGTAATTACCTAGATGTAAAAGCGAAAAATTATGAACGAGATGTTAAAACATTCGAACGTCAACAAGATGAGAAGGCCAAACTAGAAACCTTTATCCAAAAAAATATTGCCCGTGCCTCAACGACAAAAATGGCTCAAAGTCGCCGCAAAATACTAGAACGTACTGAATGGATGGACAGACCAGACGGCGACGAGAAATCAGCTAGTTTTGGTTTTACAATTGAACGTCAAAGCGGTAATGATGTTCTTTCTGTAGATAAATTAACTATTGGATATGAAGGACATACGATATCTAAAAATATTAATTTACGTATATTCCGTGAAGATCGAATCGCTCTTGTTGGACCCAATGGTGTTGGTAAGTCTACTCTCTTAAAAACAATTATTAAGGACTTACCCTTATATTCAGGAGACATTCGCTATGGAACGAATGTTCAGATTGGCTACTACGATCAAGAACAAGCTAAATTAACAGGTAATAAATCAGTCCTACAAGAATTATGGGATGAATGGCCGTTAATGAATGAAAAAGATATCCGGACAGTATTGGGCCAATTTTTATTCAGTGGTGATGATGTTACAAAACCAATTAACGCCCTATCTGGTGGTGAGAAAGCAAGACTAGCCCTAGCAAAATTAATGATGCAAAAGGCTAATTTACTTGTTCTAGACGAGCCGACAAACCATCTTGATTTAGATAGTAAAGAAGTGTTGGAAAGCGCGCTAATAGACTACCCTGGTACGTTATTATTCGTTTCCCACGATCGATATTTTATTAATCGAATCGCGACAAAAGTTGTGGAGCTTTCAGGCAATGGTTCCTTTGAATATTTAGGAGACTACGACTATTATGTGGAGAAAAAACAAGAATTAGAAGAGCTTGCCCAAATGGAGGCTGTTACAGTTAATAAGACCGAACAAACACCTTCGACAAAAACATCTACTTCAAAAATAGATAAAGAGGCCAAAAAGCGTGAACGACAAATTCGTCGTACAATTGAAGAAATTGAAAAGCAAACAGCAGTACTAGATGAACAGATAAAAGTCATTGAAGAAAATCTTTGTGACCCCGATATATTTAAGGATCATGAAAAAGTATTAGATCTACAAACAGAACTTGATTCGCTAAAATCCGAACATGGCGATCTTGAACTACAGTGGCTAGAACTAAACGAAGAACTAGAAAGTATTACATTAGAATAGTGGTTTTTTCCTAATATCATGTACATTTTTGTACATGATATTTTTTTCATAATGCCTTTTTCATATATCTAGGTCAATAGACAAAATTCGATAAATTTCTTCCACAAAATTATTCACATCATAAATTCAGTAATATCAACATATCAACAGAGTTATCCACTTTATCCACAATTTAAAAATTATTTATCCACATTAGGTTGTGAAAAATTAACCACAATATATAGTTTTATCACAACTTACACACAAGTTATCCACAAGTTGTGCATAAGTACGAATGTTCGCCTTGACTTTTTCAACAAATTGTCTATAACCTGTGGATAATTTTTCAGAAAAATATAACAATAGAAAGAATACGAAATAACTTAGAAGGATAAAAACAAAAAAGAGTGTATTTAGTTTCCCCTTATTTTGACATAATAAACAAAAAGAGATGTCTATAAAAAGTCATTATTAGACATCCCTTTCAGAGGTTGAACTGTAATTATTTTATTATTTAATTGATAGTTAAAATGACTGCGCAGAATAAGCTCATACTGAACAGGTATTGTAAATTATTATTTTGACCAACTAGTTAATTCTTTTCCTGGTAACCCATTCATCGCCAGATTTCCTCGAACTCCAGCATCATACATATATGTTGCTGCTGCACCAATCATTGCGGCATTATCTGTACAAAATTTTAGTGGTGGTACCGTAAATTCAATTCCCTCTTTTTCAAAGACTTCTTCCAAACTTGTTCTTAGTCCTTTGTTTGCGGACACGCCACCTGCTGCAATAACTTGTTTAACATTAAATTCTTTTGCAGCTCTTAATGTTTTGGTTGTTAATACTTCAACTACACTATCTTGGAATCCCTTAGCTACCTGTTCTGGGATAATTTCCTCACCACGTTGGTCCATATTATGTTTGTAATTAATTACTGCTGATTTTAATCCACTAAAACTAAAATCATAAGAATCCTCTAACCATGCACGAGGGAATTCAACAGCCGCAGTAGCTTCATGTGCCATTCGATCAATATGTGGCCCTCCAGGATAAGGCATATTTAATACACGTGCTACCTTATCGTACGCTTCCCCCGCTGCATCGTCACGAGTTTCCCCAATAACTTCAAAGCTACCGTGCTCTCTCATCAGTACTAGTTCTGTATGTCCTCCTGAAACAACAAGTGCTAACAAAGGAAACTGCATTTCTTGTACTAAAGCATTAGCATAAATATGACCAGCGATATGATGAACCCCGACAATTGGTAGCCCATTTGCAAATGCAAACGCTTTTGCAGCATTAATACCGATTAACAAAGCACCTACTAATCCAGGTCCTTCTGTAACTGCTACTGCATCTAAATCCGACGGTTGCATATTTGCTTTAGCTAATGCTTCCTCAATTACTATTGTAATTTGTTCAACATGATGACGCGATGCAATTTCAGGCACCACACCACCGAACCGCTTTTGACTTTCTATTTGAGACGAGACAACATTTGAAACAATTTCTGATCCATTTCGGATAATTGCGGCTGCTGTTTCATCACAGCTTGTCTCAATTGCTAATATTAATCTTTCACTCATTTAATTTCACCCACATTACAAGAGCATCCTCTTGATTATCTACGTAATATCCTTTTCGAATTCCACCATCTTGGAAACCAAGCTTTCGATATAGATTTTGTGCTACTATATTCGATACTCGTACTTCTAAACTCATCATTTCGATATCATGCTCACGTGCTATTCGCATAGCTTCTCGCATTAGTGTTTCTCCAATTCTCTTGCCTCTCACTTCTTCTATAACCGCCACATTTGTAATTTGTGCAGAATCAATTACTAACCACATCCCACAGAAGCCGACAATTGTACCCTGTTCATTTTCTGCAACTATATAATAAGCAAATTCGTTTTCTCTCATCTCATAATGAAAGGAATCTAAAGTCCAAGGAGTTGGAAATGTGGCCACTTCTATTGAATGTACCACTTCAACATCTTCTGGTGTCATTCTTCTATATTGAATCATACTATTCATGACCTTTCTTCTGCTCCTTAATCCAGGTTGCTTCTGCTTGTGCTATGCGATGGTATTTTGGAACAAAAGTGTGTACCTCATTAACTGAAAGTAATTGCTCCTTTTCTGCAAGTTCAATCATACTTCCAGCTCTTGGTAGTTGGTATGAATATGGTGCAAAATTAGCTTGATTTCCTAATTGCGCTATGATGTCTTCTTTAAACTTATCTACATCTAGGCCGATAAAAACAACTGGTTCATCTTGTTTTTTAATCTCCATTAATAAATCTTCAAGCGAAAGATGTTGGTCTTCTAGCACCGTTTCAAGTTCCTTCCCTTTATAAACACCCGCATAAACGTTTTGTCTACGTGCATCAAAAATAGGGCAGATTAAGCCATTAAAAATTTTTACATTTGCAGCAAGTGTTTTTAAACTTGAAATACCTACTAACGGCTTTTTCATTGTCCAAGCTAATGTTTTAGCAATCGTAACACCAATTCTTATACCTGTATAGGATCCTGGTCCTTGAGCAACTGCAATCGCATCTATATCAGATGGATTCAGTTTAGCCTTTTTAAATACCTCTTCAATAGTAGGCATCGCTGTAACTGAATGCGTTAATTTATTATTTTGTACAATTTCCGCTAATACTTGTCCATCTTTGACAATGGCAATGGAAAGCGGTGAATTTGAAGTTTCAATTCCTAACCAAATCATTTAAATAACTCCTCACACAATCGCACATAACGTTCTCCGATTGGTTTTAATATGAACTTTCTTTGATGATCATCAATTCGATATATTTCAATTGCGAGTCTTTCATCTGGTAAATCTTCCTCTATTAAGTGTGCCCACTCAACTACTGTTACGGCATCACCATAAAAGATTTCTTCCCATCCAAGATCTTCATTACCATCCGAAAGTCGGTAAACATCAAGATGATTTAGCGTTACCCTACCTGTGTACTGTTTCATAATTGTAAAGGTTGGACTATTCACTGTTCTATTAATCCCCAGTCCCTTGGCCAAAGCCTGAGTAAACGTGGTCTTACCAGCTCCTAAATCCCCTTCTAATGTTATTGTATCTTGTACTTCTAATAACTCGGCCAATTTATAAGCCAAGTCTTGCGTATCCTCAAGAGATGTAACAATTTTTTCGAATTCCATGAATAATTATCCTCTCATCATCACATTATCTTAAGTTTACCTAATCAGTAGCAAATGTTCAAAATGTATAGCCTTATTTTTAAAATAAAGGGCACCTATTTTATGTTATTCTTTTGCTTTACTAGTTTTTGAGATGCCCTTTATTATTTTTAGACATTTATCGTGTCGAGTAACCTCTTTTTTCAATAATCTTTTTATCTAACAGCTTTTCGTCATCAAAATGAATCTCATAAGCCATAGTCATAACCCATTCATCGTTCCAAACATAAACACCTTCACTGATAGGTTCTCCCCTGCCTTTTGCCACTTCAACTACTTCTTTATAAGACATTCCTTGTTCAAGTTGATTAAATTCGTCTTCATTCATAAATTTTTGCCATCTAAAATTATTTGATTCTTCTATATCATACATCCCATTCACTTCAGTTATATAGTTGAAAAGCAATAATATAAGATTCATAATGACAATAAAAATAAGGACCAATATACCTCTGCGATAACGTTGTCTCATTCCTATTCACCTCAAGTCAAAGTCACTTGTTATTACTATATTTATGTAAACAGTAAATCATGTGCCTTGACTTTAATGATGCAAATTTTAGATGAATAAAGTGAATATCATATGATTCTAGTAATCAAATAATAACAAAAAAGCTATTCAATAAGTGAATTATCACTTTTGAATAGCTACAAATTCATTTTATATGGCGGTCCCGACCGAGATCGAACTGGAGATCTCCTACGTGACTGGCAGGCATGTTACCCGCTACACCACGGGATCTCATAAATACATCAATATATCATAGTTAATTATCAAATCTAACTTTCAATTGGTTTATTTATCAATAAAAAAAGTCTAAGCCTTTGCTTAGACTTTTTGCGTAGCGACGTCCTACTCTCACAGGGGGAAGCCCCCAACTACCATCGGCGCTAAAGAGCTTAACTTCCGTGTTCGGTATGGGAACGGGTGTG
>NZ_JAFBDY010000019.1 GCF_016908465.1 Lysinibacillus composti | reverse complement strand
ATCCTCTTTTCTAATGTTTATCGTCGTTGAAAACATTGTATCCAAGAGGGCATAAAATGACTCTTTTCTTTTTACACAATTATATGGACTTAATCTGGTGAATGGACAAAATGGCTAGTTATGCGGACCAATTTCTGGCGTAAACGGACGAGACCGTGACTTATACGGACGAATTCCAGACGTGAGTAACGAAACTATGGATTATGCGGTCCAATTCCAGCGTGAGCGGACGAAACTATGGATTATACGGACGAATTCTTGTGGTGAACGGACAAAATGGCTAGTTATGCGGACCAATTTCTGGCGTAAACGGACGAGACCGTGACTTATACGGACGAATTCCAGACGTGAGTAACGAAACGATAACTGATGTGGCTGAATTCCAGACGTATGCGGACGAATTGGTGTTAATAGCAAACAAAGGATATTCATTTTGAGAGACTTTATCCTATAATGAAGCCCAAATTACTGCCATCAATCATGCATACTGAACTTCATAAATTCTATGAAGTTCAATTTACGCTTGCTCTTGTCATGTTTTGAACTTCATCCTCTAAATGAAGTTCGTTTTTCATCTGATGTTGTCTCATAATGATCTTCATACCCCTGATGAAGTTTAATTTACAACTGAGCCTATCTCTTTTTGAACTTCATCCCCTAAATGAAGTTCGTTTTTCATCTGATCTTGTCTCATAATGATCTTCATACCCCTGATGAAGTTTAATTTACAACTGAGCCTATCTCTTTTTGAACTTCATCCCTTAAATGAAGTTCGTTTTTCATCTGATCTTGTCTCATTATGATCTTCATACCCCCGATGAAGTTTAATTTACAACTGAGCAAATCTCTTTTTGAACTTCATCCCCTAATTGAAGTTCATTTATCACCTAGTCTGTCTCAAAAATAACCTTCATATCTTCGATGAAGTTCATTCTTCGCTTGATCTTGTCTTTTTTGAATTTCATTCCTCACATGTAATATGTATATCTATCGTTTTTAAGCAAAAAAATAAGGCAAAGTCGAATTCTCGACTTTGCCTTTATATCGCTAATTACTCAGCAGCTTTTGAACGAAGTACCATTTGTAGGATACCACCGTGACGGTAGTAGTCTACTTCTACTTCTGAATCGAAACGAGCAAGAGCTTGGAATGTTTTCACAGTTCCGTCTTCAGCTTTTGCAGTTACAGTTAAGATATCACGTGGTTTTACATCGTCAGTAAGATTTACTGAGATTTCTTCTTTACCAGTTAATCCTAATGTTTCAGCGCTTTCACCTGGTAAGTATTGAAGTGGTAATACACCCATCATTACAAGGTTAGAACGGTGGATACGTTCGTAACTTTGAGCAATAACTGTTTTTACACCTAATAAGAATGTACCTTTAGCAGCCCAGTCACGAGAAGATCCCATACCATAGTCGTTACCAGCAAGTACTACTAAGCCAGTGCCGTTTTCTTGGTATTTCATACAAGCATCGTAAATGTACTCAACTTCACCTGTTGGCCAGTAAGTAGTGAATCCACCTTCTGTACCAGGAGCAACTTGGTTACGGATACGGATGTTTGCAAATGTACCACGCATCATAACTTCGTGGTTACCACGACGAGAACCGTAAGAGTTGAAGTCACGGATTGCTACACCATTTTCTTGTAGGTATTTACCTGCAGGTGTATCTTTACCAATTGCACCAGCTGGTGAAATGTGGTCAGTTGTAATTGAGTCACCGAACTTCGCGATTACACGTAAACCTTCAAGACCTTTGATTGGTTCTGGAGTTTTAGATAATCCTTGGAAGAATGGTGGGTTTTGGATGTAAGTTGATTTTTCATCAAATGTGTATAGAGACTCAGTTGATGTTTCAATTGCATTCCATTTTTCGTTAGCTGTGAATACTGTTTCATATTCTTTTTGGAATAATTCACGAGTAACAACTTTGTTTAATACAGCATTTACTTCTTCAGTTGAAGGCCAGATGTCAGCGAAGAATACATCGTTACCATCTTTGTCTTTACCTAAAGAATCTTTTTGTAGGTCGATATCTACTGTACCAGCTAATGCGTAAGCAACAACAAGTGGTGGTGATGCTAAGTAGTTAGCTTTTACAAGTGGATGTACACGACCTTCGAAGTTACGGTTACCAGAAAGTACTGAAGTTACAAATAAATCTTTTTCTTTAATTGCTTCTTCGATTTCTGGAAGTAATGGACCAGAGTTACCGATACATGTAGTACATCCGTAACCTACAGTGTTGAATCCGATTTGATCAAGGTATGATTGTAATCCTGATTCTTCAAGGTATCCAGTAACAACTTTAGAACCTGGTGCTAAAGAAGTTTTAACCCATGCAGGTGGTTGGATTCCTTTTTCAACAGCTTTTTTAGCAACTAAACCAGCAGCTAAAAGAACGTATGGGTTAGAAGTGTTTGTACAAGATGTAATAGCAGCGATTGCTACAGCACCTGTAGGCATTTCTAATTCGCCATCAGCAAATTTAATTGTTGATGTTTTAGAGAATTCATCTTCTGTTAAGCCAAAGCCTTGTACGCCCATTGGAGCAGTTACTGCTTCATGGTAACGAGCTTTCATGTCAGTAAGAGGAATTAAATCTTGTGGACGTTTTGGACCAGAAAGGTTTGGTTGGATGTCCTCTAATTTAATTTCTAATACATCAGTGTAAACTGGTTCTAATGATGGATCGAAGAACATGTTGTTAGCTTTTAAGTATGCTTCTACAACTTCGATGTGCTCTTCTTCACGACCAGTTAAACGCATGTAATTTAATGATTCTTCGTCAATAGCGAAGTAACCACATGTTGCACCATATTCAGGAGCCATGTTTGAGATTGTAGCACGGTCAGCTAATGGTAATTTAGATACACCAGGACCAAAGAACTCAACGAATTTACCTACTACGCCACGTTGACGTAATACTTGAGTTACTTTTAAAGATAAGTCCATTGCAGTAGCACCGTTTGGAAGATCACCAGTTAATTTAACACCGATTACTTCTGGAATTGGGAAGTATGATGCTTGACCAAGCATACCTGCTTCAGCTTCAATACCACCTACACCCCATCCAAGTACACCGATACCGTTGATCATTGTAGTATGTGAGTCAGTACCTACTACTGAATCTGGGAATGTTTCGAATGTGCCATCAGCGTTTTCTTTCACGTGTACAACTGGAGCTAAATACTCTAAGTTTACTTGGTGAACGATACCTGTAGCTGGTGGTACAGCACGGAAGTTATCGTATGCAGTTTGAGCCCATTTTAAGAAGTTGTAACGTTCTGCGTTACGTTCAAATTCAAGGTCCATGTTAGTTTGTAATGCAGATGCATTACCGTATTTATCAACTTGTACAGAGTGGTCGATTACAAGGTCAACTGGAATAGCTGGGTTGATTTTGTCTGGATCTCCACCTAATTCTTTCATAGCTGAACGTAATGAAGCTAAGTCAACAACTACTGGTACACCAGTGAAGTCTTGTAATACAACACGAGATGGTTTGAATGGAACTTCAGCTTCTGCATCTGCACCATTACCGAATTTTGCAAGATTGTTTACGTGCTCTTCTTTAATTACGTAGTTATCATATTGACGTAATACAGATTCTAATAATACTTTAATTGAGTATGGAAGGCGTGAAATATTTGCAACGCCAGCTTCTTCAAGAGCAGCTAAACGGTAATAGTTATAAGTTTTACCATTCACTTCAAATGAAGCGCGGCTATTGTGTAAGTTTGCCATATGTACTCTCCCCCTAATAATTCATTGAAAAGATTGTTATGCTCTTTTCTCCAGTTCTCATCTTACATCATTTATATACATAAGTAAATTACATTAATATTATCTTTTGTGATAAGTTATCATTATGACCTTGTTCAAATCACCTTATTGTTCAAAACAACAATATAAATGAAGAAAGTCGAATCAAATTTAAATTGATAATTCGCTAATGACCTTTTTGTGTTCATCAAGTACTTGGATAGAATAGCTTTCATTACCTTCGAGTTGTTCTAAATCAATGTACCAAATGCTATAACCTTTCACATCATATAGATCCAGTACATCCTCTGTCAAATTCGATAGTCCGATTAATGAAGCTGGTTTCCCGTTGATGTTCACATCAATAGTACCTTTTTGTTTAATGAGACCAAATAGTATTTTTTGGTCAGATAATGCAGACACGATGGTGTTACTTTCTAATTTTTTTGGTACTTTCGCAGTTACCTCCTCTTCAATACTCCACCCTTTAACATTCTTCTTTACAAGGGTCGTTCCAAAATTTTGACCATTCGATAGAAAGAAATAGCGCTGTTCCTTTTCCGTATTAGGCCCTTTAATCCATTCGTATTCTTGATTAGTCGGTAAAGCCTCTTCAGGAGTATCTTTTCCAGCACCAGTAAACTCAACAAAATATAGATTAACCAAATAACCTAGAACTAAAACTAATAAGATAAATAATATAACTCGGATGAATCGCTTTCTCATGACGTCCCCACTTTCTAGCATCTCGCGATTGGTTTACTTCATCCATTTACTAATAAATATTGAAACAATGCCTTTTAATTGAGGCATTTGTTGAGAGAATTTCAATGTGAAGTATAATGTTTTCATAAAATGAAGTGTATTTGTTCGCGCATTAAAGTATTGAGGAGTATACCCGACATCCATTAAATAGAATTGAAGTTTATCAAACACTTGCTCTACCCATTCAATTAATATCTCTTCTGGAAATTCTTTTGAAATTAACTGATCAATGATTGCCACAAGTCTTTCCTCTTCATCGTCTACATAAACCGTTCCTTTCCAAAAACTATCTTTAATGCCTTGTAAGAGAATCGGGGATAGACGTATTTCAAATTGTGGATGTGAAATTAACGCACTTGCTAAATCTGCACCATGAGCAATTGAGCGTGCCCACCCTTTTTCACCGACAAAGCCTCGTACATCTCTCTCTTTTGTTAAATACGGTACACAGATTTCGAGTAGGTTTTTTGCAGTGTCATCAGGTAAAAAGTGTAGTTGGCTATCGACATTAATTAAAGCCGTCAACCATAACGCTGAAAATGATCGTGTGAACACTGAATCTGTGTCCACTTCCCCAATTTTTTGATATAGATAGTCATTTCCTTGCAGGGTTTGTACAAGAAACGTCATCTGTTCTTTTGTTAAAAGCTCATAGGATAATAATTCAATAAATACACGATAATTAAGTTGATCTCTTAATTCAGTGTCGGGGCTTCCAATATGTAGAATCATTTCTTCTATTAATTGAGTTCCTTGTTGATTCATAAATTGTTGTCTTTCAACTGTATCCATTGATAAGACTTTTAATAATGTTTCTTTCAAAATAAATTCCTCCTAGACTCTGCAAAACTATCTCGTTCATTGTAAACTTCCAAGACACGTTTGGCTAGCGAGTTAGTTTATATTGTTCTCGTTTTGAGAGGTTTCCAATCTTATTTGAAACCTTATGGAAGCTTAAAGGTAATGATTTGATTCATTTAGACGCATAAAGTGAGTTGATTTTCCTTTATAAGCTAAAAGTACATACCCTTCCTACGTCATTTCGAGCAACTGCCACCGCATATCATTCTGTAACACAATCCAACCTTGTGCAAAAATATTCACCAACCAAAAATAAATATCTTTACATAATAGGGTTAAAATTTCCTTTTTTAATCAAAAATAGGAGTACGTATGGGACAAGGAACCTGTCCCCTTGTCCCGAAGTAAGGAGGGTCCATATGCCTGTTATGCGATTATTAAGTATGTTTTTTACGAATGGAAAAACATTGAAACGTGCCATGCATCATTTAAATAAAAGTGGCCACATTCAGCTTTCACCAAAAATATATAAAGAGTCAATACAATTTCATAAAAGTGTTGTGATTAGTGGTAGTAAAGTTGGCGAAACCATAATTGAAGGTTTACTAACGATTCCGAAGTCTGTTTCCGTCAAATTCTGTAATGTAACAATCTCCCCTATTACTCATATTTACGTAGAGGGCGAAGTGGAGTTTGAGCAATGTCATTTAGATGGAATGGATACATCTGTTTTAGTTACGGTAAATGGAGGGAAAATTACGGCTTCGCATTGCGAAATTACAGATGCAGCTGACCGCGCTATCACTTTACAAAAACAGAGTACAGGGGTTTTCCATCATTGTAAGTTCCAAAACAACGGGAAGGCGCATATTGAAGTGGATGGTTCTGAAGCAACGATTGAAGAATGCCAATTTTCAGAGGCTCGATATGCATATTGGATAAAAAATAATGGACTAGTCCATTCAGTAAAGGCTCACTTGCATCATCAACTTGATGCTCAAATTTATGTGGATCACTCGACTTTCATCGACCAAGGAAGTCTTATTGAACGTGGAGAGGATCACGGAATCTACGCGAAAAAAGAATCGAATATTACATTAGAGAACACTACTCTTCGTTACCATAAAAAACCCCAGCTTTTAGTACAGAGAAGTTCTTTAGTTGGAAGTCATTGTATCGTCCAGCATGGAACGGATGTTGGGGTTTCCCTACGTGATTATGCCGAAATGAATTTTTCTTACTCTGAAGTGAGCCAACATGAAAATGCCAATATACAAGTAGCGAAACGATCTCGTTTAAATTTAGAGCATTGCCACATATACTCTGGGAAAAGCTTTGGTATCCAAGTGAATGATAAATCCATTGTGAATTTTTATGAAACATTGTTGAAATCCCACAAACTCGCACAAGTTTTCCTTTCCGGTGAATCTATCTGTTCAGTCAAAAATAGTCTTGTCAAAGAAGGAAAACATGTTGGGATTTATATCGAGAAAAAAGCGAATTGTACGATCGTTGAAAGTAAAATAACAGAACAATCGAATTCTGCTCTTTCTGTCATAGGTGGCCAATTGACTGTGATAGATAGTGAAATTATGTATAATTTCGGTAATGCAATTTTAGGAATGTCCAACTCTACGATAGAGGTAGACGGTTCGAAAATGTATAACAATGACATGGCCCATATTGCCCTGAAAGCAAATGTAAAAATGAACTTACTAAATAGTGAACTTTATAATGGGAAAAGTCTTATTTTAGATACTCGTTGTAATGTTAAAGGGGTTAATTGTAAGTTTTACGAAAGTGAAAATGTTCAAATTGAAATCACCGAAAAGTCGACCTTAACTCTTGAACAATGCAGGATCTTTAACGGAAAATCCTATGGTGTAAAGGTGTTAAAAAATTCGAATTTCTTCTTTTATGATGGCCAAATTAGCCACCATATTCTCACGCAGATTGTCGTCAATGATAGTTCAGCAGTTGTGAGAGATAGCGAACTATACAAAGGGTGCCGTAATGCCATTTCCGTACAAAATCATAGTGAGGTATTAGTTCAAGATAGCTTTATTTCAAAGCATGTCCAATCGCAAATTTGGTTGGATTTAGAGTCTACAATCGAGTTGAAAGGCGTACAATTAACAGATGGTTTCCACTCGGATTTATATGCCCAAAACCAATCAGAAATTTATGTGACGGACAGTATGATTCGAAATGATAAAGTTCTTTATAATGTACGGGCTGTGAACTTCTCCAAAATTGAGTTAAGTAAAACGATTGTTGATAATCGTTTAGGAGATACGTTTTACAGTGAAAATAACAGTTTTATAACAAGTTCAGATTTATAACTAGAACCACTTCCCTAATCATATCGGTTTATTAGAGTTGTTATTAAAAATATTTTGCTTCTATGCAAAAAAAAGAAAATATCTACATCTAAACTTAATTTTAGCGCAGCTTACAGTGGTAAGCTGCGTTTTCTTAAGGAGGCAATCACTCTATGAATCTTTCATGTAGCATTTTGTTCTTTCCGAAAATTTATTTCTATGAGAGAATTGGTAGTTGGAAAGGAAGATAATAAATGAATACGTTAGAAAAAATTACTACTAGTTATGACCCATGGGAGTCTTACTTAGATATCGAACAATTTGGGAAGTTAACTCTCTCGAATGTAGAATTTACAACAACTAATTTATGTAATATGCGATGTGCACACTGTGCGGTTGGTTACACTTTACAAACAAAGGACCCAACTGCCTTGCCACTAGATATAATTCTTAAACGCCTTGATGAAATCCCACATCTTAGATCATTAAGCATTACAGGTGGTGAACCGATGTTAAGTAAAAAATCGGTTGAAAACTATGTAAAACCGCTTTTGAAATATGCCCATGAACGTGGAGTTCGCACGCAAATGAATTCGAACTTAACTATTGATGGCGAACGTTATTTAGATATCGCACCTTATCTAGATGTACTTCATATTTCTCATAACTGGGGGACGGTTGAAGAATTTGTAGAAACAGGTTTTGCGATGATGGAACGAAAACCTACTGTCGATCAACGTTCAGCATTGTTTGATCGCATGATTGAAAATTCTCGTATGCTTTCTGAAAACGGTGTAATGGTATCGGCGGAGACAATGTTAAACAAAAAGACACTTCCGTATTTGGAACATATACATCATCAAATTGTCGATGAGATGAAATGTGCTAGGCATGAAATACATCCAATGTACCCGTCAGATTTCGCTTCCGCATTAACTTCTTTATCGTTAGAGGAAATGCGAAAAGCCATTCATCGTTTACTTGATATCCGTGATGAAAACACTTGGATGCTGTTCGGGACACTTCCCTTCTATCCATGTAGCATGTCAACAGAAGATCAAGAGTTATTAAACCGCCTACGTGACACAAAAAATGTAACGGTTCGTAACGATCCAGATGGTCGCTCTCGATTAAATATTAATATCTTTACAGGGGACGTCATTGTGACTGACTTTGGTGATACACCAGCCCTTGGAAATATTCAAACAGATCATTTACCTGACATTTTCGATAAATGGCTTGAAACTGACTTAGCCAAATCCCTTAACTGTCATTGTCCAGCTGTCAAATGCTTGGGACCAAATGTATTAGTAAAAAACATGTACTACAAAGACCAACAGTTTGTGAGTGGGTCTGTGAAGTAAAGTATATTAATAATATTGTAGGTTTTTAAGTGGTCTGGAAAGAATTAGGCTGTGATGAACGGCAATTCTTCGTGAAAATTCAGGTGGAAAGTCGTTCATTAAGGGTACGAACGACAAATCTAGTGAAAAGATCTCGTGAAAAGTCGTTCATCAAGGTTATGAACGACAAATCTAGTGAGGAAATCGGTTGGAAAGTCGTTCATCAAGGGTACGAACGACAAATCTAGTGAAAAGATCTCGTGAAAAGTCGTTCATCAAGGATATGAACGACAAGTCTCGTAAGAAAATTGAATGTAATGTCGTTCATCCACTCAATAAACTCCTAATTACTATGGAGCCTATAAAATCTTTCAAACTACCAAAGAATACTTAACACTTAGTTTAGAATAACAAACCAGAGCATAATCAAAAAAGAACCGGGCAAAAATTTGCTCGGTTTTTCTTCTTGTATTTCCTGTTTACAGATTAGGCGTTTCGGAATGAGCTATGTTGAGCAAATATCCAACAATTGACCCTGACGCTTGGTGTTATCACGTATTTTTACCACACTGGCTTGCATTTCTTACTTACTGCCATATAGTATTTTTCCGTATGCGTTGTGGATATAGGTTTTATAAATGGTGTTAGGAAAGTTTTTCACGCCATCATAGGCTTGAACAATATCTCTTTTAGCCGCTTCTTTATCTCCTTCTTCAACAAAACATAAGGCGCGGACTGCGAAACATTGATAAAAGAGCGATAACTCCATCGGGTGATAAACGTTGGGTGGTATATTCATTTCTTTACTGCATTCAATTGCTTCTTTATAATATCCCCTTGCCCAAAACGCATAGGTTTCTTCAATACAGAAAAGCTTCGCAACGAAAAGTGCATGTTCCTGTGTCAAATCGTGATTTATTTCTTTTGCGAGCCTTGGAATTCTTTCATATTCCTTGTCAATAAAGTTGATGTAATGAGCTTTACAAAAAGTTAAATATTGTTTCACAACTGGATCTTCTGTAAAGTCCGCATGTTGCTTTAGTTTCGTTAAGTAATATTTACTCTTTTCCTGCTCTCCTTGGCTAATGGCTTGGAGAAGTATGAATCGATAAAAATCGTCGATACGATAATAAATTTTTTCTTTATGCGCGATTTCTAAGGCATGTTCTAAATGGTGTTGTGTATTTTCACTATCATCCACAGCAGCGTATAAAACAGATAATTGATAATGCATATCTAAAGTGGATAAAGGGTCGATTAAATGAATATATGATTGAACTCGCTGTTCTGCCTCTTGCATAAAATGAAGAGCTATCATATAATCATTTCGTTCAAAGGCCATCCCACATAAAAAAGAATAGCAACTAATAATTCGTCGATAAACATGAATTTTTTCGTAAGCAGTAATGACATCATACATAACCGATAAATCTTGCACATTATGAAGTTGGTGATTTAATCGTGTATGCAAATCTAATAATCTTACTTCTTCGTATGTGTTCCCTTGTAGTTGTTCTCGAATATCATCTAGTTGTTGAAATAATTTATTTAACTGGACTAGCTCATCTTTGGTAAATGTACTAGCGGTTTCTTTATAGGCTTGTTCGATCTCCAGTAATAGTTTGCGAAATTGTTTCACATTTCCTTCGTTTAGCAATTCTACGATGTCTACTCCTAGTTGTTCTGCGATGTAATGTAAACTCTCCATGGAAGGCTTTGCTTTTCCATTTTCAATGAGGCTCAACATTCCTTTTGTGAGGCGCTCACCAGCTAATTGTGCTAACGTTAACTTCTTTTCAATACGAAGTTTTTTAATACGTTCCCCCAGTCCATTCATCAACAACACCCCGCTTCTATCGTATATCCATTTTAACAAAATGTTCCTTATGAAACAAAAATTTAATAGGATTAAACAGTTGGAGTTGGACAAATATCAGCTTTGAAAGAGGTTTAATTTAATTAAACAACAGCATCAACTCTCCCGAAACGCTTGTGTAGTGATTGTTTAATCAAATTAAACTCCCACAGAGAGGTATATAGCAACACTGTTAGTAAAACTGTCGAAACGTACGAGATATATGTATTTATGTGACTTTATCACGCAGATTCTTGTCGAATTCTTCAAACCCGGATCACTTGTATCATAGATATAGAGTACAGCACTTACTTCATCCTATTTATAAAAAAGAAAAATGTCGAAATTGATTGGGAAATTGACAAATATGCTGAAAGTAATTTGAAGGTTTCATTTCGCGAGTTAACGGTACAGTAGTCTTATTTCAAGTGACCTCCCGATGCCAAAGCTTTTGCTGCAGGTGATCAAGTTCTAAAACAGTACCCAGAGTGGGATTACAAACACGTATACCAAAATGTAAACAGGGAAAATTATTGTGGTTTGATACGAAATTGGGGTGATTTTATCAACATATTTAATAGATTAAAAATCATTCGTGCGTTATGATTTAACTTAATGAAACTGTACCCCTTCCTTTTGAACTTCAAGAGTTAGGGGGGTATTTTGTGATGAAAATTCATCTTATTATTCAGTAGAAATGAGTGAGTCAACTTGAGTTCTAAAAATGAACTTCCCTATATAAGTGTCATGAGGATTGCATATTTAATAGCAATTGTTTTTAGCATTATATTAGGGCTCGCTTCTAGAAAATATAGTGATCTACTGCCGCTGTTTGTAGCGGAAAATGCGGGAGATATTTTGTGGGCAATGATGGTTTATTTTGGATTCCGTTTCTTGTTAGTTCGTAACAGTTTTCTTACTTCAATGTGGTTTAGTTTTTTATTTAGTTTTGGTATAGAACTCAGTCAACTGTATCAAGGAGATTGGATGAATCAGATTCGGCATACAATGCTAGGTGGTTTAATTTTAGGCAAAGGTTTTCTTTGGGTGGATCTTATTCGATATTCAGTAGGCATCATGATTGGCATTGTCTTGGATCGAGTGGTCCGGTTCTTATGGTCGGTCAAGTAGTGGAGTAGTTCAAGAATAGTAGTAGTCATTATGAACAATAATAAGGTTAAGCTTCCTATTGTTATATAATATACTGGAGCTATGACGAACATTTTTTAACCGCTAATAGTTCGTTTGTTTCTATAGTATAATGAAATGTGTAAAAATCACCTAGGGATGTGCGAATGTTGAAGAAAATACAACCAAATAGACTTACATGTGCGATTGCGATTTCCCTTTCTTCCCTTTTGGTTGCTTGCAATACTGAAACTGAAAATAGTTTGGATCAAGACCAGATTTATGCATCCATTGACTACGATACATTAACTGTTCAAGCGGTTGAATTTACGAGTCAACGGAAAGTTTCAAATGTGGCGGTTGGACTATTTGATTTCGATACAGGGAAAAAAATCGCAAGTTCCTTAGTGAATGACAAAGGATTTGTAAATTTTGATTTGGTGGAAGATAAATCCCCGTATGATATCGTCATCTATCGAGTGACAGAGACTGGAGAGTGGATGGAACAAACACGGAAATCATTTGTGTTTGATAAACAAAATCCATTAATTAAAGTTCAAACATTTAATGTTCAATCAGAAAATCCTCTTTCCGTCCCTATTTTAATGCAAAATCCCGAACTACCCCACGGTTGTGAGATTACATCATTAGCAGCAATCCTCAACTATTATGGGATAACTTCGGATAAAGTGGAATTAGCTGAAAAATATATGCCAAGTGGTAAAGTTACAAAGAAAGGCAATCAATTATTTGGACCAGATCCAAATGAAGCATACGGAGGTGACCCGTCATCACAGACTGGTGGCTATTATGTATATGCGCCACCAATTGTTGAAGCAGCCAATCGTGTACTTTTTAAACATAACAGCAATTATCGGGCGATGGATTTAACAGAAGCGCCACGAGATGAAATATTATCCTACGTAGAATCTGGGGTACCAGTTTTGATATGGGTGACGATTGACTTAAAAAAACCTCGTACAAATGGAAATTGGATCATCAATGGGACAAATGAAAATCATCCAATTTTTCGCAATCTTCATGCAGTGGTGTTAACGGGATATAAGAAGGGAAAAGTAACAGTGATGAATCCTTTAGAAGGCAATCAATCAATTGATGCGGATCTCTTTTTCCAACGCTATAAAGAATTGGGTTCACATGCATTGGTAATTCTATAGGGACAGGTTCCTTGTCCCAATTTAATTGAATGATGAGTGGCTGGGCCAGAGACAAAAAAACGTCATTTTTCTTTCAAGAAAAATGGCGTTTTAGTTAATTGGGATAAGCGACCCGTTGTAAATAACAATTATTATGGAATCAACAAAATCTTCCCAGCACTTTTTCTATTTTCTAATAGTTGATGAGCTTTTGCACCTTCCTCTAAAGAAAATAGAGTAGGTTCTTTTATAGTTAATTTACCTTGTACAATCCAGTCAAATAGTTGTTTAGATCGCACATTTCTTTCTTCTAATGAAGTTGAGTACGTTCCAAAGGTCTCCGCCAGTCAGCGTTTTAGACGTGTCCATAAGCATACGCGGATCTATAGGACTTGGGTCACCGCCGGACATGCCGAAAAACACAACGGTACCACCAATTTTAATAGCCTTAAAACTCTCTTCTAAAGTTGAACCCACAGAGTCATACACTACATCTACACCTAAACCGTTTGTTGTTTCCTTTACTTTCTCAACACATCGCTCATCATATAAAAATACAGTATCCGCCCCTACATCATAGGCAACTTTTGACTTTTCAGCGGTAGAGGTAAGACCGATAACGCGCGCACCTAAAAGTTTCCCGATTTGAACAAGATTCTGACCAACCCCACCCGCAGCCGCATGAACTAGCATATTAGTTCCCGGTTTAATGTTGTAACTATCTTTCGCCAAGTATTGGGCAGTCAATCCTTGCAATAAAACGGCAGAAGCTGTTTCGAAAGAAATCTCATCTGGTAAAAAAATGACTTTATCACGAGGAACCGCTACAAGTTCAGCATTCGCAAATGGAACATCAGCAAACGCAACACGATCCCCTGCCTTTATGTCCGTTATCTCTCCATTGACTTGCTCAACAATTCCGGAACCTTCATAGCCTAAAATATAGGGTGGTTCACCAGCTAGATGATAGTTTCCCTTTCTTCTATAAATATCAGCAAAGTTCAATCCAATTGCTTTCATTCTCACTAAAATTTCATTCTCTTTTAGAATTGGATTAGGAATTTCTTTATATTGTAAGACGTCCGGTCCCCCAAATTTTTCAAAGATAAGTGCTTTCATTGGATTGCTCCATTCTAATAAAATAAGGAATTGGAAATGAACGATCAAATACTTTAATGTGACATTCCACAGCCCATTCACGACATAACCATAATATTATCACAAAAATTTACTAAATCGTTAATTACTGCTTATCCGCTAGTAATAACCTAGCCAAAATAAAAAGTCGACACTCATGATAAAGTGTCGACTACTTTTTAGTTAAAAGTGGGACGAGGTACCTGTCCCCGATGTCCCTATTTTTAGTATGCTACGCGTTTTGCTTCGTAGGCTGAAATGGCGTCTTCGTATTTGAATGTTAACGCGATTTCGTCCCAACCATTTAGGAGCATTTCTTTGTAGTAAGGGTCAATGTTGAAGTTGTACACTTTACCGTCTTCCCCTGTAACTGTTTGTGCTTCAAGGTTTACTTCGATTGCATAAGGTTTTTCAAGACCTTTTGCTAGCAATTCATCACATTCTTCAACTGCTAATTTAATAGGAAGGATTCCATTTTTGAAGCAGTTGTTGTGGAAAATATCCGCAAAACTTGGTGCAATGACTACACGGAAACCGTAGTCTAAAATTGCCCATGGTGCGTGTTCACGTGATGAACCACAACCAAAGTTTTCTTGTGCTACTAAAATTTCAGAAGATTTATATTCTGGTTTATTTAAAACGAAGTCAGATATTTCATTACCTTGTGCATCAAAGCGCCAGTGATAAAATAGGAATTGACCAAAACCAGTACGTTCGATTCGTTTTAAAAATTCTTTTGAAATGATTTGGTCAGTATCCACGTTTTTACGATCAAGTGGAGCAATGACACTATTTACGATATTAATTGGTTTCATATATTTCACCCTTTCAAGCTTTACAATGTTATGCGTGTTGCTTTACGAATTCACGAACATCAACGAAATGGCCTGCGATTGCTGCAGCAGCTGCCATTGGAGGACTTACTAAGTGAGTACGTGAACCAGCACCTTGACGACCTTCGAAGTTACGGTTTGATGTAGACGCACAACGTTCTCCAGCAGGTACAATATCATCGTTCATTGCTAAACACATTGAGCATCCAGATTCACGCCATTCAAATCCTGCTTCGATGAAGACTTTATCTAACCCTTCTTCTTCAGCTAGACGTTTAGTTGTATGAGATCCAGGTACAACAATTGCTTTCACACTTGGATGTACTTTTTGACCTTTAATTACTTCTGCTGCTGCACGTAAGTCACTTAAACGTGAGTTTGTACATGAACCAATAAATACATTTTGTACTTCTATAGAAGTTAATGGTTGGCCTTCTTCTAAGCCCATGTATGCAAGAGCTTTTTTCAATGCTGCTTTATCTGATTCAGTTTCATAATCATCTGCTGTTGGCACAGACTGTGAAACGCCTGAGCCCATTGATGGGTTTGTTCCCCAAGTGACGATTGGTTCAATTTCAGTTGCATCAATTTCAAGTACTGTATCATAAGTTGCACCTTCATCAGATGCTAGGCTTAACCAGTAGTTAGCAGCTTCTTCAAATGTTTCACCTTGTGGGGCAAAACGTTTTCCACGTAAGTATTCAACTGTAATTTCATCAGGTGATACTAAACCAGCTTTTGCACCTGCTTCAATGGACATGTTACAAATCGTCATACGCTCTTCCATCGATAACCCGTGAATTGCTTCACCAGTAAATTCAACGATATGGCCAGTACCAACATCAATTCCGAATTTTGCGATAATAGCTAAGATAATATCTTTCGCTTCAACGCCAACGCCTAGTTTACCGTTTACTCGGATTTCCATTGTTTTTGGTTTGCTTTGCCATAATGTTTGAGTTGATAAAACGTGCTCAACTTCAGATGTACCAATACCGAAAGCGATGGCACCAAATGCACCGTGAGTTGATGTATGAGAGTCACCACAAACGATTGTTTTACCTGGTTGAGTTAAACCTAATTCAGGTCCAATAACGTGTACAATCCCTTGATCTGGATGACCCATATCTGCTAATTCAATACCAAATTCTTTCGCATTTTTAGCAAGTGTTTCTACTTGTGTACGTGCGATTGGATCGTTGATTGTTGGCAAATTTTTTGTTGGTACGTTGTGGTCCATTGTTGCAAAGCAAAGGTCTGGACGGCGTACTTTACGATTATTTAAACGTAAACCTTCAAATGCTTGAGGAGACGTTACTTCATGAATTAAATGAAGATCGATATATAGTAAATCCGGTTTGCCATCTTCATGATAGACAACATGTGAATCCCAAACTTTTTCAATAATGTTTTTAGCCATTCTCTTCACCAATCCTTAAATATAAGTTTCCATAATGCTATCGGATACGAAACTTGTATCGATTTCTGCGATAACTTTGTCTGTCCATTCATCTGTAGAAAGAGCTGTTTCGTTATTTTTTGCAAGATCTGCAGTGAAGTGTCCATCTTCGAATACTGCATTTACTGCACGTTCAATTTCTGCAGCTTCTTCTTTCATCCCGAATGAATATTGAAGCATCATTGCTACAGATAAAATCGTTGCAGCGGGATTTGCAATACCTAATCCAGCAATTTCTGGTGCTGAACCGTGAACTGGTTCATATAATCCGAAATTATCGCCACGAATTGAAGCTGAAGGTAATACCCCTAATGAACCTGTAATAACAGATGCTTCATCACTTAAAATATCGCCGAACATATTATCTGTAACAACTACATCATAATGACCAGGGTTTGTAATTAACTTCATTGCAACAGAATCAACTAGATTATGTTCTACTTCGATATCAGGATTTAGTTCTTTCTTTTCATCAACTACGGCACGCCAAAGTCTTGAAGTTTCTAATACGTTTGCTTTGTCAACTGAGCAAAGTTTACCTCTGCGTAAACGAGCCATTTCAAATGCATTATCCACAATACGTTCAATTTCAGAACGCGTATAGATATTTAAGTCACTTGCATCTGTTTCCGTGCGCTGTTTTTCACCGAAGTAAATACCGCCAGTTAATTCACGAACGATCATTAAATCTACGTTTTCTGCTACTTCACGTTTTAATGGAGAAGCATTTAATAAACTTGGGAAAGCTTTTACCGGACGTAGGTTAGCAAATAAATCAAATGTTTTACGGATTCTTAATAAGCCTTTTTCAGGACGTAATTCTGGTGAGTTGTTATCCCATTTCGGACCGCCAACGGCACCTAGTAAAATAGCGTCACTTTGTTTACACATTTCAATTGTTTCTTCAGGTAGTGGATTGTTAAATTGATCAATCGCAGCACCGCCGATTGCAGCATATCCTAATTGGAAGTCATGGTTATAGCGTTTTCCAATTGCTTGTAATACACGAATAGCAGCAGCAACAACTTCTGGACCAATCCCATCTCCAGGTAGTACTGTAATTTTCTTTTCCATGGAAAAACACCTCTTTGCAAGTTTAGCGGTGTACCGCCGTGATTTTTTAAAATTTCATCGAACACGTGATTATGTAATGTTTTATATTACGTGTTCGCGATATATCTATTTATCTATTGCCTAGTTTTTCGGCAGAATGAGAAGCATTGCGCTTCTAGTGTCTAGCTCCAAACACCAAGCTCCTCGACAACTTCAGAACCGCCCACAAGGTCAAAGAGCGATCTTTTGTCGGCCAGTTGTTGTCGGAGTTTAACCGGAAGTTCTCCGCTTTTCTTTATAGAAACGCCACCAAATGATGTATTTGATGGCGCTTAGTTGAAATTCAACTTAAATGTAAAACTAATTATTAAAGTATAGGTTGTTTTGGTTGAATACTTTGGCGAATTAAATGACGATTGATCGCATTTAAGTAGGCTTCTGCAGTTGCTTCAAGTACGTCTTGTGAAGCATCGCGGCCAGTTGTTGTTAAACCATTATATAAGATGTTAACAACGGCTTCACCTAGCGCGTCACGGCCTTTACCAACTGATTTCACACGGTAATCCTGGATACTAACAGGACCATCAACTAATTGCTCAAGTGTATTGAAAATGGCTTCCACTGAACCGTTACCTGTAGATGCAAGAGTTTTCAACTCGCCATCAGGAGTAACAACTGAAGCTGTTGCAGTTGGAATGTTTTCTGTTCCGTAAGAAACTTGAACACTCTTAAGTTCGAATAAAGGAATATCTTCAACAGAAACTTGAGTTTCAGTTAATAGAGTGACTAAATCTTCTTCAGTAATTTCTTTTTTACGATCCGCTAATTTTTTAAACTCTTGGAAAGCCTTATTTAGTTTTTCATCAGATAAATCATAGCCCATTTTAAATGCACGATCGCGGAATGCAGCGCGACCAGAGTGTTTACCTAAAACTAATGGCACTTCCCCTTCACCAATTAAAGCTGGTGAAATAATTTCGTATGTTTCAGGGTTTTTCAACACACCATCTTGGTGAATACCAGATTCATGTGCAAAGGCATTTTTCCCTACAACTGCTTTGTTTGGCTGAATGACAACACCAGTTAAGCGACTAACTAATTGAGAAGTACGTTTGATTTCTTTTAAGTTTAGGCCTGTTTCCACTTGGTAAATGTCATTACGGATGTGTAATGCTACACCGATTTCTTCTAATGCTGCGTTACCAGCACGTTCACCAATACCGTTAATTGTACATTCAACTTGGTCTGCACCATTTTGAATTGCAGAAATTGAGTTAATAGTAGCCATACCTAAATCATCATGACAGTGAGCAGAGAATTTTACGTTGTCTGCACCGCGTACATTTTCGCGTAGGTATTTGAATAATTCACCATACTCTTGAGGTGATGCGTAACCTACTGTATCTGGAACATTAATTGTCGTTGCCCCTGCAGCGATTACTTTTTCAATGATACGTACTAAAAATTCACGATCTGAACGGAATGCATCCTCAGCCGACCATTGAACAAGCCCGAAGAATTTTTTTGCATATTTTACAGCTTCTACGGCTTGCTCCAAAACTTGATCAGGAGTTTTCTTTAATTTATATTCCATATGGATTGGAGATGTTGCTAGGAACACGTGAATATGTGGTTGTTCCGCAACTTTAAGTGCTTCCCAAGTCGTATCGATATCTTTTTGTACACAACGAGCAAGACCAGTAACGATTGAGTTTTTAACTGTTCCAGCAATACGATTTACTGCATCAAAATCGCCAGGACTTGAAGCAGGAAAACCTGCTTCAATAATTGAAACACCAAGGCGTTCTAATTGTTTTGCGATCTCGATTTTTTCTGCAGTATTTAAATTGATTCCAGCAGACTGTTCGCCATCACGTAGAGTTGTATCAAAAATATCAATTTTACGCACTATTTAATCACCACTTTTTTCTTGCCTTCATTAATGAATGGCATCATTTCACGTAATTTTCTACCCACTTGTTCGATTTGGTGATCAGCACCTTCTTGTTTGTACTTCGTGTAACGTGGGCGGTTTGTTTCGTTTTCTTCGATCCAATCTTTTGCAAATGTACCGTTTTGGATATCTGTTAATACGTCTTTCATACGAGCTTTAACTGACTCGTCGATAATGCGAGGACCTGAAACGTAGTCACCCCATTCAGCTGTATCAGAAACAGAATAACGCATTGTTTCCATACCACCTTCGTACATTAAGTCAACGATTAATTTTAATTCGTGTAATGTTTCGAAGTAAGCAAGTTCTGGTTGGTATCCTGCTTCAACTAAAGTTTCGAAACCATATTTAACTAATTGAGTTGTACCACCACAAAGAACTACTTGCTCACCGAATAAGTCAGTTTCAGTTTCTTCTTTGAATGTAGTTTCTAACATACCAGCGCGAGCAGCACCGATTCCTTTACCATAAGCTAAAGCTAAGTCGCGAGCTTCACCAGTTGCATCTTGGTAGATTGCGAATAAAGCTGGAACACCAGCACCTTGAACATAAGTACGACGAACTAAGTGACCAGGACCTTTTGGAGCTACTAAGAATACGTCAACATCAGCTGGTGGTACGATTTGACCGAAGTTAATGTTGAAACCGTGTGCGAACATTAAAGCGTTACCTGGTTGTAAGTTTGGAGCGATTTCTGCTTCATAAACTGCTTTTTGACGCTCATCTGGAAGTAAGATTTGGATGATGTCAGCTTCCGCTGCTGCTTCTGCAACAGATTTAACGTCTAATCCGTCTTCTTTTGCTGCGTCGAATGATTTACCTGGACGAATACCTACTACTACGTCAAAACCAGATTCTTTTAAGTTTTGTGCATGTGCGTGACCTTGAGAACCATATCCGATAATAGCGATTTTTTTCCCTGTTAATACTGATTCGTTGATTTCGTTTTGATAGTACATTTTAGTCATTTTCATTTCCTCCTAGGATATAAATACTTATATTTTTATTTTTGTAAATCACTTAGATCTTTAAAGATTTTAGCGATTATCTATACTTAACTATCTTTCGTAGAATCATAATCTACTAGAGAATAGAAAGTTGCGGTGTGTCAATTTTTTGAGATTCACGAACAGAAGCAGTTACACCTGTACGTGTTAATTCTTTAATGCCATATGGGCGAATGAGCTCGATGAATGCATCGATTTTTTCAGGGTTACCAACCACTTGATAAGTAACGACATTTTTTGATGTATCGATTACTTGTGGTCTAAATGGTTCCACAATCGCATTCATTTCAAGTCTTAAGTTTGCTGGAGAAACGACTTTTACGAGTGCGAGTTCACGAAGAACAATTGCATTATCTGTAATGTCATTTACTTTAATTACATCAATTTGCTTTGAGAGCTGTTTAACCAGCTGTTCAAGCTTTGTTTCATCTTCAATATTTACAACAAACGTCATTTTAGAGATGTTTGGTTGTTCCGTGTGTCCAACTGTAATGGATTCGATGTTAAATTGGCGTTTCATTAGTAATCCAGTAACACGATTTAAAACGCCACTTTGATTGATTACTGTTACATTAATTACGCGTTTCACGGTTTTTTCACCCCCACTATAGCATCTAGTGATTTACCTGCAGGAACCATTGGGTAAACATTTTCTAGCTGTTTTACTTGCGCATCAATGATCACTGGTTCATCAGAATTTATTGCGTCAGCAAAAACGGTATCTAATTCTTCTGCTTTTGTAATTCGTACTCCTTTAATGCCATACGCTTCTGCTAATTTTACAAAGTCAGGTTGAACTGGCATTAAGGATTGTGAATAGCGTTGGTCATAGAATAGTTCTTGCCATTGACGAACCATACCTAGAGCACCGTTATTAACGATGACTACTTTGACAGGTAAGTTAAACTCTTTTAATAGACCAATTTCTTGTAATGTCATTTGGAATCCTGCGTCACCTACAATAGAGACAACCTTTTTATCAGGTTTTGCAAATTGTGCACCGATTGCGGCTGGGAAACCAAAGCCCATTGTTCCAAGACCACCTGATGTGATCCACTGGTGACTATGATTGTGACGATAATATTGTGCTGCCCACATTTGATGTTGACCAACGTCTGTTGAAACGATTGCATCACCATTAGTGATTGTATGAACCTTTTCAATTACTTGTTGTGGTAAAATCGCATTTTCATCTTCAACATACCAATATGGGAATTCATCACGTTTTTGATTTAAAAAGTCAACCCATGCTGCAGTATCTGGTGCTTGAATATCCTTTTTAAGCATTGCTTTTAACGCTTCTTTTGCATCGGCAACAATCGGAATATCAGTTGGGATGTTTTTACCAATTTCAGCTGGATCAATATCAATGTGTACAACCGTTGCATTTGGTGCAAATGCTTTTGTATCTCCAGTTAATCGATCATCGAAACGTGCGCCGATATTGATTAATAAATCTGCTTTTTGAATTGCATCATTGGCAACGGCTGCTCCGTGCATCCCTGCCATACCGTAATTTAATTGATGATCACCGTGAATACTACCTAAACCAAGAAGTGTATTAATTACTGGAATGTTGAACTTTTCGACAAATTCAGTTAATTCTTCTTGTGCTTCTGCGAAAAGTACACCAGCACCAGCAAGAATTAATGGTTTTTTAGCGTTACTTATTTCGTTCATTGCTTTTTGAATTTGTAAGTAATTTGGTTTTGTATTTGGTTGATAACCTGGTAGATAAATCTCTTCGTTTGCATTTTGTGCAAAGGATTCATCAAAAACTGCTCCCGAAATATTTTTAGGGAAGTCGATTAGCACTGGACCTTTACGACCGCTATTTGCAATATGGAATGCTTCTTTAACAATTCTTGGTATGTCATTTACATTTTGAACTTGGTAATTGTGCTTCGTAATAGGAGTTGTAATTCCAATCACGTCTGCTTCTTGGAAAGCATCTGAGCCAATTACATTTGTTGCAACTTGACCAGTCAAAACAACTAATGGGATAGAATCAATCATTGCATCTGTAATCCCTGTTACTAGGTTTGTTGCCCCTGGTCCAGAGGTAACTAGTACTACACCTGGTTTATTTAAGACACGTGCATAACCTTCTGCAGCATGGATAGCGCCTTGTTCGTGTCTTGTCAAAATGTGACGGATTGGGTTTTTGTATAGTGCATCATATACGTTTAGTACAGCCCCACCCGGATAACCGAAAATTGTATCAACGCCTTGATCATGAAGTGCTTGAATTAATATATCAGAACCATTTCTTGGTTTTGTTTGTTCTGCTGGTTGTGCTGCTTTTGATGAATCTACTTTTTCATTTGTTGATAATTTAGCAGTCATTTTGCTAACTCCTCCCTTTCGATAAGGTTTTTAATAAAAATAAAAAAGCCTTTTTCTCCGACGCCAAATAAAACCTTTGCGTAGGGATGAAAAAGACTTTCATGGTACCACCCTTGTTCGTAGCAGTAAATTGCTACCTCGTGAATAGTGGGAAACTATCCGTCCGCATTGAATGACTCGAAAATTCCGAAAATTCAATGTGCAACCAGTCGGATACACTATTCATTAGTAACGAGCATTCGATTATGCCCGGAGCTATCTAATTGCTTACGCGTTTAATAGCTCACTCCGAGGGGATGTCGGATATAGTTGTATCGTCGGCTTCCAGCAATACCGACTCTCTGGTAGATACAATTCTCTATAACCTTTAACCTCATCATCGAGTTAAATATATTTTTATAACGTTCTATATTTTACGATTAATTTAATTATACAACTTTTTGTTAATTTTCAAAATATATAATTTATTAAAAGTATATGCCTTATTAGAAATATAATCAAGACATTATATTTTCATTACTCCACCTTTAGAAGCATTTGTTACAAGTTTTGAATATCTAGCTAACCAACCTGTTTTGATTTTAGGTTCAAAAGGTTTTAAGTTTTGACGACGTTCTTCTAACACATCATCTGATACTTTTAGGTTGATTGTACGGTTTGGTAAATCAATTTCGATGATATCACCATTTTCAACTAATGCAATAGGACCACCCTCTGCAGCTTCTGGTGAGATATGACCGATTGAAATACCACGAGATGCACCACTGAAACGGCCATCTGTGATTAATGCCACTTTTGTACCTAACCCACGACCCATGATCGCAGAAGTTGGTGCAAGCATTTCTGGCATACCTGGCCCACCTTTAGGACCTTCGTAGCGAATTACTACAACATGACCTTCTCGAACAGTACCATTATCAATTGCTGCTTGAGCTTCATCTTGAGATTCAAAGACAATTGCTTCGCCAGTGAATTCTTTAATAGATGGGTCAACAGCGCCGACCTTGATTACTGAACCTTCTGGAGCAATGTTACCAAATAAAATTGATAATCCTCCAACTGGACTATATGGGTTATCCTTCGTGCGAATAACTTTGTCATTTATGATATTGTGATCTTGTACTAACTCACCCATTGTTTTACCTGTAACAGTAATACGATCTGGATGAATTGCACCAGGAATTTTAGTTAACTCATTAATAATAGACTCAACGCCACCTGCTTTGTTGATATCGTCCATTGAGATATCAGATGCTGGCATGATTTTCGCTAAATATGGAACTCGTGCAGCAACCTTGTTGATATCCTCTAAGTTATACTCAATTTCAGCTTCATTTGCAATAGCTAAAGTATGTAGTACAGTATTTGTTGATCCACCCATTGCCATATCTAAAGCAAATGCATCATCAATTGCTTCTTTGGTAATAATATCACGAGGCTTTACATCTTCTTTGATCATACGAACTAATTGTTTTGCAGCTTCGTAAATTAATTCTTTACGTCTTTCACTTGTAGCAACAATTGTACCGTTACCTGGTAGAGCAACACCTAACATTTCCATTAAGCAGTTCATTGAATTAGCTGTAAACATACCAGAACATGAACCACAAGTTGGACAAGCGTTATTTTCAATGTCTAAAAGCTCTTCAGCTGACATATTGCCTGATTTATGAGCGCCTACTCCTTCAAATACAGATGTTAAAGATAATTGCTTACCACTAGCACTCGTACCAGCTTCCATTGGACCTCCAGAAACAAAGATCGATGGTACATTTGTACGAACAGCAGCCATTAACATCCCTGGTGTAATTTTGTCACAGTTTGGTATATAAAATACACCATCAAACCAGTGCGCATTAATAACAGTTTCTGCTGAATCGGCAATTAACTCACGACTTGGTAATGAATATCTCATACCAATATGACCCATTGCAATACCGTCATCTACACCAATCGTATTAAATTCAAATGGAATTCCGCCTGCTTCAATAATCGCTTCCTTTACTACGTCCGCAAACTCGCGCAAGTGAACGTGACCAGGAATGATGTCGATATAAGAGTTACAAACACCAATAAATGGTTTTCCTAAATCTTTAGCTTTTACTTTTCCCGTAGCATAAAGAAGACTACGGTGAGGAGCACGATCAACTCCTACTTTAATCATGTCACTTCTCATTAATGTATCGCCCCTCACTTACTAGTAACCAATTAGTATATTGATAATACTATATTAGCACGAATATCAAACTATAACTTCGTTTGGAAGTTACATGAAATTGCTACGTTTGTTATAAGTTAAACGTATTAAATTGTTGCTATCATAGTACATTTTCTCCTCCTTCGTCAACAGTGTTTTTTTAATTATTTGCACAATTTAAAATACTATAAAATATTTGAAAACGCTTTCTCTCTATCTATTGTTGAAAATTTTCTGTTTTGGTTAATATTTTTGAAAATTTCAAGACATTTATATTTATCTAAAAAGTTTGAATTGAATACACTATTTTTATTTTGTTCGCTCGGTTTAACGTCCAAAGTTTCTTCTTGAAATCATTAAACAATGTCATATGCATGTTAGTTTCAGAATGAAATGAGCTATAAAATGAAAAAAGTCTAGCAATATGCTAGACTCTGTAAATTAAAAATGAGCGTACAATAAATCAACAACAAGATTAAACAAGATGATCGAATGTACACTTGCAAAAAGAATTCCCTGCTTTCTCCACTTTTTCATTGATTTTAAATCCATAGTGACCACCTCATTTTTCTAAGTTGTGACAATTATATGACAATTTTTCTAAAATTGCAAACTTTTTTTGAAAATTCAGTCTTGCATTTTTGTTATTTTCTAACTTCATTCAATCAAATTCGTATATTTTGTTTTTTAAAAGAAAAAATAATGAAACCCAGAAGATAAAAGTTCATAGTTACTTGAGTATGTTTCATCTATGAAATGGATTAAAATTTCAAAGTCATGCATTTAAAATGCAATTTTGCACATATTACTAACGAAGCGAACGTACTAACCCCTGCATGTGGAATTATTGATCTTTGTCTTCTGTAAAAAGTTTGTGTAACAAATTGAAATTATTTCATTAAAGGTTACTACACGCTTTCACATCAAATAGCATAGGAGATGAAAACACACATGATGAGCTTTATTTGGTATTTAATTATCGGTGGGGTACTTGGGTGGTTAGCTGGTGTCATCATTGGAAGGGACGTTCCAGGTGGTGTCATCGGTAATATTGTTGCAGGGATTGTTGGTTCTTGGATTGGTAGTGCCATTTTAGGTAACTGGGGATGGGAAGTTGCTGACTTCTACGTCTTCCCTGCCATACTTGGTGCAATCGCATTAATCTTCATTGTAACGTTTATTATGCGTTCCTTCAGAAAAGCAACTTAAGGTTGCTTTTAAGAGCAGGCTCATAGAGATTGAGCCTGCTTTTTTGAGTTTATTTTAGTTTTGGTTGATTTTTTATGAGTGGGATTTCATTGATTTTGTGTGGAATTGGTTGCTTTATGTGTGGGTATTCACTGGTTACGTGCGAGTTTGTTCGCTTTACGTGCCAGTTCTGGCATATTACGTGCAATATTACTTCATTTAGGTGCGCTTACATTTCTTTACTACCCTTTCATGTATTTACACTCTTTACGCACCACGACTTTTCCTTGATCATGTTCGCTTGCATCATCAAATTATCTGATGTGATCGTCTTCCCTTTTTGCTAAAACAACATATTCGATTTCATCACTTACACTTTCGTATAATTTATAATAACGAAGGATATCTTCAACATATTCATCACTATGGTTATAGCTAAAGATTGCTTTTTTTAATTTTCCTTCTGAAACGCCGGCCTTCGATAAGTAATTAGCTGCACTATAGACTGCATCTTCAATATCATAGGGATCTGCAATTCCATCACCATTGGCATCGATTCCATATCCTCCATACTTTTTGATTACAGCCGGATCGGTTTTTTCATTTTCACTGATCGCACCTTGCCCCTTCCCACTGCATGAAGGATGACTCCATCCAACAAATGTACAAGGCATGAATTGTAAATGTCCTTCTGCCCCTACTGGTGAAACAAGCGTCTTCATTGAGGAGAAGCGTGTTTCCACTCGATGATGCGCAGCAAGTAATGTCCATGGCACATCATATTTCTCACTTGCGGCTATGTAAATCGGTATGTATTCTTCAGGTATTTCTAGGTCGAAATCTGCTTGTAATTCTTCTAGCTCGGATTTATATAGTAGTTTTTCAAAGATAGAAAATGTTTTAAGTTCTTGCCATGCTAGAAAAACGAGGAAATACATCGTAATGGACGCTGGGATGAGTAAAACGACTAAAAATAGTTTTACACCAGGGGTTAGGAACTGTTTTTTCTTTTTATTCTTTTTCTTCGCCATATTCGCCACCTATCTATTACTTTCTATGTAAAATGTATCGTTATTGTTAATAATGTCGTCTAAAGAGCATTAAGAAGAAAAAAATAGTATAATGCAAACCTATACAAATATAGTAACATACAACAAGAAAGGATAAGGGTAATATGTGGAAAGATTTTAAAGAATTTGCGATGAAGGGCAATGTACTAGACTTAGCAATCGCTGTTGTGATTGGCGGTGCCTTTGGGAAGATAGTTACTTCATTAGTTGAAAATATTATTATGCCGCTTGTTGGAATGCTAACTGGTGGAATCGATTTAACCAATTCATTAGCATTTGGTCCTGAAGATAGTTTGAAAATTGGTGTTTTCATTCAATCAATTATCGACTTTTTAATCATTTCTTTCTCAATCTTTATGGCTCTTCGTGTATTGACAAAGTTAAATCGTAAAAAGAAAGAAGAAACTGTTGAAGAACCAGCTGAACCAGAATTAGATCCAAAAGAAGAACTGCTAAAAGAAATCCGTGATTTACTAAAAAAAGAGCAAGCTTAACCATATTGAATGTGTTTGACTAATTTACGTCAAATACTTTTTTTATTGTAAAAATGTCATATTATTCAGTTGATGGTGTTGTTTTCACTATTTTAACGTGATAAATTGAATAAATATAATAGATTCATTATTTAATTTAAGAAAGAGTGAGAACATGACAAAACGATCTATTGAAACAAAATTGGTGCAATTAGGGAATTTAAGTGATCCAAAAACTGGCGCTGTAAACCCACCGATTTATATGTCGACTGCTTATAAACACGCTGGTATTGGGCAATCAACTGGCTACGACTATACACGTACAAAAAACCCTACTCGTGACATCCTTGAAAAAGGAATTGCGGAACTTGAAAATGGTGACGCTGGTTTTGCATGTAGCTCAGGTATGGCTGCTGTTCAGTTAGTATTATCATTATTCAAACCAGGGGACGAAATTATTGTTCCAGATGATGTTTACGGTGGTACGTATCGTTTACTTAAAACGTTTAGTGAAACTTACAACATCAAACCTGTTTATTCAGATTTTGCAAGTGCTGACCAAGTCGAATCGTTAATTAACGAACATACGAAAGCCATTTTCCTTGAAACACCAACAAACCCATTAATGCTTGAGTTTGATTTAGATGTATATGCTACTCTTTCGAAAAAGCATAACCTATTATTCATAGTGGACAATACGTTCTATACACCTTACTTCCAACGTCCAATCGATCACGGTGCAAATATCGTTCTTCACAGTGCAACAAAATACATCGCGGGTCACAATGATGTACTTGCAGGACTTGTTGTAGCTAAAGGCCAAGAATTATGTGAAAAATTAGCATTTGCACAAAACGGCATGGGGCTTGTTTTAGGACCAATGGATTGTTGGCTAGTGATTCGTGGTTTAAAAACAATGCACTTACGTTTAAAGCAACATGATGAAAACGGAAAAAAAGTTGCTGCTTACTTAGCTACTGAGCCACTTGTTACGGATGTTTTATATACAGGTAAAGGTGGTATGCTTTCATTCAAGGTTAAAGATGAAGCGATGATTAATCCGTTCTTACAAAAAATGCAATTAATTACGTTTGCCGAAAGTCTTGGTGGTGTTGAGAGCTTCATCACTTACCCAGCAACACAAACACATGCAGATATTCCTCTAGAAGAACGTATGGCACGTGGTGTTGATAACCGCTTATTACGCTTCTCTATTGGTATTGAACATGCGGAAGACATTATTGCAGACTTACAACAAGTATTTGATCAGTTAAGAGAAGAATTCTAATATAGACTATAAAAAAGCATTTGGAATCTGCAAAATTCCAAATGCTTTTTATTAATGACTGTAATGATCTGGTTCTGAAATCTCGCTTAACGCTGCACCAGCTTCATTGACGTAGATATTTTCTTTTGCCAAGTCACCAATTGCACAAATACCAACAAGTTCTCCGTTATCTACTACTGGAATACGACGAATTTGGTGTTGTGCCATTAGACGAGCAGCTTCATGAACATCGGTTGTCGATGAACATGTCACCACATCTGTTGTCATACAATCATGACAGTGAACTTGGTTTGCATCTTTTCCGTCTGCAATGACATTAATGACGATGTCACGGTCAGTAATCACACCAACTACTTTTTTCCCTTCACAGACTGGCACGGATCCACAATCAACATCGCGCATAATTTGTGCTGCAGTCGTTAGCGAATCATGTGGTGCACACACTCGAATATTTGAAGTCATTACATCTTTTACAGTTTTCATTATTCATTACCTCCATTCAAATTTCATCTTGAATATTGTTTGATATTTCAACGAAAATATTCTTCAAAATAAAAAAGTGAGTAACTTATTAAAAAGTTACTCACAATAATAATGATTATTTACCTAAACGCTCTTCGATTAACGTCTCCATATCAATGGCAATTGTATCAAATTGGACGCCTTTTGGATCTTCATCATAGCCTGAATAGTTTTTCACGGAAATTCCGTTTTCATCAACTAAATAAAATGTCACACCATGCATCACTTGGTCGCCCTCTTGAGGCATTTTTACTAAAGCTTTAAATGAATTTAATGCGAATTGTTCAATAAACTTTTGATCATAGCCCGTTACTAAATGCCATTTTGATTCATCTGGAACGGTAAAGTGGCTAAAGTATTTTGATAATACTTCTGGTGTATCTGTAGCTGGGTCTACTGAGAAAGCCACAATATTATAATCTTCGACACCACGATCTACGAGTCTTTGTTGTATTTCAGTCATATTAAATGTCATTGGCTGACATACTGTTGTACAATTTGTGAAAATAAACATCGCAAGCCAAGGCTTCCCCTTCAAGCTTTCAAGTGATACCGTATCGCCCCGATGGTCAACTGCTTTAAAATCCTCAATCTCATATTCTGTTGTCGGTTTGAAATCATAATTACTGCAAGCACTTAAGAAGGATGCGACAACAATCAGTAATACAAGACCTTTAAGTTTCATTTTCATCTGCTTCAACTCCCTATAGTCCTTCTCTCATCTTACCGAAAATGGGAGTTTTTGTACAATGTATTTAAAGTGACACATTCATCACAAATTTGTGAAGGTTGTTTCACAATTGAAGTTAGGCTTGATTCATCGATAGAAGAGCGGTATGAATTGCTTCAAGTTTGGCTTCAATTCGGTACAATAAATAAAAAGAGACGAGAATTGGAAAACCAATTTCTTGAACTAACATGACCCATTCTTGCATCTTCGTTTAACCCCTTTCGAAATTAATGATGGAAAAAGTCGACAAAGTCCGTAAGTAATTGGATTTGTCGACTAATTAATTAAAAGCTCTTATTGATCAGGTATTGCGTTATGCTAGTGTGATTTCTGTTATATTACGCTCCACAATTCTAGCTTGGTTTTTACCAATTAACGCATTCCCTTCGTGATGAAAAACATCTTGATCCATAATAGTTTGCATAACATTTGATATTTCAGCTCCTGTTAAACCAGGTTTCGGATCGTTCACCGAGATGGTGATTGTTTTCCCATTGGCTGTATCAAATTTCATTTCAAGAACTTGTGACATAGACTGTTTCCCTCTTTTCTACATGTTTTGTTAGCTTCATGCTAATTCTTTTTTCGCGCTTTGCATATTAGAATTGAATTTCTTCTGTTTCTGTTTTTAACGCTGCACTTAATGGATAATTTGATAAACTTGCAATTCCTTGGATGACTGCTGCAACTTGAGTTGGTGTTACATTTTCACGAACATTGTTGTAAGTTTTAGAAGTAAATACTGGTTTACCAGCTTCATCAACTCCAGTTTCATAAGAAATTTTTAATGTTGCGTTTTGGAAATTGAATGTTGCCATTAACTTCACCCCCTTTCGCCTATTTATATAGTGTTTTAAGAGACAAAAAGAGACATTGTTAATGAAAAAATTTTCAGTACCTTTTATAATGGGAGTTAGAGAGGTTAAAGAGGTGAACGCTTTGAATTTTGAAGGTGGGTTTATGTTGTTTATCGCATTTTGGACATTCGTCATGGTAGCACTAATGGCGATTGGTGGATTTTTCATGTTTCGTAAATTCTTAAAGGCTTTACCGAAGGAAGATGGTCGATCTGATTTAGATTGGCAAGCATACTACATAGAAAAGTCTCTACACTTATGGGGTGACGAAGCAAAAGAATTGCTAAATGAATTAGTTAGTCCTGTCCCGGAATTATTCCGTCAAACGGCAAAGGAAAAAATCGCTGGAAAGATTGCAGAAATTGCACTAAGAGAACGCGTAAAGTCTATTAATAATGACGTAATTATCCGTGGATATATCCAAGCCACACCAAAACGCGATCACAAATTTTTACGTAAAAAATTAGATGAAATGAAAATCGACGTTTCTCCTTATGAAAATCTGTTTGAATAAGCAAAACAAAAAGGCGCCTGCTTAACTAATAGTCGGCAAAATTATGGCGTGGCATCGCTAACATGACTTACGGCGTGTGCGTCCGAGCAGAAGGCGCTTTTTACTAGTTAGGCCATTAACTTATGTCATTGAGCAAAAAGGTGCCTAATACTGTATATTCATATCCTTTACTATTATTAAATTAGAAAAAGAGGCCGGGACATAAGTAGAATTTTTAAGGAAAGCCACTATTATTTTTAGTAAGATATTGATATTTTATAGTTTAAGACCAATAAGTGTTAGCCATTCTCCGAAAAAACGCGGCCTACCACTGTAAGCCGCGCCAGTTTCCGGAAAGTTTAGAAGGACAAATTTACTTCATCCCCATTTTAAACCACTTTAGCAAATTTCAGAAGATCAACTATACCAAATTTCCCCTTTTTCCCTAAAATTGGTTTCCAATTCGTATTTTGTCTAATGAAAGAGTTCTCATCCGCTTGTAGCAAGCCAATTAATACTTCTGCCACAATCCTACTACCAACAGGACCTAGTCTCTTTCCGTCAGCATGAATTTCGGCCTCACGTAAAATATAGAACCATAGTGGGGTTTTTCTATGGAAACCTAACTCTGAAACGTCAGACAAATCCCTATGATCGAGCGGTTTAATGCGCATTGCTTCTGAAACATCCTGTCCGCACGGCAAACCAAATGACAGGCCTCGCAATAGATTCCGTTGGGCAAGAGATTTAGGGGGTTGAACGAACGGTAATTCAAACAGTGGGCTGGATAATGTCGTATCAATCATTTTGCCTAGCTGAGGAGTGCCAGTTCCAGTGTTAAAAAAGTTGCCCCATTCCACATAACGTCTCGGAGCACGTTTCCCCCCTCGTAAGTCATCGGGATCTGAATGGCTTAAATCTTGACTGTCATTAAATATTGGTGCGCTAAATTGTTCATTCACCTTATAAAATGGTCGAACTTGGCTGTGGCCTAAACGGAATGCTGCCATAGAAAACTCTACCGGAATATAAGGTTTGTTTCTCCACCTGTAGAATTTACGGCCATTAGCAAGAATGTCTTTCACTAACGTTTTTCCAACAAGAAGGGGCAAGTATTCATACAGAATAATCCATTGGTAATGCCACCTGACAAGACGTTGCGCTTTTTCAAAAGCTTCGAAAGGATGTTTAACACCTTCACGCATAACGTAATCAACCATTTCATTATGGAATTTTAGAAATGCCAAGTGAAGCTGACAAATAATCATATTCTCATCGTTCCTTGGATCAACTACCAACGCCGTATTTTGACTGTTTCTAGGTACATCGTATGGAGAATCTTTTTCTGAAGATACGTTTTCAACTAAAAGTTTGACGCCTCCAGTTGTAATATCATATAAATGAGGATCTGCAAAGGGTCCCCTTCCGTAAATATGATCCATCTCTAAAACGGGTGTTCGATAGTTTTCAATGGCTTCCGGATTGTTCTGTTTTTCAAAACTGGACATTGGATCGAACGTAATATCGTGATCTATAAATTGGCCGAAAAATGTAAAACCTGCAAAGATGTTTGGATTGTCTAGGTTTTTAGTCGTTTGGTCCATAATTCCGCCTTTTTTCCCAAGCTCCAATAGTGCCTCCCGATCTTTTTCGGTGTCTCGGGGGAAAGATGGGAGGTTAGGAAACATTCTTCCAAACCGTTCATTATTGGAATTGGTATAAGGTGTACCCTTTAACCAAAACTGATCATTGTGTGACAAAAGTCTACCCCCTTCAAATGTGAAGCATACTACTTTGAATTCAGCTTCCATATAGAGTACAAACATTTGTGCAACTGCAAAAAATAGTTCTACCTGTTCATATATCTACTTTTTGCGATATTCCATTCATCATATGTTCTGTTTGTTAGTAAAGATGACTCATCCATCAGCCACTTTTTCTATTCCTATAAACTACACGATTATCACGGGTAATTTTTCAAAAAAAAAAACACCTAGATTATTATAAATCTAGGGTTTTATCATTTGAGACTTTTCAATTTTTTTATATTTTATTAACATCGCAATTCGCCAAGGCCATAACATCGAAAATGCCAAGATCCAAAACATTCCGCCTAGTTCAGCTACATCGAACGCACTCGATAAAATAACTTTAGCTAATATTCTAACTAGAAGTAAACCAATTAATATAAAGAAAAAGGCTTTTGAACGTTTCATGAAGATTTGTTGATCTCGCACTTCAAATTTTGACGTTGCGATTAAAACAGTGGAAAATACGATTCCCACACTCATAGCTTCCAGTATTTGCATCGGTGAAACGCGGAATTCCTCAAAAATAAACATTAGTGCCCCTGTTGACATGGCAATAGGAGGTATGAGAATTTTCTTTGCGTTAACAGGCTTTTTTTGAGATTTGATTCGCATAAACATGACGAGCGAACCCATAAAAATAGCCATTACAGTTGAACCGATTAGTAAATATTGAGAAGGTATACTCGCAAACATGAAAATCCTCCTCTATCATTTGAAATCATTACCGTCTCATGCGTAATATAAAACTTATGTAAAAGACGTAATGATAATATCGCATTTGGATAAAAAAATCTACAACTAGATAACAACATTACATTTTAGTAATCTATGTGTATTTCCAAAAAAAGAATTCGCTGTTTCCTTTAACGAACCAACTCGACTTTTTCACAATTGTAACGTCTAGTTGGTAATTTCCTAAAGATGATGCGAATTCTACTTTAAATAAAAGTATTTTTTATTCAGTTTTTATTACATTTCATAACTGCCTAATACATTTTGTACAACAGCTTTCAATTGAAGTGCTTCAAAGGGCTTTGCAATAAAATCCTTCGCCCCTGCTTCTAATGCATCAACAATTACTCTTTGCTGACCGAGAGCGGTAATCATAATAACGTTTGCATTCGGGAATTGTTGAATAATCTCTTTTAATGCATCAAAGCCTGACATGACGGGCATCGTTAAATCCATTGTCACAAGATCAGGTTGAAATTCTTTATATAGTTCGACAGCTTCTCTACCATCTGAAGCCTCTCCTATAACTTCGAATCCCCATTCTCTAAACATATTTCCGACGCTTGCTCTCATAAATAATGCATCATCAACTACCAAAACAGTTGGCATTTACTCATATCCCCTTCACAATAAGTCAAACATAAGATGTATGTTAAAAATTTACTGAATATTAGTATAACATAAATTATCGTGCTAATTGGAAATATTTTTAAAATCCAGTGAAACCGCCGAATAATGGTGAAAGAATGCGGATTATTAACGTCATACCATCAAAGAATAATAAAACCCCAACTGCAATCATAATATATCCACCAATTTTTACGATTTTTTGGCTGTTTCTTCGGATCCATCCTAATCGAGAAATAAAGAATGATAATACAAAGAAAGGAATCGCAAATCCAAGGACGTATGCAAGCATGTACCAAATAGCAGAATCAGGATTCGTACCCGCTAAAGCAATGATAGACATTAGAATTGGTCCTGTACATGGCGTCCACCCGGCAGCAAAGGCAATCCCAATTAACAGAGTACCAAGGTAGCCAGATGGTCTATTTTTAAATTCAAATTTCCGATCTTTCATTAAGAAGTCAATTTGCAATAAACCAACAATCATTAAACCGAAGACGACAATGAGAATAGCCCCAACTTGGCGAATTAAGTCTTGATAGCTTATAAAAAATTCCTTAACTAAAGAAGTACTGAATCCGATCGCGATGAAAATGATTGAAAATCCAAGCAAGAAAAATAACGTATGTAAAATAGCCCGTCTTTGTAACATACCCTTTTCATTTGTTAGTTCACTATAACTCATACCTGTTATGTATGACAGGAATGCAGGATATAGCGGTAATGTACATGGTGAGATAAAACTTAAAAAACCTGCACCGAACGCAAAAAAGATATTAATATCTGTTCCCATATCGTTCGCTCCTTACAATTAATGTCTTCATCGTACCAAATTTTACAGAAAAAAGCGCTTTCTTCCTTTGTGACGATATTATGAAGAAAATGTGTAGTGAATGTGAAGTCATAGGTTAAAAAATTAAGATAAGAAAAAACAGTAAAAAAAGTATTAATTATATGATAAAAACTCATCATTTGATGCTCGTAAATTCCAAATGGGTTCAAACCGTTTAATAATGGCGTTTTTCACCTTTCTCACATCATCTGATTCCTTCAATGGACATATTTTAAAGTTGATTTTAGCGTGATGAATTTTTTCAGTGATTTGTGAATTAATGTGACAATGTGTTGCTGTACCATCTTTATAACAGCTTTTGGGTGAAAGATTTCCAATATGCTGATTAAAACGAAGCTTAAACGAACTAGAGCAAATCCCCACAAAAACCATCTCATCGTCTACATCAATGGTATAAATTCCATTTTGATTTAATAGAGCCTCATTACCCTTTACAATAAATTGGCTAAAGTTGCGATCCCCATATTTATTTAAAAACTCTTTATAAAACGAATCTCCTTCATTTTTTAAATGTAAAAGACCTTTTCCAACAGGTAAATTTAATAGATGTTTATAGTGCTTTTCGACAACCGATTTTAGCGATTCATAACGTTTATGTTGAATTAGATCCTGTATAGTTTTTTTATCAAACTTGGCAAATATATTTTGAATATTTGTTTCAATCATTTCGAGTTCCATTTTATAAAAACAAAATTCACGTTCCCCAATCGTGATGTACATGATTTCTCCCCCTAACTTCCCTAAAACGCTTGTTTTTCCATCATGAATGCAAAGAACATTTTAAATCTATTACGAGCATATCACAAAAGTCTTAATAGACTGAAAAAAGAAAAAAGCCGTCCAGAAAGGGAATTCTTCTGGACAGTCCTTCTAACTTCATTACAAAATAGCTATACAAATCTGTGTTCACCAAGACCAACACTGTGGTAACGTGTCAAAAAGCTTTCGAACAAACCATTACACTTCTGCAGTTTTTTGTTCTTGAAGATGTTTTTTTCTCGTTTCGATAATCATCGATGTTGAGAAAATAGCCACTGCTAACCAAATAAAACAGAATGATGCAAGTTCTACTTTTGTAAAAGGCTCATGGAATAAAACGACCCCAATAATTAGAACTAGTGTTGGCGCAACGTATTGGATAAAGCCCATGATTGATTGTGGAAGTAATCTTGCTCCCTTTGCAAACATGACTAATGGAAAAGCAGTTACAACCCCTGCTAAAATCAGAAGCAAATCTGTTGTCCAATTAACCTGTAAAAATGACATGTTATCAGTTGTCATAATATAAATATAATAAACTAATGCAAAAGGTAAAATAAATAATGTTTCAATCGCGAGACCTCTTGTTGCATCCAGAGTAATTTTCTTTTTGAGAACCCCGTAAATCGCAAATGAGCCAGCAAGTAATAATGAAATCCAAGGTATTTCCCCATAACTAATGGCCATGATTAAAACACCAATCAAAGCAACAATGACAGCTAACATTTGTGCTTTCGTTAACTTTTCTTTAAAGAGAATCATTCCACATAGAACCGTAATAATTGGGTTAATATAATAACCTAAACTTGTATCAATCACATGACCGTTGTTGACAGCCCAAATATAGATATACCAGTTAAATGTAATGACACACGAAGCCCCTGCTAAAGAAAAAAACATCTTTTTTTCTTTCCAGAGGGATTTTAAATCCTCAATTAAAAGTTTTCTTTGACCAATTAAAAGTATGAAGATGGAAGTAAAGATAAAAGACCAAATCATCCGACTCACTAAAATTTCCATACTGTTAACATGTTCAAGTAGCTTCCAAAATAACGGAAATAACCCCCAAATTCCGTACGCTACAAAAGAATAAAGAATTCCTTTCTGTTCTCCATTCATTGATAGACACCTTCTTATCTTTTTATATCGATTACTCCAAAACCCTTAAATACAGCTTTGAAGTAAAGATTTTCATTTTATTAATGGTTGGAGACACTGACATACTGATGCAAGTAAATGACTTAATGTAAAAGGCTAAACTCATTATAGTCTTCGGATTATTTGAAGTAAATGGTTTTTTAACTTTACAAACGGTATACATTTACAATTAAAAACCTATCACTTAGGATTAACTCCTAAAATGATAGGTTTTAATTAAATGAATTACGCTTTTTCAGAAGTAACAGTAAAGCGTTGGTTTACGTGTGCAGCATTTTGAATTTCATCAACTAACGCAATCGCTAAGTCTCCGTAACTCACATAGCTTTCACCCGTGCTGTTTACTAATAAATGATCCTTTCCAAGTGTGATTTTCCCTGTACGAGGTCCTTCTGGGTCAAAGAATGCTGATGGGCTTAGGAACGTCCAGTTAATCGTAGACTTTTCAAGATCTAATAAGTTTTGTAATTGGTTACTTGCTGTCGGGACAAACATTTCTGGGAAATCTGGTGTTTCGACGACACGTACTGTTTTCGCTTCATCAACATATAAACTACCAGCTCCTCCAACAACGATTAAGCGAATGTTCGTTCCCTCTAATAGTTCAATTAAATGTTTCCCTACAACGACATGTTGTTCTTCACTTCCTAATGGTGCGCCGAATGCATTTACTAACACGTCAAAGCCTTCAACATCTTGCTTTGTAAGGGATAGAACATCCTTTTCAATTGTTGCAATATTTTCTGTTACCTTATTTGCATCTCGTACAATCGCAGTTACATCTAAGCCTCTTGATATTGCTTCCTGTACAATTTTCTGACCCGCTTTACCTGTTGCACCGATTACGCCAACTTTCATTTTACTTCCTCCTCAAGACTTTTGTAATAATAATTGTTACACATTAGTGGTGAAAAAAGTGAAACCTAAATGATTCTGTCGTGAAATCACAGAATAGTAACGTTTCACCATGATTAAAATCAATTTTCAACTCGGCGCAATTGTATTTGGAATTTGAATTGCGCTCGAGGCTGTCTTCTATTGAATGAAGAACCAAGCTTTAGTTTTTACTTTCTAAATCTCTCATCACATCATCGAGTTTCAAATTTGCCAACTTCCATTCAGTTTCCTTTTGAATGTCGTTAAAAATCGAACCTAATGTCGATTCGATATTTCGACCAACAGTACATTGGATATTTGAGTTTTGATGAATATGAAATAAGTGATTATTCGGGTCCACGGCTTTTAAAATTTCAAGTAAGGAAATATCTTCAGGTTCTTTCATTAATTGAAGACCCCGATTTCCTACATAAGCTTTGACTAGGTTTGCTTTTTTTAATGAACTCGTTAACCTTCGTACGACAACTGGATTTGTGTTTATGCTTGTCGCTATCCATTCGGAATTAAGATTTTCAGGATCATTCGATAAAGCAACTAGTGATAATATGTGAATTCCCATTGATAAACGAGTGTTAATCAAGATTTCCACCACCTACGTAACTATCATAGTTACAACAATTAAATAAGTCAAGTACTAAACTTACATATAAATAGAAACTATTTTTAATATTAACCGTACGTAAAAATTTCCAAACAAATTTATATAGCGAAATTGTTAGTACTTACCATAGAATATAATTTAGCATTTTTATTATAATATTACTTCTCTTAATCCTTTATATCGGGAATTACTCCTTTATGGTAACGTTGACTAAACCTTGTGCTTCAAGTATCATCGTGTACTTGCAATTCATTTAAATTTAGAAAATTTAGTTAGATTTTGTTCCTTTTTTGTACCATCGATCTCCATGCCCTCGATTCTCTTATGAAAATCACTTAAAATGTCAACTTACCACTTTTTCGTGAAATGTAAACAATTCTATACATTTTCATGTTAAGAAAGTTTAAGATTGTTTCGTTCATTTCCACACGACACTCCCCTACTATTTTCCAATTTTTATAATTCAATATTCCTAATTTATTTGGGTTATTCATGACAATCAACCATTCATTTCCATCCATAATAAATAGTATAACAATAAAGGTGAGTCTTATGACGCATAGTACGTGCTAGTTTCGACGTTGCCACATGGATGTGACGTTTTTCGTCGACATGCCGTAATGCGCGATAAAAGACAATCGTGCTAATACAATATTTAATAAAGAAAGAGGGAAAATTATCTTGAGAACTATCATCTTCCTTCACACAACAAAATCAGGCTCAAGTAGAGAAGCAATTAAAGCCGCCGAAAAACTAGGCTATTTTACTGTACTTTTAACGAACAGTAAGAACTTCATCAAGCAAAGAGTTAACTTTCCAGACGTTCACAGAATGATTTTAGTTGATTTAACAAATCTACAAGAAATAAAAAAGACCATTGAAAGTAACCAAAGGCAAGGGTTACTCATCGAAGGCATTGTGAGCTTTGTCGATCCTTTTGTGTCTTTAGCAGTTGAACTGCATGAAGAATATTGTAATGGATGCCTGTCACTCAATGCCATAAAAGCAATGGAAGATAAAACCTTAACAAGAGAATTATTAAAGGACTTACCCTGCACGCCTAAGTTTATTAAGTTAAATGGAACGGAATTTGAAGAATCTATTTCTACTATTACAGAACATCTTTCTTATCCACTAATGATCAAATCCCCTTTTTCTACCGCTTCAAGGGACGTGTTCAAAGTAGAAAATGATCGTGAGCTCAGAAAAAGTGTCAAATTACTAACTAGAAGATATCCCGATGTAATGATTTTAATAGAAGAATATCTTGACGGCCCACAATACCTAGTAGAAACAGTTGTTGTAAATGAAGAAATTCATATTCTAGCTATTTTCCAACAAGAGTTAGTTAATTTAGAACGTTTTATTATTACTGGGTATAACTTATTGAATGAGATCGATCAAGATTTTTTTGAAACGATTGAAGGAGCAGTCAAAAACATCATTGAAACCCTCGAGTTAAAAACGGGTGCTTGTCATTTAGAAATAAGAATTGTAGAAAACGAGGTTAAACTCATTGAAATCAATCCTAGAATCTCAGGTGCAGCAATGAATAGAATGATTGACATTGCATATGGCATAAATTTAGTTGAAGAAACATTAAAAATTCAACTTGGAATGGAGCCGAACTTAACACGTAAATGGGAAAAACATTTATTTACAAAATATATCTTTGTTTCTACTAGCGGCATTTTAGAAAAAGTAACAGGTAAAAAACGTGCTTTACTTTGTCCGGGTGTAGAAGAAGTTTATATAAAACCTAAAAAAGGTACATTTTTATCTCCACCTAAATCTATGGGTCAGCGATACGGCTATGTTATTGCTACCGGGGATACATCAGAACTGGCGAAAGAAAACGCTAAAAATGCAGCTAAAGAAATTAGATTTCATTTAAATCGAAGCATGATTAAATAATGGGAAAATATTTTATTTCTAGGACGCTTATTACCGGCAACATCCTTACACTGGATTTATTTCATACGCATAAGCTGCTGGATTTAAAACCTTTTTTATTCCCGGAAAAGTAGTTTTTAGTGAATCGGCGTATTACTGGCCTAAATATGTACCACTTTCACCATTCATTCATATATTAATGAAAAAAAGAAGTAATATTATGTAAAAATCCAAAATCTGCAGTCATATATCATTTAGTTAATTCTCCCCTACCTTTAGTTTCATACTTTAAATATTACTTCGGAAAACCCCTATCAAGATTTTTTAGTAGTGGAGTGTCGCCAAAGTGAAATCCATTATTTTTTTTGAAACATACAAATCTGGATCCTCAAGAGAAGGAATTATAGCTGCAAAAAGCCTTGGATTTAAAGTGCACTTACTAACTTCCAATAAAAGAATTTTAGACGAAAAGGACGAATTTATTGAAATAGACGAATTTCATTTTGTGGATTTTGACGAACTAGATCACATTCGGGAAACGATTGCACAAATTCAGCAAAATGAACACGTAGTCTGTTTAATCAGTTTTATTGATTCCTATGTTTACCTCGCAGCAAGCTTTTCAAATGAATTATGTGGAACCAATCTTTCAGTCGATGCATTTAAAGTAATGGAAGATAAATTGCTAACACGAAACCAACTACAAAATCAACCCTTTTCTCCATTTTTTGATATTTTACCTTATGAAGCTTCCTTAAGGCATTTTTTTAAGAATGTAAAAAATAATTTTCCTCTCATATTGAAATTGCCAAAATCGTGTGGGTCTAAGCATGTTTATTTGATTAAAAATCGAGCTCAACTTAGAAATCGAATCCATTTTTTAAGAACTCGTTTTGATGATGACTTATTAATAGAAGAGTATCTAAGTGGTCCACAAGTCATTGTGGAGGCAATTGTTCATCAAGGAAACATTCAAATAGCCACAATCGTGGAACAAGAAATAACTAAAACTGAAAAATTTATTGTAACGGGATATAGCATTTCTCCTAATGCATTAGAAAATACGTATAAAGATTCCCTTATTCAGACGGCTAATGATATCATCCAAACATTTGGTTTAGAGAATGGGAACTGTCATTTGGAGATGCGATATGTCCAAAATAGTTGGAAATTAATTGAAGCAAATCCCCGTATTTCAGGTGGGGTGATGAACGATTTAATTCAAGAGGCATATGGATTTAACTATGCAGAACAAATTCTAAATGTGTATCTTGGTAACGCACCAACGCTTCATAGGACAAAAGAAGAAACGGTATATGCGCATTATCTAACTGTTGATCAATATGGAGAATTAATGAAAGTCGATGGTAAACAGACTGCTCTGGAGCAGCAAGGGGTTTTAAAGGTGTTTATCAAACCAAAAAAGGGAAAAATCTTATCACCTCCTTTATCAATGGGAGATCGATATGGATATGTATTAGCAAAGGGCAAAACAAAAGACGAAGCGAAAAAGAATGCAATAGATGCAGCTTCACAGATAGAATTTCACATTACCCCCTTATAATGCAACAAGTTGAAGGGACGTAACTTAAAATGGAAATAAATGAACATTTATTTGAAAAACGCCCATTAGAAGAAATCAATAAATGTTATTCTATTCCTTTTATGTTAATGACAAATTCTACAAAACCATTTATAGCGCTAGGCAGAACAAAAGAAGGGTACTATTTTAGTACTCCCTATTTCATGTTAAAAAATATCGTGCTAGATGAATCCTTTATTGAAATAATCCTTCTAATACCTGTGGGAATGGATGGATGTGTTGTAGATTATCCTGAAAGTTTTTATTCGCTTCAAACAACTAAAAACTCTATTTTTGTTTCGACTAAACCTTTTAGTGAAATCCAAACATGTTCAAGTGAATTTGTTAACCGTGAATTAATAGATTAGGGATATGAGGATGGTTACTCGTCCCACTTTTGTGGAGTTGGTGTTAAGGTGAGACACCGACTTTTTGTCAATATTAAAGGGGCGACCGAACCGATTCGGCGCCCCCTTCCATTTCATTCAATAATTACGTAGTAAATTTTAAGACCGATTTAATTTTTTGAATAACGCCACCTGAGCTATACGTTAAAACGCTTCGTTTATAGAAGGATAGGCTCAGCGTATAGAAGGCAATCACCGTTACAATGAGTAAAATAAGTGAGATGATCGGCTCTATTGTATTAAGATCAGTTGCTGCAATTCGCATTGGCATAACCATTCCTGAAGTTAAAGGAATATATGAGAAGATTTTTATTAACAACGTATCTGGATTTGCCATCCCTGAAATCATGACGTAAAATCCAACAAGTGTAATCATAATAGCAGGCATCATCACTTGACCGGCTTCCTCAACTTTAGAAACAAGTGACCCGAATAGTGCACCGATAATTAAGAACAAGAAAATCGTTAAGAATAAAAACACAATCACGTAGAACACATAAGAATAGGATAGATCTTGGACCAGAGATGTGACCATATCCCATTTTGTGCCGCCATCCGTAAAGCGAAGGAGAGCAAAAATCACTCCGAATAAAATCGCAAATTGAGTTAAAGCGAGTAAGAATACCCCGAATAGTTTTGATTGGAAATGGGTGCTCGGTTTCACACTAACGAGTAACATTTCTAATGCTCGAGACCCTTTTTCCGATGCTACATCCGTCGTAATCATTGATAGGAAGGCAGAGATAAAGAAGTAAATGACAATACCTACAAGATAGGATACCCATATCCCTGATTGTTTTTGATCCTCACTTTTCCCCTCAGTGCCTGCTTCATTTAGACTGATTGATGTGATAATCGGTTCAGAGTTTAAAATTTGCTCTGCTTCCTGTGCTGATAAATTCATCGATTGAATCGCATAAATTTTTCCCGCATATTGGATTAATGACGAGATTTCCGATTGATCATTAAGTTCAAGCGGTGAAAAAGTTGCAATTTCTGCTTTTAAATTTTTATTTTCATCAGAAAAGACAATAACAGCATCTAACGTTCCATCTTTAACTTGTTCATACATGTTTGTTTTAACATCTTTTGTATGGTAGGAGAATTCAATCTCTTCATTGGATACAAAGATTTGTCCTAAATTAACATCTGTTTCTTTTATTAAAGCAATTTGCAGTGCCTCATCTTCTCCTTTAAATAGGGAAGAAATCTCAGTCCAGAACATCACTACAGAGATGATCGCTATGTATAAAAGTGTCATCAAAATAAATGACTTAGAACGAATCTTTTGTTTATATAATTGACTAACTAAAATCCCAAGTTTATTCATTGTCGCCACCTACCTGATCTTTAAATATTTCATCTAAAGATAAATAATCGAGACTGAATTTTTCAATAAATTGTCCTTTTGCTACGACATCAAAAATGCCTTTTGCGAAAGATTCATCGATTAATGTTAGGACGTATTCATCGCGTTCCTGTTTGACTTCCTTTACGCCTACCATTTTTACAAGCTCTTCTTTTTGCATGTCAGTACGGATCGTTAATTTCGTTTTTCCATATTGCTTTTTCAAATCTAATAAGCTACCTGAAAATAAGGAAACACCCCGTTTTAATAGGCATAAATGATCACAAAGTTCCTCCACATTATCCATTTGGTGACTTGAGAAAAGAATGGTCATCCCTTGTTCTTTTAATAAGAGAATGGCATCCTTCAGTAAATCTCGATTTACCGGGTCAAGTCCGCTAAAGGGTTCATCTAATATTAAAAACTTTGGTTTATGAATAAAACTCGCAATGAGCTGCACTTTTTGTTGATTCCCTTTTGATAATGTTTCGGCTTTATCATGTCGTTTTTCATCTAATTCAAAGCGATGAATCCAGAAATCGACTTCTTTTTTTATTTCTTCTTGCTTCATTCCTCGAAGTTTTCCGAAAAAGTATAGCTGCTCTTCTACTTTCATTTGAGGGAAAATCCCGCGCTCCTCTGGTAAATAGCCAAGCCAATCACGATTAATAGAATTGATTGGAGAACCATCCCATGTAATCTTTCCACTCGTGGGTTCTTGTAAATTTAAGATCATACGAAAAGTAGTAGTTTTCCCAGCACCATTTTGCCCTATTAGGCCGAAAATTTCCCCTTGATCGATAGTAAAATTAAGGTCTTTCACCGCGGTGAAGTCTTTGTACCGCTTGACAACATGTTCTATTGCTAACGTCATGACGCAACTCCTTTCAACGTACTCTTTTTACTATTTATATAGCTACTACTTGTTATACGGATAAAGGGGCGAAAAGTTTCTACATTCACGAAAGAATTGAGTGGGATAAGGGAAAATCCCTATGTCCCACTCAATTCTTTCTCCACAATTAAAGCGCAAAGGCCGAGTAAATCGCTTGTAGTTAGTGTGCCAGCCTTTAATTTGTCTAACCAGCTGGCCATGAAGACTTTTTCATCCACACCTTTTTGGAGGATGTCTTGGAGTAATTTTTCATTTTGTAGGATTGCCTCCAGACGACTAACTAAAGATGGACTCGTAAATCCGCCTACCACTCCCCCTGACTTATGAATTTGTGGTAATGAATAATTTCCCCCGTCTGATACATTTTGTTGTGGAGATTTTGCAGGTTTTGGTTCGTAATTCGGTTTAACAAAACGAATCAACTCGTCGGCAATGGCTCGGCATATTTTCTCAAATTGAGTATGATACAAGTTGACATCGACAGTTGAATTGACAAAACATACTTCAATCAAAATAGCGGGTTCTTCTGTATTGTTTAAGAAGAATAATTCAGTTCGCTTCTTTCTTCCACGGTTTTTTAACCCACTTGCTACAGAGATTGCTTTGCTAACTTTACTTGCAAAGTCTTTTAAGTTTTCATTGACATACAACACTTCTGTCCCTAACCCTTTAGTAGTCCTTTCGCCAGATGAATTAAAATGGATACTGACATCTAGCTTTCTTTGAGTACGATTGTGCGCAGATACTAAATAATTTAAGTTCTGTGATTGACTCGTCGATTGTGTGTCGACTACTTTGTTCACCGCAATTTTTTCATTTTTCAAAAGCTCAACGACACGATCCACTACTTTTCGAGTTTCCGTACCTTCATCAATTAAATCTCGAGCGGCGGTTCCTGGCCCGTAATGCCCGGGACTAATGGTTATTTGACTCATCCTTTTGGCCTCCATTTCTTATTTTGAAACTATAACTCTATTTTTCCAGAGCGAACTATTTATATAGTATGTTTCGCTAAACACTTGAGTCGGGCTATTAAAATGGTTTTGTTATCTTTGTAGTTTTATATGATTAACTCTCTTTAAATCATCGAACCTCTCCTAACGTTAACACCCCTCGCTCCAATCGTTATATATGGATTTATGAAGAAATAAGAGACATATTTTTTGAAAAATAAAAACCTAAAAGACATGTGCAATCTTTTAGGTTATTTTTTCTTATTCACTTTTTTCCTCCATAACAATAGGAAGAATGTAATAACGATATAGATGATGACAACAACCACAAAGGTAATGAATCGTTCCTGTGATGAACCATCTGCCATTAACACAGGGCCTAATCCAAAAAATGTGACCATGATATATAATATGATAAAAATAAAGTACACGAGCCATTTCATTTAGAACACTCCCTTATCACCATCTTCTCACTTTTATTGGAACATCATACGCGTACATAATAAAAAAAGGTACACAACTTGTGCACCTACTTTGTTAATGATTCATTTTTCGAAACTCATGAAATTGATCAATTGTTTTTTCGATATACTCACTGAATACTTCATTTTTCGTAAAGAAGCTATGAATGAGCCCTTTTGCTGTTTCTAACTGAACCGTTACGTTTGAATAAGATAAACGCTTTGCATAAGCAATGCCTTCATCACGTAATACATCATTTTCTGCGACTTTTATGAAGGCAGGTGGTAGATTATTTAAATGTTCAGCTCTTAATGGTGCTACATAGGGATTTTGTTTTTCAGTTTCTTGTTGCAAGTAATAATGGCCAAACCATTCCATATCCTTCTTTTCCAGGCCAAATCCTTCAGCAAATTCGTTATATGAAGGTGTATTATACGTTAAATCCGTTACGGGATATAGCAAAAATTGGGAAGCAATTGTAGGGCCATTTAAATCTCGACTCATCATTGATACAACAGTCGCTAAGTTAGCACCTGCACTATCACCCGCTACTGTGATTTGATTCTCAACACCGTTTAATTCTCCAACATTTTTCACTGTCCAAAGAAAAGCATCATACGCATCATATACTGGCGTTGGAAATGGAAATTCGGGTGCTAATCGATAATCAACCGAAACGACGATAGAATTCGTTTTAGCTGCTAACAATTGACAAGACTCGTGGCACGTTTCAATGCTATTTAAAACCCATCCTCCACCGTGGTAATAAATGATAATTGGAAACGGTCCTTTTCCTTTTGGGGAGTAGATTCGAATTTTGATAGACGCTCCATCACGAACTTCAATCAGTTGATCTTCTATATTTTTTACTTGTGTTTTATTGTTTAGCGGTTTTGGTTGCCCTGCACGTAGTTCTCGTACTTCTACCGGTGTCATCGTATGGAGTGATGGCTGTTTATTAACTACATCCAAATATTGTTTTGTTTCATTTAAAAGGTTTGCCATCATTAGTGCACCATCCTTATTTGTATTCCATTAAAACCTATTCGTTTAGTATGAATTAATTGTAAAGGAATTCATTCAGTTTTTCAACGATAAATATTTTGAATTCACACAAAGTTAATTTTTACGAGTTAAATGTTTTATTAATGATAATATTCAAACGAAGATCCTCCCTACTTGGCGATTTATTCTTTTTTATTATTTCTCAAATAGGTATACAACTAGGAGCACCATTTAAATGCTCATATATTATTATTGTTAGCTTATTACCAAGCGAAAGGAGGAATTTTGAATGTTTAATAGAAGAAAACATCATCATCATTGCAATAACCCAATCTGTTGTCCACCAAAAGTATTCCCTACTCAAGTGGCACCAGCACAAGTATCACCGACTCAAGAAGTTGTTCGTACTAATATTTTCCCTACAGTTGTACCAAATGTTCATCCTACTCATATCACAAATGTAAATCGCCATGTTCGACGCAACGAGCACTTCTTCCCTGTTACACAATCAACTGTAAATGAATTCCAACAGGAAAGTAGCCGATTTAATGGACCTAATATGGTAGGTGGTGCACAATCTCCATACGGCGGAGCACCAGGTATGGTTGGCGGCGCTCAATCTCCAAACCGTGGAATACCAGGTATGGTTGGCGGCGCTCAATCTCCATACGGCGGAGCACCAGGTATGGTAGGTGGCGCTCAATCTCCATACGGCGAAGCACCAGGTATGGTTGGCGGCGTACAATCTCCATACGGCGGAGCACCGGGTATGGTAGGTGGCGCTCAATCTCCTTGCTGTGGCGCACCATATGGTCAACATATGAGACACTGCCATAAAGGAAGAAGACACTGGTAAAATAATCAAAAAGATTACCTATGATCATGTTGACATAGGTAATCTTTTTTCTTTTCGAGAAGATTTATATTTGTTTTCATATGCGAAATGATGCTTAATTCTCTATTTAAAAAGAGGCCCGGACAAAAGTACAGATTTTAAGGATAGCGTCTATTATCTTTAATAAGATATTGATAATTTTTAGATTGAGAGCAATAAGTGTTAGCCATTCTCCGAAAAAACGCGGCCTACCACTGTAAGCCGCGCCAGTTTCCGGAAAGTTTAGAAGGACAAATTTTATGTGAGCGGACCTTACACAAAGCACAAAGACAAGTCGTAAAGACACGTACAACGTGGCTTTGCGGCTTGTGTGCTTAGTCCGCTCTCACCGGATAGTTAATTGGATTTATTATTAGAATTAACAGCAAGTTTTTTGATTTGTCCCAGCCTCCATTTTCATTCCACTAATTTCAATTAATTTGGTTCCGAGGACTACAAGACTAGAAGAGATAATGAGACGGATTCTTGACCCATGCACTTACTCCCTTTAGTCATTTCACTTAAGAAATTTAACCTATGAAGTTAGTCTATTATTTTACAAATACACTCTATTTTTCCTTTTTGTATGGAAAATTAGGTATCTAACTATTCACTCTATTTAGCAGAACATATAGTAATAATGCAAGGTCATTCTAATAGAAGGAGGTGCACAACTATGTTTAACAGAAATATCGGTCATTCTAATCGTTGTAAGTGCCCAATTTGTTGTCCTCCTAATGTACATCCTACTCAAATCGCACCAGCACATGTATCACCAACTCAACACGTCGTTCGCACTAACATATTTCATACAGTAGTACCACATATCCATCCAACGCATATCACAACTATTAACCGTCATGTACGACATAATGAACATTACTTCCCGGTTACACAATCAACTGTAAACGAATTTACAGAAACAAATAGAAATTGCGGGACTCCTGAAAACCCAAATCCAAACTGCCATCCAATTCGAAGAAGAGGTTTTGGTTTCTAATTAGAAGCTTTGCAAAATGAAAAAATAGATTACCTGACTTTTGCCGGGTAATCTATTTTTCTTTTTCCTATTCGGATTTTTTCTCTACTTAAAAAGATGGGGGTGCATGTTAAACCCGTTTTAATTTCTCATATTCCAGCTGCAATTGTTCAATACGTTTACGACCTTCTTCGCGGTTTGCAATCGTTTCAGCTTGGATTTGTTTTGTTTCTTCAATTCCTGCCATAATCGTTTGCCAAGTCGTTTCAATGGTTTCGATTTTAATGCTTGGGTTCCCAGCTGTTCGTGCTATATCCACACTATTTTTACGGATATTTTCTGCATTACGGACGAGCATTTCGTTTGTTCGTTTATCTAATTCATTCATTGAATCTGCTACGAGTTTTTGACGTTGGATTGTCACTGCATGAACTAATCCTTGCTTAAAAATAGGAATGGTTGTGACAAAGGCAGAGTTAATTTTACCAATTAAGTGATTGTTCCCTTGTTGAATCATTCGAATTTGAGGTGCGGATTGGAATGATACTTGTTGCGCCATTTCTAAATCGTAGCGACGTTGCTCTAGCAACTCCATAACCGTACGTAACGATTCGAGTTCCATAATCGCTTCTTGGTCCCCTTCATTGGCTCTTGCCTCAACCTGAGGTATTTGGCTGTGTAATTGGTCTAGCTTTACCTCAATTGCCGCAACATGCTCACTTAAACTTTGGAAGTATTCCAAGTTTTGATCGTACATTTGCTCAAGTTCCATCGTGTTCTTTTTCATTTCAAACTCATACTTTTGTATTTCGTTATATATGTTATCTACTTCCTTATTCATCGTGTCATATTTGGAAAGTAGACGTTCAAGTTTTTCTTTACCTTTTCCGAAAATTTTCGATAGAATCCCTTTCTTCTCTTCTTTAAAATCTTGTGGATCAAAACGGTCCATAATTTTATTCAAGTTATTGATGAGTGCACTTGATTTTTCAAGTTTACTTGATTTAATTGTGGCCAGCATTTTATCAGAGAAGGTGGAAATTCCTTTTGCTGTCTCTTTCCCAAATTCGAGTACTGCAATTTGATTTTTTGGATCAATTTTTTTGGCAAGCTCCTGTACTTGTGGTTCTTCTTTTAAGGCAAGTTGTCGTTTTCGAATTTGAGACATTTCTTCTGTTGAAACCAATTGTTTTGGCTCAGGTTGCGCGACTAAATCACTCGTTGTTTGTTCTTTGTTTCGTGTTTCTAAATCGTCGAATAATGGGTTTTTCATTTCTGACATGGAAATCCTCCGTTCAATTGTGAAAATCTATGTAACAGGATGACCTGTGTTGTTTATAAGTACATTGGTATGATCTTAATTTACATACGAAATAGGGTGTGAAAAAGTTTCACTTGATTTTCATTTAACTATAAGTTGGTAGTGGATTCAAATATGAGAAGCGAAAAATGAAAAAGAGGTAGGGACAAATCCAAAAAACATCAGTTTCTCAAAAAGAGAAAACTGATGTTTTTTTTCTGTTAATTCTAATAATGAGTCTTATAAAGTATCTGGTGAGAGCGGACTAAGAGGCCAACACGACGTTGGTCATGGGAGCGAGACATGCGGACGTGGCGCTTTCGCTCCCCACACAAGCCGCAAAGCCACGTGGTACGTGTCTTTACGACTTGTCTCTGAGGCCGCGCGCGTGCTTGGTCATGGGGGCAAGACATGCGGACGTGGCGTTTTTGCCCCCGGCTTTGTGCAAGGTCCGCTCACATAAAATTTGTCATTCTAAACTTTCCGGAAACTGGCGCGGCTTACAGTGGTAGGCCGCGTTTTTTCGGAGAATGGCTAACACTTATTGCTCTCAAACTATAAAATATCAATATCTTACTAAAAAAAATAGTGGCTTTCCTTAAAAATTCTACTTATGTCCAGGCCTCTTTAATACTAATTAAAGGGCATTTCCTGAACCACCATCAATATTGACGCTAGTGCCTGATACGTAGGACGCAGCATCTGATACTAAAAATGTAATTACATTGGCTGCTTCTTCTGTATTTCCGATGCGTCCAAGTGGGATGGTTTTCCCAACTTCTGCTGAGTACTCTTCCCAAGTCGCTCCTGGCATTTCTCTTTGACTTTTCGCTTCGAGTTGGTGACTACGAATTAGTCCGATACACACTGTATTTACACGAATATTGTATTTTCCTAAATCTTTACTCATCGCTTTTGTTAAGGCTAGTCCAGCTGAACGACTCACAGTTGTTGGTAAACTTGAAGCTGGGGGCGTTTTAGCTAGCACTGCTGTGACATTTAAAATGGCCCCACCCTTTTGTTCTTTTAAATAGGGTAAAGCATATTTCGAACAGTGGATCGCGCTAAATAATTTTAAATTTAGATCGGAGTGCCAAAGTTCTGTTTCGACATCTTCAAATGAATTTGCAGAAGACGTTCCGACATTATTAATGACAATATTTAATTGTCCAAAATGTTCAACGGTTTTCTCAATGACTTTTTTACACTCTTCTTCTGTTGAAACATCGGCAGAAATGGTGAATATTTTCTCGCCAGTTTGCTGTTGGATAAATTCTTGTGCTTCTTTTAATGTTTCTTCATCTCGTGCTGCAATTGCTACTTTTGCGCCTTCTTTTACTAATTGTAAAGCAGAGTAAAGGCCAATTCCTTTACTAGCACCGGTGATGACTGCTACTTTGTCCTTCAAACCTAAATCCATGTCAAAAATCCCCTTTTCTTCAATACTATTTTTATTATAAGAGAAAAGGGTGAATTGTGGAATGATTTAGACTTACCAAAAAACGGATTCTAGAGCCTAAACTCTAGAATCCATTTAAACGTTATATGCTGTTTAAGTTAGTATAAATTAGTAGTAGCCTTTATTGCTGAAATGTGTACCAACGATAATTAATAGGATGAAAAGGACTACTAATAATGCGAATCCGTTACATCCGTAACCGCCTGCTCCACCAACGTTAGAGTATCCCATAATTCTAACCCCCTTCATTCAAGATATATTATAGTTTATGGCGTTTCCTTCCTGTGGTAATGGACAGGTGTGGAGATTTCGGAAAAAAATTTCCACTGACTAGCTTCTAAAGCCTACAGCCATTACTACACTAGTAAATGCAAAAGGTGGCAACAAAATAGTGACATTCGTTTAGATAACAACAATTTTTTATTTTCTTATCTGGAAATCCGTTTTACCTTATTTATTTCATTATTTATTCCACCATTTTCTCGAACTATTTACACCATCTTTTCGACAAAACCACAACTGCGAACTAGGCTAAAGTATCTAATAATAATCATTCGATGACAAACATCTACGAACACTGTCGAACGTTTTTTCGTATGAAATAAAGGGAATCTTCTGTAAATAGAAGAATAGTAGAAATACCAAAACTAGCAAGGAGATGATCCCGAGTGAATAAATCCATATTAATTGGAACTTCGATTACATTATTATTGGTATTAGCTATTACAAAATCTTTGTATGTTGATTGGTTTGAACTTGCAACCATTATCGTAGCCATTACGATTTTTTCTTTGTACTATCAGTTAATAAGCGGCCAAAATCAAAATTGGAAGCAATACGGCATAACCGCTATGATGGGCTTCGTTTTTTGTTATATTCTTTGCAGTATCGATTTAATGGTGGATCATTATCTTTATTACTTACCAAATGGGTCTGAAGATGGTATATCGCTCACACTAGGGTTTAAATTCATTGAATACAGTGATGACTTACTTGTAGCGAGTGTGATTAGTTTACTAGGGGTATTTAGTTTGACGTATGTTTTAACAAAATCAAAAGACTATACGGAAATGGCATAAGTTGCTTACTTGAGAGGCAATTTTTGAGACGGGGTTTACGCTCGGGGATGACGTACCCAGAATAAAGAGGATTTTGGATGCTTGTGGGGGATTTTTAGTTCGCATGGGTGATTTTCCTCTTCATCCTAATGTGTCCAAGGCTTTTTTATGCGCCGAGTTAACCCCAGGAGCCAAACTATTTAATAGTTTTTAAATTGGCGAAAAGGACTGTTCTGAAACTCATTCAGAAGCAGTCCTTTCTTGTTACACCTGAAATGAAAATTGTTTTTCTGAGTCAAACTCCCCTTCAATATATGTACGTTCTACAAAGGTCACGTTATTTTGTTGATCGATTAAAACAACTGTCGATGATCGTGTCCCATAGTCAGGAATTTGAATAAATAATGAAGATAGATTACGTTCCATTTCAATCCCAACGCCTGTAGATGGCAATTCAGCATCTGGTGCTTGTTCGCGGTCTAATAAAAACGAAAATAATTCTTCAATTTGAACTTCCTCAGGATGTGTATCGATATACTTTTGTAATCTTGTTCTTCCCTTTGTTACTTTAGGCCAAGGGGAATTAAGTGAGGCATTGCTTACACTATGTGCGCCTGGTGTGATGATATTTGTTTCATCTAAAACATTATTGTAATGGATGAGTTCTTCACCATTTCCAACGATCAGATTATATCCACCGTAAAGCTCTCTTTTTTGTCTGAGTTCACTAATGTAAGAGGCGGCTGTTTGATCAATTGTTAAAAAATTTCGCACAAGATCCCCTCGCGAAAATGGTCTAGGTGGTTCACTTGGGTCACGGTAATTCGTTAAAGCCGCAAAACGTCCATTTTTTGAAATGCCCAGCCATGTCCCCTTCTGTAATAAATCCCTTCCGGCTAATAGGTTCGGCTCGTCTTCCCAAAAATGCGCTGCTTGCGTCGGGCGTCCATATTCTTCATCTCGATTAGCGACTACAATTAGCTTATATTTCGAATGTTGTTGAAAATTAAAATTAACTAAACACATGAAACTATTCCCCTTTTTTATCCCAGTCAGCTTTTTTGCTTATATGATCTAGCTTTTCTGCAATTTCTCTTAATATTTTATTTCGTTCTCTTTGCGATGATACGATATTCACCATAAACCACAAAAGGATCAGGGCGGGTACAACATAAAATAATAATGATATTAAATATGTCATGACCGTTCACCTCTTTCTAAATTATTACTTAGTCTATTCCTAATTACTATTTCAATAGAAAATGTAAAATTCCTTTTTCTATAGGATTCAGATTTCGAGATTTTATCAATTATGTGAAACCACTTATTTTTTAGATAAAAACACGAACGATGAATCAATCCCTTTTTAATTTCATTCTCAATATTCGTATTTCCTATCGATGACCTGGTCTAATATGACAATTTGTTCGTCTTTATCTATTAAATGTGGGATACTATAATCTCAATTTCCCCTTTCTTTTCTCATATACGCGAAAAGAAAGCGTTTTTATTCAAATTAATTGCAAAATTCATTATATTATTGAAAAATTGAACCAATTCTATCTAAAAAAGTATATAATCAAATAGAGTAATTCGATATTTTTCGACTAGTACAAGGAGTGATTAATTTGACAAATCAACGTGCATACAATTTTAACGCAGGCCCATCTGCACTACCACTTGAGGTTCTTGAAAAAGCACAACAAGAAATCGTAAACTTCCAAGGTGCTGGCATGTCCATCATGGAAATGAGTCACCGTAGTGCAAATTACGAAGAAGTACATAATAGTGCAATCGCTCGTTTACGTAAGCTTTTTTCTATTCCAGAAAACTATGAAGTATTATTCTTACAAGGTGGCGCAAGTTTACAATTTACAATGGTGCCAATGAACTTCTTATCTGAAGGACAAAAAGCAAGTTATGTTTTAACTGGCTCTTGGTCTGAAAAAGCATTAAAAGAAGCAAAACTATTTGGTACTCCAGTGGAAGCTGCTAGTACAAAAGAAAATAAATATCGCAACATCCCGGCTTTAAGTGAAATCGGGTTCAATGCAGATGATGCTTATGTTCATGTTACTTCTAATAACACAATTTACGGTACACAATGGAAAGAATTCCCTGAAACTGGCGATGTTCCTTTAGTGGCAGATATGTCTAGTGACATTCTTTCTCGCCCTGTTGATGTGAGTAAATTCGGCATCATTTATGCAGGTGCTCAAAAAAACTTAGGTCCATCAGGTGTGACGGTTGTCATCATCCGTAAAGACTTACTTGAAAAAGCTAATACAAATATTCCGACAATGTTAAAATACACAACACACGCCGATTCAAACTCTTTATACAACACACCTCCAACATTTGGTATTTACATGTTAGGCGAGGTGTTACGTTGGGTTGAAGAAAAAGGTGGCCTAGAAGCAATCGAAAAACAAAATGTAGAAAAAGCAAAAGTCATATATGATGTGATCGACAACAGCAATGGCTTCTTTACAGGACATGCAACGGAAGATAGCCGTTCTTTAATGAACATCACATTCCGTGTAGCTGACGAAGAATTAGAAAAACAATTCTTAGCTGAAGCAAAAGCAGCTGGATTTGTTGGATTAAACGGTCACCGTTCAGTTGGTGGTTGCCGTGCATCAACTTACAATGCAGTACCATTCGAAGCTTGCCAAGCACTAGCAAACTTCATGTTAGATTTCCAAAGAAAGCATCAATAAGAAAATGGACCGACTCTTTAAGTCGGTCCATTTTTTTGCGACGAGCAGCTACCGCAGCGCAGGAGCAATAATCTAAAGTAGTTTATATTTCTTAAGGTAATCTCCCTTTGAATAGTAGTAGTAGTCGGGTTATTTTTTATTGCGACGAGCAACATTGCGGCGCAGGAGCAATAATCTAAAGTAGTTTATATTTCTTAAGGTAATCTCCCTTTGAATAGAAGTAGTTATCGGGTTATTTTTTATTGCGACGAGCAGCTACCGCGGCGCAGGAGCAATAATCAATAGTACTGCAATAATTCTGTAGAAAAAACTTCTTTTATAGAGGAAGTCGGTCCTTTTTTTGCGACGAGCAACATTGCGGCGCAGGAGCAATAATTAATAGTACTGCAAAAATTCTTTAGAAAAAACCTTCTTTTATAGAGGAAGTCGGTCCTTTTTTTGCGACGAGCAGCAATGGCAGCGCAGGAGCAATAATCTAAAGTAGAGTCCATTTTTCAGAGAACACATTTTGAAGATAGTGTCGCGCGTTTTTTTGCGAAGAGCAAAGGTTATTTCAACGCAGGAGCAAAAATATAAGTCCATAATTTTCCAAATAGGATCCTTCTAAAAAAGGGATAACAATCGGGTTATTTTTATTGGGAAGAATAGCCACTGCAGTGCCGGCAATAGATAGCGGAATCTGCCTTATTTAAAGAAGTAACCGAAATTATTTCTCTTATTTAGGTTCTAAGGCTTCCCCTTTATTCAATAACGGAAGATAATTCCCTTAATTGTCAAAAAAACCTTATTATTTGAAAAATAACGGAAACTTTTTCCCTTATCTCATCAAAATGTCCAAATTTTTCCTGATTTGGCGCAATTAACGGAATTTTATTCTCTTATTTCAGCTTCAAAAGCCGCCACTTTATTCAATAACGGAACAAAATTCCCTTATGTTTCTAAAAAACTGTATTATATGAAAATTAACGGAAACTTTTTTCCTTATCTCATCAAAATGTTCAAATTTTTCCTGATTTAGAGCATATAAAGGAATTTTATTCTCTTATTTCAGCTTCAAAAGCCACCACTTTATTCAATAACGGAACAAAATTCCCTTATGTTTCTAAAAAACTGTATTATATGAAAATTAACAGAAACTTTTTCCCTTATCTCATCAAAATGTTCAAATTTTTCCTGATTTAGAGCATATAACGGAATTTTATTCTCTTATTTCAGTTTCAAAAGCCACCACCTTAATCATTAACGGAACAAAATTCCCTTAATTGTCAAAAAAACCATATTATTTGAAAAATAACGGAAACTTTTTCCCTTATCTCATCAAAATCTTCAAATCTCCCTCTGGATTAGAGCACTTAACGGAATTTTATTCTCTTATTTCAGTTTCAAAAGCCACCACCTTAATCATTAACGGAACAAAATTCCCTTAATTGTCAAAAAAACCATATTATTTGAAAAATAACGGAAACTTTTTCCCTTATCTCATCAAAATCTTCAAATCTCCCTCTGGATTAGAGCACTTAACGGAATTTTATTCTCTTATTTCAACTTCTAAAGCCTTCACTTTATCCATTAACGGAAGAAAATTCCCTTATGTTTTTAAAAAACCATATTATATAGAAAATAACGGGAACTTTTTTCTTTATCTCATCAATATCTTTTAAAATAATAGTTTACATAATATAATTATAAACTCACTAAAAATCTCCTTAAGCAAATAGCCTTCTCCAATAAATCAGCCAATCCCTTTACCTCGAACAACAAAAAAAGAAGAAGAGCTAAAGTCCCCTTCCTCCAACAATACTATTCTTTACCTCAGTTATCACCTATGTTAACGATGTTGATCGAATAAAATTGGGTTGCCATCTGGATCTTTAATGATAAAGCTTGCAGGTCCCTCTGTCGTTTCATCTACTTCCGAAATAAAATTGATTCCATTTTCCTTTAGTTGTTTTTGTAAGTCACGTATGTCGGTGAAAGAGTCAAGATTTTCGGCATTTTGATTCCAGCCTGGATTAAATGTTAGCAAGTTTTTTTCAAACATTCCTTGGAATAGCCCAATGACTGTATCGCCATTTTTTAAAATTAACCAATTTTGCTCGATGTTCCCACCTAATTCTGTAAATCCAAGCTTTTCATAAAATGCTTTTGATGCATGAATGTCTTTCACCGTTAAACTAACTGAGAATGCGCCTAGTTTCATAAAATCCTCCGATTATCATTTATTTGGTTCGTCTCCATTATAAAAGATTAACTTGCGATGCTCAAATTTTACCATTTATAGTTTACATAATAAAATTACGTCATACGAAAAATTTTTCCTAAATATTATACTTTTTTAAGAGGATTTAAAGTTGAATCGATAAAAAATGACTCCGGTGTATTACCGAAGCCATCTACTTGCCACTAAAATCTACGGCTCTTGTATTAAACTATTCACGCAGTGCTAGTGGTTTTTACACAAATTTTATGGGTTCACATTTAGCAACACTTTACCCGTACTTTGTCTTGATTCAATGAGTTCATGTGCTTTAGCTGCTTCTTCCAAAGAATACCGCGCACCGATTTTCATTTGAAGACGACCATCTGCTAAATATGGAAGTACTTTATCGGCCGTGTCTTGTAATAGGTGAGGACGACGATTACGGGTTGTCCCTAAACTAAAACCTAAAATAGAACGGCAGCTAGAATGCAAGTCGGTACTTTTCACAATGCCAGGTACATCACCATTAGCTATTCCGAAATTTACTAATCTACCATAGTAAGCTAAGCAATCTAAGCTTTTTTCAGTCACCCATCCGGAGATCGAATCCAAAATCACATCCGCACCGTTTCCGTCAGTTAATTCATTAACTTTTTCAGCAAAGTCTTCAGTTTCATAGCAAATCACATGGTCTGCACCAGCATCGACAGCAGCAGAAATTTTTGATTTATTCCCAACTGTTCCGATTACTTGGCCTGCTCCTAAGATTTTTGCTAACTGAATAGCGGTAGTACCAATTCCACCGGCTGCTGCATGAATTAGAACGGTTTCACCCTCCTGAACTCTTGCAACATCTGCTAGAAGCTTATAGGAAGTAAAAGCTACAGTCGGACAAGCCGCTGCAATATCAAAATCTAGTTGATCAGGAAGGACAAAAGTTAACTCTTCTTCTGCGACAACATACTCGGCATAGGAGCCATTTTTAGGGAATGCAATTACTCTGTCCCCCACTTTTACTTTTTGAACTTCCGAGCCAACTGCTTCAACAATTCCCGCTGCATCTAATCCAGGGATAAATGGTGGTTGACCCGTTCCATGATATTGGCCAAATCTTGCTTTGATATCAGCAAAATTGACCGATGTCGAGACAACTTTAATTAGTACTTGTTTTGATCCAATTGATGGTTGTTCCATTTCAATTAACTTTAACACTTCAGGACCGCCAAAATCAGAAATTACAACCGCTTTCATTTATACATTCCCCCAAGTTCAATTTTAAATATAGTTACAGCATCACTGTGAAAATAAGCCATGCAAGACCTGGTCCAAATGCGATGAATAATGCTGCGATTAATAATAGCTTTTTAAAGAATGAACGCTCTTCCACACCTTGAACGTTTGCCATGATTAACGCACCGTTTGTAGAGAATGGACTAATATCAACCACACTTGCTGCAATGGCTAATGTAGAAAGTACGCCAAGTGAAGACATCGTTGGATCTTGTAAAATTGGTGCAGCTAATGGAATAACTGCTGTTAAGAAACCAGTTGTGGAAGCAAAGGCAGAGATAATTCCACCCACATAAGCAGCAATTAATGTAGCGAAAGTCGGACTACCAACACTTGCGATTTGATCTGTCATGAAATCCATCGTTCCTACTTTGTCCATCACACCAATATACGTCATAATCCCACAGATCATTAACATAACACCCCAAGGCATCTGTTTAATGACTTGTGATTGATCTTTCGGACGGATTAATGATAGTGCTAGTCCAATCATTAGAGCGCCGAAGCCCATATCCATTCCGTATGCTAAAGCTAATGTAATCAGAAGGCCAATACCTAAAAGTGTAACAATTTTATACCAAGTCGGATTTTCATCTTTACTATTAGCAGCCCCTGTAACTCCGCTTTCAACTGTAGCAGCTGCTTCTAATCCACCGATCACACCTTTAGTATGAAGTTTAATTAATTTAATTCCACCGAATGCAATAAAGACGACTACTGAGATTAATACGTAAAAAATGAAACAGTAAACTAACAGCATGATTGGGGAATAGGATATGTTTTGTGTGTCCATAACACCCTTTACAACCAATCCAAAGATATTAAGTGGTGAGAATGAACCCGCATACATTCCGGTAGAAATCAAAGTCCCCATCAAAATTGGGTTAATTTTATGTTTAAATGCCAAACGCATCGCAATTGGGAATAAAATTGGTGCAATGGCAACCGTTGAAGCTCCAACAGCTGATAATAAAGCCGCTAATGAAAATAGTACCCAAGGAAGAAGCCCTACATTTCCTTTCACTAGCTTTAAACCGGCAGATATAATCATATCAAGTGTTCCATTATTTAATGCAATGGCAAATAAATAGGTAACCCCCGCTAACAAGATAAACATTTGAACTGGGAATGCTGCAAACACGTCAGCCACTTCTAATCCACTAACATAGGTACCTACTATAAAGGCAGCTACCATTCCTAAAACGCCCATATTTACTGAAATAACTGACCCAACTATAAACATTGCTAAAAGCACGATAAGTGTGATGATTTCTAAACTCATATATTTCGCCTCCTTATTGATTCTGTTTGTGTGAATGATTCTCCGTGAAACTAAATGGAAAGCTTAATCTCAATTATGAATATTCCGACATTTCATTTTATAAATTTGTTATTTGTACTGTTAACAGTAATAGCTCTCAATCTAGCTATATACCAATTGATAAAGAAACCGTTAAACTTACTTGTTATGTACTCATAAATTGGAACTCTTTTTACAAACCTGATATTCTCTAAAGTTTATAAAGAATCGAACATGGTACAATTCGAGCAAGAAACATCGAGAGACTAGTGCTAGCTTTCTCTAGATCCCTAAATCTATTAGTCTCTCTCCTTTTTATAATTGTTTCGATTAAAATTTCCCTGATAACAAATGACCTGCTTCAGGAACTTCAGTTGAAAGGTTTAGTTCCTTTAAGATTTTATAAACTGTTGCGACTCCAGCTGATAAAACAGGTACCCCTAATCTGTCTTGAACCCTTTGAATAGCTGGCAGTGATGGCATTTGTACACAAGCGGATAAAACAACGGCATCTGCACCTTGAATATTAAGTCGATCTGCAATGCCAATTAAATTTTCAGGATCCAAACGACCAACTTCTAGATTATCAGCTACTTCTAAACTAATAGAGTCAATCACTTCAATTCCTGCCCCGTTTAAATATTCGATCACCGTTTGTGTAAGCGGCTTCATATAAGGCGTGATAATGGATACTTTTTTGGCACCGATTGCTTCTAACCCTTCGATTAATGCACCTGCACTACTTACAACTGGAGATTTCCCTCCGTTTTCTTCCGTCACTTTACCTAAACGTTCTTGAGAAATTTCATGATACCCTGGTCCCTGGCACATAATCGCTACAAGACAAGCGTAAGCCAACACGTCACAGCGAGCGTCAGACAATTCGACTGCACAACGGTCACTATCCACATCCATTTTCTTTAATTCTTCCGGATTCACATGCATCATACGCATACGAGCAGAGTGGAATGTAAATGTTTCTTCTGGTTTTGTTTGCATTCTTCTATTAAGCATTGCTGGGATTTCTGTTTCCATTGTTGTATTAGAACTTGGAACAATTAGACCTACACGATAATTTTTACTCATTTCGAGCCCTCCTGGTTTATGAAAGAATTGCTTTTCTTATTTGTTATAGGTTTTACTAGTTTCATTAAACTTATTGAAAATTTAAGATATTCCTAGTTTCTTTGCTAGGTACGGTTCCAAACCACCGACTTTTACCATTTCGATTAAATGCTCAGGCAGTTTTGTTCCTTCGTATTCTTCACCCTTTGTATGGTTAATGATTTTTCCTTCCAATAGGTTGATTTCGATTTCATCGCCCTCTTCAATGACGGATGTATCGATCATTTCGACTACTGGAAGACCAACATTAATCGAATTACGATAAAAAATACGCGCGAAGGAGTTTGCAACAATAGCCCCTATTTTGTGGTATTTTAATACCATTTGTGCTGTTTCCCTACTTGAGCCAGAACCGAAGTTATTTCCAGCAACAATCACATCACCCGGTTGAACTTTTTTTGCAAATTCCGCATCAATTGCTTCCATTGCATGCTCAGCTTGCTTTTCAACTGGATAGCTCATATATTGTCCGGGAGAAATAATGTCCGTATTGATGTTATCTCCGTACTTCCATACTCGTCCTCTAATTACGAATGACATTAAAGCATGACCTCCTTCGACAAATACTTTCGTGGGTCCGCTATTTTTCCTTCGATCGCTGTTGCTGCAACAGTTGCTGGTGACCCTAGATACACTTCACCGTCTGAACTTCCCATTCGTCCTCTAAAATTTCGATTGGATGAAGACATGACGACTTCTCCTGCTCCTATAACACCACTTGTGAACCCGCCACATGCACCACAGGATGGCATATTAACGATACAGCCTGCCTCAGTTAACGTGGTTAAAATTCCTTCTTTATTGGCCTGCATCCAAACATGTTGTGAGGCTGGTACAACTAAACAGCGGACATGTTTGGCGATTTTTCTTCCTTTTAATATTTCTGCGGCTATTCGCAAATCACCAATTCGACCATTTGTACATGAACCTAAATACACTTGATCGACCGCTTTTCCTTCTACATCGCTAACTGGATGTACATTATCTACCTCGTGTGGGCAAGCAACTTGAGGCTCTAATTCAGAAGCATCAAAATGTAACACATGGGAATAAACCGCATCTTCATCACTTGCAAACAATTCGATTTCATCTTGTACACCTTTAGAGCGTAAGTATTCAACCACTGTTTCATCCGGTTCGATTAAACCAGTCTTCGCACCCGCTTCGACTGCCATGTTCGATAATACTAATCTTTCATCCATTGACAATTCTTTAATCGCACTGCCAGAGAATTCAATTGTTTGATAGGTTGCGCCGGCATGTCCAAGTTCCTTAATTGTTTTTAACACAATATCTTTTGCATATACGCCTTCTTTTAACTTTCCATCCCATACAACTTTGATTGTTTCAGGAACTTTCAACCATGTTTCACCTGTTAATAGAACACCAATCATTTCGGTAGAACCAATCCCAGTTGCAAACGCCCCAAGTGCACCTGCCATACATGTATGTGAATCAGTACCTAGAATTAAGCGTCCAGGACGAACATGACCATGCTCTACAATCACCTGATGACAAGGTCCTTCAAATTCGTAATAGTAAGGAAGGTCGTGATTACGTGCCCAATCTCTTGTGAATTTTAAAATATCCGCTTGTTGAACTGTTGCTGGAGGTGTACAGTGATCGGAAACTACCACCACTTTATCCTTATCAAATAGTTTTCCTCCTAGACGACGAAAACCTCCGTCAACTAACCATGGACCTAATAAATCATGCATTAAGGCAATATCTACATTTACCCAAACGATCTCTCCAGCCTTTACGCTAGACTTCCCCGAAGCCTTAGCTAGAATCTTTTCTGACATTGTCATTCCCATGAATGGTCACCCCCTTGTTAAATGATTTCATTTCTCCAAGTTCCCAATATTCTAGGAAGATAGTTATAAAATACCTTCAAATATTTTCACTCGATTTTTCTCCATTTAACGTATTATGTAAGCGCTTTTTCACAAGTTTTCTATTTTCAGAAAATGGAAAACCTGTTTTTTTATCTTAACTTCTCCATTGTTGACTGTCAACAGTTAACAGTATAAAAAATTTAGAAATTTTGCTTTTTTCTGATAGATATTTAGTTTAATATTAATTTACCAACAGTAAACTTATATTCTTCTATCATTTCGCTAATATAAAGAGACTCCTAAAATGGAGATTTGACACTCAAAGTCCAAGTTAATGCTTCAAAGTTATGAAATCAACCTTATATCATGAATCAACTATGGAACATACGACAATTGAAGGGAGAAATGAAATGAGGGAAATTAAAAAAACAGACGCGCTTCATATTCAGGTATATCAAATCGTCAAAGAAAAAATTTTAAATGGAGAATTTCAACCTAGTGAGCGTCTCGTTGAATCTAAATTGGCAGAACAAATAGGAGTAAGCAGAGGGACAGTTAGAGAAGCTATTCGAATGTTAACGAAAGATGAGCTGATCGAACAAAAAGATAGTTACCTCTTTGTTTATAACCCAAGTCCAGATGACATAATAGATATTTATGAATGCAGAAGAAGCTTAGAGTTACTATCGGTTAGACTAGCTGCACAAAAAATTACAGATGATCAATTAAAAGATCTCGAACAAATTATAAAAGATACTAAAAAAGCCTTAGAAAAAAATAATACGGAAAAACTGACACGCTTAAATCAACAATTCCATGACACCATTACACTTTCTTCACAAAATAAACAGCTTATTCAATTATTTGAAGTAATCAGTACAAAAGTGCTCTATATCCGGAATTGCCTCCTAAAAGGACATACGTATAGTTTCCCTGTCTTAATTAACGATCATGAACAGATTTTAGAGGCCTTAAAAGAGCGAGATCCAATTAAAGCAGAAACACTTATGAATAAACATATTGAGACGAGTTTCAAGGTTGTACATTCTCCCTCTTAACTGCTTTCATTAACATATTTAGAAGTGGTTTGATTTAATGTTAATATTACAGTGGGCTGTTTTAGAAGTTAAAAAGGGTACCACCAACATTATATATTTGTTGGTAGTACCCCGTTTTGGGTTCTTCTATTGGAGTCAAATTTATAAAACTTTAGAAATAGTTTATTGGTGATAGCCGATGCGGATGAAGTTTGATTTGCTAGTAGTCATCGTCATGATATCGATTCCTTTCTAGTTTTGTCGTTCATACCCTCGATGAACGACTTTTCCTCTTGTTTCCGTTCTAGATTTGTCGTTCATTCCCTGATTATAAAAAAATGGGACGAGGAACCTGTCCCTCCGTCCCGAAAAAAAAGCTTCCCGTATAATGTGATCTGACCCAAAAAAGTTAGACATAAAGTTAGGCGCTTCCAAGACCTGAGTTCGGTATTCTACTGGACTTAGGTCTTTTAATTTTGCCTTCATTCGTTTGTGATTATAATAGTAAATGTATTCTTGTAA
>NZ_JAFBDY010000018.1 GCF_016908465.1 Lysinibacillus composti | reverse complement strand
TCAACTAACTCTATTTCAAAAACTATTACTTTTATTTTAAAAGAAAAAAGACTGTAGGCAAACTCGAAATTTCGAGTTTGTCTACAGTCTGAGCACACTAATACTAGTGTGCTTTTTACTATTTACCATTCTTCATAAGATAGAAAGTGAAGTAATAATATAAAAGGTATTCTTTTATAAGTTACATACACCGAATCTTAGGAGATGGGATCATGAGGTTAGTAAAAGCTTTAATTTTGTTAATAGGTATATTCCTTGTATCTTATTTTTTTATTTATGACGGTGAATTGTTTCAATCTATTCAATACTCCATGATTATGTGGGTAATCGTCCTGATGATTAAAAAGTAATTGAAAAGTGCTACGAACACTTGCGATAAGAGGCCTAGTTCGTAGCACTATTTGGTAAACGATTAATTAATAGATCTACTGGTACAAACAATCCGACATGACCATACTCGTCATCTTTAATTGTCGCAAATACAATACCAATCACTAGCCCATCGTAATTAATTACTGGGCTACCACTATTTCCTTTATATACAGGTGCATCCATCATGTAAACGTTGTTCTCCCAGTCAGATAACCTAGTAGATTCGAGTATTCTCCCTTCATTAGCGATTCCTGTAAAAGATAGTGGATTTCCGATAAAGTGCACTGCCTCATCCAATGTAACCTCAAGAGATTCTGCAAGTTGCAAATACGGAAGATCCTCACCATCTATTTTTAAAAGGGCTAAATCGATGTCAGGATAACTCTCAACAACCTCAGCTTTGTACATGCCATCATCAGGGAAAATGACAGTAAGTGTGAGGGCATCATCGACAACATGGTCATTCGTTACAATTAACCCGTCAGATGAAATAGTAAATCCAGTTCCTTTACTTTCACCTGTGGAAACTTCAACAACAGCTTTTTTATATGATTGTATATCTTCCCGAGTAGATAACTTCGCCGATACTTTAACAAATTCAACGGCAGGAATCGAGTAAATTTGGAAAATGAAGGCAAAGGTGCTAAATGCCATCATTCCGGCAATGAGCCAAACAATGAGCCTGACAAAGGGGGGCTGTTTCTTTGGCCGTGGTTTGACGCCGGAAAGTCGTGCAAGGCGTTCTAATCGAGCCTTTTCGAGAGCCTCTTTTTGTGCTTCAAGAACAAGTTCAATTAATTCTTCTTCGCCAATCGGCTCGAATTCATCCTTTTTTTCCTCAGCCATCCCTTCACCTCTCTTCTCTCGTTTTCTATCTTTATCATAACGGATTTTCATAGGGTTGGACATTTTAAGGTTATGTTAAAGTTAGTAAATATGGAAATGGATAATTAATTAAAAAGTTGCAAATCATGATACAAAAGTGGAGTGGCTGTTTCAATTAAATAAGGATAGTCACAAGTAAAGAGAGGTTTATTATGGAAACTAAACATCATTATTTCTTTGCAGTGAAGTTACCAAAGGAAATGAAGGACTTTTTAAATGGATGGATTCAGTCAAATCAACGTGATTATGAATTTGGGAGATGGGTTCATCCTGAAGATTATCACATTACACTTGCATTTTTAGGGTATGCAGAAGAGAAAAAGTTGCAGGATGCCATTGAAACAATGAGTTCAGTTTTATCTGATCTATCGTCGTTTTCATTAACACTCGATAAATTGGGGATTTTTGGGCCAATGAAAAGTCCGCGAATATTTTGGGCAGGTGTAGTGGAATCTGAACCGTTAGCGGAAGTGCAGAAAAAGGTATTTACCCAATGTTTAAAGTTAGGCTTTGAATTAGATAAAAAACCTTTCCGCCCCCATATTACATTAGCAAGAAAATACAAAGGAGAACGCTTTTTTAATTCCGAAAAGCTAAAATCGATTAGAACCGAGGATCATCAGACTTTTGAATTTGAAGTGAGTGAGGTTATTCTTTATGAAACACACTTGGATCAGTCACCAAAATATAAGGAATTTGCAAGATTCCCATTGAATGCAAAAAATACGTAAGAGACACTGACCTTCATTTCCATCACAAAACGAATAGTTGTGCGGCCATTATCATATAAACGATATAAGGGGATTTAGGACAGGTAACTGTTTGTCAAGGATTGCCGTGTATGCTGCTTCTTCAAAAATGTTGGAGAAAGAGGTTGAGTGATGAAAAAGGAAGACTTCATTCGTTCAAAGGTAAAGAGTATTGAAAAATGTGTTAAGCGTGTTCGAGAAGTATATGATGAAGACTTGATGAATTTAATCGACCAAACGAAGCAAGATAGTATTATTTTAAATATGCAACGAATCAGTGAGACGAGTGTAGAACTTGCCTTGTTTGTGGTAACGGAGAAACTATCAGAACAGGCAACAACCCGGAGTGAAGCCCTTGATGTTTTAGGGGAGAAGAAGATCCTCCCAATAGAGTTAGTTACCGTGTTAAAAACAATTACGAATGGGTTCAAGCATATTGCATTATATGATTACGAATCCATTAATTTAGATATTTTAAAGTCAATTGTAAATAGGTACTTAGATAACTTTTCAACCTTTACAAAACTAATTTCAGAATACGAAAACGAAGGAGCCGTCTCTCAAGAATGAGGCGGTTCTCTTTTTGAGGAAAAAGGTGAAAAATAAATTATGTGACTCATTGACGTGCATGGTAATTTACCATGTCTTTTTTTATACGTTTCGTAGGTAGATATAAAATTATAAGCGGAGAAATTCAGTCCAATGAAACTATTGCAGAAAATATTTAATAGATTTCATATCCAAATATAAATAGTCTTTTATAATTTTTAACTGTAGATAGAGAATAATTTCCCAATATCATTAATATACTAGAACTAAAGGAGGGATTTTTTATGAGAATGCCTGCATTACCAAGCTCAAATAACGTTGGACAGAAACCGAAACGACCACTCTTAAATTTACTTTATAAAATTATGTCCAAAAAGGTGACAAAAAAGCATGGGTTCGTCCGTGTACCACCTAGAAAATAAAAGGCTATTCTAACCTTTAGGTTGAATAGCCTTTACGTTTAATAAACTACCTCGATCTTATTTCCTCATGTTACTCAAGTAGAAAAACACTTTTATTAGGTCCTACTAAATAAAGCTCATGCATAGCGCGGGTTAATGCAACATAGAGAAGTTTTCGATCAATGACAGTATCGTAATAAGGGGTGTCAAAAGCAGCTATAATGACAGCGTCAAACTCCAGTCCTTTTGCTAAATGACTAGGAACTACGAGCAGTTTAGAACCGGCAAGTTCCGAGTTTTCAGTTAGTAACTCTACTTCGACATTAAATTCACCCAATTTTTTGGCATAGTCAGTCGCTTCTGATGAAGACTTAAAGATTAGGGCGATAGATTGATGACCTTTTGCTTTTAGTGTGGAGTATATGTCGTTTATTACTTTAGGGTTGAATTCCTCACTTTGTATAAAAGTAGGTTCATTTCCATGACGAACAACTGGTTCAACTAAAGGAAGTTGCTCATCCATCTTTGTAAGGATTTTATTGGCTACTTCCATTATTTCGATTGTTGTACGGTAACTTTTTTGCAATGTGAAATAGTTGGCCCTTGGAAATTGCTCCAAGACTGATTCCCATTCTGTTAATGACCGATAACTATGAATCCCTTGTGCTAAGTCTCCCACCATTGTAAACATATCCGTCTCAAGACCAATTTTTAATGCAACAAGTTGAAATAAACTATAGTCTTGCACTTCATCAACAAAGACAACGCGCATTTTCCACTTGTCTGCAACCCCCTTAATACGTGCATGTAAGTAAAAGAGGGCAGCTAAATCTTCAACTGTCCATTTTTCTTTTGAATGAGCTTGTAAGAATAGTTCCTGCTCTTCAAATGTCCACTCTGGAGCAAGCTCGCGCAACATCATTCGATCTGTTAGAAACGTTCGGTATACTGACTTAATTTTTACCTTTTCGAATCGTTTCATATAAGTAGTAGCGACTGATTTTGATTCTGCTTTAATTTTTGGAATCCGTTCATCTCGCTCATCAATAAATTTTGTGACCGTTTCTCTTCGTTTATCGGCATCGCGAATTCCATCTAATGCTTTCCCAATATATTCTTCATAGCGAGAGTTCAAAGAGGTTAGAACTGCTTTTGATTTTCTCTTAACTTCAGTTTGGATGACCTTTTTAATTCTTTCGAGACGTTTTTCAATTGGCATATAGGCAAATTCAATTAAGAATAGCTTTTTTAGATGACTTCCTAACATAATCCGGTACTTTTCTATATAAACATCTTCAAACAGTTCTGCAAGCTGATGTTCATGCATTTTTACATAACGATCTAAAATTTCTTTATAGAGAAGGGAACCTTTTATTTTAGTAATATTAAATTTAGGATTGCTACTAGCTTCTTCATTTAGAATTTGTTCTAGAAGTTCATTTGGATTTTGTAGTTTTAATTTGATGCCAGTTGCTTTTTGTACATAATCGGCATAGGTTGTTTGGCAAATACGCTCAACACCTAGCTCTGGTAAGACTTCACCAATATATTCGATGAATAGGTTATTTGGGGCAATGATCATCAGTTGTTCGGCATTAAAGTGTTCGCCCATTGTATAAAGGAAGTAAGAGATTCTATGAAGGGCAATTGTTGTTTTTCCACTTCCTGCAGCACCTTGCACTAAAATCGGTTGTCGTAGATGTGCTCGAATAATTTCATTTTGTTCTTTCTGAATCGTTGCGACAATTTCCGTTAAGCGAACATCTGCTTTTCCAGCCAATGCTTCTTGTAATAACTCGTCATTTGTTGTAAGGTCCACATCACGGATATCAAGGAGTGTACCTTCCTCTATTTTGTATTGGCGTTTGGCAAATAAATGACCAGAATATTCTTCGCCACGTACGTCATACGTAATTTCACCAAGGCGTCCGTCATAGTAAACATTGGCCACAGGTGAGCGCCAGTCAACGATAATGGGTTCAAATGTTTCTCGGTGGAAAAGTGAGATCTTTCCAATATATAAAAGTTCCTCTTGTTCACCGGTACGCTGGAAATGGATGCGGGCAAAGTAGGGTTTCTTCTTAACAGCCTCTAAACCTTCTTTTTGGTTTTGAGCTAGTTCAAAAAACCTCGAATTGGTTAGGATATTAATGAAACTATCACTGGAATCAATATATTCAACGTTTGCCATTGATTGCCGAATTTTCTCTTGAGCCGCTTTAATGCCAGCTTGGGATTCATGGAGTATTTCATCCATGTAGTTTTTTGTATATTCTAATCGGTCCACTTCTTTCTGAAATTCAGGGTGTTGCTGGCCGGCTGGTGTGGTCTCCTCCATATGTATACTCCTCCTATCCTTTAATTTTTCCGTACAAGAATAAATGGTAAATTTAATCTTACTAAAATTTTTAATTGAAGTGAAGTTGGAAGATAGAAAAGAAAAAACAAGATGGAGAAAGCTCTTCGGTAGGAGGTATGGGGGTATAAGAGAAATTTAGAATGAAATATCTAGAAATGGTGCTAAAGCGTTGGGGATACATGGAAAAAAGGGGGAGTTGAAAAATGAAAGTTGTGGTTCAAATTGTAATTATTTTGGCTGCCTTTCTTTATCTTTATAATTCAGCGGAAGAGCCTTTTTCAAAGTTTAGCCGATATATATTGTTAATGTCAGTAGCTATTATTGCGATGAAATATTTGAGATCTGCAAAAAATAAATAGGAAAACGAAAAGGCCTCTAAAAAGAGAGCTTTTCGTTCACCCTAGTGTATTCTTGTACCAACAATTTTAACGTAAACAAGTTAGCATTTATTCCCTTTATCGTCTACTTTGTAGACATCCTGTTCATACAGCTCAATGCCTTGTTCTTGTGCAAACTCTTCACGTTTATTGTTTTGACTTGTATTTTTCTTTTTATCGTCTTTTGATCGTTTGAAGTTTGGTTTACGCTCTTTAGCCATGTGGTCCTCACCTCCGTACTTTATTTTGTACGGATACGTGGAGTTTACTCTTCATTTAAGACTTGTTAATTAAGATAAAAATTCAATTTTTTTCAAAACAAAAGCCAATCCCTTATAAAGGAATCGGCTAATTTCATTTATCCGATGCTTAACATAACGGATAAATAAAGAGAAAACGCTAATAAAACACTCATCAATAAAGAAAATGGTGAAGGTGCTTTCTTCATATATGAAATCATCATCAAAGCAAAGAATAAAATGGCTAATACGAGAAGGAAAATACTCGTAGCATTTGGGAAAAGTTGAACCGTCATATTTGGTTGAAATTGCCCTTGATAAAACAACTTGAATAGTGGCGAAACTTCCTCGTTTGTTACTTTGATTTCCTGTGGTGGTGATTGTTGACCTAAGGCTGCTGTTGCAGAGAAAATAAGCAAAATCACGATACTTTCCATTCTAGTCCAAGCTATGGGGTTAAAGGAGCTATCTTTATTTAATTTATTTCTAATGATTAGACCATTCACCACTGCATAAATCATCAAGGGAATAATTAAAACGTGTTTGATTAATAAAGATTGACCGTATGGAACTAACCATGTATCTGGATAATCCCTCAATTCCATTGCAAAGTTCATCAAGATTAAACCTGTTAAAATCGTAGCGATAAAACAAGCAATTGCAACAGGTGTAAACCATTTTAAAAGGTTTGACCAATTGGAATCGTCTTTTGAAAACCAACTAATCACAATTAATATTCCAACCCAAACACTTACCGCAGTAAAATGTAGTGTGTGACTGAGGACTCCCCAGAAATGATGGATTGTACTTGCATGACCTGACCAACCAATCGTCAATATTAGCATCAAGGTAATAGCGATTCCAATATAGGATGCGTAAGCTTTCTTTTTATAATCGTAGCAAACGACAACAATAAATAAGATGCTTGCCAATACCAAAGTAATGAGCCAAGACTTTCCGACTTCATATGTTAGTAATACTGCCTCTAATGTAATTTCAAAACCAAGTTTAGGTGTAAGATATAAAATAATTTGTAAAACAGGGAAAAATGATAAAACAGCAATTCCGCTTATAGTCAACAGTAATACACGCTTTGTTACATTAATTGTTGGCCTATAATTTGCGGGAATGAGATATAAGATAAAACTACCTAATGTAATAGCAAAGCAAAGGTATAGTAACGCTTGACTAAGAATTACGATGAATAACATTGCCTTATTTCTTTCTTCTCAACATGAAGAAGGCACTTACAAGAATAATAACGATTAGCACACCGATAATAATAGGCATTGCATCGGACGAACCATTACTTTGCCCAGCCTCTTCAGTTTTTTCCTCATTTGTAGTTTCAACATCTGTTTCCTCTACATTTGATTGAACCTCTTCATTTGTATCATCCTGTTTTTCAACTTGTTCTTCCTGAGTTGTTTCTTCGGCAGGTGCTTCTGAAACTGGCAATTCTACAGTGAAAGAAAAATTACCTGAGATTGGATGACCATCCGCCCCGATAATATCCCACTTCACATAATGTTGACCATTTTCTAATGGACTTGAAAGTGTACCAACCAATTGATTGTCAGCTATAGTGATATTTTCGACTGCGACTTGTTCTCCACCTGAATTTTGAACGGTGAATGTACTACCTTGTTCTAACTTACCACCAAAAGTTAATGTAATTTCTTTTAGTTCTTCTTTAACTACTTCTCCATCTCCAGGGGAAGAACTTTCGATATGCGTGTGTGCAAATGCAGAATTTACAAAAGTTAAAAGGAAAATAAATGTTAGTAGAAATAACTTTTTAATTGTAAAAACCTCCTAAACAATGTAATCGTGTAAGATTGTAGCACAAAAGCAAAATGAGGTTGTGAAATCGAATTTCACAATTAATTTGAAAAAATTCACGGATGTATGTTTAAGTTTTACCTGAGTCTGTCATTTAATTCATTTTCTAATTTTCAAATGTCACAGCAATAATACTATTATGATAATTTATTCTAACAATTGTTTGACTATTCAAATTTGTTGGCATATAGTATGGGTAATAATCAAATGCTCGTTTGAATGTATCCGGGGTGAGAGAATGGGAAATAAAACAGATATCTGTGAAATCACTTGTGTTGATGGAGAAAAAGTAGCAAGTGTTCAGCAATTATTAAGTGATCAAAATCCTTTAGAAGTAGCGAAAGTTTTTAAAGCATTATCGGATGAAACAAGAATTAAAATTGCCTATGCTTTATCTATAGAAACGGAGTTATGTGTTTGTGATGTAGCCAATATCGTAGGAGCTACCACTGCAACGGCCTCACACCACTTAAGACTATTAAGAAATCTTGGCTTAGCAAAATATCGAAAAGAAGGGAAACTTGTATATTATTCATTAGATGATGAACACGTAAAACAACTAATACAAGTGGCTTTTGCACACCAAAAGGAGGGAGCGAAAGTTGAATGAAGTAAAAGAAGCAGACGATAAAATAATATACCGTGTTGAAGGGTTTTCTTGTGCAAACTGTGCTGGTAAATTTGAACGAAACGTAAAAGAGATTCCTGGAGTGAAAGATGCAAAAGTGAATTTTGGTGCATCCAAAATTTCAGTATACGGTGAAGCTTCTGTTGAAGAGTTAGAAAAGGCCGGGGCATTTGAAAACTTAAAGGTTACGCCAGAAAAAAAGAGACAAATCCCACAACATGTGGATGCAAATAAGGTATACCGTGTTGAGGGATTTTCTTGTGCAAACTGCGCGGGTAAGTTCGAACGAAATGTAAAAGGGTTACCCGGTGTAGCGGATGCAAAGGTGAATTTTGGTGCATCAAAAATTAGTGTAACCGGAAATGCAACAATTGAAGAGATTGAAAAAGCAGGGGCATTTGAAAATTTAAAAGTATTTCCAGATAGACTACCCCGACAAGAGACTGATTCTGGTTCTAGAGAGGTAAAGAAAGAAGTAAAAGTTCCATTTTATGAGAAACATCAAACGTTACTGTTCTCTGCTTTATTAATTGTATTTGGGTATATTTCTTCATTCATCAATGGAGAAGAAAATCTCATCACCGTGTTATTATTTTTAGCATCCATTGTCATTGGTGGGTTTTCATTATTTAAAGTAGGATTCCAAAATTTAAAACGCTTAGACTTTGATATGCGAACATTAATGACAATTGCCGTTATTGGTGCAGCAATTATTGGTGAATGGGCTGAAGGAGCCGTTGTTGTGATTCTTTTTGCCATTAGTGAAGCACTGGAACGCTATTCAATGGAGAAGGCGAGACAATCTATTCGCTCGTTGATGGATATAGCACCGAAAGAAGCCCTTGTACGCCGTAATGGGCAAGAACTATTGGTGCATGTTGACCAAATTGATGTTGGAGACCTTATGATTGTAAAACCTGGGCAAAAGATTGCTATGGATGGCACGGTGATCGGTGGTACCTCAACTGTAAATCAAGCAGCGATTACAGGAGAATCCGTTCCGGTTACAAAAACAATTGATGATGAGGTCTTTGCTGGGACATTAAATGAAGAAGGTCTTCTTGAAGTGAAAATTACGAAGCTTGTAGAGGATACAACGATATCAAAGATTATCGAACTGGTAGAAGAGGCCCAAGCAGAAAGGGCGCCATCTCAAGCATTCGTTGATAAATTTGCAAAATACTATACTCCTGTGATTATTGTGTTCGCAGCTTTAGTGGCGATTTTACCTCCATTATTATTCGATGGAGGCTGGTCGATGTGGGTGTACCAAGGACTTTCTGTTCTTGTAGTAGGATGTCCATGTGCGTTAGTTATTTCAACTCCCATATCCATAGTGTCAGCCATTGGGAATGCTGCAAAAAAAGGAGTTCTTATCAAAGGTGGCATTTATTTAGAAGAAATGGGCTCACTAAAAGCTATCGCCTTTGATAAAACAGGTACCCTAACAAAAGGTATTCCTGTGGTGACAGATTTTATCGTGTTGAATGATCGTGAAAATCAAGAACAATTACTATCAATTGTAACAGCATTAGAAAATCGCTCCGGGCATCCACTTGCTTCAGCTATCATGAAAAAAGCTGAGGAATCGAGTATTCCTTATACAAATGTTGTAATCGATGATTTTACTTCTATTACGGGCAAGGGAATTAAAGGTTCTGTTAATGAAAAGACCTACTATGTTGGAAGTCCAAAGCTTTTTGAAGAATTATCGATTTCACGTTTCACAGCTGAAAATAAACAATACGTATCGGGTCTCCAAAATGAAGGGAAAACCGTTATGATGGTTGGAACAGAAAATGAAGTTCTAGGTGTGATTGCCGTCGCTGATGAAGTTCGTGAATCAAGTAAACAAGTTATTCATCAGTTACATGAATTGGGGATTAAAAAGACGATTATGCTGACGGGAGATAATGGGGCCACAGCTAGAGCAATAGGCTCCCATGTTGCTGTTTCTGACATTCAAGCAGAATTAATGCCTGAAGATAAATTAAATTTCATTAAACGATTAAGATCAAAATATGGAAATGTTGCGATGGTAGGAGATGGGGTGAATGACGCACCTGCATTGGCTGCTTCAACGGTTGGGATTGCAATGGGTGGTGCTGGCACTGATACCGCGTTAGAAACAGCAGATGTAGCGTTAATGGGTGATGATTTAACGAAGTTACCATTTACAATCAAACTAAGCCGTAAAGCATTAACCATCATAAAAACGAACATTGCCTTTGCATTAGGAATAAAGGTAATTGCCCTGTTATTAGTCGTTCCCGGATGGCTAACTCTGTGGATTGCGATCGCTTCTGATATGGGTGCCACACTATTAGTTTCACTCAATAGTATGCGGCTTTTAAAAGTAAAGGAATAAAACGAAGAAGCATGTCTAGAGAGGAAACTAGGCATGCTTTTAGTTTGTTTTATTACAGCATTTATTAAGTTTATTTAAAGTATGTGTAAATAGGTAGGAATAGAGTCGATTTGTGTTGAAATAACTCTTTAAGATATAAATTGAGGAAAAGTGAGGAACTCCAATTATGAAAATTATCGCTCATCGAGGTTATTCTGCAAAATATCCAGAGAATACATTAGCAGCTTTTCGTGCGGCCGCAAAGTTGCCTATTTATGGAGTAGAATTTGATGTTCATTTAACAAAAGATCGTGAGCTTGTTGTTATACATGATGAAAAAATCGACCGTACCTCAAATGGTAGTGGCTTTGTGAAAGACATGACACTAGAGCAACTACGACAATTCGATTATGGTATTTGGTTTGGAGAAGAGTTCGCTGGAGAAAAAATCCCAACATTATCAGAGGTGCTAGAGGTTTTCGCAATTACGAACCTTCATATTAATATTGAAATTAAGTCTGATATTTTTATCTACGAAGGTATTGAGGAACTAGTATTACAAGAAGTGACTTCCCGAAAATTGGAAGACCGAGTGATTCTTTCGTCATTTGATCATGAGGCAGTACAGAAAGTGGCAGAATTAGCCCCAAATATAGAAAATGCTCCATTATTCGCAAATCCTGTATTAAATTTAAGGGATTATTTAATGCAAGTCCCTGCTAAAGCATTACATGTGTCTTTACCATCTGCCTTACGCTATCCTGTACGACAAGCCATCAAGGCAGGGGAAATTGTACGAGTTTACACAGTAAATGAGATTGAACATGCAGAACGCCTTCTACCATTAGGAGTTGACTCAATATTTACAGATGAGGTTGAGTTGATGCTCGAATTTATGAATAGGGAAGTTCGAGAACTGTAATGGGGAAAGGGAGTACAGCCATTTATCATATTTGTAAGGAATTGGGTTAAAATCCTAGGCTAAAGGTTAGGATAAATAATATATATAGTTAACCTTTATATTAATGAGGAAATAACCATACATGGAGCAAATATGGATAAAAAGTATAGTTTAAAAGTACTTCCAATTGTGAATTCGTTTGAAAAATCTCAATTTATTGGGGGCATTGCCGAACTATTTGATTTAAGTTTATTGGAAAATAGAACTGTTGTAATCTTGTGCATTGGAACTGATCAGTCAACAGGGGATTCGTTTGGTCCGCTTGTTGGAAGCCTGCTAGTTAAAGGACAATGTTTATTTCCGGTTTTTGGAACATTAGAATACCCTGTTGACGCATTAAACTTACAATATACAATTAAAAAGATTTATAAAAAGTTTGAAAACCCAATTGTCTTCGCAGTAGATGCTAGTTTAGGTAAAAAGGAACAAATAGGTACACTTTATTTCCGAGAAGGTAGTTTATGTCCAGGCAAGTCCACATATAAAAAGCTCCCAGCGGTGGGGGACTTTCAGTTATGTGCAGTCGTTAATGAGTGTGATTCACCTTTTTTTCCAAGCAAAATTAATGAGACTAGACTTTACCATGTTTATCTACTTGCAAACGAAGCGGCAAATATTATTATGCAGTGCTGTAAACTAACTACCAAAACATAAAAAATGAGCCACAATTAAGTGGCTCAAAGTCTGTTTATTGTTAATTAACTGTTTAGTTCGTAAAGCTAATCATCCCCAAGGTGTACCAATAACAACAAATAATAACCAAGCAACTAGTGGGGCAACAAGTACGAACAATCCTGCCATTACAAGAAGTTGACGGAAATAAGAACGCTCATCTTCTGGTCGTGCATTCGATAAAAGTAGGGCACCGTTTGTTGAGAATGGACTTAAATCGACGACGCTCGAAGAAACCGAAATAGCAGCAATAACGCCTGTTGATGAAACTGCTGGGTCTTGTAAGATTGGTGTAGCTAAAGGTATAATTGCTGATAAGAATCCAGTTGTTGAAGCGAATGATGAAATAATACCGCCAGTATAAGAAGCTACAAGTGAAGCAAGATATGAGTTATTTAAACTTGCAATAACATCCGTCATATATTGCAATGCACCGATTTCCTCTAAAACACTTACATAAGTGACAATACCCGTTACCATCAAAATAGCAGGCCAAGGCATTGATTTAATGACTTCACTTTGAATTTTAGGAGTCATAAATGCAAGAACTAGTCCAATCATAAATGCACAGAAGCCCATATTTAACTTTAAGACTAAAGCTAAAACAATTAATACAGCGATTGCTAATAAAGTAAATGTACGTTGCCAGTTTAACTTAACGTCTTTAAGATCTCCTTCTGCATCAGCTTCAACTGTTGCAGCCATACGTAACTGTACTTCTGAAGTACTTGAACGGAATAATTTCAGACCACCCATTGAGATATAGACGATTAAACCAATTAAGAAACAGAATAAGAAAGTATTTAAAAATAGAATAACTTCTTGATGGTCAAGTGCACGTGTTTCCATTACTCCACTAACAATAATACCGAATAGGTTCAATGGTGAGAATGCACCACCAGTGATACCGATAATTAACATGACACCCATCATTAATGCATTAATATTATATCGATAAGCTAATCGTAATACGATTGGGGCTAAAATAGATGCTAATGCAATTGCAGATGTACCAATTGATGCTAAAGCTGTTCCTAAGAAGAAAACTACCCATGGAATAAGACCAAGGTTTCCTCGTACTAATTTTAATCCCCAATTGGCAATTAAATCGATCGTACCAGTCTTTTGAACAATGGCGAACATGTAAGTAATACCAGCAAGTAATACAAATAAATCTGCTGGATATCCTGCAAAGATTGTATCAAGGTCAAGACCGCTAACCATCGTACCGATAATAAACGCAGCAACAAACCCTAACACCCCAATATTAATCGGGAAAATTGCCCCAATAACAAACATCAACAATAAAAAGATAATAGCGAACAATTCTAATGACATACTATTCCTCCCATCGCCCCATTATTTAATTAACTGAAACAGTATTTGTTGTATATGAAACGTTGTTTTTATATAATTCTTCAATTTCATCACTTGAGTAACCTAAACTTTTTAATATTTCAGTAGAGTGTTCGCCTAGAAGTGGTGGGGCAGAGTATACTTCACCAGGTGTTTCAGATAATTTAACTGGAATACCTGTTAGTTTTAACTCCCCAATTGTTGGATGCTGAACTGTTTGGACCATTTCACGATCATAAACGTGCTCATCTTCATATAAATCACTAAAGGTATTAACAGGACCTACTGGAATTCCTATTTCCTTAAATTTACTAATCCAATGTTTAGTAGTATTTTTCATAAAGATACTCTCTAATAAAGGAATGAGCTGATCTCGATTTTTGACTCTGGCTGCGTTTGTTGCGTATTGTGGGTCGACTTTAATGTGCTGGATATTTAATAAGTCGCATGTTTTTTCCCACAACTTTTCATTTGCAACACCGATGTTAAAGTATCCATCAGATGATTTGAATACTTGATATGGAACGATGGATGGATGAGCATTTCCTAAAGCTTTCGGATTTTCTCCGGTAGCAAAGAATCCTGTTGCTAAATAGGTTTGCCATCCAATAATCGTATCGAGTAGGGATGCATCAACCCATTGTCCTTTATTTGTCTTATTTCGTACTTGTAAAGCAGTTAAAATACCGATAATTGCCCACATACCAGATCCTAAGTCTCCCATTGAAAAACCAACTTTTACAGGTGGTCTACCTTCTTCACCTGTAACAGACATTAACCCTCCCATGCCTTGAGCAATTACGTCATAACCTGGTTCGCGAGAGTATTTCCCGAACTGACCAAAGCCAGAAATCGAAGCTAAAATAATTTTCGGATTAAGTTCTGATAAAACGTCGTAACCCAATCCTAATCTCTCCATTAGACCTGGGCGGAAGTTTTCAACTACTACGTCAGCTGTTTTAACTAAGTCTAAAAAGATCTTTTTCCCTTCATCAGTCTTTAAATTTAAAACTATACTCTTTTTGTTTCGATTGACACTTAAATAATAAGCGCTTTCATTTTCTAAAAATGGTGGGCCCCATTTTCGTGTATCGTCCCCACCAGGAGGTTCAATTTTAATTACATCTGCTCCCATATCTGCTAGAAACATAGTGCAGTATGGGCCACTTAGTATTCTTGTTAAATCTAAAACTTTGATCCCCTCTAAAGCTTTCAAGATAACACCCCCATAAAAATTTAACTATTCTGACATGTATACCATAATCAGGATATTTTGCTCCATTGTAAGATATGTAAATATTTTCTGTCAATTGTATATTTTCTTCTGTAATATGCATTATTATTCTAATCTAATGAGTTTTTGAGAGTGGGTTGGAAATTTAGTTTTAGTAGTAAAGTGATTTTGGAAGTTTTACATAGTAATGTCAGGTTTTTCCTATCAGAAATACTATTCTAAAATCGATGAGGAGTAAGCGAATTTCGGAATAAAGGTTATAATCAAATAATATAATTTCAAAAAAATTCTGAAAAAGGATTTTCGAAAATACATAAAAATAATCATTTTTAAAATACAGTCGACTAAATGTGAGTTTAGAAAAGATATGAAAATATTAATTTTTCGATTGAAATTAACTCTATTTTTAGTTAATATTGTTAAAAACACAGTCGACAGAATATTCGGAAACATAAAGGGTGTGAGTTTGATTGGATTATTTTAATGATGCACTAGATAATGCATTATCTAGTAAAGTTGCAGAAAAAATAATGGAACATATTTTGAATGGTGATTTAAAACCAGGGGATAAAATTGTTGAAGGTGTATATGCTGAAATGTTCAATACTAGCCGTTCTCCTATAAGAGAAGCAATTTATTTATTAGCCACTGAAGGACTAATAGAAAGAATTCCTCGAAAAGGTGCTTATGTAAAGGGTTATACGATTGATGATGTTCAAGATTTGTTAGATGTTCGGAATCATTTGGAATTATTAGCTGCACAAAGGATTGTAGAACCTCATACTAAAAAAACATTACTTGACGAGATGAAACGAATCTTACGGGATATGGATCGCTGTAAGGATAAAAAGGATTATACGCATTTAAATTATGAGTTTCATTTTACTTTATTAAAATTCAGCGAGAGTAGTGTTATTGAAGGAATTTATAGCAAAATTGTCCTTCCTCTTTTAAGAATTCAATCGATCCACTTTAAAAATGACCAAACCATTTCAAAATCAAGGGAAGACCATTATAAAATCTACGAATTTTTAATTAATAACCAAGTTGATGAGCTTGTTTCTATGTTAAGAAAACATACAGAAGATGTAATTCTTAATGTAAGAAATCAAGTATTTTGAGGTGATTAAAGTGAAAAGCGCCTTCTTATTTCCAGGTCAAGGCTCACAATATGTAGGCATGCTTCACGACCTGCCGAATAACAAAGAAGTTAAGGAAATTATCGAAGTGGCAACAGATTTATTAAAAGTAAAGATTAGTGACTTGGATAATGAAACTGCTCTTCGTAAAACGAAAGCAGTCCAACTTTCCCTTCTAATTTGTGGAGTTGCTTCATTTGAGATTTTTAAACAAGAGAGGGCGATTCCAGATTATGTTGCAGGTCATTCGGTAGGTGCATTTTCTGCTGCTGTCGCTTCAGGTGTACTTTCTTTTGAAGATGCATTGAAGATTGTTAGTTTAAGAGGAGAGTTAATGGAAACCTTTTATGATAGTGGTTTTGGAATGGGTGTTGTTTTAGGCCTCGATGAGAGTAAATTACAACAAATAGTAGAGCAGGTACATTCGGATCTGCAGCCTGTTTATGTCTCTAATCGAAATGCTCCTACCCAACTAACCATCTCTGGTTCGATTAATGGAATACAGAAAGTCATTGATTTTTCCCAAAGGGCTGGAGCAATGTCAGCAAAACTACTAAATGTTTCAACTCCTTCTCATTGTCCACTGTTTGACGAAGTAAGTTATGAGCTTTTAAAAGCGTTAAATGAAGTTGAAATTAATCGGCCTAAAATCCCATACTCTTCGAATTTAAGAGCTCGTTTATTAAGAAGAGGGGAAGATATAAAAGAAGATTTAGCTTTTAGTATTTCTCGACCAGTTCTTTGGCATGATGCTACCAATGTATTGTATGAAAATGGAGTCCGCTTATTTATTGAAATCCCACCTAAAGAAGTACTTAGTAAGCTAGCAATGAATGCATTTCCAGAAAGTCGATGCATGGCAGTTTCAAAAAGTGGATTTGATGATTGTATATATATTTTACAAAACTAATATCTAGGGGTGTATGGAATGGTTTTAATTAACGACTTAAATAAGAAATCATGGACAACAAGACACGACGCTAAGAAAAAACGTATTGAAAGTGTACAAAATTTAGTTGATGGTGTAATCATCCCGACTACTAAGATAGTAGAAGCTTTAGAGAAGCTTATACAACCAGGTGATCGCGTAGTTTTAGAAGGAAATAATCAAAAGCAAGCATCATTCTTGTCGCAATCTTTAGTACAAGTAAATCCCAAAAAAGTTCATGATTTGCATATGATTATTTCGAGTATCTCAAGACCAGAACATTTGGATATTTTTGAGGAAGGAATTGCAAGAAAAATCGACTTTTCTTATGCAGGTCCTCAAAGTCTTCGTATCGCACAAATGATTGAAGATGGGAAAATCGAGTTAGGTGATTTGCATACTTATATAGAGCTATATGGAAGATTGTTTGTAGACTTAATTCCTTCTGTTGCGTTAGTAGCAGCAGATAAAGCAGATAGACACGGTAATTTATATTCAGGACCAAATACTGAAGAAACACCAACATTAGTAGAAGCAACTGCTTTTCGCGATGGGATTGTCATTGTTCAAGTAAACGAAATTGTCGATGAACTACCTCGTGTTGATATTCCAAGTTCTTGGGTTGATTTCATTGTAGTAGCAGATCAACCTTACGAACTTGAACCGTTGTTTACAAGAGATCCCCGCCATATTACAGACATTCAAATTTTACAAGCAATGATGGTCATTCGAGGGATTTATGAAAAACATGGTGTCAAATCGCTAAATCATGGAATCGGTTTCAATACTGCAGCTATTGAATTACTATTGCCTACTTATGCAGAATCGTTAGGGCTTAAAGGAAAGATTTGTACTAACTGGGTGTTAAATCCCCATCCAACACTTATCCCTGCTATTGAATCAGGTTGGGTTGAAAGTGTTCATTGCTTTGGTGGAGAACTAGGGATGGAGAAGTATGTTGAAGCTAGAAGAGATGTGTTCTTTACAGGGAAGGACGGCAGTTTACGATCGAACCGAACATTGGCCCAATTAGCAGGACAATATGCTGTAGATTTATTTATTGGTTCGACTTTACAAATGGATGCGCTAGGCAACTCTTCCACAGTAACAAAAGGTAGAGTTGCGGGTTATGGGGGAGCTCCTAATATGGGTCATGATCCAGGTGGCCGTCGCCACTCATCAAATGCATGGTATGACTTAATGACTTCGGATGAGCCATTAGCGCGAGGGAAGAAGTTGGTCGTGCAAGTTGCGGAGACGTTCCAAGAAGCAAACAAACCTGTCTTTGTTGAATCTTTAGATGCAATTAAAGTAAAAGATCAAGCGAAATTAGCGGTTGCACCAGTCATGATTTATGGAGAAGACGTAACCCATGTTGTAACAGAGGAAGGTATCGCTTATTTGTATAAGTCGGATAGCTCAGCTGAGCGTCGAGAAATGATTGCTTCTATTGCAGGGGTTACTCCAATTGGAATGGAACATAATCCGAAAACAGCTGAACGCCTTCGCGAGAGAGGGTTAATAGCAACACCGGAAGATTTAAAGATTCGTCGTGCAGATGCTAAACGTTCGTTACTAGCTGCCAAAAATATCGATGAACTTGTGCAATTGTCAGGAGGCCTTTATACCCCACCAGCAAAATTCCGTAGTTGGTAAAAACGAAAGGATGAGGAGTATGGTAGATTCACATCAGTTATCTATGGCTTTAGCGGATTTAGCGGTTGAATCATTAATAGAGGAATTATCTCTTACTCCGAAACCTGGTCTAGTAGATCAAAATGATCAAGGGTCACATAGGGATTTAACTTATTCAATAATGATGACATCTGCTATTTCCTTACACGAAACGTTTTATCAAATGGCCAAGGTGTCCTTTAGCGAGGAGCCTTCTCAGTACTTACGAGAGAAAATTGGAGAAATTGGTCGTGCTGGGGAAAAGGTGATGTATGAAGCAACAAATGGTGTAAATACACATAAAGGAGCTATTTGGTCACTTGGATTATTAACGGCAGCAGCATCTATTCATAAAGGACAAGTAGATGAAACTAGATTATGTTTTACTGCAGGCGAGATTGCAAAATTTGAGGATCGCTTTATTCCAAACCAATTGACAAATGGAATAAAGGCAATCCAGAAATATAAAGTTCACGGAGCTAAAAGAGAAGCACAAATGGCGTTTCCACACATTCGTCAATTTAGCTTACCGATATTGAAGTCAAAACTATTGAACGGTTGTAGTTATGAAACAGCAAAAATTTATTCTCTACTAGCCCTCATTGCCAATTTAGATGATACATGTGTTTTGCATCGAGGTGGAATGGAAGGTTTACTTTTTTCAAAACAGTATGCACAAAGGTTATTAGACGCAGAAAATTTAGAGGAACTCCCTAAAATGAATGATGATTTTATCATACGTAATTTGTCACCAGGGGGAAGTGCTGATTTATTAGCTGCAACGATTTATTTATATAAATTAGCACAATTAAAAATAATCTATGAAGAAAATAATGTAAATGAAGTTTCTTTTAAATAACATGGGGGAGTGTGTTTGAAATGGACAAGTTGGTTTACTCATTTCCAGCAACAAAAAAAGTTAACAAAAGAGCACATGTCGGGGTTGTTGGTTCGGGAGATTTAGAAGTGCTAATCGAACCGACAAATGATCAAAAAACAGTGGTGGAAATTCGTACAGGAATTACAGGTTTCCAAGATACGTGGAAAAAGGTAGTTGAGCGTTTTGTTAGTCAGCATGATATTTCTGCTTTGATTACTATCAATGATTTCGGTGCAACACCAGGTGTTGTTTCAATTCGATTAGCACAAGCTGCGGAGGTGGTCACAAATGACATTATTCATTACTGAGAGTTTAGTAGAAAACCTAGCAAGAGAAAGAGCGTTTCAATTACTAGATCAAGACAGTGCTTATGAAATCTTAGGTCCATTTGATCGCCTAGAGTCTCCTCATTTAGCAGCACAAAATATAGTTCCACAATATGATGACGGAATGGTTATTGTAAAGGGAACATTAAATGGAAAACCAACTGTGGTGATTTCAATTGAAGGGAATTTCCAAGGTGGCGGTATTGGAGAAGTTTCGGGAGCAAAGTTTGCAGGGGCTTTAGAAAAAGTATTGAAAGAATGTAAGCAAGGAAACATTATATATCCTGTTATTATCTATGATACAGGTGGAGTGCGTTTACAAGAAGCGAACTATGGACTTCTATCCATCGCAGAGATTAGTGCGGCCATTGTTGAACTACGCAACTATGTACCGGTTGTAGGGGTAATACCTGGTAAGATTGGATCATTCGGTGGAATGTCTTTAACTGCTGGATTATGTAGTGCGTTAATTATGACGCGTGAAGGGCGACTAGGTATGAATGGTCCGGAAGTAGTTGAACAAGAAGCTGGTCTCCGTGAATTAGATGCAAGAAATAAACAACTAATTTGGCAAATGATTGGTGGCGCAATTCGGAAGGAAACTTTACTAGCTGATCTCATAGTTGAAGATGATGTATCGAAATTTAAAGAAGGTATAATAAAAATATGGGATGGAGAAATCCCGTTGCAACATCGAACGGAAAAATATAATGAGTTCTTGAAGCTCTTTAAATCATTATCAATAGAAGATAAGATTTCACCTGAACAGGCAAAAGAAATTTTATTAAATATGAACGCTGTAGAGGATACAGAGTTATCTATTCCGACTGAAATAGTTAATAGCAGAGGAAGAAAGTGGTTTGATTTATTAACTAATGGTCAACCTTCTATTAGCGAAGTACCATCTGTATTGGTCGCAGATTCGTTCATCAATGGAATTAAAGCAAGATTTATTGCCGTTGTTCCGAATAAAGAAAATAAATATTACCGTGCTCGTAATGGAGAAGTTGGGTTACTAGAAGGTTGGGCCATTGCGAAATATGTTCGGGAAGCAATCGAAGAAGACGCTGCTTCAAATGAAAAGCGCCTCATCGTACCGATTGTGGATGTACCGAGTCAAGCATTTGGTTATCATGAAGAATTGTTCGGTATTTATTTATCCTGTTCAGCCGCTGTAGATGCATATGCAACGGCACGAATTGCTGGACATCCAATCGTTGCAACGCTAGTAGGAAATGCAATTTCAGGTGCATTTTTATCACACGGAATGCAAGCAAATCGTTTAATAGCCTTGAATGATCAAGGGGTTAATGTACATGTTATGTCAAAACAATCGGCAGCTATTATTACTCAACGATCAATTAGAGATTTAGATGAAATTGCAAAAAGTGTTCCATCCATGGCTTATGATATCCAATCATTTAATAAATTAGGTGCACTTTATCAGCTATTAGATGAAGTAAATGCGGATGAGCCCGCTGAAGTTGATAAAAATCGTTTGATTGAACAGATAGTAAATGCTTATGAAGATATTAAAAGTGACGGAATTAGAGATTTATCTTGTCGATTAAAATCTGAAAAGGCAATTAGTTATGGAAGAAAAGCATCGATTAAAGCGCGTGAAATGATTGATTTACAATGGAAATAAAGGTTCACGACATTGTTGAATTTGCGAGTATAGAGAAGCTCACAGACCATACAAGTTTACCACCATGGGCAGTGAATTCACCCGAGGCTGCAAATTATGGAGTTGTTAGGAGAATGGCAACTTCTAAAGATATTGTACCAATTGGATTGCGCGGGAAAACACGGGAACAACGGGCAGGTACGTTTATTCATCAGCAAGAAATACTTCGAGTCATAACGCCTGAGAGTTTAATTAATCAAATTGATGAACATGAACAACAAATCTATTATTCTTCACTAAGAAAAATAAGAGAAGAATTTTTGAAGCTAAATTTAACTTGGGGACCAACTGGGAGTGTAGGGTTTGAAATGGCTACATCTCATAAAGTCACGTCAACAAACAGTGATATTGATATTTCTATTTATATAAAAGATATAGATCATCACTTACTTGTAGAAGTGAATCAATTTATTGATAAGCTAGAATTTCGAATTGATGCACAAGTAGAGATACCGCAGTTAGGTGCCTTCTTATTAAATGATTATGTTAAACATTCAGAAAGTGGTTTTATATTACGTACTCCATTTGGTCCACAACTATGTAACGTGCAGGATGAGCGAATCCGATTAAAGGTAAATGTATGATAGGTCTAGTATAACAAGTGCCCCGAATAGATTAACTGTTCGGGGAATTTGTGCTTAAAAGAGGTAATTTCTGAGAAATAGAGAATTTAGTAGTATATGATGCATAGAAAAGGGGAGTAAGGTATGAAAGAGGTAACAATTGCGGTGTGTCAATTTCGTATTGAACTAGTGGGGAAATTTGGAGATTTTCAAAAGCAAGTAGAACAATTACTAAATCAAGTACCTGCCCATGCAGACTATATTCTCTTCCCAGAACTACTGACATTTGGGTTAATTGGTACCTTTGAAGGCCATAAACAATTTACAACTGCAGATTTCACCAAGCTTGATGAATTTACCGACAAGTATAAAGAATTATTTTCGGTCTATGCAAAAGAGCGAAACCAAGTGATTATTGGGGGATCTCATTTAGAAAAAAGAGGGGATCAATTCTTCAATATTGCGTATATCTTTAAACCTAATGGTACGTATGTTGAACATAAAAAAACGCATATTTTCCCGGCTGAAGGCGAGTGGAAAACAGCTGAGGGAGATGAACTAGAAGTATTTGATATTGGTCCTGCAAAAATTGGAGTTGCCATTTGTTATGAAGCTGAAATACCTGAAATCTCCCGGATTCTAAGCCTAAAAGGAGCGGAAATCATATTCTGTCCGTCCTATACATTTACAGAAGCTGGTTTTTGGCGTGTTCGTCATTGCGCACAAGCTAGAGCAATTGAAAATCAAGTATATTTCGTTCATTGCCCAACTGTAGGTGAACCAGGTGCACCTGTCCAAAGAGGCTATGGTAAATCTTCTATTATTAGTCCGTGCGACCTAGCATGGAATGCAAATGGAGTAGTGGCAGAGGCTGAATTGAATGCGCATACAGTGATTACTGGAACAGTGGACATAGATGAGCTTTATCGAAATCGTAAAGCAGGTGCGGCGACAACTTTTAATGATCGCACTAGAAGAGCGGATTTATATAAAGAATATAATCTATTTGGTGAGAAAATCCATCAATAAACAAAAGAGGCAGGGACACAAGTAGAATTTTTAAGGAAAGCGACTATTATCTATAATAAGATATTGATAATTTTTTTTTGAGAGCAATAAGTGTTAGCCATTCTCCGAAAAAACGCGGCCTACCACTGTAAGCCGCGCCAGTTTCCGGAAAGTTTAGAAGGGCAAATTTTATGTGAGCGGACCTTGCACAAAGCCGGGGGCAAAAACGCCACGTCGCATGTCTTGCCCCCATGACCAAGCACGCGCGCGGCCTCAAAGACAAGTCGTAAAGACACGTACAACGTGGCTTTGCGGCTTGTGTGGGGAGCGAAAGCGCCACGTCCTGTGGCATCGCTCCCATGACCAACGTCGTGTTGGCCTCTTAGTCTGCTCTCACCGGATACTTAATAAGATTCATTATTAGAACTAACAGCGAAAAAACATCAGTTTCTCTTTGAGAAACTGATGTTTTTCGGATTTGTCCCGGCCTCTTTTTAAGAGCCAAAACGAGCAGGCTCCGCTTTTCTTATTACCATTTAGCTTCATGTTCTTCGACGCAGCCAAGCATTTGCTGAATAATTAGAGTCGTCCCATCATCAAGTTTTACTTTTCCATTATAGTAGCCTACTAACTGATGAGTTTCAGACTTTACTAACCTTACATCTGTTTTTGATACTTGTTCAAAGAATGGATGGAATGTAAGCAACACGCGATCCGAAAACTTAGTCGTAATATACCACGGCTTTTTATAGTTTGAACGGTCATATTCAAAAATTACATCTTCATGGATTTTATTCATTTCCCCATTTACAAATACTGCGTTTTCCGTCATTCCAGTTCCATCTGTCCATTTTCCACCAAAATTTAAACCAACTCGCTTGTCTCTCATTCGCTGCGAGGCCATCGCCCAATTCCAGACAGTTTCTCTTGGCCAAATCCCACGACTGAAATCAAGCACAGCATAACAGTCTTCATGATTAAATTCATATTTTCGATTACCAATTTGAACAAAACCGTTCGTAGGTAAAGTATGGTGTTTTGCTGTGAATTGGAATGTTTGTCTGTTCCAAGGTACAACGACATTTAATGAATCATCTTCTCTTGGATGAATAATGCTGAGGTCCGCGATAAGTCGCTCATCATCAAAGTTCTCTGATGATACGGATAAATTTGTAACATTTTGAAAATGAATCATATTAATATTCAACTCGTTATTTGAAAAACGGATTGGTTCTAACACCTTGGATGGCATTTTTAATTTTCCACCAATACCTAATGGAATGGTAATCGCTTTTTCAAAGGATCGTTGTGTTTCATATTCTAAAAAGTAGATGGAACAAACCGCAGCATAATCTAGATGGCTGATTGTAACAGAGAATAGAATTTCTTCTCCAAAGATGCACCAATAATTCCATTTTTTCTTTCTCATAAAATGGCCAGATAAATTACTATCGATAATAGGTTTGCGTGCAAAACCAATAGCTTCAGGATTTAGGTTACCTTTGTTGTCACATAAACGTGTTAGTTCAACTATTTCTCTCTCAGCGTGCTGCGTCAATTTCAACATCCTTTCACTCAAAACTCTATTAACGTTTTTAGATCTATGCCATGAAAATATGATTAAAAAATATAAAATATATCAACTTTATAGTAAATGTAATATTTTTAATAAACTTTAAGGAGAAATCAATATTTCCCTGTCATCTTATTGTATCAAAAACATGTACCTTGTTGGCATCAAAAGCTTAGCTATTTTAAAAACATTATTAAAAGTGTCTAATTTCAAGGAAAAGGTTCACCCTTCAAGCATATGATGGTTGGGAGGAGGGGTAAAAAATTCCAACTTATTATAACCGTGCGGCTGCAGTCGCATATGCCCAGGCTTGGTGGAATGGGAACAACCCGAATTATCCTGCGTTCACTGATGATTGTACGAATTTCATATCGCAATGCCTGAGAGCTGGAGGAGCACCTATGACAGGGTATCCGAACCGTGCAAGAGGATGGTGGATAACAGAAGGTTGGCGGTCAGGAGCAAGAGGAAATCATTATCCCAATGAAACGTGGAGCTATAGTTGGTCAGTTGCAAATGCCTTTATGTTGAATTTACAAAATTCGAAGTCAGGCTTAACGGCCAAACAAGTTCAATCTCCTTCTGAACTAGAGCCAGGGGATGTCATTTGTTATGATTTTGAAGGTGACGGAAGAATTAATCATACAACGATTGTTACAAGTGTATATAACGGTGTCCCTTATATCAATGCACATACAGTTGGTAGTGCAAATCGCCACTACTCTTATGCAGATTCCTATGCGTATACGCCAAATATTAGATATTACTATTTCAAAATAGATGACGTGTTTAATTAAGTCGATTTTTGGGGATATAACATTTAATATCTATTACTAGTTGTAATAAGTATGAAAATAATGGAAGAACCTATGTATATTTTAATTGCGTATTATTTATGTTATGGTTGATTGAAAGCAAAATTAAGACAAATGGTCTAGATTCATTCGATTTTAAGGAGCGAAACAACAAATGAACGAACAATCATTATCTGTAAGAGAAGCCATCATTGGGAGACGTTCAATTAAAAAGTTCAATGGGCAACCAGTAGACAGAGAAGATTTAATGAATATTATTAACGATGCTGTATGGGCACCGAATCATAAAAATAGAGAACCTTGGCGCTTAGTTGTAGCGAGCGAAGAAAATCTTGAAAAAATCCAAAACGTATTAAGAGATACAACAATACCAAATTGGCAAACGTTGAGTAATGAAGAAGTAGCAAACAAAATGCAAAAATTTACTACTCCAGGTGCTTATGTATTTGTTGTTGTTCCTGAAGATGTAAGACAAAAACAACGTTTAGAAGATTACGGTGCAGCGAGTACGTTTATTCAAAACATTCAACTGCTTGCATGGGATTATGGTATTGGTTCTTGCTGGAAAACTCCTGACTTTTTGGATGATCCAAAATTTCGTGACAAATTAGGGGTTCAGCACGGAGAGCGAATAATCTCTATGTTGCAGTTAGGGTATTTTGATGAGTTGCCAAAAGCAAAAGAGCGTAAAAAGGCAAAGGAAATCGTGACTTTCTTTGGAGAAACAAACCAAGAAGAAGATCAAGAAGATTAATATACCGAAATAACTTATTGGGCAATTTGACTCATTTTGTAGGCTTGAAAAGGAATGATCTAACATGATCGAAATAAATAAAGATGGGTACTCTTCTTCAAGTTTAATAAATCATTTAATTGTTTGAGTAGATTGTTAGAAAATTATATTAAAAAAGTTTAGAATAGGCGCAAAGACTGAATTGTCTTTGCGTTTTATTGTTTTAAAGGATAAGAGAATAACCTTTAATGTGAATTATTCTGTAATAAATTTTTATAATAATGGAAATTTATTAATTAGGTATTTTACATTAGGGAGATACTAAAAGTTAAGACTTTCGTAAATATCGCTATCAGAACGATTTAAAACGTTTAAGAATAGGAAAAATCCTGAAGCGAGAAGGAGTTATAACTATGTCAAAACACCCGTTAGATAAATGGGGAAGTTTAGTAGGAAATAAGCGTTCAAGATGGATTACGGTTATACTTTGGGTCTTAATTGTAGGAGCATTATCATCTTTGTTTCCTCAAATAAATAGCGTAGAAAATGCTTCTACAAGTGACTTACCTAAAGAAGTAATGAGCCAACAAGCAAGTGCAATCATTGAGGAACAATTTCCATCTGACTCAGGGCTACCACTTTTAATAGTCTGGTATAAAGAAGCAGGACTTCAGACAGAGGATTTGCAATCAATCCAATCACTTTATGGGGAATTAGAAGCCAATCCTTTAAAAGGGCAACAAACACTTCCTCCACTTTCACAGTTGCCTACGGAGGCACTACTAGGCAGTGTTTCTGAAAATGGAACTTCGATCGTTACACCAATCTTCTTCGATGAATCTTTAAATACGGATACATTAAAAGAGAACTTAGCTGAAATTAAAAAGGTGACAGAGGATCAATTTGGTGAAAATCCATATGAGACAAATTTAAAAGAGGATGTATTACATGCTCGTTTCTCAGGGCCAGCAGGAATTTCCGTTGATGCAACTGATCTGTTTATGCAAGCAGACGTACAGTTGTTAATAGCTACAGTTGTGCTAATTTTAGTGTTACTTGTTGTAATTTATCGTTCACCAATTTTAGCTATCTTGCCAATTGTTGTTGTAGGGATTGCATATGGTGTAATTAGTCCGCTACTGGGGTGGTTTGCGCAAAGTGGATGGATTAGTAAAGATGCTCAAGCAGTATCCATAATGACCGTATTATTATTTGGTGCAGGAACGGATTATTGTTTATTTTTAATTACAAGATATCGTGAAATGTTACTAGAAGTGGAGAATAAGTTTGAGGCTCTTCGACTATCTGTAAAAGAATCCGGCGGTGCCATTATGATGAGTGCACTTACGGTGTTTATCGGGTTAGGAACGCTAGGTTTAGCGGATTATGGTGCATTCCAACGTTTCGCTGTACCGTTTAGTTTCGCCATCTTTATTATGGGAATTGCTGCATTAACTATTTTACCTGCCTTCTTGGCAATTATGGGGCGTATTGCCTTCTTCCCATTTATTCCACGTACTGATGAAATGGAGAAAAAGCGCTCAGCAGAAAAAAATAAACCATATAAAGCACCGAAACCTAGACATCCTATCATGTTAAAAATCGGTGAGTTTGTTACAAGCAAACCATGGATCGTTATTATTGTGACCGGTGTAATCCTACTGGGCTTAGCACTTACATCAACTCAAATAAAATACAATTATGATTTATTATCATCATTCCCTGAAGATATGCCATCCCGTGAAGGGTTTACAATTATCGCAGAAAACTTCTCACCGGGTGAATTAGCACCTGTTCAAATTGTCGTAGATACAAAAGGAAAAGAAGTTAATCTAACTGAAGAAATTGCTAGTCTCAGCTATATTGATGTTGTTAATGAACCGATAATCGGTGAGAAAAACTCCAATATTCAGTTGTATGAAGCGGATCTAAATCACAATCCATATTCAAATGAAGCGATGGATTTAATGCCAGACTTGAAAAAAAGTGTGGAAACAATGCTAGCTGATGCTGGTGTTGAAGATGCCGATGAAAGTTTCTGGATTGGTGGAGAAACGAGCTCTCAAGTGGATACGCGAGATGTGCAAGAACGTGATGAATCGCTTATTCAACCAGTCATGATCGCGATTATTTCGTTATTGTTACTAATTTACTTGCGCTCTGTACCAGCAACAATTTATTTAGTCGGAACAGTTATTATTTCATTCTTTGCAGCATTAGGGTCAGGATGGTTAGTATTAACGACATTCTTTGGAGCAGAATCGATTGCAAGTTCAATACCTTTGTATTCCTTTGTTTTCTTAGTTGCACTTGGTGAGGATTACAATATCTTTATGATTTCTGAAGTATGGAAGAATCGTAAGACGAAGGGACTTAAGGAATCAGTTAAATTAGGGGTAACTCAAACTGGTTCAGTTATTACTTCAGCTGGTCTAATTTTAGCAGGAACTTTTGCCGTTTTAGCGACCCTACCGATACAAGTATTAGTACAGTTCGGTGTTGTTACAGCACTCGGAGTGTTAATAGATACATTTATAGTTCGCCCGTTATTAGTACCGGCAATTACAACTGTGTTAGGACGATGGTCGTTCTGGCCTGGAAAACTGTTTAAAAAGGAAGATTAAAAATAAATTATTAGCTTATTCACCTGTTCGTTCGGTGGGTAAGCTTTTTTATGTGGTTATCTTATAGATTTCAAAACGATCCCATAGATTCCTCAAGTAGGTTTTTACTAAGAAGATCCCCATGGTTTGCCGGTCATAGATTATAAACTCAACTCTAATATAATTAAACGCTAATCAGCAAATGTTTTTTTGTTAGCCTACTAGGTTCACACCTCATCTTTCACTAAGGTTTTGCGTTAACCTAAAATAAAAATAGGTTGACACAATTAGAGCCTATTCCTTAATATGGTTATGAAAGTTAGATAATTAATGAGGGGGTATTGAAATGACTACGCAAACGGCAAATTCAAATTCAAAATCAAAACTTAAAACCGTTGAGTTAGTGTATTGTGGTATTTTTGCAACTTTAATGATGATTGGGGCAAACATCACTTCCTTTGCACCGTTTATGGTTGTAGGGGGTGTTCCGATTACTCTGCAAGCATTTTTTGCGGTATTAGCAGGTTTAGTGTTGGGAAGTCGCTTAGGAGCAATCTCTGTGACGGTTTATATGCTTGTAGGCTTGGCTGGAGCACCGGTCTTTGCAAGATTTGGTGGAGGATTGTCATCGTTACTAAATCCAACTTTTGGGTTTATTGTGACATTCATTTTAGTTGCCTACATTGTAGGAAAGATAGTTGAGTATAAACGTTCGAAAAAGATGTATATTACAGCAGCCTTAGTGGGGACAATCATCAGCTATTTAGTAGGTACAAACTGGATGTATGCAGCTTACATGTTATGGTTTAGTGCACCAGAAGGGTTCTCATATAAGTTAGCTTGGGCATGGATGATGCCACCATTGCCAAAGGATATAATTTTAGCAGTTTTTGCAGGCATTTTTGGCTTTAGAATTCAAAAAATACTGAAAGTGGGGAAATAGAAATGGACTACGGATTACTTGCAACAAAAGTATTAGAAGGTCATGAGCTTACCGATACAGAAGCGCTTGCTATTTTAGAAAGTCCGGATGATGAGTTATTGTCTCTATTACATGCTACTTATCAAATTCGAAAGCATTATTATGGAAATAAAGTTAAGCTGAACATGATTATTAATACAAAATCAGGACTCTGCGCAGAAAACTGTGGCTATTGTTCCCAATCAATTGTTTCAAAAGCGCCAATCGAAAAATATCCGATGATGAAAAAAGATGAAATCGTAGCGGGAGCAGAACGAGCTGCCTCTTTAAACGTTGGTACATACTGTATCGTGGCGAGTGGACGAGGACCTGTAAATCGAGAGCTTGATATTGTAGTAGATGCTGTGAAAGAAATTAAAGAGAGACATCAAGAGATGACAGTTTGTGCATGTTTAGGAATCTTAAAACCAGACCAAGCAGAAAAGCTAAAAGATGCAGGGGTCGATAGATATAATCACAACATTAATACATCCGCAAATCATCACGCAAATATTACCACATCCCATACGTATGATGATCGTGTGAATACGGTTGAATTAGCGAAACAAGCAGGGATTTCACCATGTTCAGGTGTGATTGTAGGAATGCGTGAAACAAAAGAAGATATCATTGCGATGGCAAGAAGCTTACGAATATTAGATGCGGATTCAATCCCAGTGAATTTTTTACATGCCATTGATGGGACGCCGTTAGAAGGGACACGTGAGCTGAATCCTCGTTATTGCTTAAAAGTGTTGTGCTTATTCCGTTATATTAATCCATCAAAAGAAATACGAGTTTCTGGCGGACGTGAGGTAAACTTAGGCTCTTTACAGCCACTTAGTCTTTATGCGGCAAACTCTATTTTCCTTGGAGATTACTTAACAACAGACGGCCAACCGGGAGATAAAGACAAACAAATGCTAGAAGATTTAGGCTTTGAAATTGACTTAGAACCTCTTAAACGTGAAAAGGTAGAGGCTTAATTTTATATTAAAGTATAGTTGTAACAAGGTGATGTATTCGCGATACGTCGCCTTTTTTGTTATTATCTTTTACCAACTCTTTCTATATAATATGATAAGTTTGATTATATTTGAATATTAGGGGTGGGACAAATGAAAGTTCGGGATAGGGGAATACATATTGGGTTGCTGCCTACAGGGGAGAAAAATTGTATTACTGATGTAGAAGGGGTACTTGTTGGGCATGTGACGCTCGATTATCCACTGGATGAAAGTGGGAAATATGCTTGTACAGGGGTTACGGCCATATTACCTCATGGGGGAAATTTATTTCAGCAAAAGGTAACGGCTGCAAGTTGTATTCTTAATGGGTTTGGGAAAACAACGGGGCTTGTGCAGGTAAATGAGCTTGGTGTGATAGAATCCCCGATTATGCTAACAAATACATTTGGTGTTCCTGCTGTGACGCAGGGGACGTTGCAATATATGCTTGATAAAAATGAGGGAATTGGCGACACGACCGGGACGATTAATATTGTGGTAGGAGAGTGTAATGATAGTCATTTAAATTCGATTCGTGAATGTTCAGTTCAACCCAAACATGCCATGGAAGCCATCCAAAAAGCATCTAAAAGTAAAGCTTCTGAAGGGGCAGTAGGTGCAGGGAAAGGGATGGTTTGCTTTGGATACAAAGGAGGCATTGGCTCATCATCACGTATTGTCTCAGCAGAAGGCACAGAAGTTACATATACAATCGGATGTATGGTGTTAAGTAATTTTGGTGAAGAGTATGAACTGTTAGCAGAACGTTATGGCCTCAAAGGGAATGAGGAAAAGTCCACTATTACTCCAACTGATGGATCTATCATCATTGTACTTGCCACAGATGCACCACTTAGTAGTAGACAGTTATTGCGTGTCATTAAACGATGTGGCATTGGTCTTGGACGCATAGGTAGTCATTTTTCTCATGGAAGTGGTGATATTGTAATAGGGTTTACGACTGCCCACAACATACCCCATTCTACTAATAAATTAATAGAAACACGGCCACAATTACGAGAAGATCATCCAATGATGAATAGGTTATTTACTGCAACAGCAGAAGTAACAGAGGAAGCTATTTTAAATTCGCTTTCTCAGGCAGAAACAACTGTTGGCCGAGATGGAAATGTAGTTAATGCGTATTTATTTAACTTCAATCAATAGAAGTAAAGAGTAAAAAAGTAGGGAAATTGGAGTAACACCTGAGTAAGTAGCTCATAGTCAATCAGCAATCCTACCAATTTAAGGTGCATTTCATTAGAAAATAACAAAAAGTGATGAGTAGCTATTGAAGCAGGATATTTATGCTTAAATAGCTTTTTTTTATACCTTTATCTAGAGAAAATCCCGAAATATAGGGCAATATATCGTGATTTTAATATATCTAAACTTTAATAATGAAATATAAAAATAGAAAAATAGGTATTATTTGCCTATCCAAAATATTGCTATTATGATAGATTATTATTTAATTACAGAATTATCTAAATAATCACTTTATTGATGTTAAAAATCTCTTACTAAAGTGGGGTTGGTACATATTCAAGCGAAGATATCTGAACCAATTGAGTTATTAGTCCCAAAACAGCAACATGAACCACCTGTTTCAGAAAACAATGAACCACTGATTTTAATGAAAGAAGAGCACCCAAGGATCTTTATTAAGTCAATGTACTATATCCAAGACATTCCTAATAGTCTTAAATTTATATATTTGCGCAAAGGTGTCTATGAACGTATTCAACAGGCGTTAAACATTTTGCCAAAGAATTTAAGTTTCATATTGTACGATGGCTATCGACCATTTGAGGTGCAAAAACATTTATTTACTCAATTTTTGGATGAAACCAAGAAAAAACATCCGGAATATACGCAAGAAGAAGTATTAGAAAAAACATTAACATTTGTCTCGTATCCGAGCACGGAATCAAAATACCGTTCCCCTCATTTAACAGGGGGAGCTATTGATTTAACCCTAGGCGATTTAGAAGGAAATGAACTAAATCTTGGGACAGTTTTTGATGCAATGGATGTAAAGTCGGCAACACGTTATTTTGAACTTCATCCAAAGGAGAATGGCGAAGCATTAAAAAATCGTCGAATTTTATATAACAGTATGATTGCAGTTGGCTTTACAAATTACTCTGAAGAATGGTGGCACTATGATTATGGCAATGTCACTTGGGCAAGAAGAGTGGGAGCACCAGTATGTATTTATGGTGCCATTGAGGCGGATGTTCACGACAATATCATAAAGGGGTATCGATATATATGAAGGTTTATATTAGTGCAGATCTTGAAGGGATTACAGGAACAACCGCTTGGATTGAAACCGAATTGAACACACAGGATATTCAGCCATTTTTAAAGCAAATGACAAAAGAAGTGGAAGCTGCAATTGAAGGGGCTATTGCAGGAGGAGCAACAGAAATACTACTAAAAGATGCACATGATTCAGCGCGTAATCTTGATATTTCAAATTTACCAGTAAACTGCAGGGTTATTCGTGGTTGGACAGGTGAACCGATGTGTATGGTCGCAGGACTTGATGAGAGCTTTGACCGTGCCATTTTTATCGGATATCACAGTAAGGGCGGTAGCGAACGTAACCCGTTAGCTCATACACTTGCCGTTAATACGGATGTCAAAATAAACGGGGAATATGCAAGTGAGTTTTTAATTAATACATATGCTGCGGCATTACATGGAGTGCCGGTAGCATTCGTGAGTGGAGATGTTGGGTTAACAGAAGAAATCCGAACTGTAAATGAAAATATCGTTACTTTTGCTACTAAAGAAGGTATTGGTAGTGCAACGGTAAGTGTGAGCCCACAGTTAACAATTAAAGAAACGAAACGATTAGTAGAAGAAGCGATGAAGGTTGAGCGTGAAGTTTTACAAGTGAAACTACCTGAACGTTTCGTCGTTGAAATTGTTTACCGCGATCATACAAGAGCATTCCGGAATTCATTTTACCCAGGAGCGACGTTTAAACCGCATAACATGGTCGAGTTTGTAACGAATGATTATTATGAAGTTTTACGTGTCCTACAGTTTTTAACATAATGTAACGGCAGGCGGGGTGATGGGATGAAAATAACAGATATTGTTGTAGGGGAAGTAGAGGCTCCATTAATCACGCCCTTTAAAACGGCGCTTCGGACAGTTTATAGCATTCGGAATGTAGCGGTGTATGTGCATACCGATAACGGACAGGTTGGAATTGGGGAGGCTGCACCAACAGCAGTTATCACAGGTGAAACAAGGGCATCCATAAAACGAGCCATTGAGGGATATATTAAACCAGCAATTGTCGGAATGGATCTAGATGATATCGCTCAAATCATGGATCGACTCGATAAAAGTATTTATAAAAATACAAGCGCGAAAGCAGCAGTTGATATGGCTGTATATGACCTTTTTGGAAAACGCTATCAAACACCGCTGTATAAAATACTTGGAGGCTATCGTAAAGAGTTGGTCACTGACATCACAATCAGTGTCAATGATAAGGAAGAAATGGTCAAAGATAGTCTGGATGCAGTAAAGAGAGGGTTCACCATTCTAAAGGTTAAAGTCGGAAAAGACCCAATTGGTGATGTGGAGCGTGTAGTAGCTATACGTGAAGCGGTCGGACCAGATATTACATTGCGAGTTGACGCAAATCAAGGGTGGACGCCAAAACAAGCAGTACGAATTATTCGAGCTCTTGAAGATGCGAATACGAATATTGAATTAGTTGAGCAGCCTGTTCATCATGATGATTTGGCAGGGATGCAATATGTAACAGCTAATACATTTACGAATATTTTGGCTGATGAGAGTGTCTTTTCTTCAAAGGATGCCTTCACAATAATTGAAAAACGAGCTGCTGACTTCATTAACATTAAGTTAATGAAAACAGGGGGAATCTTTCAAGCACAAAAACTTTGTCAAATAGCAGAGGCAAATGGCATTGGCTGTATGATTGGCTGCATGCTTGAAACGAAAGTTAGTGTTAGCGCGGCAGCTCATTTTGCTGCATCCCAGAAGAACATCACAATGGTGGATTTGGACGGGCCTAGTTTATGTATGAAAGATCCGATTGCTGGTGGTCCTTTGTTCGAAAGTGAACGAATTACAATGACAGATCATGCTGGTATTGGGTTTTCATTATAAAAAGAAGAAACAAAGGGGAGGGTTTTTATGAAGAAATACTGGTTAATTTTAATGTGCTTCATTGCTATTCTTTTAGCTGCATGTAGCGACAAAGAATCTGAAGGCGGGGGAGAAAAAAGCGGAGATGCAGTTGAGTACAAACTTGTTTATTCTGGGGAGATCAAAACATTAAACTACTTAAAAACTGCTGAAACAAATGAGTTTGCTGTAGCTGCTAATTTAGTAGACGGTTTGATTGAGTATGATAAATACGGAATTGTAAAACCTGGCTTAGCAACGGAATGGTCTTCAAATGAAGATGCCACTGTGTGGACATTTAAATTACGTGAAGGTGTGAAATGGGTAACACATGATGGGGAAGAATACGCTGATGTTGTCGCACAAGACTTTGTTGACGGATTAGCTTATGTGCTTGACGCTAAAAATGAATCCGCAACATCGTGGATTGCGACAGTTGTAAAAAATGGGGATGCATTCTACAACGGAGAGATTACTGACTTCTCACAAGTAGGTGTGAAAGCAATCGATGAACATACTTTGGAGTACACATTAGAGGCACCAGCACCTTATTTCCTTTCAATGCTGAACTATGTATGTTTCTTCCCAGTAAATGGTGAGTTCATAGCTGAAAAAGGTGACAGCTTTGGTACAACTCGTGAAAACTTCCTTTATAATGGGGCGTATATTTTAGATAAATTTGAGCCTCAAAACCAACGTGTACTTGTGAAAAACGAAACATATTGGGATAAAGAAAATGTATTTATCGATCGCATTCGTTACAAATACAACAAAGAAGCAGCAACAGTAGCGCCTGAATTATTCTTACGTGGAGAAGTTGATTATGCTGGAATTCCATCGTCAATTCTTGATGAATGGTTCAATGATGAAGAGAAAAAATCGCTTGTTCGTCAAAGTAAAACAGACTTTTATTCATATTTCTATGCACTCAACTTTGACCCACAGTTTGATGCTGAATTTGAACCAGAAAATTGGAAAGTTGCAGTGAATAACAAAGATTTCCGTAAGTCGCTGTTCCATGCGCTGGATCGTGAATCGGCTATGTTGACTTTAGAGCCATATAATCCAACAGCATTACTAAAAAACACAATTACACCGAAAAACTTTGTTGATGTTGACGGTGTAGATTATACACAATTGGAACCATTAAAAGACATCTCAAATAACGATTCATTTAATAAAGACCTAGCACTTGAGTACAAGGAAAAAGCTTTGGCAGCACTTACAGGAAAAGCAACTTTCCCAGTGAAAGTATTAATGCCATACAATTCAGGTGTTCCTGATTGGGCAAACCGTTCTCAAGTAATCGAGCAACAAGTTGAGAATTTATTAGGTGCAGATTATGTAGATATTATTTTAGAGCCAGGTCCATCAACAGGCTTCTTATCTGAAGTACGTCGACCAGGTAAATTTGCTCTATTAGAAGCAAACTGGGGCCCAGACTATGCAGATCCTTCAACTTACACAGATCCATTTACTGAAGGAGGCACATACAACAAGCCAGAGCTTGCTGAAGGCTATGCAGATGAAAATGGAAAGAGTAAGTATCAAAATCTAGTAGATGCAGCAAAAGCTGAAATTGATCCGGCAAAACGTTACCAATTATTTGCTGAGGCAGAAGCTTTCTTAATCGATGAAGCGTTTGTTATTCCTTATGCAGTGGGTACATCTGGTGGGGTAGGTTATGTGGCTTCTAAATTGAATCCATTTGAAGCACAATACTCTCCGTTTGGTGTAACGGCTGAGAAATACAAAGGGCAACATCTATTAGATAAGCCAATGAGTAATGATGAGTTTAAAGATGCTCTTGCGCAGTGGGAAACAGAACGTGCAGAGGCTTTAGCAAAATAGTAAGTAGTAGAAGAATTTAGTAGAGAGGAGATGCTTAATACCTATGGGGTAGCATCTCCTCATTCTTTCTAACTCCATCTCCATTTTGCGAGGGACCAAAACCCTTGATGTATAACGAATTAATCGCAGCAAGTCATGCGATTTTGAGAGGAAGTATAGATGGTAAGCTAAAGTGCCTTTTCGATAAAAAGATAGGAGGATCCAAATATGTTGAAGTACATAGGGAAACGATTATTACAGTCTGTATTCACTTTATTTGTTATTGTCACGATTGTTTTCTTATTACTGCGCTTAATGCCAGAAGAGGGGTATTTAGGAGCTGCAGCAGATAAGATGTCACCAGAACAACAGGAAATATATTTAACAAATTTAGGCCTTCGGGACCCAATCCTAGTTCAGCTAGGAAACTTTTATACGAATTTAATTTCAGGTGACTTTGGAAAGTCCATCACATATCGTCAGGATGTTCCTGTTCTTGATATCATTGCGGATAAATTCATGTACTCCGTGTCATTTGGATTAGGCGCTGTTGCTTTGTCATTAATTATTGGGGTACCACTTGGTATTTTAATGGCACAAATGAAAGGGAGATGGCTTGATCGACTAGGGACTGGCTACATTGTATTCGTAGTTGCTGTACCGGCGATGGTGTATTACTTAATTATTCAAATGTATATAACAGAGATTTTCGACTTACCAATGCTTTTTGATGAGTATGACCCTATTAGTTGGGTACTTCCATTAATATCGTTGGCCTTAGCACCGACTGCATCTTACGCGATGTGGATGCGTCGCTACATGGTTGATGAACTAAACAGAGATTATATTAAACTTGCAAGAGCTAAAGGGGTAAAAGAACGTACATTAATGTTCAAGCATGTTCTTAGAAATGCATTTATTCCGTTGGCACAATACTTACCAGCAACCATTCTTTTTACAATTGCAGGCTCCATCTATGTTGAGTCTTTGTACTCGATCCCGGGGATGGGAGGGTTACTTGTTGATGCAATCCAACGTCAAGATAATAACGTTGTACAAGGCCTAGTTCTAGTATTCTCATCACTAGGAATTATTGGTTTGATATTAGGTGATCTTGCAATGGCCCTTGTTGACCCACGGATTAAGTTAGGGAAAGGGGAGAGTGTACGCTAATGGGTATCTACACGAAAGAGATTTCAAATATTTCCGACAAGTCTAGTGAGCAATTATTTCAGTTTGCTGTATCTGATGACCATCAAGCAGAGGAAACAGCTTACTCTAATTATTCTTATTGGCAATCGACATGGAAGTCCTTCTTGAAAAATCGAGTTGCTGTGTTTTTATTAGCGCTTGTGTTGATCATTGTATTCTTTACACTCCTCCAACCATACTTACCGGGTCAAAAGTCGCCAACGGAAATTTATCTTGATGAACAAACGGGTTCGCAGGCGCGGAATATTGCACCAGGTTCAGAATTTTGGTTTGGAACGAATTCAATTGGACAAGATTTATGGTCACGTATTTGGGCAGGAACACGTACATCCTTATTGATCGGATTTGTCGTAGCATTAGTCGAAGTCGTGGTTGGGATTGCCATCGGTGCCATGTGGGGGTTCTCGCGAAAACTAGAAGCACCGATTACGCAAGTCTACTACATTGTGGAAAACATCCCAACGACTATTGTTCTAATTTTAATGTCATATATATTACGTCCAAGTATATCGACAATTATTATCGCCATGTGTATTACCGGTTGGGTGGAGATGGCTCGGTTTATTCGTAATCAAATTGTCATTCTGCGTGATCGTGAATATAACTTAGCTTCAAAATGTTTAGGAACACCAAGCTATCGAATTATTCTTAAAAACTTATTACCATACTTAATCTCCATTATTATGTTACGAATGAGTTTAGCCATCCCGTTTGCCATTGGGTCGGAAGTATTTTTAACCTATATAGGATTAGGGTTGCCTGTTAGTGAGCCTTCTTTAGGAAATTTAATAAACGAAGGTCGTGTACTAATGATGTCACCCGATTTGCGTTATCAATTATTCTTCCCAAGTATTGTATTAAGTGTGATTACGATTGCGTTCTATATTATTGGAAATGCGTTTGCCGATGCTGCAGATCCAAAAAATCACGTGTAAAGGGGGATAACGATGGGGGAACTACAAACAAAAGAACGTGTCCTATCAATTCAAAACTTGATTATCAAATTCAAACTTCGTGGACAAGTGTTAACTGCTATTCGTGATATATCACTAGATTTATATAAAGGTGAATGTCTAGCTATTGTAGGGGAATCAGGCTCGGGGAAATCTGTTCTTGTGAAATCGATTATGGGTTTACTCGATAAAAACGGTTATATCGACCAAGGACAAATTTTATATCAAAATATGGATCTAGCTCAATTTACTACTGAAAAGGATTGGCTTAAGATTCGTGGAAAAGAAATTGCCATGGTAACGCAAGATCCGATGACTTCATTAAATCCACTCAAAACGATTGGAAAGCAAATTGAAGAATGTGTTGTATTACATCAAGGGCTAAAAGGTAAATCCGCATATGAAGAGACACTAAAATTACTTCGAGATGTTGGAATTCACGATGTTGAAAAACGGTACAAACAATATCCCCATGAGTTCTCAGGTGGGATGAGGCAGCGTATCGTAATAGCAATTGCTATTGCATGTAATCCTAAAATTTTAATTTGTGATGAACCGACAACAGCGCTTGATGTAACAATTCAGGCCCAAATACTACAGCTTTTAACAAACCTTCAAAAGAAATATGGTTTAACAACGATCTTCATTACTCATGATTTGGGGGTTGTTGCCAAAGTAGCGGACTGCATTGCTGTTATGTATGCTGGCGATATTATTGAGGTTGGCAAAACAGAAGAGGTATTTTTTGATGGAAAGCACCCTTATACATGGGCGTTAATTTCATCCCTCCCACAGCTTGGAACGAAGGGAGATCAGTTGTATTCGATTAAGGGGACACCGCCGAACTTATTCAAAGAGGTGAAGGGAGATGCTTTTGCTCCACGGAATCAATTTGCCCTTGAAATTGACTTTGTAGAACGCCCACCATTCTTTAAAGTGAGTGAAACACACTATGCACGCACATGGCTTTTAGACCCTAGAGCACCTAAAGTAGAGCTCCCGAAAGCTTTGCAAGCATTCTTTGAAGAGGGGAGACGTTTAGCAAATGAAAAATAGAGAAGTGTTACTTGAAGTGAAAAACTTGAAAGTTGAATTTGGTAAAGGGAAAAGTAAATTCACTGCCATTGACGATGTGAGCTTTGAAATCTATAAAGGAGAAACATTCGGATTAGTTGGAGAATCAGGTTCTGGTAAAACTACGATTGGTCGAGCAATTATGAGGCTCAATGAAGTAACAGATGGACAGATTTTATTCCATGGCAAACCGATTAACGGCAAAATCTCAAAGGATTGGGAACGTGAAATCATCCAAAAAATTCAAATGATTTTCCAAGATCCAATGGCTTCTTTAAATGAACGTGCAAAGGTAGATTATATTATTTCGGAAGGTCTTATTAATACGAAGAAATATAAAAACGAAAAAGAGCGTGAGGAAAAGGTACGTAAAGCTTTACTTGCAGTTGGGCTACTTCCTGAGTTTGCAAGCCGCTTCCCACATGAATTTTCAGGTGGTCAACGTCAACGAATAGGGATTGCCCGTTCATTAGTAATGGAACCGGAGTTTATTATTGCCGATGAACCGATTTCAGCATTAGATGTGTCTATCCGTGCGCAAGTATTAAACTTACTATCAAGTCTGCAGGAATCAAACAATTTAACCTATTTATTTATTGCTCATGATTTATCCATTGTTCGCTTTATTACAGATAGAACAGCCGTCATTTATAAAGGAAACATCGTAGAGTTAGCTGAGACGGAGAAGCTATTCAACAATCCACTTCATCCGTATACACGGGCATTATTATCTGCTGTACCTGAACCAAATCCCTTTAAGGAACGGGCTAAAGTGGTGGAAATCTATGATCCAAGCCAGCATGATTATGACCGAAATCCACCTTCGTTTGTTGAAGTTGAGGAAGGACATTTTGTACTAGCAAATGAAGAAGAAACAGCGCGGTATCGTGAAAAAATAAGTTTGGGGGTTTCATAGAATGAGAATACCAAAGTCACTGAAAAAGGGTGATACAATCGGGCTAATCAGTGCATCTAGCCCAACTCCACCCGAAGTCTTACCTGAAGCGGTTAAACGTGTTGAAGCACTAGGATTTAACGTAGTTGTGGGGGAAACTTGCCGAGAAAAACATGGTTACTTGGCGGGGACAGATAAACTTCGCGCCCAAGAAGTGAATCAAATGTTTAGCGATCCAAAAATTGATGGGATCTTTTGTATTCGAGGTGGCTATGGAGCAACAAAAATACTCCCATACCTTGACTATGAAATGATTAAGGCTAATCCGAAAGTATTCGCGGGTTATAGTGATGTAACGGCATTACATATCGCTTTTCATCAAAAATGTGGCTTTGTAACTTACCATACACCTATGCCTTCAACTGAATTTGTAAAGCCGGAGATGGATGAGTATTCCTGGAATAGTTTCATAAGTACTGTAATGAATACAGAAGCTTCAGGATATCGTTTAGAAAATCCGGAAGGTGAACCACTAACAACCTTGGTGGGGGGAGAGGCAACGGGACAGTTAGTTGGCGGGAACTTAACTTTAGTTGTTGCTTCTCTTGGTACGCCATATGAGATCGATACAAAAGGGAAAATTTTATTTTTAGAAGATATTGATGAGTACGAGCGAAGCATTGACCGTATGCTAACCCATTTAAAACTCGCTGGGAAGCTTGATGATGCGGAAGGGCTATTGTTAGGTGCTTGGACAGATTGTGGTCCGCAAAATCCAAAGCGACCCGAGCAAAGCTTGCGGTTACAAACTATTTTTGACGAGATTTTAATTCCTATAGGGAAACCGATTTTAAAGGATATGGTTTGTGGTCATTGTTTACCAACGATGTCGCTTCCGCTAGGTCGAACAGTTACATTTAAAACTGACTCTCAAATTATTGAAGTAATTGAGTAGGTGCTCGTTATGAAGCAGATCATTCGTCAAATGATTCAAGATGTACCGTACAATGTGCATTTATTTGTGAAAGAGGCAAAGGAGAATCAGTTTTTAATTGGTGAGCAACTGGATGCAGTTTTTTCGAGCGCTAGTCTAATTAAAGTGCCAATTCTACTTGCGGTTTTAGATCATCTTGAGCGAACAAACCAATCGCTGGATCATAGACTTGAAATTACACCAGAAAATGTAGTGGAGTTTAGTGTACTTACAGAGCAGAAAGTAACTACTTGTACAATATACGAACTGTTAGTATGGATGATTATTACGAGCGATAATTCAGCAACAAATGTGCTGATTGATTATATCGGAATGGAAGGACTAAACCACTATTTTAGTAATTTTGGGCTTACACAAACGAAGCTACAGCGTAAGATGATGGATTTTAAGCGACTCGAGCAAGGGTTTGATAATGTTACAACTGCGCGTGATATGGCCCATGTTTTTACTAGCTTGTATCGACAGACATTACTGTCCCAGCATAATAACACCATTGCCATTGATATATTGAGTCGCCAACGCATTTATGAAGGTTTAAAACGTTATTTAGTGGGGGATGTAAAAATTGCCCATAAAACAGGTGGACTTGAAACAGTTGATCATGATGTTGGAATTATATATACCGAAACGGTGGATTACATTATTGGCGTTTTTGTAACAGAAGTCTCAAATAATGATGAGGCTAGACAATTGATTGGGCGTATTTCAAAAGTTGTTTATAACGAATTCATGGGAAAGGAGCGAAATGGTAAATGAAAGCAATTGTGACGAGGATGATTGCCAACTTACATAAGGCACCAAGTGAGTTGTCTGAGCTAATTGATGAAGCATTGTACGGAATGACAGTCAACATACTAGAGGATGTGGATGCTAATTGGGTTCGAGTTCAGACAACCTACCGTTATGAAGGGTATTGTAAAAAAGAGTATTTATTAATTGATGAAACAAGAACAGACGCATGGCTCAATGAAGCAACCTTTGTGATTAAGCAAAACTTTGCCGATATTTTAATAAAGCCAAAAATTCAAAGCACCAAAGTTACAACACTCGTAAAAGGTTCCATCGTGCGTTTCCTTGAACGAGATGATTTAGAAGCTGAGTGGGCAGCAATCGGATTGCCGACAGGGGAAATTGGCTATGCGAGAAAGCATTGGATTCAAGAAAGAACCGTAGAAAAAAATAGGTCTGAGGATGAATTACGCGAGAACATTGTGCAAACAGCACTCAGTTACTTAAATACTCCTTATCGTTGGGGTGGGAAATCTCCGGTAGGCATTGATTGCTCTGGCCTTTGTTCAATGGCTTATTTATTAAATGGGATTATTATTTATCGAGATGCAAAGATCATGGATGGTTTCCCAATTAAAGAGATTCCCCTTGAGGAGATCAAAAAGGGAGATTTACTGTACTTCCCTGGACATATTGCCATGTATTTAGGCGATGAACAGTATGTTCACTCATCCCTTGGTGGGAATGAAGTAAGCATCAACAGTTTAAATGAAAACCACTTGAACTATCGAAAAGACTTAGCTACTACAATTACAGCTATAGGAAGTTTCTTTGCTCCTGAAAGGGTGCATCCGTAATTAGGAATGAATATGAGACAAAAAATGAAGGTCTGAACAAATGTGGCTAATGCTAATGGTTCAGACCTTTGTATTTGGGAGCTTACATCTTTTTCTTCGGCGTCTTTACTTCTGCAAATCTCTTACGCCAGTCTTTGTATATAGTAATGATTTGTCCGAATGCCTCTGGATTTTCTCTACGAATGTGCAAAATCATGTCGTAATAAACCTCAACAGCTTCACAAAATTCTCGTCCACATAGTTTAATAAAGATTTCTTGATCTAGTTGGCCGTGTAAAATGGCAGTGGCGATAATATCGAGATCATGTAGTGATTTCTCAACATTCATTTTTTTACGTTCTACTACTTGTAGTATTGTGAGAGGGTATTCCTTCTGAAAATCATGTATTCCAGTGTAGTCAGAGATGTGGTCAAAATCGTCATAAGCTAAGTTTGATACGTTTACTTTGTAGTTTTGGTAATGGGGGAGAACTGTACTGTTAAAACGATCGATATAATAGATGGACAGTTCTACGGCTTCTCGCTGATTTTTCATTGCTTCTGTTTTAAAAACCCGACTTAAATAAATCCAAATAATTATTAGAGTTATGGCCAGTAATGATACGGTAATGATTTCTAAATTTGCTTTAATTATTTCTGAAATCCTGTTCGCTTCCAATCTCCATCCCTCCCATTCAAGCTTGGTTATTTATATCATAATACAAATAAGTTGGATGTGTAGCAAATTTAAATGGATTTTTGTTTTAGGGTAAATTGGTATAGGGATCTTCACTTTTTTTTAGGTTGTTTAATATGTAACATCTGTATGGCATGCTTTTTGTCATTCTTCTCTTTCGATAAATTCTCTTTTTCATTCCAACAATCCTTTTACTTCAAATAATAGAAAGCCATTTTTACAAATTGTAGAAATACAAGATGATTAATTTTACATAATGTCCAACCAATAACCTTACACAATGATGTTAAATTGTTAATAGTCAGAATTATATAAATTATGAATAGGAGGATGCAAATGGAAGTTAGAGATGATCAGTTACAAAGAGGCTTGAAAAAACGACATATGACGATGATTGCTATAGCTGGGGTAATCGGTGCAGGTTTATTTATGGGTAGTGGTTCTGTCATTAATTTAGCTGGTCCAGGTGCTGTATTGTCTTATGCGTTAGCGGGGATGATTGTAATCTTTGTCATGAGAATGCTTGGTGAAATGGCTGCTATGAATCCAACAAGTGGTTCGTTTGCTCACTATGCACACGAGGCAATTGGTCCGTGGGCGGGGTTTTTGATTGGCTGGTTGTATTGGTTTTTCTGGGTCATTGCCATCGCACTAGAAGCAACCGCCGCCGCGGCAATTATTCAATATTGGTATGACGGTGTACCACTTTGGCTATTAAGTCTAATTTTAACTGTTGCGTTGACACTCACAAACATCATTTCGGTGAAATCGTTTGGTGAATTTGAATATTGGTTCTCACTTATTAAGGTAGTTAGTATTATTGCATTCCTTGCGATGGGAGCAGCTATTATATTTGGTGTTGTACCGAACTTTGAAGCAGTAGGAATGACAAACTTAGTTGGACAAGGTGGCTTTTTACCCAATGGTTTTGGGTCAGTTCTCATGGGGGTTGTCATAGTCATTTTCTCATTTATGGGGACTGAAATTATTGCCATTGCAGCCGGTGAATCAGAAGAGCCGAAGGAAGCGGTTACAAAGGCAACAAATTCTGTTACGTGGCGTATATTAATTTTTTACGTAGGATCAATTGCAGTCGTTGTGACATTACTTCCTTGGAATTCGTCTGATATTTTGACAAGTCCATACGTGGCGGTACTTGATTATATTGGTATTCCTGCAGCTGCGCAAATTATGAACTTTGTCGTACTTACGGCGGTTTTATCATGCTTAAATTCTGCATTGTATGCAACTTCTAGAATGGTCTTTTCACTAGCTGAAAAAGGAGAAGCACCAAAAAGTTTCTTAAAGTTAAATAAACAAGGCGCACCCGTAATTGCAATTTTAGCAGGTACTTTCTTCTCTTATATTGCTGTCATTATGAATTATGTTTCACCAGATAAAGTATTTATGTTTTTATTAAGTTCATGTAGTGCGATTACATTAATTATGTATTTGATGATTGCAGTATCTCAATTAATTGTGAGAAAAAGGGTAGAAAAAGAAAATCCTGAGCTATTATCGGTGAAAATGTGGTTATTCCCATATTTAACATACTTCACAATCATAGCAGTTTCTGCATTATTAATTGCGATGTTCTTTATTGATTCAATGCGATCTCAAATTTTATTTACTTCAATTATTGTAATCGTCGTAATGTTAGCTTACGTTATTACGCAAAAAGGTAAAAATCGAGTCGAAGAATCTTCTGCTATTACTATTAGTGATGAAGCAGCGGAAGAAGGAATTTAATATAAAAATGTAAACGTAACGAATTAAGCTACCCCGGTAAATGTTAGACACAACATTTTTACGGGGTTTTTTGTTTGTGGTAACTTAAGTTTTTAGGGGAAGTAATTGAATATGGACGTTAAATTGGTTCATGTAACAAAATGTGAAAAGAATAAAGTACTTTCTTTACTATGTGTCCATTTAATCAACTACCCAAATAATGTTAAATTATTATTGAAGAGATTGAAGGAATCTTCTAAACTTTTGGAAGATACTTAAATAAAAATAAGGGGTGTATGTGCAATGGCAGTTGAACAAAAGGTAAGAGAATTACAACATTTTATTAATGGAGCACTTGTGGCGGGTACAAGTGGACGTTTTTCAAATGTGTTTAATCCTAGTACAGGAGAAGTAATTGCACGCGTTCCATTAGCTACAAAAGATGAAGTAAAAGATGCGATTGAAAAAGCGAAAGCAGCATTTCCAGCATGGAAAAAAACATCTGCAGGGAAAAGAGCAGAAATCGTTCAACGTTTCCGTCAATTAGTGACAGAAAATATAGATGAATTAATTGAAGTGATTTGTGAAGAAAGCGGAAAAACAAAAGAAGATGCAAAAGGCGAAATTACGCGTGGGTTAGAATCCGTAGATCTAGCAATTAACGCTGCTCATATGACAAAAGGAGAATACTCTGTAAATGTAGGTGGAGGCATTAACGCGTTTTCAGCTAAATATCCATTAGGTGTAGTAGCTGCGATTGCTCCATTCAACTTCCCAGTAATGGTTCCACTTGCACAAACAAGTATGGCAGTAGCAGTTGGGAACTCTGTTATTTTAAAACCATCTGAAAAAGTACCTGTATCTGCACTTTATATTTCAAACCTATGGAAAGAAGCAGGTCTACCAGATGGCGTTTGGACGGTTATTAATGGTGATAAAGAAGCGGTTGATGAACTACTAGAAAATAAAACAATCGAAGCGATCTCATTTGTTGGTTCAACACCAGTTGCTGAATACATTTATCAAACGGGAACAAATTACAACAAACGCGTTGCAGCATTTGGCGGAGGTAAAAACTTCATGGTCGTAATGCCAGATGCAGACTTAGAGAAAACAGCAAATGCATTCCTAGGTGCAGCGTATGGTGCAGCTTCTCAACGTTGTATGGCGATTTCTGGTGCAATCCCAGTTGGAAAAGAAACGGCTGATAAATTTGTTGCGATTTTAAAAGAAAAAATTGAAAACTTAAAAGTAGGCCCTTATACAGATGCTGAAGTAGATTTTGGTCCAGTGATTACACAACAATCGAAAGATGTAGTAATTGCCGCGATTAATAAAGGCATTGAAGAAGGCGCACAAATAGTTGTTGATGGACGTAATCCGAAAATCAGTGAAACTTCAAAAGGTTTCTATGTAGGCCCAACTTTACTTGACTATGTTACGCCTTCAATGGAAATCTATGAAAATGAAGTATTCGGCCCAGCTCGTATTATCGTTCGTACAGAATCTTTACAAGAAGCAATTGATTTGATTAATGATCATGAGCTAGGAAATGGTGTTACAATTTTCACAAATAACGGAGCAGCTGCTCGTAAATTCCAAGAGGAAATCGAAGTGGGCATGGTTGGGGTCAACGTTCCGATTCCAATTCCTGTTGGTTATCATAACTTTGGTGGTTTAAAACGCTCTAAATTTGGAGAAGGTTACATGTTCGGTCCAGACCAAGCGCGTTTCTTCACGAAAGTTAAAACAATCTCTGAGCGTTGGTTAGAAGCTGATGATGAAACAACATCATCATTCTCATTCCCAAGTAACGATAGTGCGAAATAATCTTTTGGAGTAACCATCTTATTAAATATAAATATGTTTCATTCATTTAAACAAAATCACCTCATCTCTGGGAAATTTAAGAGTTGAGGTGATTTTTTATTGATCTCACTGGATGATGTTTGCAAATAAGACAATTAATTGTGGGAAAAGTACATAAAACAACGATGAAATTTATAAAAAGTACCTTCGCTTTTATGAAACTGTAAACTTTAATACGATGTAATATTTTCAAAATATGACATCAATCGAGGCTTTTCTTCATACTATGATTTTGAGGTGAAAAAATGCCAAGAGTAAAATTCCGAGATGCGGACATTGACTTAGTAGCGAGGATGATGAGAGCGGAAGCTGAAGGTGAAGGAAACCAAGGGATGCTATATGTTGGAAATGTTATTGTTAATCGTGCTGTAGCAGATTGCGCAGATTTTACTGATGTAAGAACAATCGAAGATGTTATTTATCAGGTGCAAGGAGGAAATTATTCTTTTGAAGCTGTTCAAAAGGGTAATTTATTTTATTCACCAGCGCGGGAAAATGAACGAAGATTAGCAAGGCAAGTTTTAAATTATTGGAGAGACCACCCAGCGAAATATGCCCTTTGGTACTTTAATCCATATGCACCATGCCCTCCACAATGGTATGGTCAACCATTTACTGGTCAATTTAAAGATCACTGTTTCTATGAGCCAGCAGCAGGAACATGTGCAAGTATTTATTCGTAGGAGTTATTAATAATACAAAAATGGGAACTACCTGATATTCAGGTGTTCCTTTTTTATATATTAATTCTTTCATATCATTGTAGCGATGGAGAGTGAAAATGAGAAAAATAATAATAAGGATTCTTGGCAGTATGAAGGAAACGTTATTAACGGTTCTTGTTGCAGATACACAAGAAAAAAGAGAGAAAGGGTTAATGTTTGTAAAAAAATTACCTGAAGACCATGGGATGTTATTCGTATTTTCAGAAAAGGTTTATGATGGTTTTTGGATGAAAAACACATTAATTCCACTTTCCATTGCTTTTATAGATTCTGATGGTGAAATTCTAAAAATATTAAATATGTGGCCTTGTTTAAATGATGAATGTCCAACGTATGATCCACAGGTTTTTTATCAATATGCTATTGAAGTGAATTATGGATGGTTTGAAAGAAATCAGGTTAGAGAGGGCGATTATGTAAAATTCGATTTATTCTGAATACTATGAATATAGAGTTTGGAAGTGTTTATTAAATATTCTATCGAAATTTGTTTTAGTATAATCCGTGCAGTTATACAAAAATTTAGATTATCTAACTTTATGTTAAAATACTATTCAGTTGATCTGTCATTGCTTTGGAGTGTCTTTTAAATTACACTCAATAATTTTTGATCTATGCCGGAAGTTATTGCGATATAGAAATTAGTCGAACTGACCCTCAAATGGGAAAAGTTCTTATTCTACAAAATGCAAAAAATAGTTTAAGAATTAAATATATATGTTATAATTCTTTGGTGTAAGCGCATTGTCTATATTAAAGTCAGAGAATTTTAAAAATAGAGAGGACTGTGTGAATTTGACTAACGGAATTTTTAAAATCCCAACACCTACTAACGAGCCAGGTAATACTTATGCTCCGGGTACAAAAGAAAGAGAAACATTAAAAGCTGAATTAAAACGCCAATCTGAAATCGTAGTGGATATCCCTGTGATTATTAATGGCCAAAATATAAAAACTGATACAGTGAAGCAAGTGGTAATGCCACATGCTCACCAACATGTACTAGCTAACTATTCTGAAGCTGGTGAAAAAGAATTACGCGATGCAATCGAAGCTGCAATGGATGCTAAAGAAGCATGGGCTAATATGCCATGGGAACACCGTGCAGCGATCTTCTTAAAAGCTGCTGATCTAATTTCTGGTCCATACCGTGACGTTATGAATGCAGCGACAATGTTAGGACAATCTAAAACAGCGATTCAAGCTGAAATCGATTCTGCACAAGAATTAATTGATTTCTTACGTTTCGGTGTTGAATATGCGAACCAAGTATATGCTATTCAACCTGCAAGCATGAAAAATGTATGGAATCGTACAGACTACCGTCCATTAGATGGATTCGTACTAGCGATTTCTCCATTCAACTTCACAGCGATTGGTGGTAACCTACCAGCAGCTCCAGCAATGATGGGGAACGTTGTCGTTTGGAAACCAGCAACAACTTCTTTACTAGCAAACTATTACTTCATGCGTATTTTAGAAGAAGCTGGATTACCAAAAGGTGTTATTAACTTTGTTCCATCTCGTGGTTCACAAGTATCTGAAATTGTACTAACTGACTCACGTATGGCAGGTTTCCACTTCACAGGTTCAACAGCTACATTCCAAACAATTTGGAAAAATGTTGGAGAAAATATTGCAAACTATATTTCATACCCACGTTTAGTTGGGGAAACAGGCGGTAAAGACTTTGTATTTGCACACGAATCTGCACAAGCAGATAAAGTAGTAGCAAGCATTGTTCGTGGTGCGTTTGAGTACCAAGGTCAAAAATGTTCAGCTGCTTCACGTGCTTATATCCCAGCTAGCCTATGGGAAGAAGTGAAAGCTGGTTTAATTGAAGAAACTGCTAAACTTAAAGTTGGGGATGTTCGTGACTTCCGTAACTTCATGGGTGCGGTCATTGACCAAGCTTCATTTGATTCAATTAAAAACTATATTGAATACGCAAAAGCATCTGAAGAAGCAGAAATTATTGCGGGTGGTACGTATGATGATTCGGTTGGTTACTTCGTTCAACCAACAATTATCGTTACAACAAATCCAAACTTCAAAACAATGGTAGAAGAAATCTTTGGACCAGTGTTAACAATTTATGTTTACGAAAATGATCAATTAGAAGAAACATTAACAGCGGTTGATACTGCTTCTATGTACGCTTTAACAGGAGCAATCTTTGCACAAGATCGCCAAGCGATTCTTCACTTAGAAGAACGTTTATCAGGCGCAGCTGGTAACTTCTATATTAATGACAAACCAACTGGTGCGATGATTAACCAACAACCATTTGGTGGTTCACGTGGTTCTGGTACAAACGATAAAGCAGGATCAGTACTTAACATGATTCGTTGGACAACTCCTCGCGTTATCAAAGAGAACTTTGCACCAACTACAGATATCACATATCCATTTATGGATGAAGAGTAATTTATAATACAAAAGAGGTTGAAGTCACTACTTCAACCTCTTTTTTGTGTTATTGCTTTATGTTAATGTGATGAATGAAAAAAAGTAAACAGATTAATAAGTGTTAGCCAAACTCCAGAAACCGCGGCCTACCACTGTAAGCCGCGCAAATTTTCCGAAAAGCTTAGAAGGGGAAATTATATGTGAGCGGACCTTAAACAAAGCACATAGACAAGTCGAAAAGACATGTTTCAACATGGCTTTGCGGCTTGTGTGCTTAGTCCGCTCTCACCAGACAGTTAAATAAGAGTCATTATTAGAATTTCCTTTTAAAAAGGCGTTAGACCATTTTATGTCCCTCTATGCTTTGTAACTTCTTGTGGGGCATTATTATGAATGACTTGGTTGAGCTCTTTTGAATATTCTTCACGGTGATTTGTATCTTTCGTTTGCTTCTTTTCTTTTCTAAAGGTTGTTTTGCCTTTCTTCGCCAATGTTTGTCACCTCCGATTTATAAATCCAAAAACTAAAATTAATGTGTGCAAAATAGTTTGAACTATACAAATAAATAAATCCGTGAAAGGGGCGTATACTGAATTAGAGGGAACTAGTAGCTTTTAGAATTCCTTGATGATTAAAAGACCTTACGATGATTTTCTTCATCTGGATTCTTGTCATTTTGTTCTGATCCTTGTTCATCATCATTAGTTGTACCGCAGCCAAAAAGTAGACCCACGGATAGGATGGTAATAAATGTACCTAATCTTATCTTTTTAGACTTCATTGATCTCACCTCATCTAATAATTTTTATTTTTCTTATTATGTCTAAATATATTTTTTTAAACCTGTAATTCTAATGGTTAAAAAGAGTGAACCTTCCTAGAAAATACAAAAAACCCGGAAATAAATTTCCGGGTATGATCATCACTTACTATCTTCCTCCATGACACACTGCCTCGCTTTCCGCTTGGCTCTTTAGAGAACCGTGCTTTAGCTTTTTCAGTATTGATGGTCCTTCAGAGCTAACAATGATGCCCACTCATCGGGTTAACCCTCCTAGTCACTTGGATTCGAAGTGAAATCTTTTATAGTATAGTTCAAATTAATTTTTTCATACAATTTTTTTGTGAAACTTGAGCATTTTACTACTCAAAAAATAATGCATTGATTAACAAGCCATTCTATTATGTAATAAAAAGTATCTAACGCGTGAATGTTGTGGAGATTTCGAAACTTATACCAATTTAATGCGTATACAAATGTAAATACATTCTTCAAAATTTGTAATTGGATTCTGATTTTTCAGTAATCCATTGACTTGGGTAGTAGGGACAGAGAGTTTATAAAGTGTAACCATATGAAGTTGTGAGGTGAAGTGATCATTGAAAAACAAAAAAACATGGGGAGTCTTGGTTGGTACAGGGTTATTAATTTTATCAAAACTAAAATTTTTACTCGTAATATTGAAGATATTAAAGTTGCAGACGTTAATCAGTATGGCAATCTACTTATGGATGTATGCGCTCATATACGGGTGGAAGTTTGCAGCCGCATTCGTATATTTAATTTTTATACATGAGATGGGACATACATATGCAGCGCGAAGACTTAAATTGCCGGTTAGTCCAGCGATTTTTATACCGTTTGTTGGAGCTGCTATATCTATGAAGGAAATGCCAAAAAGTGCGAAGGATGAGGCGTATTTAGCTTATATGGGGCCAGTATTCGGATTACTTGCCTTTTTGCCAGCGTTTCCATTGTATTTTTATACTGAAGATCCTTTTTGGGCGCTAGTCATTTTTCTAGGGGGATTACTAAATTTATTTAATTTAATTCCTATTACGCCTTTAGATGGAGGACGGATAGCTGCTGGAATCAGCACAAAGCTATGGGCTGTAGGTTTAATTATCCTTATTGGCTATTCACTTTATACTTTTAATATTTTAGCCATCATTATAACAATTATTGGTGCAATCCAGTGGTATAAGATTTATAAACAACAAAAAAATCTAGTGGAAGATGAAAAGGAAGTAACATCTTACATGACGATTTATAGACAGTTAAAAGAGCACGCCGAGCATGCCTCGGTTGGTAACTTTACTTATTATGCTAGGTCGTTTAAAGGGAATATTATAAACGAACACCTGAGAGACGTATTTCTAATTTTGAATAATGTTGAAGAATTGGAAGAGACGGAAGAACAAGATCGATTAATAATCGATGAATTCCTCTTCCGATTTAATGAACAGGTTCAAAAAATAAAAGGTGAGTTTGAGCAAACAGCCTCATATTATAAAACTGACACTAAAACGAAACTAAAGTTATTTATGATTTATTTAGGATTAGTTGTAGTATTAGCAGCAAGTACTTACTATGGAAACACGATAATTATGGAATCTGAGGCAATGAAGACAATCATTGGTGAGTAATATTTTGTGAAGAGGCTGGGACATAAGTAGAATTTTTAAGGAAAGCCACAATTATCTATAATAAGATATTGATACTTTATAGTTTGAGAGCAATAAGTGTTAGCCATTCTCCGAAAAAACGCGGCCTCAAAGACAAGTCGTAAAGACACGTACCACGTGGCTTTTCGGCTTGTGTGGGGAGCGAAAGTGCCACGTCCGCATGTCTTGCTCCCATGACCAACGTCGTGTTGGCCTCTTAGTCCGCTCTCACCGGATACTTAATAGGATTCATTATTAGAATTAACAGCAGTTTTTTGGATTTGTCCCAGCCTCTTTCTTACGATTAGTCAAGTGTATTTCATTAATTTCCTTTATATTTTATGATTTAGTTGTAGGTGGGAGGGGTACCCCTCCCACCTACAACTAAATTTTCCCACGCTAAAAAGACCTAACGATTTTTCATTCTTTCGCAAGGTAGGTTATGTTATAGTAAATGTATTCGATTATATTTAGTTCGTAGCTGTCTTATAATCGTAAAGGATGCCATGTGTCAGTAACTGAAACGTCATTTTCAGAAACTTATTGATACAGGCGATGATCGCAACCTTATGAGGCTTTCTCTGAGGTTGCGTTTTTAATTTATAATAATAATCCACAAAATGATTCGGTTTTCCTTTTGCCATAAGCATTGCGCATACCATAAAATATAAAATCTTTCGCAGATGTTTGTTTCCTCGTTTATTAATGCGGTCACGGTACTGTGTATTCCCAGACTGATAGCGCATAATATCAATTCCTACATAGGCATTCAATTGTTTCGCATTTTTAAAACGGCGAATGTCACCCATTTCACCGATTAATCTACAAGCAGTTGAATTACCGATACCAGGAATAGAACGTAAAACAATATACTCTTTGCGTTCTTTCGATAACTCAATCATTTGTTTGACGAGTGCTTCCTTCTTTTCCTTTAAATCGGCTATCCGAGCTGCGTAATCGCGTACTTGATCACATCGAACATCCGTACATTTAATCGCTGGATAACTATTTTTAGCTGCGGCTAATAACTCAATTGCTTTTGCCTCAGCACGGGCAAGAGATAAATTCTTTTTCGTATTTGTCTTCAATCGATTCTTGATGACAGTTTTCGAATGAGCTAATACAAGTGCAGGATGTGGATATAGCTGAACTACATTTAAAAATAGTGCTGAACCTGGTGTCAGTAATGTTTCTAATTCTGGAAAACTCATATGTAAAATCGCATGCATACGACTTTTTATTAAAATCATTTCTTCATCAATTTCATCGTAATAACGTGTCAAGGCTCGCATCTGTTCATAGTACTCATCTTGAATATAAGTAGATTCACGCTCCATTTTGAAATGAGTTTTGGCCAATTCATGGGCATCACTACGATCGGTTTTGTGTCGGCGCATCTTTGCCATTTGTAAATTCGCTTCAAGTGGATTCATGCGACTGTATGTATATCCATAATCTTTCAAAAAAGATTCTACAGGTTTCGAATAGATACCTGTTGCTTCAAAAACAATCTCCGGAACCTGTCCATCAAGTTTGGTGATTTCTTTCATTCGTGTATGTAATCGCTCAAAATCCACCCGTGTATGATTTAATTCACCTTCAAACTCACATCGACGATAACTATCGTAAATTACCATCGTACTTTTTCCTTTACTTACATCTAACGCAATGACATGTTTCACATATATCCTCCTTTTTAGCCAATCATAGAAGTCTTCACAGTACCTTATCGATTCCACTTTCTTATACACGATCTCTTTGGACCCAACATACTAATCTGATTCACATAAGGGTGTGAAGTTAGCCGGTTTTTGTTACGGATTCTAAATTGATCCCAGAGGCTGGTCGGCTTTCCTTCACTTCTACTATAAAAAATAGTAGCACAAACCATGGCCTTGGTTTGTGCTACTAATGTTAGTATGTTTTTATTTTCAAATTTCCTCCCGATCAGGTCGACTACGATAGGCACTTTCATACCACCACACACAAAGGATAAACCAACTATATCCCAGCATCCATCCAGCTAATACATCCGATGCAAAGTGGCGTCCTCCAGCTATTCTGGAAAGTCCTGTTAATAGGAAAAGTATAATTGCAATTGTCCATATGATACGGGAAGTTGTCTTTGAAATAACAATCTTTTCAAATACGTATGCGACTGTGACAAGATACAGAAATCCATGTAATGCGTGTCCAGAAGGAAAACTAAAAGTATTTAGTTGATCTACAATTTCTGGACGAGGCCTTTCGACGATCCGTTTTAAAGCGTGATATAAAGCATATCCAAAACCAATTGAAAGTAGTTCAAAAAGCATCAATTTATAGTCTTTTAGTCGAATCAAAATGACGAGTAGAAGAATAATGGCCACTGAAAAAATAAACTTTGTTTCACCAATGTAGTGAAAGACTGTAATATACTCACGCTCATAAAATAAATCAGATGCTCCCTTATCAAAGGCTTGAATAAAAGGAGTCTCATAGGTCATCCATAAAATACAGAAAATAATGAAAGCACAAACTGCAGATATATAATGCCACTTGTTCATTTCTATCCTCTTTGTATTAGAATAAAATTAATGTTAGGGAAGAACATATTTAATATGGCTTAGTGTGAATGAAAAATACTACTATGAGGCAATTGTTATCATTCTAAAAATTATTTTTATCTTTAAATAATAGGTGATTTGGGGTTCGGAGTGTGTGCTGCTAAAAGAGTACATGATAGAAGACATTGCCAACTCGAGTAGGTTCTACTATAATTGCCTTTAGGACAATAACTAAATATTAGAATAAATAGGTTTTTTAGATGGGGTTCATCTAAGACTAAGAGGGAAGTTGGTGTAAATCCAACACGGTCCCGCCACTGTAAGCGTGGAGACTGGTTTCAATATCCACTGTGTTTTTAACATGGGAAGGAGTAACCAATCGTTGATGCGTAAGTCAGGAGACCTGCCTATTTTGATTGTTTTAAACTTCCTCGAGGAAAGGACGGTTTAAAGTGCAGAGTCGAGTACATATGTATTTTATTTAAAAATTCATAGAAATTACTAGATTTATAATGAACCTGCCTTTTTACTTAACGCTTTCCGAAAAGGAATAGCGTTTTTTTATGTTCAAAAAATAGAAGGAGGTAATAAAGGTGGTAAAAGATATGTTAAAAAAATGGGGGTTTTTCAGCACTGTACTTCTGTTAAGTATTGGTGTTATAGTTGGCTGTGGTTCACAAGAACAAAACACACAAGATGAGGAAGGTACGGCTTCAAACAACAAGACGGAAGAAGTGGAAAAGGTTAATGGTGGACAATTCCCTGTCACAATTACAGATGATGCAAATCGTGAAGTTACGATTGAAGAAGAACCTGAAACTATTGTTTCTATTCAAGCAAGTAATACTGAAATCGCGTTTGCCCTTGGATTAGGCGATAAAATCATTGGCGTATCCGATTACGATAACTATCCAGAAGAAGCACTAGAAATTCAAAAGGTTGGTGCACAAGATATTAATGCAGAGCTAGTTCTTTCACTTCTTCCAGATATAGCACTTGTAACTGATTACCATTACGAATCACATCCCGAAATATTAAAGCAATTTGAGGAAGCGGGAATTGATGTAATTGTTGTTGGTGGTGCAGAATCCTTTGAAGACACTTATGACAAAATTGAAATGATTGCTTCGGCTACAGGAACGACCGAAGAGGCTGATGAAATCATTACGGATATGAAAGAGCGTCTCCAAGCAATTAAAGATAAAGCAGCAGAGATTAAGGATAAAAAACGAGTTTGGGTAGAGGTTTCACCAGCGCCTGATATTTTTACAACAGGTCAAAATACGTTTATGCACGAAATGCTAGAGTCGATCAATGCAGTGAATGTGGCTGAAGATCAAGAAGGTTGGGTTAAAATGAATGAAGAAGAAATCGTCAATTTAAACCCAGACGTCATTATTACAACTTACGGCTATTATGTAGAAAACCCTTCTGAACAAGTGCTGGCACGTCAAGGGTGGGCAGAAGTACCGGCTGTAAAAAATAAAAAAGTGTTTGATGTTGATAATGATACGGTGACACGACCAGGTCCTCGTTTAGTTGAAGGAGTCGAGACACTTGCGGAACTTATCTATCCGGAGGTTTTTAAACAATAATATAGGTTGGCTATATATTTTAAGCGGAGGGCTCTTACTTTGTACGAGCCTTCTTGCCTTATTTGTAAGTAGTGTACAAGTTCCAGTACCTACAATTTTACATATTATTTTAGGAAATACTTTAAATAGCGGTTGGCTAGAAAATGTTCCTAAAAATGAGGTAATGATTATTTGGAATATTCGTTTGCCAAGGGTTCTTTTAGCCTTTTGTGTAGGTGCATCTCTGTCGTTAGCGGGTGCAGCTTTTCAAGGGCTTTTACGTAACCCACTAGCTGACCCATATACGATTGGTGTTTCATCTGGTGCCTCTTTAGGTGCAGTTATTGTTATATTTTTTCAAATTACAATTATCGGATTAGGTAGTTTTACATTACCGGTTGTAGCGATTATCAGTGGGTTACTCACATTACTTGTCGTTTTTGGACTTGTACGTTTAAGTAGTAGAAGTTTGGCGGTTGAAACGATTGTGTTAGCCGGTATCATTGTCAGCTCCTTTATTGGTGCACTCGTCTCTTTAATTATTTCGTTAGGGGACAAAGATGCGATGACACAAATTATGTACTGGCTATATGGAAGTGTCGGTATGAGGGGATGGGAATATGTTCAACTGATCATACCGTTTATGATAATAGGTGCGTTTATTCTTTTCTATCACTATCGAGAATTAAATGCACTAGCTCTAGGTGAGGAAGCTGCAGATCATATTGGCGTGGATGTTAAAAAAGGAAAGAGATTCGTACTAGTTGGTGCTTCTTTACTAACTGGAGCTTCAGTTGCTGTTTCAGGTTCTATTGGATTTGTGGGGCTTGTTATTCCACATCTCGTCCGCCTTGTCATTGGTCCGAACCACCGTCATGTTCTTCCACTCTCGCTATTAACGGGAGGAACATTTTTAATTTTAGCAGATTTACTAGCTAGAACATTGATTTCTCCAAATGAACTTCCAATTGGTGTTGTTACGGCTTTAATTGGTGCACCTGTTTTTGCATTTCTTTTAATTAGAGAACGATTAGGAAAGAGGGAATAAATAGTTATGATTAAAGTTCACAACTTAACAGGTGGTTACACCCATTCCCCAATTATTCAAGGATTGGATTTAGAAATTCGAAGAGGCGAGTTTTTTGCGCTTCTTGGGCCAAATGGAAGTGGCAAAACGACACTTTTTAAATTGATAACAGGTCAGTTGCAGAAAAAAAGTGGGAACATTTTGTTAGATGGTAAAGAGATTTCAACTTATTCAAAACTTGCAAAAGCAAAGAAGGTGGCCGTTTTATCACAGGAGGCTAGTGTATCCTTTGATTATACGGTTGAAGAAATTGTAAGTCTTGGTCGTTATCCTCATCAAAAAGGGATCTTGAAAAACCTTTCAAAGGAAGATCGGAAAATAATCGAAGAGGTAATGGACATTACAAAAGTCAGTGCCTTTCGAAAAAAACAATTCCGTATGATTAGTGGAGGGGAAAAGCAACGAGTATTACTTGCTAAAGCATTAGCACAGGAGCCAGAGCTTTTACTTCTAGATGAACCAACTAATCACCTAGATATTAAACATACTTTTCAACTTTTAGATTTGTTAAAGGAACGGCAGCAAACAATGGGGTTAACCGTCTTTGCGATCTTACATGATTTGAATGTAGCTTCGCTGTATGCAGATCGCTTTGCACTTTTACATGAAGGGAGCCTTTTAGAAGTTGGAGATGTAGAAATGTTAAGGAAAGTAGAACAGTTGCAGAAGGTTTACCAGGTTCAAGTGAACGCCCAATCACATCCAACTGTCCCGAAACCACAGCTTCTTATGACGCCAAACTATGCGAAAGCAGGGGAATTCCTGAACTTTGAAGGATCTTTTGAAATAAACCAAGACAATCATTCTATTCATATCGAATTTAAGAAGGCTCTAAGGACGATTAGTAATTGTGTTTTAGGTGATGGGATTCAGTGGTTAAAACATTTTAGTCATGTGTATGAGGCGGAAAGTAGAGTTTCCTTCGACTCGAAAGCCAAGTTGCAAAAATGGTTAGAAAATAACTTAATACCGTATGAGCAAGCAGCTGGCATGATTGTAGAGGGGAATCTAGAGGAAATCATCATCTTAGAAGAAATCGGTGCTACTCAAATGATGGTAATCGTGACGGTAGGAACAGCAAATGGAGACATTCTAATAGACCCTCAATCAGATCAACCGAAACATACAATCAACATTATGCTGTTCATAGATGCTCATTTTACAGATGGTGCTCTTGTAAATGGATCCATGTTGGCAACAGAGGGGAAAGTGAAAGCGTTACAAGAACATGGTGCTAAAGAATTCCCTTCTTCAAATGATACGTTACTTCTTGGTCTGACTCAGCAAGGAGAGAAAATATCAACTGCTGATTCCCAATCAGATATTGGAAACGCGATTAGCCAATTGGTGTATCGTGCCGTACAAAAGGTACTTAAAAAGCAAAACAGACAGCTACATTAAAAGTGAAAGTAAGTAATGATGAGCCCAATATTGCTATTGAAGGAACTGATAGTGGTAAGAGGATTTTGCTAGGTGATCTGTAATATGGCAGTGGATAGAAGGTTTAGAGAATAGAAATTGTGGGAGGTAATTTACATGGGTCAAAAAAGAGGGTTAACACTTGTTTACACAGGTGATGGAAAAGGGAAAACGACTTCAGCTTTAGGGCTAACTCTTCGTGCGGTTGGAAGAGGGCTAAATGCAAAGATATTTCAGTTTATCAAATCACCTCAACGTTCTTACGGTGAACAAATTGCACTAAAAAAGCTAGGGGTTGAAATGGTTCAGCTAGGAATTGGTTTTACTTGGACTAAAACACCTGAGGAACATCGAGAAGCGTTGAAGCTTGGTTGGCCAATCGCAAAGGAAACGGTAATGAGTGGCGAGTATGACTTAGTAATTTTAGATGAACTGAATAATGCTTTAGCAATTGACACATTCCCAATTGACGATGTGCTACCACTTGAAGAGGTAATTGATTTAATTAAAAACAAACCAACTCACGTCCATCTTGTCATTACAGGAAGAAATGCAAAGAAAGAAATAAAAGATATAGCGGATTTAGTTTCAGTAATTGAAGCAGAAAAACATTATTACGATGAAGGTATACCAGCTGTTAAAGGGATAGAATTTTAGTCTATATAAAGGGTAGGGGGGAATCCTTATGAAAAGTTGCGTTCCTTTAATGATTCAAGGGACACATTCAGATGCTGGCAAAAGTGCACTTGTTACCGCTTTGTGCCGAATCTTCGTTCAAGACGGATTTAAAACAGCACCTTTTAAATCACAGAACATGGCGTTAAATTCTTATATTACATTGGATGGAAAAGAAATTGGTCGTGCTCAAGGGGTACAAGCTGAGGCTTCAGGCATCATAGCGTCCACTGATATGAATCCAATTTTAATAAAGCCGAGTGGGGAATACAACTCTCAAATTGTTGTTCACGGTAAGCCGTATAAAAATATGAAGGCTGGCGAGTATCGTCAAGATTTTTTTGAAGATGGATTAAAATTAATTAAAGAATCGTACAAAAGATTGGCTTCTAGCTATGAACAAATTGTCATTGAGGGGGCAGGGAGTCCTGCAGAGGTAAATTTAAACGATCGAGAGCTTGTGAATATGCGTGTTGCCCAAATTGCCAACGCACCAGTTATTTTAGTTGGGGATATTGAAAAGGGTGGCGTTTTTGCAAGTTTAGTTGGAACGTTGCAGCTACTTGAACAGGAAGACCGTAAAAGAGTAATTGGGGTCATCATCAATAAATTTAGAGGAGACGTTTCCTTATTACAGCCTGGGCTTACTTGGTTTGAAGAATACACGGGTGTTCCGGTATTAGGGGTTGTTCCATACATAAATAACTTACTCATTGAAGCAGAAGACTCGGTGGTATTAGACAGCTATTCATCCCAAAAAAATACTTCGAAGGACCTTGATATTGCCGTCATCCGTTTCCCGTTGATATCAAACTTTACTGATGTCGATCCTTTCATTGAAGAAGAAGATTGCCACGTTCGTTATGTGAAATCTGTACAAGAATTAGGGGAGCCTGACTTACTCATATTGCCGGGAAGTAAAAATACAATTGAAGATATGATGTTTTTAAACAAAACAGGCCTAGCAAATCGAATCAACGATCTAGTGGATGAGAATGATTTAACGGTCTTTGGAATTTGTGGTGGATATCAAATGTTGGGTGAAAGCATAAGTGATCCATATGAAGTGGAGTCAACACATCAGCAGGTTGAAGGATTAGGATTGATTCCGATGAAGACTGTTATGACTAAACATAAGACAACAGTTCGATCTGAAGGAGTTGCTCATTTTGGAGAAGATAGCATCCCTGTTTCAGGTTATGAGATTCATATGGGCGAATCTCACTTTGAAGCGGGATATCAGCCTTTTATTAGGTTAATGGATAAAAACGATGGTGTAATCACGCCTAATCAGAAAGTAATTGGTACTTACTTACATGGCATTTTCCATAATGATCATTTTAGAGAAGCAATCTTAAATGAAATAAGAGGAAAGAAAGGGCTAGAGCCCATTCTGAATCGATCTTCTTTTGCGCAGAAAAAAGAAGAGGGCTTTGATTTATTGGCTAACGTTGTTAGGGAAAATATTCAGTTAGAACGAATTTATCAAATGATAACGGATTTTCAAGAAGGGCATGATCAATAAGGAGTGGATTTGATATGAAATTGATTTCCATATGTCCAAGTAATACTGAATTACTCGCATATTTAGGATTGACTTGTTCGCTTGTTGGAGTTGATAACTATTCCGATTGGCCAGAGAATGTTCTTAGCCTGCCGAGATTAGGTCCGGATTTGAATATTGATATGGACAAAGTGGAAGAGCTCCAACCAGACCTAGTGTTAGCATCCCTTAGTGTCCCAGGAATGGAACGCAATATTGAAGAGTTAGAAAAGCGAAACATTCCCTTTGTCATTGTTCCAAATCCGAAGACACTAACAGAGGTAGGGGAAAGTATATTGTTTGTTGGAGAAGTCACGAAAACTTCTGATAAAGCAAAGCAATTGGTTGAGAAATATCATTTAATTCTTGAAAATTATAGGAACTTATCTCAGAAAGTAGAACAGAGGCCAACTCTTTATTGGGAATGGTGGGCCAAACCAATTTTTACACCTGGGTCAACAAATTGGATTACGGAAATAAGTGAGCTTGCTGGTGGTAAAAACATTTTCGCAGACGAGCCCGAGTCTAGTGTGAAAACAGATTGGGAAGAGGTAAAAAGAAGAAGTCCGGATGTTTTCTGTGTCATTTGGGTTGGGGTACAAAAAGAAAAGGTGAATCCCAAAGTGATTCTAAAACGCGTGGAAGCAGAGCAAATGAAAGCAATTAAAGACAATCGTTTATATATATTAGATGAACCATTGTTTTGTAGACCTTCACCAAGACTGCTTCTCGGCTTAAGTAAAATTGCAAGTATTCTTCACCCTAATATTTATCCACCATTTAATGAGGAAAGTGACCCATTATTGGAAGACGCATGAAATATTTAGACGTTTCAAATCAGAAAAAGTTTGATTTCGGAACCAAATAAAACTTAATACGTTTTAATATATATAGTTCAGCCTACACAACTCGGGTTGAACTTTTTTATTTTAAAGTTTTTACAATTAATTTCTGTGAATAGGGCAGTTTAATTAAGATTCTTTAGAAGTGTTAATTGGAATTCTTTAGATGTGTTAGGAAGTGCAAAGTTAGCCGATTATTGTCATTCCTAAAAACGGAAAATTTATGAGGTAGATAAAAATAGGATTAGGTAGTATCATTGTTCAGAGACTCAGTAATACTAATTAATTTCGTAGGATCTGACTAGACTTGACAAAAGTGAGAACTGGGTTTATTATATAGCAGCTCGAAAAAATAAATAAATTATATTTTACTAAGTTAATATATATTTTACGTTTTGCTTTTGTAAAGTTTTTACTTAACTGAAGGTGGGTGTAAAAAAATTGAAGAATTTATATAATAAAGAAACTGGTCTTTTGAGCAGGTTTTCTGGACTATATTTATTAGCAGTTTTTATGTTATGGATTAAAACATATATTTCTCAGATAACGCAATTTAAATTAGGTGTAGAAGGGACTCTTCAACACTTTCTTTTATTTATAAATCCATTAGGATCAGCACTTGCTTTTTTAGGCTTTGCATTCCTTTTTAAACGACGCAGACGATATACATCTCTGGTCGTCATTTACTTCCTAATGTCGATTCTTTTATATGCAAATATTGTTTATTATCGATTCTTTAGTGACTTCATTACATTACCAACTATTTATCAAACACAAAACTTTGGTGACTTAGGTGGTAGTATACTTTCGTTACTAAAGCCTTACGATTTCTTATTCTTTATTGATGCATTCTTATTGATTTACCTAGTTGTATCGAAAAAGGTGAAAAAAGATACGAGTGCAGTTGGATATAAAAAGGCAATTGCTGTTATTACTCTAACATTAGGGTTCTCTGCATTAAATTTAGGATTAGCAGAAGCGGATCGACCACAACTATTAACTCGTGGTTTTGATCGAAACTATATCGTTAAATATTTAGGAATGTACAACTATACGATTTACGACACTGTGGAAAGTATAAAAGTATCTTCACAAAGAGCTTTAGCCGATAGTAATGATATTACAGAAGTCATTAACTATACAAAATCCAACTATGCTGAACCAAATCCAAAATATTTTGGTGTAGCTGAAGGTAAAAATGTTATCTATTTACATTTAGAATCATTACAAAACTTTATTATCAACTATCAATTAAACGGTGAAGAAGTAACGCCATTCTTAAATTCGTTAACAAAAGATCCGAATACGCTGTATTTTGATAACTTCTACCATCAAACAGCTCAAGGTAAAACTTCAGATGCTGAATTTATGCTAGAAAATTCACTATTTGGTTTACCACAAGGATCAGCATTTATTACGAAGGGTCAAAATACCTTCCAAGCTGCTCCTGCAATATTAAAAGACAAAGGTTATACTTCAGCAGTATTCCATGGTAATGGTGGAAGTTTCTGGAACCGCAATGAAATATACAAATCATTCGGTTATGATCGCTTCTTTGATGCTGAATATTATGATACAAGCTCGAAAGATGATATGGCTGAATATGGTTTGTTAGATAAACCATTCTTTGATCAGTCAATGGATTTATTAAAAACATTACCACAACCGTTCTATACGAAGTTTATTACGGTTGGAAACCACTATCCATATAAGATTGATCAAGATTTAACTACAATTGGTAAAGGTGCTACAGGTGATGCAAGTGTGGATAATTACTTCCAAACAGCACGTTATGCCGATGAAGCCATTGAAAAATTCTTTACTGATTTAAAAGAGTCTGGCTTATATGAAAACAGTATTATTGTTATGTATGGTGACCATTATGGTATTTCAGAGAATCATAATAAAGCCATGTCAGAAGTAATGGGAAAAGAAATTGATGCTTTTGAAAGTGCTAAATTACAACGTGTTCCATTCTTTATTCATATGCCGGGAATGGAAGGTGGAGTTAATCATACTTACGGAGGTCAAGTAGACATTCTTCCAACTTTATTACACTTATTAGGTGTCGATTCACAAAAATATGTTCAATTTGGTACAGATGTATTATCAAAAGAACATAATGAAGTAGTGGCATTTAGAAATGGTGATTTTGTAAGTCCAACAATCTACTCGATTGATGAAAAGCTATACAATGCAACAACTGGTTTACCACTAGATGAGGGTCAAGTGGAACTTGCGGATCACCTCAAAAAAGAAGTGGATTATAAATTACAGTTATCTGATAAAGTAGTAAATGGTGACTTATTGAGATTCTATACACCAGTAGAATTTACACCAGTTGATCCATCGCAGTACAATTATAATAAAGAAACAATTGAAGAAGAAGTGAATAATTAGGGGAGTTAGAACTCTTCTAACGAAAAAGGAGGCTATTCTTAAGTGAATAGCCTCCTCAGATTGTCGACAAAAGGCCTTCAGAATGGTTTCATTCTGAAGGCCTTTTGTCTTTTTGAGATTTTTCGGGTATTTTTCAGTCTTATTTTAAGC
>NZ_JAFBDY010000017.1 GCF_016908465.1 Lysinibacillus composti | reverse complement strand
GGCGCTACGTTCTACCCCGACTACCGTTATAATAAGACCATATAGAAAAAGGTCAACCAGAAAAATCTGGCTAACCTTATATTACGAACGGGCGCATTTCCAGAGGATTGATCTGCATTTTTTTACATGTAAGAGCCAGATTGTTGATATCAACCTTGATCTAAATTGGATATTGTGAAGGTTTACACCTAAACTATTGGAGCAGGTTTGTGGAAGTAGTATAAGAAGAGTTTATAGAAAATTATAGCGTATTAAATCCTTTTATTTAGTAAATTAAAAGCCGATTGGTTATAAAAAACCAATCGGCTATGACTATGTTTAATACTTATTAAAGATTAATAACCTTTGCTTTACGTGCTTGTTTTTGAATGTAATTTCTTCATTGCGAATCTAGCGATGGGTTGTGCAATTAACAACTCAATCCAAAATGCTACACCAAAGTTCCTAAACCAACTATGAAAAAAGTTCTGGAAAGGTGCAAAGCTTATTTGTTTGGTACCAACCCAAGTTCCGATAAGTGTAAGAAGAATAGATAAGACTGTAACATTCAATAAAATATTAAATAAAATTCTAGCATTAAATCCATCTGTTTCTCCAACAAATTTTGGCATCACTTTACCAACTAATGGTCCCGCAACAAATCTTACTAATATAATGACGATAATCCACATAATCGGAATAACCTTTAAGGTTTCCAAGTAATTTTCCTTACTGAAACCGATTTCCATCCCCATAATAATAGGTGCAATAGTGTTGACTGAAATAATCGAAATAATCAACATAAATATTATGCCTTCTTTTGGGCTTTGAGGTAGTCTATCTTCTCTATACATATTTTCACCTTCCGAAAAATAAAAATTTCAGATGGCAGACGTATCATTCGACATATATTTTTGGATAGTAAAAATCGTACCAATATCTCTACACACTGATTATTTAATTTTAGCAGCTTTACAATTGAGTTACAGTCTTGAAAAAAAAGAATAGATGTGAGCAAAAGAGAATTGTGTTATTGAACTAAAGCAACTTTAGTTCAATAACCATCTACAATAATTGGGCGCTCTTGTAAAAGAAATTTAGTGAAGTAGCTGTTTGGGGTGGGGGTGAAGGGTGAACGCAATAAAAAGAGACTGTCGACCGAGGACCGTCTCCCTTGGCAATCATTTATTGCGGATGTAGACACTACCATAACCACAATTTATGTCCAAAAAGAAAATGAAAGTTGGGATAGTAAAAATCACCCGTTATTTTTACTATCATATTAAGCTATTCAAATACGTTTTATCTGCCTGAGTATATCACCTACTAAACAAATATATAATATTGTGCAGCAGCTTATTCCGCAATCGGGCGCCATTCTTGAGGAATTGGCGCTTATTTTATATTCTATGGGCCAAGTTGTGGAGCAACACAGTAATGGTATTATGCTAAAATTGAGAAGATATTGAGAAGAAAGGTACTTAAAGTAACGGGGCTTTTTAGTTTAAGAAATTCAGCTACTATATAAAATATTTTTTTGTCCAGACACTAATTTAGTGGGTGTATTTTGGGAGGAATGATTAAATTTTGCTTAATGTAGATATTAGTCAGTTTAAATGGAACGAAATAACAGAGAGAAAAATACGATATGATTCTAAATTGGCAGATTATAAATGTTGGTTGTTAAGAGATCAAAATCAAAGTCGAGTTTTGTTTCATATTATTAAAGAATCTTTTACAATGCAATTTAATGAATTTAATATAACTATTCCGGTAGGGAGTTATACAATTGCTTATTATTGGAAAAATCGTCCATATAATTTGTATTTTTGGAGAGATAAAAAAGGGAAGTATTTAGCTTCTTATTTTAACATAGTAAAAAATACAAAATTCGAAGAGAGAATGGTTTCATTTGAAGATTTAATTATAGATGTATTAGCACTCCCAAATGGTGAATACTTCATTTTGGATGAGTACGAATTACCTGAGGAACTGGAAAAATTCGAGAATGGTTCAGTTAAAAGTGCTTTAGAAACATTATTAAAATCAATTAATGACGTACTCTCTCAAACTATTGCGGAATCTGAAAGTATCTATAATCATAAAAGTTTTGCCCCACTTTTAGATAAGTGTTAGTGAGGACTTATTCAGCTAAAAGGCGCAATTCTGATGCAAGAATTGTGCTTTTTATATTGTAAGGAAGTATATTGAAATTTTGGACAGAAGAGTTTTAAAAAAGTAAAAGAGGTATTCAAATGAGTCTAGCTAGCTATATTGGTTGTAATGTAGAAATTCCATTTAGTGATGATCATGATGAATATAATGATTTCATGTATATTGGAGATTGTTTTTCAAGCGTTTATAACAAACAAAATGTGAAAGAATACCAATTTACTACACCTTTTGTATATGAAGTATCGAGTCATTGGGGAATTGAGATTTCTGAATATATGAACCCAAAAACGTGTGCTGAATCGAAAAAGAAGCTAATTGCATTATGTGAAATTATGGATAACTATCTTGAAAAGGGCGATTACTTTGAACTTTATAGTTGTTGGGTTGGTGAGGAAAAGGACAAAAGAGTTGGTGAAATAACTTTGAGAATCGACAACCTTAATGTTGATTTGATTGAAATGCCTGAAAAAACATTAGTACGAATTGAGAAATAATATTTTGTTCAACAATCGGGCGCTTTTGGGGATTTATATTGACGTTCTCCCTTTTGTTTTATCTTTGATAATGTCACAAGATATAATTACATAATAAACATTCAGAAATCCATGAGATATGTTTCCTCATGGATCTCTAATTAACTATTATTCAGTAACAGTAGTTTCAACTGTAGATGTATCATCAGTTGTAGTAGGTTCCTCTACCGCTGCAGTTGCATATCTATCTACTGATATCCACCAACCTTTAGGTTTAGTGTTGTCTTTCTTAAGTTCTATTATTAAACGTAAATCTTCGAAGATCATTTCACCTTCGGCAATTATTTTTGCATAGATTGTAGACTGATAACTGCCATTAATTTTACTTGTAATACTTGCATCTGCCCATTCAAAGATAGCTTTATCATTTAAAAACTCTTCTAATGATTTATTTACATCCTCGATGCTTAACCCTAAATCTGATATCTGTTTTCTTAAGTCATTATATGATTGATAGTGATAATCTTTTATACCCTTTTGCTCAACCTTGTAAATCATATTAGCAAACTGTGAACGATTAATAGGTTTATTAGGATACATGTTGCCATCACCGTAACCAATCATAATTCCTAAGTATTCTAGTGTTCCTAAGTCATCATTCCATTGTCCTTCATTATAAGAGTAACCATTATAAATATCGTTAGCATATCTATAATCAGATTCGGTACCATAAATATTTCTAATACTTCCATAGCCTTCATCATCAAGCAGTAAAATTCCATAAGCTTTTGTCAAAATACCTGCCATTTGACCACGAGTTAATGGGTCATTAATCCCAAATGTTCCATCGACTTTACCACCTAAAATGCCTTCATTTTGTAAAGCTGAAACATATGGATAGAATTGATGAGTTGTAGAAACATCTTTGAAGTGTGGATTGGCAGTATTTGCAACATCTAAACCAAGAACCTTTGCAAAAATACTAGCAAATTGACCACGAGTAATATTTTCATACGGTCTAAACTTAGGTAATGTTCTACTGATTGCATTTTGCTCTAGTAAATAATCAACAGAGTTGTAGAAATTATCATCTTTATTTATATCATTATAGTGTACTGTTGTTGCAGATGCTCCACTTATTGAAGAGAATAGTACTGTACAGGCTAATCCTGCTGTTGAAAATATTTTTGTTAGTTTTTTCATGTTTTCTTCACCTCAAGGTTAATAATAGTTTAATCTATAAATTTTATATAGTTCCATTATGTGGTAAAGTGTTCGAAAGTAACTATACTTTCGAATTCATAAAGTGCTTCAAAAAAACTACAGTCACTTCTTAATCTGTTAAACAGTAGGTGGGACATATCCAACTAATATAAGTTGGCCGTTATTCCAGAATAGGGCGTGATTCAAGAGTAGAATCGCACTCTTTTTGCTTTTAAGGGCCATATATACCACCCTGAAATGCTGGATACTTATGTTAAAATCTAAGTAAGATTTTGACATAAGGAGGAGAGTTAATGGATTTTTTAATTTTTTATGGAACTCCAATCATTGCAATATTTTTCTTCGTGAATTGTGTTTCTTTGGTAAAGAAGATTAAAAATGGTGATGAAAACACTGCAATTAATACTATTTTTGGAGCTATTATGTTTAGCTATATAATTTTCTCCTTAATCGGTGCAGGTTTTATGAACTAAAGGGGCAATAGTGAAGAAGAATTGAAAGATATAAAGATTGATAAATTGAATTAAATTTAAAAATAAGAAAGGGTGAAATTTGTGGCTGAAATGACTAGTGAAGAATATTTGCATGCTTATTGTCAGTTGATTTTATATGGATATTCAAGAGAAGAAGCTAAAAAAATTATGGAATCCATTAAAGAAAAAATGAAACCTGAATATATGAAATTTGAAGATATTATGCAGAAGCTAATTCCAGAATAGGGCGCTTTTCTGTAATAGAAGAGCGTCTTTTTTCATGAATAGGTCCATATTGTTGTTGAATGCGAGCTATGGACTTATCTATTATTTTAGAAGCATGAATTATAAAGTTCAGGATTTATGGTGGTGAAACTTATTATAAGTAGTGCGTTTTTTATGAGAAATATTAAAGTGCCAGTCCGATAGCAGACTGGCACTTATATTAATAGGTTTACAATATTAGAAACAATGTTTACTTACACAAAAAAGCTATCAAGTGAACAACTATTTAATCTTAATCTTAATTAGGCTATATTTATCTTGAACTAGGAGGGGGGTTTATCTAACGACTTTTTATTGTTAGCAGGGGCAACTATGATGCCTGTTGTTTCTTCAAAATCATATAAACTTGTAGGTAAATCAGTGAACAGCTCTAATTCATTGTAGGCTGGAATACCGTGATAAGACATATCTAATCCTTCTTCTTCTTCACGTACACTTGCTCTTAGACCCACTGTTAGCTCACATACCTTTGCAATAAAGGTTCCGCCGATCAGACCCCAGCCAACTACGACAATTGAGCCCAATAATTGTACTTTTATGAGAGAAAAATCACCAGTTGTAAAAAGACCTTGGGATGTATCGAACAATCCAACTGCAATCGTTCCAAATACTCCATTAAAACCGTGTACAGCCACAGCTCCAACAGGGTCATCTACTTTTAGAGCATCTACTAATAACGTAGCATAAATAACAATTACACCACTGGCAACGCCAATAATGATTGCACTCCATTGCGAAACAAATGCACATCCAGCAGTTATAGCTACTAAGCCTGCTAATACACCGTTAATCGTCATACTGGGGTCTGCTTTTCCAAACTTTTTCATTGTCATGAAGAGCGCAGCAGTACCGCCACTTGCACCAGCAAGAAGTGTATTAAGGGCAATCGTTGCAAGGGATGTATTGGATGCATCTAATGTGCTTCCAGCATTAAAAGCAAACCAACCGAACCATAAAACAAAAGCACCAGATGAAGCTAAAGGAATGTTACTAGGCGCAAATACATTCGTACTACCATCCGAATTAAATCTGCCTTTTCTTGGTCCTAATATTTTGGCTATCGCAAAAGCAACGAATCCACCAAGTGCGTGAATAGCAGAAGATCCTGCAAAATCCTTCATGCCCAGATTTGCTAACCAACCTTCGTTATTCCAAATCCAATGACCTGAAAGAGGATAGATGATCATACAAATCAGTACTACTGTTACAATATAGGCTTTAAAGCTCATCCGTTCGGCTACTGCACCTGAAACAATCGAGATACTAGCAACTGCAAATCCCATTTGAAATAGAACAAAAGCTGCACTAGGCAATTCAATTGATAAGGAAATTTTTTCTGGATTACCAAAGAGACTTGTCCCCATCAATCCAAATGCATCTTCCCCATACATAATGCCAAAACCAATGAGCCAAAAAGCTAAGATGCCAACTGTTAAATCTACAAAAATCTTCATCGTAACATTGACAGCATTTTTAGTTCGAACCAAACCGGATTCTAGTAAACAAAATCCACCCTCCATGAATAGGACCATTGCTGCAGCTAGCACAATCCATACTGTATTTAAGTATATTAGTTCCATGTTATTTACCCCTCCGGATTTGCTAAATCATCTATACTTAGATCTGCCTCACCAGTCTTAATGTTATAGGCTTCTAGAATAGGATACACATAAATTTTGCCATCCCCATCTTCACCTGTCTGTGCAGAAGCAACAATTGTCTCAATTGTTTGCTTGACCATATAATCGGAAAGAACAATCTCCAATTTAATTTTAGGGCGTAGAGTTACTTTGTAATTTTTTCCCCTATAAACCCCTTGAGTTTCTTTTTGTTTCCCTCTTCCAACTGCTTGGGATACTGTGAAGCCTGTAATCCCTATATTCTTTAATCCTTTTAACGTATCAGTCAGCTTTTCAGGTCTTATGATTGCTTCGATTTTTTTCATTTTTGCCCCCTGATTATGTTAAATTTTTATTGTACTAATATAGTATATTTTTTTCATATATCCAATATCGATATTAGATTATACCTATCGTAAAAGAATATTTAATGCCAGAGAGGATTGGCTTTATCAAGTTGAAAAATCGGCACTTAAGAAGGTTGGATGTCTATATTTTCTAACACAAACGGACTTTTTTAATAAGTTCGTTTTTTACATTCAAGTTGTTATGCAATGGTTAACATTCAATTGTATTGTTATATAGGAGAAAATAAATAACGTTCCTAAATTCAAGTTTAGTATTACGCGAGGAGAACCTCACAATTAGTAAATGAGGACTTTTGTTATTAGATAAAAGGATTTAAATTAAATAAGCCCCCTACTATCTTAAAAGTAGGGGGCAAGTATGTTTATTATGCAATTGGTTTTAAAATGTAAGTAATCTATGAGATTGTCTTCAATTTTTCATGACTGAAAATCATAATGTTTAAGTCTGCCATCTTCCATTCGATACACTTTATCACAGTATTCCAGCATTCGTTCGTCATGGGTAACCATAATTGCCGCTTTGTTTCTTGTTTTTGTTTCTTTGGCTATGAGCTGAACCACTTCATGTGCTCTTTTTGAATCTAGACTTGCTGTTGGCTCATCTGCCAGAATAATAGATGGGTTGTTTATAAAAGCACGAGCAATTGCCGTACGCTGGCGTTCTCCTCCAGATAACTGTTCAGGTAATTTTTCAAGTTTTGCTGCTAAACCAAGACTCTGTAGTAATTCCTTTGCATATTCCTCATCCTGTTTTAAAAGTTTCCCAGCCATTCTTTTCACTACAAGTAATTGTTCCAGAACATTTAAATAGGGTACAAGATTACTGGTTTGCAGGATAAATCCGATTTCTTCCAGCCGCAATCGTACTAAATCCTTAGATCTTAATTCATTAAGATTTTTACTGTTAACGATGACCTCACCTTTAGAAGGTTGGAGTAATGCACCTGCAGTCGCCAGAAATGTACTTTTTCCTGAACCTGAAGGGCCAATGACGGCAATAAACTCGCCTTGTTCCACAGTTAAGGAGACATCATCGAGCGCAAGAACTTGATTTTCACCCTGTTGATACAGCTTAGTGACATTTTTAAATTGTATTCCTGACATTATTCCATCCTCCCAATCGCTTGAAGTGGGTCTATTTTTGTTATTTTTCGAACGGATACCAATGAACTTAAAACCGAAATGCCAAGTAATAAAAGGGCATAAAGGACAACTAATTTCAGATCAAGTGAAAACGGCATTTCATTCGGAAGAATAAGGGCTGTCCCATAGGTTAACAAGATTCCTAAGACAATGCTAATGGATGATAATAAAAATACTTGCGATACAATAGCTCTTCCAAGGAAACGATTGCTGGCGCCGATAGCTTTCAATATGCCAAACTGATTTGATTTTTGCAATGTTAGTACGTAGAAGAATACTCCCAGAACAAAAGCAGAAATGGCCAAAAGGAAAGCGAGCATCATCATAATTGTGCCATTCTCTTCTTTATATCCGGGCATTCCCTGTATGGCTGTGGCCTTAGTTACTGTTTCCGTATTGTTGAATAACTGATTTATTTCCTCAGAGTCGATCTTTTCCCCTTGCAGCATAATTGCATTTACAGGTTTCTCAATGCCTTTATCAGAACCAGGTGCTGAAAATTGAATTGAACGCCATTCATCCAAGGTAGTAAAAATTGCAGGTAAATGATTGTATGTTTCATTTTTAACGAACCCAACAATTTTTATTTTTTCAAGTGATCCTTCAATCTGCAGCGTATCACCAATCTTAAAGCCCTTTTTCTTTAAAGTATCATTAGCGATAACCTCCAAAGGCTCGTTTGTTTGAAGGGGTTTTCCTTCTATTACTTTAGGTTCCAGAAAACTACCGGGATTAATCCCTAATAGGGCGATATCTACTTTTTCACTTTTATTCGAGTCTGAATTATTTATTACTGTTCCCATAGTTGCACCCATTGCTGATGCAGCTGAAACACTAGGTTGGCTTTCTAGTTCCTCTACCAACGATTCACTCAATAACGATCGGCTCATAGAGGATCTTGCCCCCTCTTCAAACGTCACATAATCAGCATCCATATTTTTAAATGTTGCCGCACTAAGAGTGGAAAGGCCGTTACCCAGTCCAGATAAGATGAATACCAGCCAGGCAATCAGGACAGTTATAACACCAATCATTAGAAATCGTAATTTACCATGCTTTAACTCTCTAATTGCAAGAAACAATGAAAGTCACTCCTTTATCGTAAATAATAATAGTCACGTTTGACTAACGAAAGTATATTAGTATTTTATTGATTAGTCAATCGTGACTATGTAACTAAAAAAGAAAATCTATTATTGAGATTCAAAAGGAACCCTCCGTCGGTTCCTATGATTCTTTTGGATAAAAAATAAAACTGATTGAACTAGATGTTGAATGGAATTTCAAAAAAGGCGATTTCTGCTTCTAACATGGTAATCTTATGTTTGACTGCAAGATTAACACCTGTTCGTATTCCATGTGCAAATACTAATTCGTGAAGAAAAAATGTACGGGATAGCAAATATGTATATGCAAAAATGAGGATGATGCACTTGAAGTGTTTCAAGAAAGCCTTTAATACAATACCTTGAAAAATAATGATTATTTCTTCAGGTTTGATCTAGTTATATTTATGTGCACTTTAGGAGGGAAATGGAAGAATAATGGAATAATAATCCTCTATTTATCTTTAAAGGGACTTGGTATATTTATAATGTCTGTGAAAGAGAAAACTGAAATGGTTAATTACTTGCTTATAAAGTAAATAACCATGGTATATACGTTAGTTACTGCACCAATGGAGGAAGTTATTTTTGAATCAATATATAGTTTATTATACTCTAGATTGTAACATTATACGTGAGAGAATAGTAAGAGATTTGGATGTTAAGAAAGAAGATGTTGTACAGGAAGTTTTAGAAAAGGTCAACCAAAGTAAGTACCTTATAGTAAAAAGTGACAAGGGGGATTTCAAAGTGAAATCTTCCTTAATTCGTTATGTTATGGTTAGGACTCGAAATCTAGATAATTAATCAATTCAGAGGAGCATCATGACTTGATTCTTTATAGAAACTAGTAGATGAGGATTGGTTAATACTTTGAAAGGAGTTTAAATATGAATAATGATTTAAATGATGATTTTATTCAGGCATTAATGGTTTCCCTTCAAGACGAAAGGATCATCGAAAAGATAAAAGTAATAGCAGAAGCCAGCTCGTCTAATCAAATGAGGGAAACTAAGGAACTCTTGATAGAAAAAGAAAAAGAAATAGCCAGGCTCCAACAAGAGATTGAGTCGAAAAAAGAGGAAATTAATCAGTATCAAATAGAGTCCAGGCATTTACATAAGAAATTGGAATCCTATTTTAATGAATTACAGAAGAGAAGAACAGACTATCGGGAAGCAGAAGAACTTTACGAGGCTGTTCAACAATTATCGGAAACTACTAAAAAATCCTTAAAAGGAATCTTCAAGGGCGATACTGTACAGGATTTTATTGTCTGCGGTGTACAGTATGAAAACATTTCATCTTTGTGGGATTTTATTAAAAACGAGATTATGGAAGGACGGGAGCTGGAACGAGAGATTTTGCTCTCCCTTTTTGAGTATTTCTTTCAAGAATACAGTAAAACATTCGATACCCCTTTATATAAAAGGCAGGAAGCGAAGTTAAATGAGGTCTTCAGAGAGGACTTGTATATAAGAGCCCCTCATAGCCAAGTATCGGGGGATATTACGGACATCCTGCTGCCGGGATATGTAAGTATTAATGGGAAGATTATAAAAAAATCCATTGTGAGAATCTAGTAGGCGAAAAAGAGAATAACAAATAAGGAGAAATCATAATGACATCGATTACTGTTCCAAAGATAGAAGAAGGCGTTGAAAAAATTCTTCTTATGCATTGGTATAAAAAGCCTGGTGATTATATTGTGGTAGGGGAAGCCTTAGCCAAATTTAAACATGAGGACATCGAATTTGACCTTTTTTCAGAAAAAGAAGGTACCCTTAAAGACTTGTACATAGAGGAATTCAATTTAGTCAAGATTGGTAATCCAATCTGTTATATAGAGCCTGATGATGCTCAGTCAGAAGAATCTTTTAAAGAAGTGGAAAAACAAGAAACAATTGAAGATAAAGAAGAAACCCTTGAGGGCGAAACAAGTTTAGCTGCGGAAAATACGATAGACAGCTCTATTCACTTAATAAATAAGAACGAGAAGCAGGATCTATATCTATTTTCACCGGATGCACAAACTGTTCCGATCACTTCCATATCAATGACTTATAAAGAAGCGAGATCTTTAATCAAAGACCTATATCAGAGGGCAGAACAAATCTTCTTTAAGGATGAATCAATCTTCTTTCAAGAGATTAAAAAGATGCTCCGTTCCAGATGGGTTTATATGAATAACATAAACGTTGTCTACGATCATAACATTGCAGCTTTATTTCCATATAGAAATTACTATGAATTAATAGACGAAGAATTTGATTACACAAAGCATTTGGACATTTCCGGTTTCAAAGGAGATGCCATGACACAGGAAGAAGTTACTAAAAGTTTTAATACAACCGATCACCCTGTATTTAAGAAAATAGTTGCTTTAGAAGACTTTTCCGCGAATAAACATTCTTCGGTTACAAGGTTATTTGCCACCCAAACAACTAATTTCCCTAACTCAATCGCGTTTAAATCCAATGAGTATGACATTCAAAGTTTCGATGTAGTAAATCAAAAAAACAATTCGCAGGGGAAAGGATTTTTCGTTCCTATTTTCCGTTTAAATGGTGAAAATACCTTTGAAATCGACGATCAAACGGTTCTACGGTTATGGCTAGAAAACAAATTTGTACCAAGGGGATTAAGTACGGAACGCCAGAAGGAGTATGATTACTTGCTGGCATTGTACCAATTAAAGGATTTAAAGAATAGTGAATTACAAAATGAATTGTCATCCATTTCTATTGATTCCCAGTCCTTTTATGAGAAACTTTTAAACTCTGAAAAAGTAAGAGCAGATATTGATCCGTATGATGAAAAGATGTTAACAGATCCAAACCGAGGCCATTGGGATTTATGGCCAACCCATAAGGAAGAAAAACCTTTAACGATAAAACTGAAGAATGAAATAATGGCCGGAAACCCTAAAATGGATATTAGGGAGGATGGCATAGTTGGAATTGATTTTGGAACTAAAAGTACAGTGGTCGTTTATCAAGAAGCAAGTGAACTTACTCTTCCTATGCGTATAGGCATTGGGTACCTTAATTCGGAAGTACAAGACTGGCACTATGAAAATCCAACCGTGATTGAATTTATTGATTTAGAGCAGTTCCTAGAGCTTTATCAAGAAAAAGAAGGAAGACCAGAAACCAGATGGCAGGATGTGACGGTTTCCCACAATGCTCTTAACAGCTTGATGAATGGAAAGAGTGACCATTATTATTCAATTTTAAATAATCTAAAGCAGTGGGCGGGAGAAAAGAAAAAACAACTCCGATTAAGAGACAAGAAAGGGTATGCCGTTTTATTACGTTCCTTCTTAGACTTAACCGAGGAGGAAATTAACCCAATTGAGATATACGCTTATTACCTCGGTTTGTATATCAACAACCAGCACAATGGAATTTACCTGGACTACACCTTGGCATTCCCGGTGACATATGAAAAAGAAGTAAGAGATAAAATTCTAAAAAGTTTTGAGCGTGGGTTAAAAAAGACGCTTCCTATGCCGGTGCAGCAGGATGAAGAGTTAATGAAAAAATTCCGTGTCACGGGTGGGGCAACTGAACCTGCAGCCTATGCTATTTGTGCCTTGCAAGAATACGGGTTTGAACCTGAAGGTGATGACGTAACGTACTATGGAGTGTTTGATTTTGGTGGAGGTACAACAGATTTTGATTTTGGTATTTGGCGTGAGGCGGGCTTGAAAGAAAGAAGATATGACTATGTCATTGAGCATTTTTCATCGGGCGGGGATCGTTACTTAGGTGGAGAGAACATCCTAGAGCTATTGGCATTCCAAGTGTTTAAAAATAACCAAAAAACAATGCGTGAGTACAATATTTCTTTTACTCTCCCAGCTGAATGTGAGAAATTTCCCGGAAGTGAGACGCTGATTAATGAATCACAGGAATCCTATTTAAATATGAAACAATTGGTAGAAAAAATAAGGCCTCTTTGGGAAAAACATGAAGGGTATGAAGAAGAGTTTGAAAGAGGCATGATCAGGGTAGATCTGTTTGACAAAGCCGGCCATGCAAAACTTAATGTGGAAATTTTGATTGATCAAGATGAGTTGGAACAAATCATTGAGAAAAGAATTGAAAAAGGCATTCATAACTTCTTTGAGTCTTTAAGACGTGCTTTTACTCAGTCAGAATCTAGCAAAATCAAGAAAATAAATATACTGCTTGCGGGTAATTCAGGTAAATCCCCGGTTGTGATGAATCTATTTAATAAATGGATTGAAACGGAAGTACAAAATACTCTAAACTGGCCAGATGTGTCTGGAGATCTTTTTGAGATTTTTCCACCACTGGGGACAGAAGATGCTTATTTAAAGCAAGAAGAGAGGAACATAGTAGTTAACCGAGATGTTTTTACTGCTCCTACAGGAAAAACAGGTGTTGCCTTTGGACTTGTACAAAGCAGAAAAGGCGGAAATGTTAAGGTTATAGACCGAAATATGGAAAATGATGTATTGAAGTTTAAGTACTTTCTTGGCATGGGGAAAAAGGGTAAATTCAAAACAGTGATTGATCAAGAAGATAAGTATAACATTTGGCATTTATTCATTGATGCGTCTGAAGAAGATTTTGAGATTTATTACACAAGTCTACCGGAAGCTAGTACCAACCAACTTGATATTAAACAGGTTCAGCGTAAAAAGCTTCGAATCGAGCATGTAGATGATTCAGCTTTCATTTATATTCGGACCGTTAGCCCATCTGTTATCGAATATGTTGTGGCAGACGAAGACTCAATTGTAAATAATGTTTATTTAAGTGAAATTACTAAAGTGGAATTAAGTTAGTATATACTGCGGTAAAACACAATACGTTGTTTTATATTGCTTTTAAGTGTATTAAAGTAGGTTTTGAAAAACTATATCTATCGCCTTTTTGGGGTATACAATTACTAAGAAAACAGGGTAATTCTTTTAGAATTACCCTGTTTTCTATATTCGTTATCCTACATTTCATCGTATTAGGTTACATTTTACTTCCTCTTGATGTTAACGCTCAAGTTCAACCACCTGTTCTAATTCTTTTGTTTCAATATTTTCTTCGTACTGTTGATTTGTACTTTGTTTAGTTTGAACTAAGGACCCAATGAACATCACTAAGGCACCTGCTATTAGGCCGAATATAATCGCGTTTAGGGATGAAACACCTTCAATAATTAAATCTCCTATAACGACGACAGCACTTATAATTATAGATGTTAAGGTCACTTTAGCAGATACATTTTTAAAGAAAAGAGCAGCTATTACAGGTATGAAAATACTACCGGATAATAGAGCATAGGCAACATCTAACGCCACAATAATATCTTGTAAGACGAGTGAAATGAAGATAGCGATACCACCAACTACTAATGTGACAATGCGAGTTAATTTAATTATGTCCTTATCTGATCTAATTTTCTTAGATCTTGATAGGATAAAGTCATTTACGATGATAGTTGAAGAAGCCATAATTGTACCTGATGCAGTAGACATAACTGCAGAAGAAACAGCTGCTAGCAAGACACCAACCAAACCTGTCGGAAGAACTGTCAGAACTAATTGAGGTAGTGCTTGCTGTGGGTCAGATAACCCAGGTAAGACAACGCTAGCTACCATGCCAATGACGGCTCCAGCAATTCCGTAAATGATGCAAAGAACGCCTGCATAAATAGTTCCTCTTCTTAGGGTTTTCTCATTTTTGGCTGTAAAGGCTCTCTGCCAAATATCCTGTCCAATCATCATACCGAAGAAGTAGAGAAGGAAGTATGCAAAAATTGCTTTCCCTCCGACATTTGTTAGGCTTAAAAATTCAGGGTTTACTCTATTAGATATTTCCGCTAACCCACCAGCATGGAAGATTCCCATTGGCATGAGAATGAGGATAATTCCAATAAACATAATCCAGAACTGGATAACGTCGGTTAGAGTAACAGCCCACATTCCACCAAGCATTGTATAAAGAACAACAATCACTCCACCGACGAGGATTGAGTTGACACTACTCCATCCGAATAGAGCAGTGAACATAACACCAATAGCTACAATAGCTGTTACTGATACCATGATATCGTATACAGTCATAATCAATCCGCTTATATAACGGCTACTTTTACCAAATCTGTTCCCTAATAGTTCACTTACACTGAAAATTTTTAGTTTGCTTAGCTTTCCTGAAAAGAAAATCCCCATTCCCAAAATACCTAAGCCAATCATTGCGACCAGCCAAAGACCGGAAATCCCATATTGATATCCCAATGTAGAGCTTCCGAATGTAGAGGCTCCCCCTAAAACAACAGCGGTCATTGCGGGAACATATAAGCCGTATCCTAACCTTCGTCCTGCCACTAAGAAATCAGTTTCATTGCTAATCTTCTTTAAACTGATAACCCCTATGCCAATTAACATAAGGAAGTAGACAAGAATAATCCCATAGTCAAGAAATGATAGCATCAAAAGCTCCTTTCCTTTTTAGAACGTTATTTGTATTTGTGCTTACAATTGTTTAGGTAACTTATCCTTGAATAACACTTTCACTTGGTGAGCTGTTTTGTGGGATTGCTCTTTTATTCCAAGCGACTAATGAAATAAATTCGAAGCACACATTAGCTGCTGCAAGGCTAGTAACTTTTGCAGGATCACGATCAGGAAGGACTTCGACACAATCAAATCCTACGATATTTAATCCCTTTAACTGTCGAACAAATTGCTGGGCATCATATGTGCTGAACCCACCAACTTCAGGTGTTCCAGTTCCTGGGGCAAAAACAGGGTCCAGAAAATCAACATCAAAGCTTACGAAGACAGGGTTATTCCCGACTCTTTCTTTAATTGCATCACCTAATTCTGTTGGAGTCATGCCTTTTAATGTGTGAGTTGTAATAACTTTATAGCCTAAATCTTCGGCATCTTTTATATCTTGTGGTTTGTAGAGGCTTCCTCTCATACCAATCTGGATGGATTTTGACGTATCAACAATCCCTTCTTCAGCGGCCCGGCGAAATACTGTCCCATGAGTGTATTTCTTTCCAAAATAAGAATCCCAAGTATCTCCATGCGAATCAAAGTGAACCAAGCTAATTTTTCCATACCGATTAGCCATTGCCCGCAGATGTGGAAGTGAAACAGAATGATCCCCACCGATTAAGATAGGAACTACATCATTGGCTAGTAGTGGTTCAAGTTGAGATTCAATTAATTGATAAGAATCCTCTATATATCCAGGGTTTACAGCAAGGTCTCCGTAGTCAACACCAGAGCAATATTCAAAAATATCGATTTCTAAACCTGGATTGTAAGGACGGATAAGCGCTGACATAGAGCGGACTGCTTCCGGACCAAATCGTGTACCAATTGCAAAGCTTGCGCCAGTATCAAATGGAACCCCAATCACTGCAAAATCAATATCTTCTGTTGTTTGTACATGTGGCAATCTCATAAAGGTCTTAATACCGCTAAATCGTGGATAAACTTGTGAATCAACTGGCACATATTTCTTTGACATGAAAAGTCCCCCTTAAAAAATGGATTTGCTTAAATTAAAGCAAGAACCATGCCAAACAAAGAATGCGATTAAATCGGGTAATAATGCGGAATCGTTAGTCATTTTTGACTATCAACGATTTTGGATGTACTTTTGAATTTTACGATTAGCCGTGGATTGGCTAATATTTAAGGCTTTCGCCAACAAAATGCTGTTAGGGTAATCTTTATACATACGCTGTATATATTCCTTTTCTACTGCTTCCAAATACGAAGAAAGGGAACTTTCATTATGTTTTTGGTTAGATTCTTGATGGGGGATATTGATGATATCAACATTTGATGTGATAATTGTTTTTTCAACAAAGTTGCGAAGCTCTCGTACATTTCCTAGCCATTCTTTTTGACTTAGGAATTCAAGCATCTGTGTAGAAAATCTTTTGTTGAGACTATACTTCTGGTTAAATTCCTTCGTAAATTCATAGATAAGCGTGAGAATTTCTTCTTTTCTTTCCCTTAGAGGTGGAATAAAAAGTTTGACAACATCGATACGGTAATAGAGATCTTCCCTGAACCTTTTCTGAACTACCATCTCTTTTAAATTTTGGTTCGTGGCGCAAATAATACGGCAATCAAGATTAAAGCTACGGTGGCCGCCAATCCTTGTGACTTTACGGTTTTGAAGGACGGACAGCAATTTTACTTGAAGATTAGCAGGAAGCTCTGCGATTTCATCTAAGAAGATAGTGCCAGACTTGGCTAACTCGAAGTATCCTGGTTTTCCTCCTCGTTTAGCCCCTGTAAAGGCACCTTCATCATAGCCAAACAGTTCCGATTCAAATAACGCCTCCGGAATTGCTCCACAGTTAACTTCAATAAATGGCTCTTCGGCTCTAAACGATTGACTATGAAGTAGTTGAGCAATCCTACTTTTTCCGACCCCTGATTCCCCCTCGATAAGGACAATCACATCCAGATTGGCCACTTTTGATACGACATTCATAATCTCGTTCATCTTTGCATTTTGGAATAAGAAAGACTCTAGATTTTTAATCCTCTCAACTTCTTTTTTATAGATTTCAAGTGTCTCTGCTACTTGTTCATTTCGTTCCTTGAGTGTCTCTAGTTCCGTGATATCCCTCGAAAAGCTCAACGCATGCTTTAATTTCCCTTCAGAAAAAATTGGATACCCTGAGACCAAGACCTTTTTTCCCATTTGTGTTTCTTGAATAATAGTGACAGGTTTTTGGTTTTTGATTATTAAGGCTGAAACAGAAGGATTTAGAATTCCTCTATCTTCCAATGAGTAAACATTATTCCCTATGATCTCGTCCGGGGTTACACCGTACAAATCATAGCAAGATGGGCTTACCTCAAATACCATACCGTGCTCATCAGTAATAAAAATCTCATCAAAAGAATGCTCGATAATCTTTTTCAGCAGTTCTTGTTCAGTCTTTTGCTTTAACAAATTAAACTGCACCTCCATTAGTCAAATTTGGGTTCGTTATTCATAGATGACTAAACTTTCTTTACTATCTATTAAAACAAATTGGAGAAGGTAATAGAATAAAAATTCTGAAAAATGATAATAATTTCTTTCTTAATTTATTACCTTCAATTAATTACATGTACTATCGCAAAAAAGAAGGAAAACAGGAAAACATGAACTAGCATGCTTCCATTTAAAATATAAAGTTGTTTTAATATGGCAGTAAAAAAGAAGTGGTGGAGAAACTATGTAGAAATGCAAGCCTAAGAGGTTTGAAAAAATAGATAGTTAGATATAAAGAAGAGGAACTGCATAGAAGCAAGTTCCTCTCTTCAGTTATTGAATAATAGTAATTCTATTTTCTTTCATATATATAATAGCGATATAATAAATAAAAAAACAGAAAGTTGTGATAACACATGAAATTTGATTGCATTATTGTTGGAGCTGGGTCAATGGGGATGGCTGCAGCTTATTTTTTAACGAAGGCTGGAAAAAGGGTATGTGCCATTGATGCATTTAATCCACCTCATACAAACGGTAACCATCATGGTGAAACACGGATTATTCGCTATGCTTACGGTGAAGGAGTCGAATATGTCCCACTTGCTTTACGCGCCGCAACACTTTGGCAACAGTTAGAACAACAAGTAAATAAGCATTTACTACTACGAACAGGTGTTGCCAATATTGGAGACAATGACAATCCTTTCATACATACTGTGATTGAAAGTGCTAAAAAGTATGATTTACCACTTGAGATATTAAATGCCGAAGAAATTATGAAACGTTGGCCAGGTATTCAAGTTGGAGACAATATGATAGCTGCATTTGAACCGACATCGGGTGTTCTTCGTGTAGAGGACTGTGTTGCTGCATATAAAGAGCTAGCAATTAATGAAGGGGCTAAGGTTCGCATAAATGAGTCTGTACAACATATTGCTTTTGGTAATACAGTTAAAGTAACAACAGCAAATAATACATATGAAGCAGATAGTTGTATCATATGTGCAGGAGCTTGGACAAAAAAGCTATTACAACAATACAATTTACCACTCAACCCGATTCGAAAAACATTTGCTTGGTTTGAAGCCGAGGAAGCATTGTACGGCGAAGCAAACTTCCCGGCCTTTGCAGTGGAACTTAGTAACGAGTGTTACTACGGCTTCCCTAGCATAAATGGTGCTGGCTTTAAAATCGGGCGTCATGATGGAGGTGAAACTGTTAATCCAGATAAAGCGTTGCGTGAATTTGACGTCTCCGATACAGCCGATTTACGACAGTTTCTTGCTACATATATGCCACAAGTCGGAACATTAAAAGAAGGAAAAGTATGTAAATATACAATGACACCGGATGAACATTTTATTATTGATTTTCTCCCAGAACAATCAAATGTTATTGTAGCAACCGGTTTCTCTGGTCATGGCTTTAAGTTCAGTAGTGCAATCGGCGAAATGCTTGCTCAAATGGTGACAGATGGCAAGCCACAATTATCTAACGAGCTATTCAAATTGAATCGATTTTAATCAAACATTGCTTAGCTACCATAGTTGAGCAGTGTTTTTATGTTTACATATTTATTTAGTCTTAAATTTGTATTAATATACAACAATCTTGTGCCATTGTTTAAAATTAAGGTACAAAATAATGAAACTTTTTTACACTGCTAATCAATCATTTCATCTCTTCGCTTCTCGTTTTTTATTAGATTTTCACATTGCTCTTTAAATAATTATGGTAAGTGATGAATACATCCAACTATTTTAGGAAAACTTTTTTTAAGCAAAAGCTTTTTCAAAATCTAATGAAATTGAGTGGGAAAAATGCGATCTGTTATTACAGTCATTCTTTTAACAATTACCTTATTCATTAATTGTTCCAATGTTTTAGCAAAAGATGAAGGTGTGGGCATTGAGATTGAAATGCTCCCTTGGGAAAAAGTGCATGAAATTTTGCCAAAGTACAGCAAGTTTACAGTATTGGATGTGGAAACAGGGAAAAAGTTTAAGGTGCAGCGACGTGCAGGAAACCGCCATGCGGACGTTCAGCCCTTGACCTCAAAAGATACGATAATAATGAAAGAGATATATGGCGGCAAATGGAGCTGGAAACGAAGAGCTATTATAGTCATTCATCAAGATCGATGGATTGCGGCTTCAATGCATGGGATGCCACATGGTGCTGGTGCATTAAATAATAATTTTCCTGGTCATTTTTGCATCCATTTTTATGGAAGTAAGACCCACAGCACAAACTCTATGGATTTATCACATAAACTCATGATTTTAAAAGCAGCAGGCAAACTTGAAGAGTATGTTACCGGCGCAGACCCGTTTGAACTAATTAATGCATATGTAGCTGGAATTAAGCAGCAGGATTCCCGGATCATCTCGACCATTTCCCATCAGCAAATTGACTGGAAAGATCATTTTCAATCGATTGAAAATATAAATTTGAAACGTTTATCTAATTTTCCTGTTGAAGACCTAGTAAATCAACTAAGTCTTCAAGTGCCAGTTGAAATCGAATGGGTAAGTAATAATTCAGAAGAAAAAAAATATTTTAAAGGGGATATTTACTTATTCCGTTTTTCTCCCGCAGATGCATGGAAAATAGATAGTATCCGCTTTTTAAAAGATAGTCGTATTTAAAAGAATTAAAAAATAAAAGACTTTTTGAAGCAATCATTATGAAGAAGGATGATTTTTCAAGGATCCTTGTTAAATAAAAAATACTTTGAAGAATATCTCATCCCCAGAATATTTCCACACTATTATAAATGTATTTTAAATCTTATGCGAAGTCATTAAGCAGTAGCTTATTCCATAATAGGACGCTTTCCTTAAATAGGGAGAGTGTCTTTCTTTATGTAAAGGGGGTTAGAAATTTTTGAAGCTTTACTATCAAATAAGATATTACCTTGACTATGTATACTGATGTAAAGCGTTTGTTCAATAACCTTTAATCATAATAAGTAATGAGTTAAAATTAAAATAACTGTAAGAAAATGGAGGGTTGTTGAATGGCAACGATTGAGGACTTTTTGAAATTGGATATCCGTATTGGTACTGTTGTTAAGGCGGAATTTTTTCCTGAAGCAAGAAAACCTGCAATAAAATTAGAAATTGATTTTGGGGAGATGGGCATTAAGCAGTCTTCAGCACAAATTACACGAAGATATAAACCAGAACAACTTATTGGAAGTCAAGTAGTGGCAGTAGTAAATTTCCCTCCAAGGCGTATTGCAGGCTTTAAATCTGAGGTATTGGTAATTGGAGGCGTCCCAGGAGAAGATGACGTGGTACTATTAAAACCAGATCAACCTGTTAAAAATGGAACACCAATAGCATAAAAAAATCTGAAATCAACTTAATGTTAAATCAGAATTTGTTTCGTTAAAGGGGTCTTTAGTGGATAATGATGATCTTCAACAATCAAGTCGCGTTCATTTAGAAATGCGTCTTATTTGATAGGGTCATTTAATGAACGACATTTAATGAGAATATTGGTATCTAAATTTAAGTTTAGATAGGGTTGTGAAGATTGGTACTTAAACTAATTTTTATTCAATAGTAAAGTAAATGGAGAGATGCATTGATTAAAAAAATTGATATTACTAACCCTAAACTTGCTAGAGAAGTATTAAACATTCAAATTCCTTCATATAAGATAGAGGCTGAAATGATTGACTTTTATGAATTGCCGCCATTAAAAGACACAGTAGAAACGTTGAAGCAATGCGAAGAGACTTTCTATGGTTATTACTTAAATGAAGAATTATGCGGAGTTATTTCTATAAAAACAGAGAAAGGTATCATTGACATACATTGGTTAATGGTGCATCCAAAACACTTCAGAAAAGGAATTGCCAAAATTTTATTGGATTTCATTGAAAGCAATTTTGTTGATTTTGAAACAATAATAGTGTCAACTGGATCCAAGAATATACCAGCAGTGACCTTCTATTTGAAAAATGGATTTATAAAAACAGAAGAAAAAAGAATAGCAGAACGCATATCTTTAACTTCTTTTAAAAAGGAAATTTAATATTGTTTTATTAATCAATCGGGCGCGTTCATTTTAAATCGCGCTCTTTTGCATTTAAAGGCTAAAATTCTTGGATAAGAGAATTCTTTATTAGGAAGTCTTATAAGTCATGAAGACCTCAAGGGAAATTGTTCCTTGGCTCAGTTATAATAATTTGATTCCCGAGAAGACTAACTAAACATGAAACTTTCTTGGAGGAAACAAATTATGACTGAACATCATATTCAACTAACGTCGGCTGAAATTGCTTCTATTTGGACTGCTTATATAAATGATAGTATGTCCAAATGTGTTTTAGGCTATTTTCTAAAACATGTAGAAGATCAAGAAATCCGTTCGATTATTCAACAGAGTTATAACCTTGCGTCTACTCACATTGAGAAACTCACAAGCATCTTTCAAAAGGAACAACTCCCATTACCAACAGGATTTACAAATGAAGATGTAAATCTGAATGCCCCTCGTTTATACACAGATTCATTTATGCTCGATTATATTGGCCATACCGTAAGAGCAGGTTTACTTGCATATGGTGGCTTTATTGGAATGAGTGCTAGAAAAGATATAAGGGCCTATTTCATGGAAGCACTTACAGAAACATCGAACTTATATGAAACTGGTGCGGATATATCTCTTTCAAAAGGACTCTTTGTGAGACCTCCTTATATTCCTTATCCAACTAAAACTGACTTTGTTGACAGTAAAAAATACTTTACAGGATTAAATCCATTTAATAGAAAGAGACCACTAAATGCAGTGGAAATATCTTACTTATTTATGAATATAAAAACTAACAATCTAGGGAGTAAACTTGCGTTAAGTTTTGCCCAAACAGCATCAACGGGAAAAGTTAAAAAGTGGATGTTAAGAGGAAGTGATACTTCAAAAAAGCATATTCAAATATTTACACAGTTGCTATTAGATAACGATACACCAGTCCCAGCCTCATCAGATGTTTGTATTACGGACTCAACGACACCACCATTTTCTGAGAAATTAATCATGTACCACATGTCATTGTTAAGTGCAATAGGTATGGGGAATTATGCAACGGCAGCTGCTGCAAGTCAACGAAGTGATTTAGCCATAAATTATGAGCGTTTATCAATCGAAATCGGGCAATATGCGAAAGATGGTGCGGATATAATGGTTCAAAATGAATGGTTAGAACAGCCACCAGGAACAATGGATAAAGAGCAATTAGCGAAAAGTAAGGATCGAAATAGGTGAAATACTGAATGGTTAATTAATAGGAAGTGAGTGAATGTCCAAAGAAAAACAAATAGAAATAGTCCTTTGGAATATTGCATTCCCTGCTTTTGGACAGCTTCTAAATGGAAAATAACTTAGAGGAATACTTTTCATACTATTAGAAATCTTAATTAACGTCGAATCGTTATCTTGGTGTGTTACTCGGTCCTGTTTTTTTATCTATATTATTTCTGCTTATCGGAATAATATTAGGGTTGTTAATACAAATTTTAAAAAATTTAGTGAGACACAGTAGCATTCTTTGTATGAATAGTATCGAATAAATTTCTTCAAGTAAAGGGCGCATTTCCTTAAGAATTGCGCCCTTTATTGTATATTGTTTTCTAAGATCATTTTGATGAAATAACAAATATGCTAAAAAAAACCATTCGAATTTTTGAACAAAGAGATTCAAATTATATTAATCAGTTAATTTAAATGCCAGTTTTAATACCAAACCCTACTAAAATTAAGCCAGTTGATTTTTGAAATACTTTCTGGAATTTCGAGTGATTCAACCACTTTTTTGCGTAATCAATTACAAAAACAAGAGTTAAAAACCATATTACAGCGAGTAAAGTAAGGATTGATGCTAACACAATTAATTGCTGATTTACATTTTCGCTCAAATCGATAAATTGAGGCATGATTGTTATATATACCAAAACAGTCTTTGGATTAAGTATATTACTAAGTAAGGCTTGCATAAAGGACCCTTTATTATGCCGGCTTGAAGAATTGGTAGGTGCATTAGCTTGTTCTTGAATTGCCTCTAGAGAAAACACACTTTTAGTAAAGAAACTTTTTATACCCAAATAAATTAAGTAAGCAGCTCCCAAATATTTTATTGTACTAAAAAGAATGACAGACTTTGCAATGACAACCGATAACCCTAGAATAGCAATAAGCGTCCAAAAAGAAAGTCCCGTTGCCATTCCAAGAACCGTATAACGTCCAGCTTTTGGACCGTAACTGAGCGTATTTTTTACCAGAAGCATTGTATCTACTCCAGGTATAATAACCATCATTGCTGCGATAGAAACGTACATTAATAAGCCATCCATATAGTTTTTCCTTCCTTCTCTAACAGTGACTACCAAAGTAACTACTGTTATAAGTATATCAGAATCGTTTGAAAATTATCAATCGATTTTGATAAAATGTTAGTTACTAAGGTAGCAACTAAAGTAATGTTGGAGGGCGTATGAAAGAAAACATTTTAGAAATATTAAAAAATCTAAATTTTACTGAATATGAAGCAAAAGCATATCTTACTTTGTTGGAAGAATCGCCGTTAACCGGCTATGCTGTATCAAAAAATTCCGGCGTACCTCGTTCAAGAATTTATGAAGTTCTAGACAGTCTCACCATGCGAGGAGATATTTTAGTTAGCCCTGGAAATACACCACAATATACGCCTGTTCCTGCAAAGGAGCTAATCAAAAGTCGCCGAATGAAAGCGGAAGAAAACTTTGAACTTGCAGAAAAGTCATTAGCCGAGTTTGAACGTTCTGCAAATGACCGTGAAAATATTTGGAATATCACGGGACGCAATGAAATACTTGAAAAGGTAAAAGCTTGCATATTATCTGCAAAAAAAAGAATTCTTTTAGAGGTTTGGAAAGAAGAATTTGAAGAATTAGAGTCTGAACTAAGACAGGCAGCAAAAAGAGGGGTTAATGTAACGATTATTGCTTATGGGGATATCTTCTCTGATTTTGCTAATGTTTATCTTCATTATATGGGACGTGAGATTACAGAAGAGTATGGTGGAAGATGGATTGTATTTAGTGGAGATGACTCAGAAGTAGTAGCAGGTATTGTCTCGCTAGGAAAAGATAGCCGTGCAGCATGGACAATGCATGTTGGGTTAGTCATGCCAATTACAGAAGTCATGATCCATGATTTGTATCTCATGGAAATAATGGAGAAACATAAGGAACTTTTAGAGGAAAGTTTTGGAGAAAACCTCGTGAATTTACGTCGCAAATTTTCCATCCATCCAGATTTTAAAAAGCATTACGTCGACTAAATTAATATTACTATTGTCGTCGCTTTATATAAGATAAGAATAGTATTACTTCATAGCAAATAAATGCGTTTCTTTGTGAACTCACAGGTAATAGTGTTATAAACGCACAATTATTGATCTTCAACAATTCCATCTCTTTTCTTTTAAGTGCCATTAATTGGAGTAAAATTACTTTTAAGGGTTATTAAAATGAGATCATTTTTTTGCCTCTGTGAAGGTCATTTGAGGAAATGCAGATTTACTGCATTTCGGAGTCCCACCGACAAACTCACGTGGATATATAAGACAATTTTAGAAAGGTAAAACCCTGATTTTTCCGATTAGCGTAGAAAAATCAGGGTTTTTTATAATTTAAGGGGAAGCAGGTGGAGTTCGAAACTTCTACTTAAAATGAATATTCCACTAGAAATTAATATGTTCCCATCCTAATGGTGAGATGTGTGGAAGTAGTAATTCTTCATGACATGCATAAAGTGTATTCAGCATGCTAAGAAACTATATGCAAATAGAGCCTTTTAAGAAAAGTTTATTCATTCAACCGGATCTCAACAGTTGTCCCAAAGCCAATTTTACTGGTTAAGTTAACTTTCCCTCCATGTGCCTCGATAATATCCCTTGAAATGGCCATGCCGAGACCTGTACCTTGAATGTTGCTCGTATTTGTACCCCGATAGTAGCGTTCGAAAATTTGTTCCAGATCATCTGCTGGTATGCCTTTTCCGTTATCTTCAATCATGAGTCTGTCTGTATGGATCCGAATCGTTACGGCAATGTTTTCGTCATTGTGGATAAGCGCATTGTAAACAAAATTTAAAATCGCGCGTTTCATGAGATGACGGTCGATATTCCACTTCAAATCCGGTGAATCACTAAAGAAGGAAATTTCGTATTGCCCAAATTGCGGATCATTTAATAAATCAATAACAATTTCACGCACAAAGCTTTCCAGACGTGTTTCCTGTAAGGTGAGGGGCATCTCCTGATTGCGAAGACGCATCGTTAAATTAAAATCATCAAGCAGGTTTTTCATATAAATCGATTGCCGTTCAATAACTTCGGAGTATTCTAAACGTTCCAATTGCGATACGTCTTGATCACGAAGCAATTCTGCATATCCTTGTATGGAAGCGAGCGGTGTTTTTAAATCATGGGAGACATTGCTGATCCATTCAGCACGCATCTTTTCCAGTTTTAGACGTTCTTCTTCATGTGCTTGCAGAGATTGTGATACATCATTTAAATTTGAAAAAACAGGTTTGTAAATTCCAGGCTTTTTCGTTTCTTGTACTGTAAAATTCCTTTTTTTGAGTTGTGAAATCCGGTCTATAATATTGGAGACAGGCTTTGTTAGAACGGTACTAAATAATAAACCTACGAGCATGGCAATGAATAAATCGACGATGACAATCGCTAACAAAGATTTCATTGCATAGGAAATAATAGTTTTAGAATCCATCATGAATACAATTCTATTTTCTTTCGAATGAGGGACACCAATCAAATAGCTGTATGATTCAAATTCTCCAATGAAATAAGTATTTAATTCATCGTCCATATATTTATATTTGTGGATGAGTTCAATTGGGCTATAGTGTGTTGAAAGATCTTCCGGTGCAAGGTAAGAAGATTGAACCTGTCCGTTCTGATCTAAAATCTGTATCCATCCCCCGAATATCCGTAGTGCTTCAATTCCTTCTTCGGAAACAACAGGCTCTCCATTTTCAAGCGATATATATTTGTCAAATCCGCGTGTAAAGGTTTCGCCTGAGTTCTCGGTCACTTCATCGATTCCGTGTTTCTGTTGATAAATAAGCATGCCCATTAAAATAAAGGTATTAAGGAAGATTACGATAAAGACAATGCTCAGCACCGAAATCAAGTAGCGGATTGTTAATTTCCATTTCACCTAATCACCTATTTCACGATAAATCTATAGCCGAGCCCCTTGACGGTTGTAATGAAAGCTGGCTTCGAGGGGGTTTCTTCAATTTTTTCTCGGAGCCTTCTAATATGAACCATCAAAGTATTGTCTGCCCCATAAAATTCCTCTCCCCAAACACTTTCAAACAGTCTTTCTTTGCTGATAATCCTGTTTGGGTTGTGCATAAAGCACGCCATTAAACCAACTTCTTTTGCTGTTAGATCAAGAAGCTCACCATTTTTCACAACTTCCGTTTCGTCATGATTGATTGTAAACGGACCGACTGTCATCGATTTGTTCACATTTGTTTGCACAGACATTTCCATTGTATATACGCCTGCGCGCCTAAGCTGAGCCTTTACACGGAAAGCCACTTCCTTTGGGCTGAATGGTTTTGTAATATAATCATCGCCGCCAATCGCCAGTCCCAAAATTTTATCGATTTCATCTGATTTAGCAGATAAAAATAACACAGGTATTCGTGAAACCTTACGTATTTTATTGCATAAATCATAGCCCTCGCCATCTGGCAACATGATATCTAATATGGCGATATTAGGGTTGAACGAATTAAATTTCTCCCAGCCCTCTTGAACAGAACCCGCCGTTTCAACCTCTGTAAGTCCTTCCTTCGCAAGCGCAACTTTTATTAAATGACATAAGTCACTCTCATCATCCACGATCAAAATACGCGGCTTTTCCAAAGCTGGCACATCCTTCCTTTAAAAATGGAACCTCTCTCTTTTTACAGTCTAAACAAATTAAATTGAGTTCATGTAATTTTAACATTTAAGGATTTTGTAAGGTAGACGTGAATTTAACGTAAGGTTTGCCCGGTATAGTTTAGACATACGAAAGAGGTGCATATGGATGGAACCATTATTAGTAGTACGAAATGTAGAAAAAATTTATGGAAATAGCGCAAATACCTTTAAGGCGCTTGAAAATATATCATTTAAGATTGACCATGGAGAATTTGTAGGGGTCATGGGGCCTTCAGGGGCAGGTAAATCAACATTGCTTAATGTGCTTGCGACAATTGATTCACCGACAAATGGAGATATTTTTATCAGTAATGACAATATTGCAAAGATGAAGGAAGAGGCGCTTTCAGATTTTCGCCGTGATCACCTTGGATTTATATTCCAAGATTATAACCTATTGGATTCATTAACTGTACGTGAAAATATTCTTCTTCCACTAGCAATTGCAAAGAAACCGGCAGCTGTGATTCAAGCACGGGTAGACACAATTGCCCGCACATTCGGCATTTCAAATTTACTCGACAAATACCCATACCAGATCTCAGGCGGTCAAAAGCAACGTACAGCTGCGAGCCGTGCACTCGTCTCTAATCCAAAGCTTATTTTTGCTGATGAACCTACAGGGGCATTGGATTCGAAATCAGCCACTGACTTGCTGGAGAGTTTAAGCAAAATGAATGTTGAGCATGAAACAACAATAATGATGGTAACGCATGATGCATACGCTGCAAGCTTCTGCCGTCGAATTTTATTCATCAAGGATGGCCAATTGTTGAAGGAAATATTCCGTGGAACAAAGACACGCAAGGAATTTTTCCAAATGATATTAGTTGAACTGGCACAATTAGGTGGTGACGTGCATGACGTTATTTGATTTAGCACTGAAGAATATTCGCCGCAACATGAAAAACTACTCACTTTACATCGGATCGACCATTTTTTCAATTATTATTTACTTTACTTTCGTAACTTTGAAATATAGTGAGGACATTAGTGCATTAGCAGAAACATCAAAACAAATCAGCGGCATCATGAGCGCTTCCGCCTTTGTATTAATGATATTTGTGGCGATTTTCATAGCTTATTCTAATTCTTTCTTTATGAAAAAAAGGAAAAAGGAAGTCGCACTTTATTCGCTACTAGGTGTGCGCAAACGTTCGATTGGCTTTATGTTGTTTTTTGAAAACATGGTGATTGGGCTGTTTTCACTAGTAGTTGGCATTGGGCTTGGTTTTTTATTGTCGCGCGTATTGTTGACTATATTAATGAAATTGATGGGGCTAGATATCGTGATAGGATTCGCATTTTCGATGAATGCGGTGATTAATACATTAATTGTATTTTTCATCATTTTCTTATTTACCTCAATCCAAGGATATCGCGTCATTTATCAATTTAAGCTAATCGATTTATTTCATGCTGAGAAAAAAGGGGAGGAATTGCCAAAAGCACGCATAATTTCAGCTCTTTTAGGTGTGGTCTCTTTAGCAGCGGCTTACTGGTTGGCATTGCAGGATTTAGCGACTTCATCAATTTGGCGCATGCTCAGTTTGACGATGCCAATTGTCATTATTGCTTTAACAGTCATTGGCTCTGCACTATTATTTAGCAGCATGCTCGTTTATGTGTTATCAGTCATGAAAAAAAATAAGCGCTGGGCTTGGAAAGGTCTTAACTTAATGACTTCCTCGCAACTGCTATACCGCATTAAGGGCAATACGAAAACCTTAACGATCATTGCCACTTTGAGTGCGACAACTATTACTGCAGGCGGAGCCGTATTTGGGATTTACTATAATGCAGATGAAAATATACAAGCCTATACACCATATACATTTATGTGGGAAGGCGCTCCACAGGAAATTAATCCAAATATAGTAGAGTACGTTGAAGCAGTCCATAGTAAGACGGTTCTTATTGAACAAGGCACGTATGAAAGGGAATATGCAGTCATTAATCAATCAACATTTGAAAAATTGGCAAGAAACCTGGATTGGTCAAATATACAAGTAGCACAAGACGGGGATGTGTTAATGATTGATGCTTTTTATGATGAACGCTGGTCGCAAAAAATAGACTCCGTAATAATTGAGGGTGCAGAATACACGGTGGCGAAATTATATGACAAAGCGGTATTCAATACATCCACGGTAGGTGCAAGTGCCCTCGTTGTCACAGATCAGCTATACAGTAAAATCACTGCAGATGAAAAAACATATCAAGCTGTGCAAGTAAAGGATTATAAAAACCAATTGGCATTATCAAAGAAATTAGCAGCTAAAACTGAAAATTTCTCGAGTGCAACAGAAGACTATAGGGCTTCGATTGAAGCATCAGGTGCGCTGTTATTCGTCGGCAGCTTTTTAGGGCTCGTTTTTCTCGTAGCAACCGGCAGCATCATTTTCTTTAAAATGATGACAGAAGCAGAAGAAGATAAAGGCAAATACACCGTGCTATATAAAATTGGCGTATCAAAACGTGAAATGAAGCGGACAATCCGCAGCCAAGTAGGGATGATATTTGCGTTGCCGCTAGGATTGGGCCTTCTTCATGGAGCGGTGGCATTAACAGCCTTCTCCAATTTATTAATGATGGATCTGCTCATGCCAGTGCTTATATGGATGCTTGCTTATACGTTAATTTACACCATTTATTATTTCATCACAGTTCGAGGTTTTAACAAAACAGTTCATTTAGGTGGTATGGAGGGATAATATGAAAAAAGCATTATGGTTACTAGGCGTGTTATTAGTGAGTGCCATTGTTATTTTGGCAACAGTGGACTTTAATAGATTTGGGAAAGACACAGTATATGTGCAAATAAGCGACGTGGCTTCTGTGAAAGAAACAAAACTAGATTCTGGCGAAATGATAAAGCGGTATTGGTATAAGCTGCCTGCATATAATGAAAATGGCAATCTAACAGAAGTTGAATTTTCTGCAGCAAAAGAACTGCGCAAAAATGCCTATTTAATGCTGTATATAAAGGACGGTAATGAAGTCACTTCTTATGATGAAGTGCAGTTAACTGATATTCCGCAAAAAGCAAAAGAGAAGTTGGAAGGATAAGCGGCGAAAAGCCCTGAGCAGCCGCTTTTGTGTGAAAAGGGATTTAAATTCGTATGTGTCTTCTCCTTATTGAACTATTGCTTATCTTAAATATTATTAAGCAATGACCTTCAACCATCGGGCGCCATTCTTGAAGAAATGGCGCTTGTTTTTTTTCAAATATAGGGCCACCTTTTCGTTGACATCTGAATAAAAAAAAGCAATCGGTTGTCCAATATGTAAAAAGGGGTAACTGAGGAAAATGTAGCACAATGGGATATTCCAACATGTATAAGTCAAATTGGTTATGAGGGAAGTAGCAAAGCTTCATGTAAAGAATATAAAAATGACATGATTCAATTGATTGGGATAAACTCAATAAGCTAAACACTTCGGCGAATGGGTGATGTAGTAAATTAACGAGGTAAAGATTTATAGATGGATGAGATGGCTGAGATGGCTGTTTGAGGAAAGAAAAAACAGCCCAATTTGAGCTGTCATTATTCCAGCGATTGATTATCAAAATAGGCGTTGTTGATTACAAGGTGGAAAACCCGATATATCTGCAATCAGTGAAAAATCATACTGTTTCATTGCGTATTGTGTTTGATACAGATATTCAACAACAAGTAACTTTCCGTTTGAGACACCACACAGTACTCCAGAAGTCCCTTGACCATTTATCAAGGATATTCCAATTGGTTGCCCCATTAAGTAATTAATCTTATGTTGCCATGGTGGCATTGTCATCAACCCTTTCTGTATAATTTATGCTTTTGATAATCTTTTGTGATAACAATTAAGTCAGCTTGTACAGATTATTAGACTAGAAGGACAGTTTCTATTGGTCCACGATTGCTAGTAAAGAGTATTATCTATATAATTGATGCAAATTAGTTGACCTAAGTTTTTAGGAGGAAAGAAAATTGGATGTGGATTTTGGAGAAATCAATTATTTAGCAGTAATTATAAGTGCACTTGCTATTTGTATTCTAGGTTCATTCTGGTATTCACCTAAAGTATTCTGGAATACTTGGCAAAAGTTAAAGGGGTTGAACCAGGAGGAACTACCAAGCGTTGGAAAAGTGATGACAGCTTCGATTTTAATGGCTATTGTAAATTCCTTTTTATTAGCGATTATTGCCGAGTGGGCAAATATTGATGGCTGGGTAGATGGGTTATCCCTTGGGTTAGTTATAGGACTAGTCATCGCGGGCACTTCTGCCACAAATGCCCTATATGAAGGTATGAAGTTGAAACTTTACTTGATAACGGCCGGTTTTCATGTAATCAGCATGATCATTGCAGGGAGCATTATCGGCAGTTTCTCTTGATCGTTTCACTCATATTGCGCTATCGCAACAAGTAATCCTACTCATATGTAAAAGTTAATATTGAACTTTCGGGCGCATTTCAGAAATAGAAATGTGTCTTTTTCTTTTAAGGTCCAAAAATATAGCATGGGGAATAAAAATAAGTATTTGATTTTGCATGACCATTTGAAGGTTTTTCTATTACTACTTTACCTAATTCGAATGCTACGCCATTTATTGTTAAAACAATATCAGAAAATGGGGAATTAGTAACTGCAAGGAATGGGTTAAAAGTTAAACCAGATTTTAACTTCAAAGGTTTACCAATTACCGTAATAAGAACTTAAAAGGGATCTGTATATATGTTAAAATATGGGTGAGGTGATTAAGGATGGCATTGGAAGCTGTTAATCTAATTCTTGTTTTACTAGTTTTTGGACTTATTATTTTGTTTGTCGTATCTTTTACTCTTTTTATTAGAAGAGTCCTAATAAATTCTACCATAAAAAATAATGAAGCAAATGAAGTTGAAAAAAAACTCGACAAGATCATTGAACAAAATAATAAATTGATCGCCTTATTGGAAAAGAAGGATTGATGGGGGTGATGAAAATAGAAGAACAAATCGACTTTATAATGGCTACTTCTTTTTTGCTTAATCCTATTTTAGCAATTGTATTCTGCTTAAATTTAACTAGTTACTTAAAGAAATTGATTGTTACAAAAGAGACGAATACAAAAGGTAACATTCTTTGGATGTGCATAGCATCAGCCTTTATTGTTTTCACGTTAACTTGGATGTTTGCGTTTACTGGCAATACTACGACATATCAATAATGAAAATGACAACAGATAAATATTTGCATTACTTGTAGTTACGGTCCCATTATTTTTTATTGTAACGAACCAAGAGGGGTATGTGCTTATTACATATTTAATTTTATCTTTAGGCTTCAATATTTACCTCTTATATCAAATAAATCTAGTGAAGAAAAAAGTACAATAACCCCAATTTCAACAATTGATCGCATTTCCAAAATAGTGGATTTGCGTTTTTTTAACAACTTAATCACCATTTCACGACGTAATGAAATACAATCATTATTATTGTTATAATATGGTAAAGAATGGGCATGGGGAGAATAAAATGAGTCCGATGGTTAATGTGTTTGCGTTTGTATTTATAGTAATTCCTTTATCAATCTATTTACTATATTTAATTATTGTTACATTAAAAAACTCAAATTCAGGGAAAAAGTATATGTTTTTGGGACTGCATGTTTCTTTTGTAGGGGGAATATTAGCAATAGATCCCAATATAGATTTCAAAGGATTTGAGTACATAATTGTACTATTAGGATTAATTCTTTCGATGGTAGGTATGAGTAAGGCGGATAACTAAACGAGTAGGGAAGTTATTATTAGTGAGCCTTGGGACGAACATTGGACATATGATATGCTGTGCAAAGATTTAATAGAGTGGAAAGGCGTCCATCAAAAAAGTTGGACGCCCTTCCTTAGGGTAAATTATTTAACAGCAACTGGAAGTGTTTTCATGAATTCTGATACTTTTTCTAGTCCTTGCTTTAGGACCTCTGTATCACAAGCATATCCAATGCGGAGATATCCTTCCATATTGAAGCAAGAACCAGGTGAAAGGAATGCGCCATTTGCTTTAAACAACCGTATACAAAATTCCTCTGAACTAATATCGAAATTATATTTTAGCATTGCTGTTGTACCTGCTTTAGGTTTAACATAACTAATTGCCTCTTCTTTAGCTACCCATTCATCCAAAATAGCTAAATTATCTCTAATGATTTTACGACTACGCTCTAAAATTTTATCTGCATTTTTTAGTGCGTGAACTGCTAAAATATCATCAAGCATTCCGACACTAATTGTTGTATAATCTCTGTGTTTAAAACACTCAGCGATTACATCTTTAGGCCCTACTAGCCAACCTAAACGAAGACCTGCTAAAGAGAATACTTTTGACATACTAGATGTACTAATTCCCTTTTCATAAATATCCACAATAGAAGGTACTTTAAGAGTTTCATCTTGTATTAAATTACGATAAACTTCATCACATAATATATACGCATCGCATTTTCTAGCAATTTCAACGATTTGTTCAAGCATGCTTCTTTCAATGAGAGCACCAGTAGGGTTATTTGGATTATTAATAATGATTAACTTTGTTTTTTCATTTACTAGTGATTTTAATTCATTTAAATCAGGTAAGTAATTATTTTTTTCTTTTAACGTTAATAAATCTACGTTTGCCCCAAATGATAAAGGCACTTCTTGAAGTTGTTGATAGGTTGGATCAATAGTAATGACATGATCCCCGGGTTGTACTAAAGAATATAGTACTAAAAAATTAGCGCCAATTGCACCGTTCATAACAAGAACGTTTTCAGGTTCTGCATTTTCATATAAGCTTGAGACTAGTTGTTTAAATTCAGGTGAACCTTCGATGTGACCATATGTTAATCTTTTTTGTCCAATTTCTTTAAAGAATTCTTGTGGGTCCGTTCCATCAATTGCGATTAGCTCGTCTACCGTTATAGAATCTACACAAGTTTCAGCGATATTATATACCGCTTCTATTTCGTACAAGTTCATCCAGTGTTCGATTTTAAAAGTATTAATCTTCATTATTATCTCTCCTTATAAGTCGGCTAATTGTCCGACATTTTTTTCTTTAGCAATTTTTAAAATATGGTTTGCAGTAATTAAATCTTGTAAAGAAATTCCTGTGCTATCGTAGATTGTAATATCTGAATCAGATAGTCGACCTTTACCGTTCCCCAAAATGACTTCGCCAATTTCAGCTATTACATCCTGTTTTGTAAATTTCCCTTTTAAATATGGTATTTCAGATTCACCCACATCGAATGATTGATCAATGTCATCTACAAAAATACGGGCATGGGTGAATAACTCTTCGTCAATCTCTTGCTTACCCTTCATATCTGAGCCCAAGCAGGAAATATGTGTTCCAGGTTGAACCCAGATATCTTGAATTAATGGTTTTCTAGATGGAGTAGCTGTAATAATAATATCTGCTTGTTGCGTTGCAAGTTTAATATCATCCGTGGCTACAAATGATATTTCGATTTTCTTTAATAATTCATAATAGTAGGATGCATCAGATTCTTGATAGGGGCTAATCAATTCAAACAATTTATTTTTAATAGAATCGCTAAATGTTTGTGCTCGATCAAATGAATTATCATTGTAAATTGTGACTCTTTTAATATTATCCATAGCCAATAAGGTAGATAGAATTGCATATGGAGCAACATGACCAGACCCTACAATTAATAACTCCTCAGATTCTTCTCGGGCCAAATATTTTGCACCGATTCCAGCTGCCGCACCAGTTCGCATTAATGTAATATATTCACCACTTAAAATACCTAGCGGAGTACCTGTAGTAATATCTAAAACTAATATAGTACCGATAACTGCAGGAATCCCCTTTGAAGGATTTTCCCCGAACCAAGAAACTAACTTTAATCCAAAGATATCAGCTTCAGTAATTTTACCTGATTTAATGTCCATGTCTGCTACTCCTGGGTGGAATTCGTGGAACACCATAGGGAAAAGAGAAGCACTTTTTTTTGCTTTAAATACATAGGCATCCTCTACTAAATTCATAACACTTTTCATTTCTAATACGGATTTAATGTCATGCTGATTTAATACTCGAAATGTAGAAATAATGATCACCTCTCTATTAATCTTGATTGTTCTGAAATTTGAGAAAAGTGTAGTGCGCATTCTCAATATTTAGATTATCTATGATTTCAGATTGAAATTGTCATTGAAATATCTTATATGGGTTATTTAAATTTCGAAATATTCTAAAGAGAATGAAAATGGTAGTCTATTTAGAAATAAAGCAAGGAGGAGTTTTTATGAAAAAATGGTTTTTGCATTTGACATTGGTAATAGCAGTTTTTGTAGTTGGAGGTTGTTCAGGCGGAGAAAGTGGAACAGGCGAAAAGATTGAAACAAGTGCAACTAATTCCAAATTAATAATGGCAACTTCTGCAGATTATAAACCATTTGAATATCATGAATTATCTAATGGTGAAGATCAAATTGTTGGATTTGATCTTGATGTAGCAAATGCATTGTCTGAGCAGATGGGAGTTGCACTAGAAATTAGAGATATGGATTATACGGGGCTACTGTCAGCATTACAATCAGAACGCGTGAATTTTGTAATTGCTGCTATGTCTCCTACTGAAGAACGAAAAAAGAATGTTGACTTCTCGGATGCATATTTTACAACTAAATTTGCTGCATTATCACCTAATGAAGAATATCAATCTATTTCTGGTTTGAAAGATTTAAAAGTGGGTGTTCAATTAGGGTCAACACAAGAAAATGCTGCCAAAGAAGCAGGTTTAGAAACATTTGCATTAAATAAATTTCCCGAACTTATTCAAGAATTAAACACGGGACGAATTGATGCCGTTTTAGTTGAAGAGACAGTAGCTTCGGAATATATAGAACAGAATCCTGGAAAGCTCAAGGCGGGAGTAATTGAGGATTTACCAGGTTTAGATGTAGCAATTGCTTTTCCTAAAGGCTCACTGCATGTAGAAGAGTTTAATAAAGCAATAAATGCACTAAGAGAAAATGGGAAATTAAAAGAAATTGAAGATAAATGGTTTATGCGCTAATAAAATTTCTATTTAGAAATGAGTGGGAAAAATGAATATAAATTTTGAGATTATTATTCCATACATCCCCTATATACTAGGGGGCTTATGGGTCACAATAAAGTTTACAATACTCTCTGCATTTTTAGGAATTCTATTAGGAATTCTGCTCTCGATTATAAAGATTTCTAAATTTAAAGTATTGAAAGCTCTTGCAACATTTTATACATCGGTTTTCAGAGGTACCCCCTTAATTTTGCAATTAGCTATTATTTATTTCGCTACACCACAGTTGATTAATTATGATATTACGGGATTACAAGCTGGGGTGATTGCCTTTTCTTTAAACTCTGCTGCATATACCTCAGAGACCATACGAGCAGGTATTATGGCTATAGATAAAGGACAAAGGGAAGCTGCTGTCTCACTTGGAGTCCCATATAATCGAATGATGTTAGATATTATTTTACCTCAGGCATTTAAGAACATTTTACCTGCATTAGTAAATGAGGGTATTAATCTACTAAAAGATTCAGCTCTTGTATCAACAATAGGTACAGCAGACTTGCTAAGACGTGCAAATATAGTAGCAGCAGAGCAATATGTATATTTTGAGCCACTATTATTTGTAGGATTAGTTTATTATTTGATAGTTATTTTATTAACTTATTCTGCGAAGCTTCTTGAAGGGAGGTTGCGAGTTAGTGATTAAAGTAGAAAATGTATATAAATCTTTTGGAAAATTAGATGTTTTAAAAGGTATTTCAGTAGAGATACAACCAGGGGAGGTTGTGGCTGTAATTGGGCCATCTGGTTCAGGGAAATCAACATTATTAAGATGTATGAATTTATTAGAAGTCCCAGATAAAGGGGATATTGTCGTTAATGATACGGAAATAACGAAATCTTCTACGGAGATATTAAAAGTTAGAGAAAAAATAGGAATGGTATTCCAACATTTTAATCTCTTTCCACATAAAACTGTGTTAGGAAATATGATTTATGCTCCAACTATTGTTAAAAAGAAACCAAAAGAAGAGGCTATTCAACAGGCAATGGAGCTCTTAAATAAAGTAGGATTAGCGGACAAGTCAGATGTATATCCGTCAAAATTATCTGGTGGGCAAAAACAACGTGTTGCAATTGCTCGAGCATTAGCAATGGAGCCAGAGATTATGTTATTTGATGAACCTACATCCGCATTAGATCCAGAGATGGTGAAAGAGGTATTGGCAGTAATAAAACTCTTAGCGGAAACTGGGATTACAATGGTTATTGTTACACATGAGATGGGTTTTGCGAAAGAAGTGGCAGATAGGATTTGTTTTTTAGATGGTGGTGTTCTGATAGAACAAGCGTCGCCTGAAGATTTTTTTGAAAATCCCCAAAATGAACGAACAAAAATATTTTTAGAGAAGGTGCTATAAGGATGAATATAGTGCTAAAGGACATAAATGAAGATTTAAAAAAGGAAGCTATTAGTTTAAGGAGGCATTTCCACGCGAACCCTGAACTTTCTGGAGAGGAGTGGGAAACTTGTAAATTTATTAAACAATATCTAGTAGATTTGAATTTTGAGATATTACCCTATAATGAGCCAAATATCATTGCAAAAATGAAAGGTAATGGAGATGGACCTACAATAGCTTTTCGGGCTGATATCGATGCATTACCTATAGAAGAAGAAAATGACCTAACCTATAAATCTAATAGGAAGAACATTTCACATATGTGTGGTCATGATGGACATATGGCGATTTTATTAACGGTTGCAAAATGGTGTGCCGAAAACAAAGAAAAAATAAAACCAAATATCTTGTTTATTTTTCAATCTTCAGAAGAAATGGCACCAAGTGGAGCAGAGAATTTAGTAACACAGGGAATTATTAAGGAAATGGATGTATTATTTGGATTGCATATTTGGCAACCTATTGAGAAAGGAAAAATAGGGATAAATTCTGGTAATGTAATGGCCTCTGTAGATGATTTTTGTATTGAAATTAACGGTGTTGGAGGCCACGGAGCAATGCCTCAAGAAGCAGTAGATCCAATCTATATTGCAAGCCATATTATAGGGGCAGTCCATTCAATAAATAGTAGAATTGTTGATCCACTTGAAGCTGCTGTAATTACAATTGGAAAGCTTGATGCTGGCACTTCTTATAATATAATTCCATCGAAAGTTCGGTTATATGGGTCAATTCGTAGCCTAAATGAACAAACTCGTCAAAGGATTAAACATGAATTGAAAAATATGATTCCTAATATATGTTCAGCTTTTCAAGCAAATGGAAATATAGATATCTTTAGTGGGTTACCTGCACTAGTAAATGATGTAGAAATAACAAATAAAGTTAAGGAAATCGTTCAACGAAATCTTCCTAACTTGGATATTATCGAACCTAGGCCATATATGGCATCTGATGATTTTTCATTCTATGCAGATAAAGTGAAAAGTTGTTATTTGTTTGTTGGGATGCAGGGGGAAATTAGCCAATTTCCACACCATCATCCTAAATTTCAAGTAGATGATAGTGTATTGGAAATTGGAATATCAACTTTTATAAAGATTATTCAAAATTATTATTAGGTGCTATATCTAACCAGTACCCTTTTAAAACATCAATAAAAGATTGAATAGTTACATTTCGCTGATTGCTTTTTAAATATATGGCTGTATTTAAAATTGGTTTCGTACAGTAATATAAAGGTATTAATTTTTTAGAATTAATTTCTTCTAGTATGCCCTTTTCTCCTAAAAAGCCAATGCCTGTTCCATTTAAAACAGCTCTACGTATCATCTCTTCACTACTTCCACATTCAATAGTTGCGGAGGGGGTATATTGAAGAGTTTGAAAAGCCTTATTGATATGGCAATCGAAGCTACTATTAGGAGAATAAGAGAGAAAAGGATAGTCATTTAAAGAATTATCTTTATTATATATGGAACTTGAAACAACCAAAACAAGTCTCTCAAAATCCAATATTTCATGTTCTAATAATGTAGAGTTATCTTGAATAGCTGCTATTCCTAAATCGGCATCAGAATTTAACACTTTTTCTGTTGCCTCAATACTATTTGCCTGAATAAACCGAAGTTTAACTTCCGGGTATATATTGCTATACACTTTAAAAAAGTGTGATAGATAGTGTACTGAATAATATTCAGAAGCAGCAATTGTTAATATACCAGAGGGACCGGATAAAATAGAAAGTTCATTATGTAGGTCTTCTATTGTTTCAAAGATTTTATCCGAATGTATTTTCAGAGTTTTACCTGCAGGAGTTAACGAAATTTTATTTCCGGAAGATCGCATGAATAAAGTCTGATTTAACTCCTTTTCCAGCGATTGGATATGTGTAGTCACTGTAGGTTGAGTGTACATGAGAATTTGGGCAGCTTTAGTCATATTAAGCTCCTTTGCAACCACTTGGAAGGTTTTTAAATTACGTAATTCCATGTAAACACCCCTTTTGTAGATTATATTTCCATTTTACCTATTATTTAACAAAAGTAAATAAACTTGTAATCCCTTTATTGGTAATAGCAAGACAATCTACACCCAATTATGGAAATGCTTTATGAGTACAAATCGTTATAAATAAAAGTGTTTACGAAAAAGGTAAACACTCCTCTAAAGTTCCTCGAAGGATAGTACCTTCGAGGATTTATTAAGCCTATTTTTTTATCTTGCATAAGTTCTTCTTTCTACATAAATTGAGTTTATTTTCTTTTTCCCAAAGTTGCTACATAATTTATCCCCAAAAAATAAATTTTTAACATTCAAACGTCTTCAGAACAAGGGAAATGTTAGATATTATTTATTATGAAAGATCTATAACTCAATAAAGAGGAAATTTGAAACTTTTACCAATCTATTTCGTTATCTTAATTACTAAATAGTTAAGGAGCTTTTATGAAAAACAAAAGGAGATTATTAGGGAGTACTGGTTTGGTAGTTGTTTTTTTAATGATCGTTTTTTTAATTACGCCCAATTTCGTTTTGTCTTTGATTACGGCGGATATAAATCTCGAAGGCGAAAATTTCAATGGTATTCATCTAAACGAAAATATTAGTAAGTTAAACCCTGATAGCATTTCAAAAGACACTCTCAATCCGAATTTTTACTACTTATCGAATGGTGTGAGAGTTATTACTGATGAAAACAAAAACATAAAAAATATCGCGATTACCCATGATACAGATATAAATATAAAAACAAGCAGAGGAATTTCAGTAGGTGCCCCTTTAGAAAATGTAATAGAATCTTATGGTGAGGATTATTATAAACGACGTGAGCAAGGTGTAGAAATTATGGTTTATGTTGATAAAAATAAATTTTTAGAGTTTTGGTACTGGGATCATGAGGTGCAAGAAATTCGCCTTGGCTATAATAGAATCAACTAAACTGTTATTGGCATTACTAGAAGCTGATTGATACGGAAATTTGTCGTAAGGGAGAGAACAATATGGAAACGGTTTATTTTGCAGGGGGATGTTTATGGGGAGTTCAAGCTTTTATAAAAACTTTACCTGGCGTTACGTTTACAGAAGCGGGAAGAGCGAATGGAACAAGTGACACCCTTGAGGGGGAGTATGATGGGTACGCCGAATGTGTAAAAACTGTATTTGATCCAACTGTGATAACAATTAAGGAATTAATGGGGTATTTTTTTGAAATAATTGATCCATACAGTTTGAATAAACAAGGACAGGATGTTGGTGAGAAATACAGAACGGGCGTGTATAGTGAAAAGCAAGAACACTTAAACGAAGCAAGGGCATTTCTTCTAGAGAGAAATGATTATGACCGTATAGTTGTTGAAGTATTACCCCTTACAAACTATGTGAGAAGTGCAGAAGAACATCAAGATCGGTTAGCTAAATTTCCAAACGATTATTGTCATATACCAAAAGCAATGTTAAGTAAATATAAGTAATAGTAAGCAAACGAGCGCAATTCTTGAAAAAAGAATATGCGTTCATTTTTCATTTATGGGACCATTTAATTTAGTTAATTCTATAAATTGTGATGAAAATATTTATGTTATCTAGAAATGTGCTATTATCAATAAGTTAACAATGTTAATCTATGTTAATATACCGAGATTTTTAGAATGAACAATATGAAACAATTATAGGAGAGTCCTAAATGAAAAAGAAAATGAACTACTTAATTTTACTGTTTACGGCTATCTTGATGGTTGGTTGTACAACCGTAGAAGATGTATCCACAACAGAGGAAGAAACAGCTACACAAGAAGTAACTACTGATAATACCAAAAATAGTGAAACAGAAGAGACAACTGCAACGGTTGCCGATGAACAAGCAGTAAAGGAAACACCAACCCAATCAACTAATGATTTGTTCTCAGGATACAAACTGATAGAAGTTGATGGTGGTGATTTGTCTGGATATCGTGAATCTAACGTTGTCGTGGACATTGGTTTTGGGGACCGTGAATATTGGGCCTTTACGAATGAATTCGGGCAACTAGTTCGTGTTATTGCTGACAAAATCATTTTACAAGATGACCGAAACGAACCCGTAACATCATCTGGCAGATACTACGCTGATGAGGCAAAGGTTCCTGGAGTCGAAAGTCCCGTTTTAGATGAAGGACATATTATTGCTGATTCTCTAGGCGGGGTATCGAATGCCTATAATATTACCCCACAAGACAGTACACTGAATCGACATGGTGATCAAGCCTATATGGAAGACGCGATCCGTAAAGCAGGGGGAGCAACGAATTTCGAAGCAATTATCACATATCCAAATACGAAAACGCAGATCCCTTCAAGTTATCAATATTCCTATACGTTAAAAGGGAAAGTAATCGTTGATAAATTTGACAATGTGAACCCCGATGAAGTAAATAAATCACTTGGTTTAACAGAAAGTAAGCCTTCTAAAGCAACGAGTTCAAACAAAAACCATGATATTTCTAGTGTTGATACAAACGGTAATGGACAAGTGACGATTAAAGAAGCAAAAGCAGCAGGTTATAGTATGCCAATCACGAGTGATCATTGGTTATACCCATATATGCAAGATAATGACCATGACGGTATGGTAGGTGAGTAAGCCCTAGTACTTTAAGGGAACATAGATGAATGAAAGAAACAGTTTCCTTGTTGGCCATTTATAGCAATTTGCAAATGGAACATGAATAGGAACAACTGAAGTTAATGGTCATAACAGCGATAAAATTTGTTCCGTGAAATATAATTATTTTTTACTAACGAAGGCTTTATTTCAATAACTTTTTTCAACCAACTGGCGCAATTCTCGAAAAGGAATTGTGCCTTTATTTATAGGTTCATAGGTGAAAATTGATAATTTATGTTAAAGGAAAAGGGGGGTAGTAAAAAGATGGGTATATGAAAATCTTCAAGAATTATTTGAACAAGTTTGGTCAATGGTTTAAGGATTTAGATGATTATTGTATTAATCTGAAATAATTACAAAATCAAAGCCGATTTTTAGTTAATAAGAAAATCGACTTTGAATAATTATTAGTGATTATTTATTGAAAGGGTTCATTTCCGACTATCAGAAAAAGGGGCAAAAAAATTTATTTATTGAATGCTTATCGTTCCTTGAGGTTGATCGATTATTCTATTAAGAGCTTTATGATTTCTTTATTGTGTACGACCTTCTTTTAATGTGACAATTGCTTTATCAATCCGACGCTGGCGAGTCTCTGCTGTCTTGGCTCCCTCAATAGAAAGGACAAATCTCCGTTTGTTGCTATAGGATAACCCGTCGAAAAAATGTTTAGCTTCAGTCTCGTGCTCAAGTGCTTCTAAGAAATCAGCAGGCACAGTAAGTTCGCGAGGTGTAGTGTCTAGTTCAATGTCGACATCCACTTCGTCTCCTGCTTCGACACCAGCTCCCTTACGATGCTCTGCACTGAGCGGGATCATGAATTTCCCACCCATCGAACCAATCGTGCTTTGGTAAGTGTATTCTCCAATTGTAACGCTGACTGCAGGTTTCTTGCCTGCACCGAGTTCACCTACAATCTCCTCTGGAACTGGAATGCCGGTTGCGGTTTTTCTGCTAAGTTCAATAATTGCTCGAAATCTCATAAAAATCCTCCGTTTTAGTATTTGTTTTTATTGTGACCAGTTTAACCTATAAAATTTTGGTTCAAAAAACAGTAATTCAATTGGATGATCTAATTGCCAGAGGGATTTAAGAAAACGAAGTAGTCTTAAATTTGGTGTCATTTCTTACAATTCAACTAAATAATACTTGAGTGAAATTTAATCATTCAATACCTAAAAGTGAAAAAAGGTTGGGAACAGTAGCCCAACCTTTTTAACCATTCTACTTATGACAGGAGATTGCGATCGGATGCTTTTTTCAACGCATCATCCCAATTTGGAAAATAATATAATGCATTTTTCATTAACTCTGGATTTGACTTCTTTACCTGTTTCTTTCCTAGTGGGCCCTCTTTTTGTACTAATTCAGCAATTTGACTCACAACTTCTTCAACACTCATATTGGCTTCCATTCGAATTCCTCCCTTTTGGTTTCGGTTTCATTTTTCCCCAAATAACTAAAAGAAATACAACTCTTCTTCATTTTAATAAAAAAGTAATATAATGGTAGGAGGAAGGTCTTATGGAGACAAAAGAAAAAGAAGCGAGTGTTTGATTGATACGTACTTCAAGAGGGTAGATATTTTACATATTTTTGATGGATTATGCACCACCACATACAATTTAGAGCCATAAATATAGCTTTCGTTATTTTTTAAAAAGACTGTTTGTGCCATAATATGGCAATAGGAGGAATCAGTATGAAGAAAAAGTTAGGATCGACGCTTACATATATAGGTACCATTATTTTATTGACGCTTACAATGTTTGATCCAGAAGAAAGTATTATGCGAGATGTCTATATGGCGGCTTTAACAGGTCTTATTTATATTGTCTTTACAATTGGATGGGGAAAGCTAGTGCAGCAAACAAAGTTTGAAGCCTTACATAAATGGCTATTTGTTTTGATTACATGGTATGCATTATTAACGATTGGAGATATTTTAATTTTTCAAGAAACGCAAAATGCATTGGTTTTGCTTGGGATGCTACTTTTTCTACTAATATGCCTTTATGTTTATCGCTCAAATAGGATGGTAGTGGATGCATACACGGCGGCTGTATTATTCGTGACGCTATATATTGCGATGCAAATGGAACATACGATTATTCCAGGAGGGGTCATTGGGGGCATCGTCATTTCAATACCATTTCTAATACTTGCGGCAAAGAAATCCCTACGTGCAACACAAATTGTAGGACGTCTTGTGTTTTTCTTAATGGCTTTTACCATTTTACTTCTTGCACCTGCAACGCCTATCATCGCAGAGGGAGGCTATTTGCTGTATTTAGTACTCATGATCTTCATTGTGGCATTTGTGTATAGACGCAAAATCGAACTGCTATTACCACAGCAAGCTATGCCTGTATTATTAGTAGTTGCTTTGATTATGTATGTTGTAAAGTTTTTTTAATATCTCATGTTTAATTGGTAATCAAATACGAATGTCTATTTATGGTTAAGTTAGGTTAATGGGGAGGGCGATAAAAAATGCTTAAATTTATAGATGATTTTGCTGGTGCTGTATCTGATTTCATTATAAGTATTAGTTATTTTATTGCCGGCATATTCATCGTTGGAGTACCACTTTTCCTTCTTGCAAAGTTCTTCGAGTGGATTTTCTAATTAAACAAATGCGCACTATTTTTTATAAATCTACTGTCTTTTTGAACAATCCCAAAGTCTATTAAAATACCAAAAATCCCTACTTTTATTGGAAGCAGGGATTTTTCTATTTAAAGAAATGTACTTAAACTTTTTCTTCTTCAGTATTGATCACAATAGGTAATCTAGCAGCAATCGATTCTATAATTGGATCTCCGGCAAATAAAACAAAGCAGGTATTATCTATTGCTTCCCGTTTAGTATGCTAAGCCGAAAAGAGCTTTAATGTGTGTTAAGTAACGCACGTGACTTGCTTCTTTCATTAATGACGCTGGAAGACCTTTTAGCGGAATATTATTTCCACCAACAGTCGCTACACCGTCTTTTCGTCCAAGACTTGCAAGGGTACCAGAGTTGATTGGGTTAAATTCTTCAAGTTTTTGACCTTTAAGTAGTGCAAATAAGTTATAACCACATGTTTCCCCCATTTGCCAAGCATTTTGAGCAGTAGGGGCATATAATGGACGACCTCCATCTGCTGGAAGTGAAACAGAAGCGTCACCAACTACAAATACTTCAGGGTGTGATTTAGAGCGTAAGTATTCGTCAATGACTGCTTTTCCACGATCACATTCAAGACCAGATTCTTGAACAAGCGGAAGAGCGGCTACTCCACCAGTCCAGATAAATGTGTTTGCTTCAATCGTAGAGCCGTCTTTAAGTGAAATTTTATTGCCTTCAACGCCTGTAACTGGAAGGCCAGTTAAGAATTCAACACCACGTTTAGCTAAGCTCTCAGAAGCACGTACAATTAAGTCGTCAGGAAGAACTGGTAAAATTTTTGGACCAGCTTCAACTAATTTAATGTTTAACTCGTTGAAGTCAACACCGTATTTTCTAGCAACAGTAGGGAAATGGTCAACAATTTCACCAACTAGTTCAACACCAGTTAAACCTCCGCCACCAATGACGATTGTTGCATCTTGTGGATTTTTAGATTTTGCATAAGCAGCAATTTTGCTTTCAATATGTTTGTAGATGCGGTTTGCGTCATCTACTGATTTTAATACCATACTGTTTTCTTCAAGACCTGGGATCCCGAAGAAACCAGTTTGGCTACCAAGAGCAACGACTAAGTTGTCGTATTCTAATACAGAACCATCAGCAAGGTAAACTTCTTTGTTGTCCACTGTGAAAGATTTCACTTCGCTTATCACAACGTCTACATCTTGATCTTTGAAAAGTTTAGTTAATGGAAAAGAGATTGCTCGTTCTGTAGCTGAACCACCTGCAAGACGATGTAATTCTGTAATAAGTTGGTGAGTAGGGTATTTATTCACCACTGTAACTGTTGCTTCATCTTTACTTACATATTTTCGTAATGTTAGTGCCGTTAGTAAGCCACCATAACCTGCACCTAAAATGACGATCTTTTTTGACATGATAAATCCTCCGTCCATACATTTATATAAAGGAAACTATTATTAAGCTTTTCGTTCTGATTGAACTGCTAAAAATGCGTTAGCAAAACGTAAAACTTTTTGAGTTTCTGGATCTTTTAATAATTTTAATAAGCCAAAAATACCGACAGTTTCATTTGTATCGTCTGCGCGGTCTTTAGCCTCAATGGCAGTTGCTGCAATGGTTTTTACAGAGCCAATCACAGGTTCAGTCATTTCTTTAATAGCACTTACTGTATCGCTTTTTAACACGTCGTCCGTTGCAACTAATTGTGCTAAATCGTATGCTTTTGTTAATAGAGTAACAACCTCTGCTAACTTTGGAAGCTGTTCTACTAAAGTAGTTAGTGACGCTTGAACTTCAGGCTTTAATAATTGATCCAGTAAATCTAGGTTACCTGCACTTAGAGCTTCTTGTGCTTGCTTTGTTTCTTCTGACATATTTAATTCTCCTTTTGATCTGTGTTTTTTGCATATTTGACAGTCGAATAGGTATAAAAACGACATATTCAGGATTAGGGACAACGATCTCAAAATCTTACTATAACTTTGAGATACACTGTGTATGCGATTTCTTGATTGACTAATATATATTGAGATAATATCTGAACTGACAGAAACAACTATACGTTAAAGTTCACAATTCGTACAATACATATAATTCATGCGATGTATTCCTATTTTTCATGAGAAGGAGAGAGTACTGGATGCATATAAATTTCCTATTGTTTTATTAAACTTTTTTAAAAAATATTCTACTAGAAGAGGAGCGTAATTTTATTTGCAAGTGTTTGAGCGGAATAAGTCAGATAAATCGGACTGAGAATATGTGATAAGATTAGTATAAAGATTGTAATCAAGAAAATCACATTACTTTGCCAACAAATAATAAATTTGCAATATAAGATAGTTAGGAAAAAACAAATTGATTAAGAAAGTAATGAAAAAATCCAAATCTGTTATATAAATTACAAAATAATGGAGAGAAAAAATTATGCCAGGATTCAGAGTTTATAAGAAGAAATCATGGAAGAAAAGAATTGTTACGATCATTGTTTTTGCGTTACTATGTGCCTCTGCCGGATCAGCAGGAACATATATGTTTTTGAAAGGTGGAGAAGAAAAAGTAGCAAAAGCAACAACAGCAATAGATGGTGAGGTCATTGTAGAAAATATTGCATACAGAAATGTGCGAGAAATTAGCAAACACTTCGGATATGAGGATATCCAAGACTTCGATTACACCGAAGATGACACTTACGAATTTTTAAAGCTTCAAGATGATGATATTTGGCTTGAAACAACAGGCAAAAAATTCGGAAGATACCTTTTTGGAAAAGAATACAACATTCATTTGTTTGGTTACTTTATGCTTGGGTATGATTTGAAAAATATCAAAAAAGAAGATTTTTATTTTGATGAAAAATCTAAAACTCTACACATTAAAGTACCAGCCTTAGAATTAGCTTATATTCCTATGTTTGACAAAAGTTATTTTGATAGTTTTGTAGGATTATTTAGAAAAGAATACACGGAGAATTACCGAAAATTAATTTATGAAGATGCGATCAATCAAGGCATCCAAGCGATTCTTGCTGATGATAGCAAAGTTCATGAAGGGTATAAATTAACGAATGATTCACTTAAAGAAATCTTATTCGACAAACCAGAGTTAAAAAAATATGTTAAAGATATTGTTTTTGAAAAGTCAGGTGAAGAATCAACTATAAGAGTTGAACAAACTAGAGAAGCGATTCTTGGTGATGAAAAAGAAACTGAACAATAAGGATATCAATACATTAATAAGAGCTACTTGAGCAAAATAAGGTATATAACTGATTAGATTCTCTTTAAAGACATGAAAAGTAGGTGAACAAAATGGGGAAATATCAATTGGATACTAAAGGTAAGGTAGCTGTGTCAAAGTATCATGAGAAAAACAAACCTGCCAAATTTGATAAAAAGCAGCAACTTGAAAAAATACGTGCGGAGTATTTGAAAAAGAAACAAAATCAAACAGATAAATGAATATAGATCTTAAATTAACGAAGGCTTTAGTTAATTAATGCTCTCCAAATCTGTCGTATTTCCAGAAGATGGAACTGCGCTATAGTACTAGCACGGAGTTCTGTATAACTTTATCCAAAAATTTTATAAAAAAACATCTTAACAAGTAAATTTTTAATAAAAAGGTTAAGATGTTTTTTATTTTTTTATTTATTTATCATTTTCATACCATGGATTTAAATGTATAAGCACTTCTGCCACATCATCGTGATGCTCCATTAATGTCTTTTTAATTTTACGGATGATATCATGACCTTCTTGAATTGTTAAATTAGCAGGAACACTCACACGAAGATCTACCAATATATAATGACCGTGTTCTCTAGCACGTAGACGGTCGATACGTTTTACTTCTGGAACTGTTAAAATGATGGTTTGGAAATCATCTAATAATTCATGACCTACACTTTTTTCCATAAGTGATGCACCAGCTTCAACTAGCATTTCGTATGCAAGTCTAAAGACTAAGAATGTCACAATTAATCCAGCAATTGGATCCCCGTATAAAAGGATGTTGATCTGATAGGCTTCCCCAACCAATGCAAGTCCAATACCAACTACCGCAGCTAATGACGCATACACATCTGCAAGGTGATCATTTGCAGTAGCAATTAGACCCTTACTATTAATCTTTTTTCCAACTTTTATTGTATATACGTATAGAACGAGCTTCCAAATTAGAGAAATAATAGCCGTTACAAAGGCAATTAACCCAGCTTTTTCAGGTTCCTCGAAGAAAACTTTGATAGATTCATAGGCAATAAAACAAGCAGCTAAAACTAAAATAATCCCTACAATAGCTGAGCTTAGAACTTCCGCTTTACCATGTCCATAAGGATGATCTTCATCGGCAGGACGCTTTGAAATGCGCATCGATGTCAATGTGGCACCACTTGCAATGACATCACCAGCATTATGATAACCATCTGCTAGAAGAACGGGACTGTTGAAGATTGCACCGACTACAATTTTTAGACCGGTTAGCACGATGTTGCTGATTAAACTAATCCAGCCCGCGAACATGGAAGCGTTTGAATTTGTGTGTTGATTCATTAATTTGTTCCTCCACTAAAAGTCTTTCCCTAAAACAACAAAATCCTTTGATTTTAAATAATCAAAGGATTTTAAATGAAAATATGTAGTTTGGTTGAACGAGAAAACTGTATCATCAATTATCACTCCTATAAATTTGCGCCTATACATTATAGGCCAGTAAATTCACTTTTTCAATAGTTTTATAATCATAGTTCTTTGCATTTCATTTATGAAACATCCCTAATAAAAACGAAAAAAGAATTAAAAGTGTTGACTCTTACCTTAGCGGATACTTTAGTATAAAGAACACGGAAAGGAGGAAAAAATGTACACCGTTCATGAAGTGGCAAAACTAGCCCATACAACAGTAAAGACTTTACACCACTATCACAAAATAGGACTTCTGATTCCAGAGCAAACGACTGAAGCTGGTTAACATTTAACATACAAGAAAGACAGGTTGAATAAATGAAAAACGTAATAAAGGTAATTTTGAGTGTCAGTTTCATCATTTATTTAATAGCACTAGTAATGCTTTTGCTTGTAGGAGTTATGTTTGTGGGTATTAGAGGTCATATTTGGTCAGACTTATCGTTAATAGAATATATAAGGGGGTTCTTCAAATTTCGTACCATTTAAAACAATAAGTGCATATATATTGGCAATGTTTGACGGGAGTTTGAACATAAGTATTCCAATAAAAAACCTCTTTGGAAACTTAATTATGTTTTTACCAATGGGGATTTATCTACCCTACTATAGTAAGAAAATCAACAAAATAGGGAGATTTACGTTCTCGATGATTATTTTATTATTTGTTATTGAAGTAACACAATTAGTCACAAGAAGAGGAAGTTTTGATATTGATGATTTTATACTTAATATGGTAGGTGCATTACTAGGTTTTGGTATTTGGAAAACAAGAAAAGTTCAGAGGTTACTTAAATAATGAGGCTACTTTTTCTGTTTGAATTAATCTGTGTAGATTAGTTGAAAATAGTGAATAAAGATAAATTTAAAGTTAACTCTATATAAAAGAAAGATGAACGAGGTGTTGATTCGTGAAGCCTTATGAAATAAAGAACATGATTATTGATGATGAATTCGAAGGTGAAGAATTCGTGACTATTGATTTTGCGTACCAAGATGAAGATTACAGCATTACTCTTAAAAAAGCAGACCTTGAAATAATCAATACATGGGTTTTTAAAGAAGGTACATCTCTTCCAGCAAATTTACCTGATCAACTTATTGAATCAATAAGAGAAGATGTTAAAAAGAAAATCTAGTCACATTTATTGTCATGAATAATGAAAAAACATCCAATTTGGATGTTTTTTTATGGTGTAATTTAATTTGAAGTTTTATTTCTTCGCTAATGTAGAAGCAATTTTCTCAGCTTCTACATATGCATTTTGTAAAATCTGATCTCGATCAGCACCCAGTAAATCAGTTCCCTGTACCCGTATAATGTCGTAATCTTCAATGCCCATAAAATTGAACATTGATTTTAAGTATTTATGCGAATACTCAACTTCCGTATACCAGTCATTATTGGTATAGACTGCTCCGCTTCCTTGTATCACTACAATACTTCTTCCATCTGTAAGTAACCCAACTGACCCAGTATCAGTATATTTAAACGTTTCCCTTGCAATCAAAATATTGTCCATATAGGCCTTTAATTTTGAGGAAATATTAAAGTTATGCAATGGATAAGCAATAACGTACTTATTGGCGCTTTTGAATTGTTGTAGTATCGCATCCATACGCTGTGTTATTTCTTGCTCTTGGATAGTAAGCTCTTGTCCATTTCTTAATTTTCCCCATGCTGTTAAAACCGTTTCATCGATCATCGGTACTTCTTCACTGTACAAGTTGATCTGTTCGATGATTTCCTCATTAGAATGTAACTCTTTGTATGTTCTCATAAAGTGTTCTAGAACATTTAGACTTACTGAAGAAGTTGAATTAACTATTGGATGTGCGTTTATTACAAGAATTTTACTCATAGATGTATTCCCCCTGGAAGAATAGTTAGTATAATTAAGGACTTTTTTAATCGTCGATAAACATTGTCTGTAATTAAAGCTCTATTAATATACATCGATTAGTACTTTGTGTCAAATTGAAAAATATATGTACCTTCAAGTTTGTGTTAAGATACAAATACACTTACTATCTAGAAAAATAAAGCAGGTGAACTAAATGAAGTATAGTGTAATGGTTGAATATGCTTTACATAGTCTTGTCTATTTGATTGATGCTCCTTCAGATGAAAGCATAGGAATAAAGGATCTTTCAGAATTTCAAGGACTTTCAGAGACATATCTATCTAAAGTTTTCGGTAAATTATCTAAGGCTGGTATCGTAAGTTCTGTACCTGGGGTAAATGGGGGATATAAATTGGCAAAAGCCCCTGAAGAGATCTCTTTTTGGGATGTAATCCAAGCAGTAGAAGGAATTAAGCCAATTTTTCAGTGCAAAAATATTGTAAGTAATCATCTAATGTATCAAAATCAGGAATGCTCTTCATGCACATCTAGTAATCCTACTTGTACAATTAATCTAGTCATGCTTGAGGCAGAACAACATATGCAAGATTTTTTAAGTAAAAAGACACTCTTATGGTTAAATGAGGAACTTGAACACGTATTACCTACAACAATAAGAGAAGGTTCCCGTGAATACTTTAAAAATAAAAACTCAGATTAGGGGCGTTATTTCAAGTTGGAATAGTGCCTTCTTTGTATCTTTTTCTATAGGGAAATGCCATTATTGTTGAATAACAGAAGATGGAATGAGAATGTTAGTTGGTGTATATTGAAAAGGAAAAATTAAATTTCTCTCAACGAACTTAGCTAAGGAGATTACTTATGGAAATCATACATAAAAGAAATGAAATTACTTTTGGAGTTGCAACCGAATTTAACAGTAAGTACCTTACGCCAATCATAAAAAACCTACTATATAAAGCGGAAAATGAGTGGGATGACTATAATGAAGTCTATCATTGCACTAACCTCATCGAGAAAGTGAAAAAGAATAAGGATATGAAGATGGATTTCCATGTGATGTTGAAAGATGGAGAATATGTAGGGATTGCTCTTGTCACAAGTGGAATAATCGATTATAAAACTTTTTTTAATGAATCCATAACATTGAATGATGAGAATAAAAACGATGTTTTGATCTTTAACTATTTTCATATATCCCAAGAAGGTAGAGGGAATGGTCAAATATGGTTTAGAGATGTTATTATTCCTTATTATCAATCTGAAAAATATAAAACTATCTATGTTAAATCAAGTCATGAAAAGGTATTTACTATATACAATCGTATAGGTACTGAAATTGGAGAATATACAAGTAATAGTGATAACCAATTATTTGTGAGAAAAGGGAAAGTATTTAAAATTAAGATTTAGTTTATTTAAACGGCACATTTCCAAATATATGGAATGTGTTTTTTTGCTATATTTCCACCGTTCATAGAGCGGTGGATTTTTTATTAGGACCATCCAATTACAGTTCAATTATTGTTTTTTATGTTAATAAGTCTCTATTTTGTGTAAAAAACTTACAAGCTTTGTAAAAAAATAACTATATTTTTTTAATGAAAGTACTATAATAGTTCTGTTGTCCATTTTTTATGTTGTTACTGGAGGTACTTTAGTTGAATACTCTTATTCCCCTTGAATTAGAAAAAAAGTTTCATTCTCTACAAAAACGTATGATTTCATTTGGAATGCGAAAGGGGTTTACCCACCCCGACACCATTAAATGTAGTAAAGAATTAGATGTAGTGATTAATCAAATTCAAATCAAGAACTATAAGTGATTTAAAAAAATAAAAATTCAAATCATTATACATAAGGAAAAGTTAGTGATTGGTTCATCAAGAAAGGAACACCTATGAAAAAATTGAAATTTGCAAAACTATCAAATCTTAAACCAAAATTAATTTTATCGTTTGTCTTTATTTTACTTATCCCTTCTATAGTTATTGGGGTGCGCGGGTTTCTTGCATCAAAAGGTGCGATCGAAACTGAACTACGATCCGCCATTGAAGATAATATTAGTATTTTAAATCTTACAATAGACAATGCCATTGAACCAAAAGTGGATGACATAGGTAATTTCTCTAAACTTGTTAATAAAAAAATGTTAAATAAAGAGAATACCGATCAATTGGAGGGTATCTTGGCGCAATATATTCAGTTTCATCCCGAGGTAGAGGCTATATATGTTGGACTTCCGGATGGTTCTCTTATTAATTATCCGAAAGCAGATTTAGGTCCAGATTATGATGCTACCCAGAGACCTTGGTATCAAAATGCGATGGCACAAACTGGACAAGCTTCAATTTCTGACCCTTATGTATCAAAAAGAAACAATGAGGTAGTTGTTGCAGTTTCCCAAAGTCTAGGTGACGGCTCAGGTGTGGTAGGATTCGATTTAAAACTGAGCTACCTTCAAGAATTAACTGAACAAATTGAAATTGGTGAAGAAGGTTATGCTCTTTTGATGGATAAAAGCGGGAATTTTATTGTCCATCCCGATCATGAACCAGGTACTAAAGCAACCGAATCATTTTATGAAAATTTTTATAAAGACCAGTCCGGTATGTTCGAGTATGAATTAAATGGTCAACCTAAAATAATGAATTTTACAACAAATAATTTGACTGGATGGAAAATCGCGGGGAATATTTATACAAAGGAAATAGATAAAGCGGCATCTCCAATACTAGATGCAACACTAATTGTAATTGGTATTGCAATGTTGATTGGTGGGGTACTTATTTACTTCATTATTCGCTCCATTGTCACACCAATTAATGAGTTAAAAGAAAAGGCGATTAATCTTAGTAACGGTGACCTGACCGAGACAATAAAAGTAAAATCAACAGATGAAATTGGCCAGTTAGGACAAGCTTTTGTTGACATGCAAGATAACTTAATCTCTCTTTTGCGAAATATAGAACAGAATGCAGAACAAGTGGCGGCTTCTGCCCAACAATTAACGGCAAGCTCCGAAGAAACAAGCGCAGCAACTCAACAAGTCTCAACGTCCATTCAACATGTTTCCGAGAGTGCTGAAAAACAAAAAGAAAGCGTTGACGCTAGTGTCCATTCTTTAGAAGAAATATCGGATGGTGCTGTACATATTGCGGAGTTTTCTTCAAAAGTTACAGAGTTAACGAAAGATGCAACTCAACATGCACAAGAGGGTGGGGAGTCTGTAGGGAAAATGGTAAATCAAATGGAAGCTATTCAGGAATCTGTCTTGAACTCTCATAAGACGATTCAATCCTTAATAGAACGATCTAAACAAATTGATTCCATTTTAAAGATTATTACTGGTATTGCTGACCAAACAAACCTTCTATCTTTAAATGCTTCCATTGAAGCAGCTAGAGCTGGCGAACATGGAAAAGGTTTTGCAGTTGTGGCAAATGAAGTCAAAAAATTAGCGGAACAATCTCGCGAGTCCGTAGGTGATATTCAAGAAATTATCTCGGCTATTCAAAATGATACTGAAAACACAGTAACGAACATGACGAATATTACAAAACAAGTAGAAAATGGTGTTGAGTTTTCAAATGATGCAGTAACTAAATTCTATGGAATTATTGAAAGCCTAAATAAAGTAACACCTCAAATGGAAGAGGTATCAGCAACGATAGAACAAACTTCTGCGGCTATTCAAGAAACAACAGCACGTGCAAATGAAAATGCAGAAATTGCAGAAGTAAATGCTGCTGCATCAGAAGAAGTGGCTGCCTCTGCTGAAGAACAACTCGCAGCAATGGAGGAAATTTCATCTTCCGCTCAATCACTAACGGAGATGGCCGAAGAGTTACGCATATTGATTTCGAAATTCAAATATTGATTTAGTCAGAAAGGCTCCAATTTTTTAAATTGGAGCCTTTTGAGTACAGAATGATATTTTTATCTGAAAAAAGTAAAAATATCGCTTACCGGAGTTCATTACGATTGAAGTTAACAAACGGCATAACAATTAGTTACCCTCGATTAGACATCATATGATTGCTTGGATTAGTTATTTTGAAGGATGGCGAGAAGGGAAGCCACCTTTAATAAGAGAAGTTTTTTCAATTTATAATAAAAAAGCATAGTAGCAGATCGACACTTGGGTCAGATCATGTGCTGCTGTGCTTTTTTAGGATTTTTTTAGTTTACAATTACCGATTCAATAACATTTTTGAAGTCTTGTAGATTGCTCTCGTAATTTTCAGGCGTACCTGCATACGTGAAAATATAAACTTGATCATCCTTCATAAATGTTCTTTGATTTAACTTCATGGTACCTTGAGGTGTGTTATTTAAGCTAACTACTTCATTCCATTCAATACCATTTGTTGTGTAGTACTCGTTACTTTGATACTCATACCCAGTGCTAGCTGTTGCCAAGTCAATATATTCTTTTAAGCTTAAAGGTTGTTGTAATGGTTCTAAAACAACATTAAAACTTGTTCCAATAGTAGCGTCGAGCAAATAAACAGCAACAGGAAGTTGTTGCTCACCGACATCTAATTTTTCAGCGGTATTAGGAATCTTAAAAGTAATTTCTTCAAAATTTACGTTGACCAATTCGCTTCCTTTATTTTCCGTATTTTCTTTTACCTCTGTTTGAGAAGTTTCGACAACTTCGCTTTCATTTGTTGTCTGTTCTGTTTCCTGTGAGCTTTGAGTACTGTCAGTTTCTTCTTTACCGCATCCTACTAATAACAGTGTACTAAAGGTAACGATCGATAAAATTTTAGAGAATTTTTTATTCATTCTTTAGCCCCTTCGAGTTAATATAAGTAAGATTATACATTTTTAGGATATCGAGATATATAGATATATAGAGATAAGGAAAAAATAATAAAAATGGCATAGTGCAAAATATATATTACGAACTAGGTACACGATGCCTCCTTTGCTTTTTACAAGAAACATTGAATTTATTGAAAATTTTATTAAAGATTAAAGGGGAGAAGAGTTGAAGAAAGTTTGCACGGTAAGAGAGGGTGATAAGGTGAAGTTAATAAAAATATTACTATTTTCATTTATTCTTTTTCTTGTTGCTTGCAGTGACGAGGAACATCTTATATTTGATAACAAAAAGGATGCAGAACAAGAAATTGGTGAATTTAAAGCACCAGTAATGCCAGAGGGCTATCAAATGAAACAAATAACGTATGATAATGACGGCTTCACACACCCAGTAACAAAAGTGTTCTATGAAAAGGGAAGTCATAACATTACGTTTATGATTGCATCTTCATGGTTTGATGATCGGCCATCGAAGAAGATTGAAAACGATCATATAGCTGAAATGGAATGGATTTCAAAAGATAAAGAATTTGTATTAAAGTGGAGAAAATCCAATCAACAAAGCTACAAATACCTATTTACTAATAATAAAAAAGATAAAGAGTGGTTAATTTCCGTTGCAGAACATTATTAAGCTAGCGGGCGCGTTTCGAAGGATAATGCTGCTCTTTTCTCTTTAAAAAAAATTCTTGAATTTGTGAAGGGATCACGGGAACTTGTACAGAGAATCCAGTATATTAAAGAACTTGAATAGTTAAGAAGGTTCTTCTATCCATTGTATAGAACTTTTTTATATCAAAATATGAATGAGGGTAGAGAATGAAATTATATCAGTTGGGGGCAAAGGAAATAGCTGAAGGTATTCGGCAGGGTAAATTTACATCATTGGAAGTTGTTAATTCATTCATTGAAAGAATTGAGAGTAAAAACGAGCAATATAATTCAATTGTTTATCCGTTGTTTGAGAGAGCACGCATGGAAGCAAAAAAATATGATGAAATGGCAGAAAGAGGACATTTTTTAGGCCCACTACATGGAGTTCCTATAACAATTAAGGAGAGTATTGATGTAAAAGAAACGCCTTCTACTTGGGGGATCGAAGGTAGAGAAGAGCTCTTAGAAGAAGATGATCCATCAGTCAAAAGGTTAAGAGATCATGGAGCGATTATTTTAGCTAAAACTAACGCAATGCAACTATTATTGGGGTGTGAGACTTTTAATCCTGTTTACGGAAGGACAATGAATCCTTGGGATACTAGAAGAACAGCTGGGGGAAGTTCAGGAGGAGAAGGTTCAGCTATTGCTTCCATGTTTTCACCACTTGGAATAGGTACAGATATTGGAGGAAGCGTTCGAACACCTGCACATTTTTGTGGAATTCATGCATTAAAACCTACACCGGGAGTAATTTCTCAAAGGGCACCGAAGCAAATCTTACATATAAGAAAAGAAGCAGGAGAAATGTCATCCATTGGTCCTTTAGCAAGAAGTGTAGACGATTTAACTTTAGCATTTGAAGTTTTATCAGGTAAGATAATGGAAATTAAGAATTTGGAAGGTATGAGAATTGGAATTTGGGAAAGCGATCACATACTTCCAACTTCACCTGCCATCCAACGGGCAATTCATCATGCCTCTAAAGTATTAATAGAAAATGGTGCAGAAATAATCCCTTATGAATTTCCAAAAATCAAAGAGAGTATGCAAACTTTTTATGGAATGATGTGCGCAGATGATGGTAGAGGCTTAAAAGAAACAATCGGAAATTCGAAACAGGAATATCCCATAAAAAACTTGATACGTGTACAAAAAATTGGAAAGGTAAGAAGAAAAGTTTTAATTTATCTATTAAAACTAATGCAACAGCAAACAATTTCCACGGTTGTATTTCCTTTTATCGGCAAAAAGACTGAAGAAGAATATGAAGAACTTATAGTAAAACGTAAAATGTATAGGGATTTTGTATTAGAAGAAATAAAGGATAAAAAGTTAGATGCTGTTTTATGTCCTGTTTTTCCAACGCCCGCATTATATCATAATGGATCTAGAAACCTAACTTACGAGGGTGCATACAATTCATTAATCAATTATTTAGGATTCCCTTCCGGAGCCTTTTCTTACACTCTTGTTCGAAGTGAAGAAGAATTTCTTAAAAGGAATGAAAAGGATCTTGTTCATAGAGCGGCAATTGATACAGAAATAGGGTCCACAGGTCTCCCGGTTGCATTACAGATTGTTTCGGCACCGCATAAAGAGAATGTTATTTTATCAATCATGACCCAATTGGAAAAAAGCTCTACTAAAAGGGAGGACTATCCCCCTAACAAGCTTAGCGTTATGTTTCATTAAGTATATATAGCAAGGATGAAACACCTTTTCTTAGTCTAATATTCTTATTCAGCCGTCGTGCGCTTTCGCTAAGAAGGCGCGTCTATTTTCATTTAAGCGTCATTACGTGTCTCTTTTCAGGTAGAAAGGGTCAGCACTTATTTTGATATGGCTAATTGAAAGGCGCGATTATTAAACAGAATGTACTTTTGTATAAGTCATGTGCCCCATTTATTATAAATAAAAAGAAAACTCTCATTAAATTCTAATGTTCTTCTTCCTTCTCTCTAATTTTCGTTGGCTATAGTGTAAATATAGAAAGGTTAAAAATGAAGGAGGAAAATAAAATGAAGAACAAAATGTTAATTGGCGTATTATCAGTAAGTGTCATTCTAGGCGGTGCAGTGGCTGTAGGAGCTGCTAATAATGGTGAAACAACAAATGATCAAAAGGTTACGACAAGCAAGGAAATGATTTCTGTAGAAAAGGTAAAGGAAATCGCACTTTCAAAAGTAACAGGACATGTGGAAAACATTGAGTTGGAAAGCTATAAGGGCAACCAGTATTATGAAGTAGAAGTTGAAAATGGCAAAAAGGATTATGACCTTTACATTGATGCTTACACAGGTGAAGTTCAGCTAATGAAGGAAGATAGTAATAATGATGATGATTCGGACGATCGCACTGGAGTCGTTCAATCTACAAACCTTATTACTGATGAAAAAGCAAAACAACTTGCAGAAAAAGCTGTGAATGGAACTGTGACTGAACTAGAATTGGATGAAGACGACGGCCGATTTGTTTATGAATTGGAACTGATCACAAACAAAGGGGAAGCAGACGTCGAAATCGATGCCGTCACAGGTAAAGTGATCGAACTAAATTTTGACCATGAAGACGATGATGATTTAGATGATTAATTAGAATGGGAATAAGAGCCCATTTAGTACACATCGAATTAATAGAGGATTTATATATATAGGTATTCAAAAACCATTTAGATATTTTCACCTAAATGGTTTTTTGTTTGCACTTTTCTTGTACGATTGTACTAAAATAAAAACATGAGTAAAAATATGAACGATAAGAAATGCGATTGACGGATTCACCATTGAATTAATGAGAACCCCTAGTTAAATGTTCAGAAATATACTAACGAACTCGTTACAATCTTCGAGAAATCAACTAAAAATAATAAGCCAGACAGTAGGTGGATAACTATGTTTTACTATGAAATAGTTTGTTGTAGTTGTAGACAAAAATTCACATTAGATGAAGGTTCACAAAAATATAAGTTATTTAAAGAAAGAACAAATAAGGTATTTCGTTGTGAGGAGTGCGAATCAAAAATACGCATGGATGCAATAAAAAATTTCTTATCATCCTTAAAGTGATGCGGGCGTTAGTACAATAATCACTTCAGGATTGTAAACATAGTTACGTTATTTCAGAAAAGTGCACGTTTCATCATAAGAATTAACCCTTTCCTTAAAAAGAACCATCTAAATTGAATATGAACACTTTAAAAGTCGCTTTCCCTAACATTCGGGAAGCGACTTTTTAGATTGATTTTTTACTAGTGATCAAGTTTATCACTTTAAGTTCTTTTGACAACTTATAAAAAATTGGTTGACTATTCAGTTGAACTGTATTAACTTATTATTAAGTTGAACTATATAGTCGAACTGAATAGAGGTTGAAAACATGAAACATAAATTATTGCCGTTGTCTGAAACGATGCATTATATTTTATTAGCTTTACGCGAACCACTCCATGGCTATGCCGTAATGCAGAAGATAGAAGAAATAAGTAATGGTACCGTTAGTTTAGCAGCGGGTACATTATACGGTGCGATTGAAAACTTGAATAAACATGGTTGGATTGAATCTGTTGGAGAGTCAGGTCGGAGAAAAGTTTATATGATCACAGCGGAAGGAAAGACCATTTTGAAAATGGAACAAAACAGGTTATTGCACATTTTATCTCTGTACGAAGGAAGTGAATCAAATGAAAATGTTTAAGGTGTTTTTTGATATTGAAAAAGAAGAGCAATGGCTGAATAAACAATTACAAAAAGGATATCGCTGTACAAAGATCAGTGGATTAGGCCTATACACTTTCGAAAAAACCGATAAGAGATTTGTGATGCGATTGGATTATCAAGATTATTTATCGAAGGAAAAGTACGAGAACTACAAAGGGATTTATGAGGACTTTGGTTGGAGCTATATAAAGGGGAGCCAGCGTGGATTACAGTATTGGCAAAAAGAAGATGACGATCAAAATGAAATCTATTCGGATCGCCAATCAAAGAGTAATTATTATAAAAGATTGATGAATTATGTATCTAGTATAGGAATAATGACATTGATTTTCTCTTATCTGGTTTACAAAGATTCAGGATTATATTTAACGGAAGGTCTTTGGAGTATGGAAGGTGCATTATTTTGGAAAGCATTTTTATTTGAAACGCCATTTGTCCTTTTAAGGTCTCTTCCCGCCATTATGACTATTTTCTTCGGGTACAGTTTCTATAAAGCTTATCGAAAGTATTCAATATTAAAAGAAAAATAATGCTATAAGAGGCTAATGTTTATTCCATGATCTAGCGCAATTCAGATGCATGAATTGCGTTTTTTCTTTAGGTTAAGTGCCAATTGTAGGATAAATTTATTCATTAACAAGTAGGATAGAATAAAATAGTGAATAGAAAGGTGGTTTCAGGTTGCAAGGATCTATTGCCGTTATTACGATTGTTTTGCTAATCACAATGGTCATCATCCGTTCCAAACAATTAAAAAAACTGGGCATCAAAGCATTTAAATTTGGCGAAATGGATAAAAAGGACTTTATTATACCGCCATTTGCTTTGCTGTTATTTTATTTGATTTTTGCCAATGCTTTTAACTTACCACGATTGGGTACTGAATTGTTTAGAAGTGAGTCCATCGGTTGGATTGGCGTGGTCTTCTGCTTATTAGGTCTTTTATTATTCCTTTATAGCTTAATTTCGTTCGGAAAAAGCTTCAGGGTGGGAATTGATGAAGACCATCCTGGCCCTTTAATTACTACTGGGGCCTTTGCCATCAGTCGAAATCCGATATATACTGCTTTTGGATTCGTTTTATTAGGAGAATTCCTTATTTATCCAAATTGGATTTTACTAGTATATTTGATTGTAGGTTATTGGCTTTTTAATCGACAAGTGCTACTTGAAGAACAATCGTTGATGAAAATTTACGGTGAGGAATATAAACAATACAGCAAAAAAGTACGTCGATATCTTTAGTTTACTTTTCTTTCAGCAATCTGGCGCCACTCTTGAGGAAGTGGCGCTCATTTTGTCTTTAATGGCCAAGATTGTTTAGTAAAGCATAGTAAATGTACTTATGCTAGGTAGTGCCAGTATTTTATGGTAGAGGCCTGATTCTGCCCTCAAGTACTAAAATGATCAGTGGAATGATGGACAAGAGGCCAAGCACGTACCTCAATCTTTTTTGCAAAATGAACTATAGGCGAATCACTAGCGACATCAATGCCTTGCTTGGAGAGTATTGAATTATACCTAAATTCTGCTTCTGCCTCTTGTAATCTCCAAGGCTCATGTAAAATATCGCAGCGTAGCGGTACTCCCGATGAATTTAAGGTGTAGAAGCAGTAACGCTCGACCATCCATTCCTCGAAAGATCCCTTACTTGCTTGAAATGGTTCTGAAATGGGTCTATAGCTACAAGCTAATTCAATTTCATTGTCTTGTAGTCTCTTACTTTTAAATTCAATGTTTGTTCCACTATTTTTGATCTCCATATCAGCGTGCCAATAGGGTAAGTGATATAGTGTTTTAGCCCCTTTTACAGCTAGCCAATTAGCAGCATCCAAACTAAAAAAGTACACACCAGGCTTACCATCTAAAGTTACATATGTCCGAACATTGAGCTCAGGAAATTGATCTGTACCTGGAATAGATGGCAATCCCCGCAGTCTAATCCCCGACATTCGAAACGGTACAACCCCAATCCAACACATGCCATTGTATGAATCTAAATGCAGTGCTTCGGGTACTAATTTTCGTAACACCTCATATTTAATTGGATAATGAGCAAATAACAGATCGCTCCATATTTGCTTCATCGTCCAAGGTAAATTCGGTAGAGCCCACGGACGATGGCTGTCATCCCATGGGTCTTTTTTCTCTTTTAGGAGTTCCCCCACAGCAAATCACTTCCTTGTCAATACTAAAGAAAATCATTTTAATATATGATGATCGTTTACTATTAGATGAGCAGGTTAAAAAATTCAGTCTATTCTATCTTAATTGTATTCACCATTACAGAAATAAAAAAGCTTTATTTCTAGTGAGATTTTATCAAAGTTCATCTCGTTTTCTTAAGTGAAAGAAAAGGTGGGGGACGTGAAGAAAAGACCCAATTGGAACATAATGCTGATAACTAAAAAAAATAAATGAAAGGATGAAAACCGTGGAAGAGACTTAGAATCGCATTCTTTAATTGAAGTAACAGAATAGCCCAATTTCACTGTTTAACTATCAGAGAAGTTGGGCTTTTGATACCGCTGAACAGTTGGACGAAATAAGGTGGAATCGGTATCTAAGGATTCGAAAAGCATCTCATTTATATGTAAACGACGGATATTAAAAGGAAGATATGAAACCATCATACGAATCATAGAGTTTATTTGGTATGCTCAAAAATGCAGAAGAAATCAATAAACCCTAGATTCATTACCTACGATTTATATAAGTGGAAGGAATTAACCTTCATTTTCTTCTGTATGAAAAAGCAGGCTTAAAAGTTATTCCATTGTTATATCTGCCTTAATGCGATCCATAAATTCTTCAACTGCACTGTATCCCTGCTGTTTTAAATACCAGTTATTTGCGGCTGCCTCAATTAACCCTGCAACATCACGTCCAGGTTGAAGCTGGATTTCCATAGAAGGGATTTTTACCCCCATATAGTCTGTATAATGAAATTCCTGTTCTAAATCATTATATAAGGCATCCTTTTCCCATTTTGTTAGATTAATATCAAGCGTAATTCGTGTTTCATCTTGAAATGCCTTACGTCCGTATAAACGAACGACGTTGAGCAACCCAATACTGCGGAGAGCCAAAAACTCCTTTGTTTTCTCATCATGTGTACCTAGAATCGTTTGTGAACTAAGTCTTTTTAAAACAACGATATCATCAGCAACTAACCGGTGCCCGCGGCGAATTAACGTATGCGCTGTCTCGCTTTTTCCTACTCCAGAGCTCCCACGAATCAAGATCCCGATACCAGACACATTCATACAAACTCCATGTACTGCCATTTCAGGGGCTAATTCTTTTATTAAATACGTCTCCAATTTGGGGATAAATTCAGAAGTCGTCTCAGGCTTATTAGTTACTAACAAGGGGATTCCCTGCTCTGTACAATGGTGGATTAAATGATCAAAATCTACTTCACCTGTTGTGACAATAAAACAAGATGGATGATAGTATACAAGATTTTTAATTTGAATTTTACGTTCTTCGGGGCTTAATTTCTCTAAATAAGTAACTTCCTTTTTCCCTAATATTTGAACTTGCTCTGTAGGAAAAAAGTCAAAACAGCCAACAAATTCGAGACCTGGACGATGTACCCCTGGTTGCGTAATCAATTTCTCGAGTTGATCTTCACCAGCCAATACGTTCAATGAAAACTTCTGAATCAAGTTTTCAACTGTTACTTTTTTCACTATATATACACTTCCTATTACCTTTTTATAAAATTATACTGTAAATTTTTGGAGTGGTCATCCGTTATGGGACAGGGGGACAGGTACATCGTCCCACTGGGACAATGTACCTATCCCTATAACATATTAATAATTACGGACATCTGCAATTGGACCGACTTCTCTAAAATCTACATTTTCTGCAAATGAAATAATCTTTTGTGCCGTTTGTTCCGTACTGCTAAGTAATCCTTGCTCTTTGTAAGTAACAAACTGATCATGAAGTGGGAATGCATCTTCGTTACTTGCTCGAATCGTTTCTTGCATACTAGTGTCGACGATGCCAGGAGCGATTGAGACGATTTCTACTGGATACTCTTCCTTCGATTGCTCAAGTGCAACAACCCGTGAAAAATGATCAAGTCCAGCTTTTGTTGTACAGTAAGTTCCCCAACCCTCATAAGCTTTTCGACCAGCCCCAGATGAAATATTGATAATACGCTTTGATCCTTTAAAATCCTTTAACTTTGAGATGAATGCATTAGAAAGAATCATCGGTGCAGTCAAATTGACGGCAATCGCATTCGTCATTTCCACTGCATTTACAGCTCCAATTAACCCGATTGGATCAACCATCCCAGCGTTGTTAATTAGTGTGAAAGATTTCGCGTTTTGTGGAGCAGACGCGAATAGCTCATCCATTACCGATTCAAGCTTATCAGTTTCGGATAGATCTGCACTAATGAATTTTACTCCATCCAGTTCGCTCATGGTACGAGCAATTCCAACAACGAAATGACCCGCTTCACTCAATTGCTTTGCAAGTTCAAACCCAATTCCTTTTGACACACCAGTAATAAAATAAACATTCATTAAACTTCCTCCTTAAATATAAACGTCGAACTCTTAGCTAACGTTCATTCAAACGATTGTTTGAATGTATTTTTTCTTCAAATGTTTTTTACAGTATTAAATGTAGCCACATTGTTTCCTAGATAACTCATTTCTACTTTAACAAAGTTGATTTTAATGTCTTGTCTAAAACTTGATTTTTTACATAATTAACTATTATCTATTACTATTGTTTATCCTATCATTTCCTTGTAAACAGTACATTAATTTTAATAATTAGAACGTAAAAATTTGCTCTTAAATAAGACGAACAAAAGTAATGTGAGAAATATGTTAATGGAAGCGTGCAAAGGTAGACAGTTGACCTATAAATTGGGTTATAATTGGAAATGGAGTGGATGAGACAAGGGGGACAGGTACATTGTCCCGCGGGACGATGTACCTGTCCCCATGTCCCATCAAACATAAAAAAGAAGGTGTTCTAACGAATGAAAGATATTTTTGAGAAATGGCAATCCCATGACTTACCAACATATTTACAAGATGAGCTAAATGCAATCGCGGATCATGACAAAGAAATCGAAGACCGCTTTTATCAATATGTTTCATTTGGGACAGGTGGAATGCGTGGATTACTTGGTGCTGGAACGAATCGTATCAACATTTTTACGATTCGTCGAGTAGCTGAGGGACTAGCACGTTTCGTTGCATCAAATGGTGAAGAGGCTACAAAGCGCGGTGTTGTAATTGCCTATGATACGCGTCATTTTTCCCAAGAATTTGCTGTGGAAACAGCTCGTATCTTAGGTGCGTACAATATTACTTCCTATATATATAAGGAACCTCGTCCAACACCACAGCTTTCATTTACAGTTCGTGAGCTGAACGCATTTGCCGGTGTTGTTATCACAGCAAGCCACAATCCAAAGCAATACAACGGATTTAAAGTGTATGGTGAAGATGGGGCTCAACTTGTTCCTGCGGGTGCTAATGCAATTGTGGAACACATGAATGCGATTGAAGATATTTTCGACTTAACAGTTCGCGATCCACAAGAGTTAGAGAATGAGGGTTTATTGAAGTGGATTCTAGAAGATCTGGATGCTAAATTTATGCAAAACCTTCTGACGTTGAAAGAAAATGACGCAATTGACTACAACATGAAAATGGTCTATACGCCTTTACATGGTGCTGGACTTGTTCCGGTAATAGAAGGGTTAAAACAGTTTGGATTTGAACAAGTTCATGTCGTGAAAGAGCAGGCTGTACAAGATGGGGCATTCACAACGGTGAGCTATCCGAATCCTGAAGAAGCGGCAGCCTTCGAATTAGCCATGAAATTGGGCGATGAAGTTGGAGCGGATCTTTTACTAGCAACTGACCCTGATGCTGACCGATTAGGTGTTGCTGTTCGTAAAGATGATCAATACGAACTGTTAACGGGCAACCAGCTAGGCTCCTTATTACTACACTACATTTTGCAAACGAAACAAAACGAAGGAACGTTGCCAACAAATGGAGCCATGATCAAAACGATTGTGACAGCTGAACTTGGTACAAAAGTTGCCGATCATTTCGGTGTAAAAACCATTAACACGCTAACGGGCTTTAAATATATCGCAGAAAAAATTGAAGAGTACGAGCAATCCAATAAATATACATTCTTATTCGGCTATGAAGAAAGTTACGGTTATTTAATCAAAACCTTCGCTCGCGATAAAGACGCAGTACAAGTGGCGTTGAAAGTGGCAGAAATGGCAGCCTTCTATGCAACAAAAGGAAAAACATTATTAGATGCATTAAACGACTTGTACAAGCAGTTCGGTTACCACCGTGAAGCCCTTGTATCACAAGTCTTTGAAGGAAAAGACGGCCAAGAAAAAATGAAGCAAATCTTAGAAGATTTCCGAGGCAATATTCCGAATGAGGTAGCCGGCATCCAAGTAGTGCGCGCAGAAGACTATTTAACGAGCTTGGCGACTTTATCGGATGATACAACAGTACCAATCTTCTTACCAAAAGAAAACGTAATAAAATTCGTGTTAGCTGACGACTCTTGGATCACGATTCGTCCTTCCGGTACAGAACCGAAATGTAAATACTATTTTGGCGTTGTGGCAGATTCAAATGAAGAAGCTATGGAACGATTAGAGCAGTTGAAAGCTGGAATTTTATAAGATTGAAAAATCACTTCACTTTACTTATATAGTGGAGTGATTTTTTGTATATAAGATACTCTGTAGTAAGTATCTGTACTGGAATTTCCGTAATCTATTTGTAACAAAAGTAGAATCATTGTCTTATTTCATGAAATTGAAAATCTGTCAATAGGTTTTCAGTAGAAATAATCTTTTATTTTGGAAATATTTATGAGGGTTTTCGTGAACTAGACTTTAATTTACTAGAGTTTGCGTTTTCATTGTTACTCTTACCATTTTATGGGCCCTATATTACTTAATCTGTGCTGTAACATTGGTGTTGCAAAGACGAGGAGGAATAAAACATGAATAAAAAATTTCTAGCAACATCATTAATGGCAGCAACATTATTTGGAGCATCTTTTACAGCAACATCAGCAGATGCGGCAAGTTTAAATAAAGAAGTTAAGAGTGACAACGCTCAACAATATGTACAAATGATTAAAGGTGACAACTATGAAGCAATTGCCATTCAATTAATCAATCAAATTGATTTAGCTAATGGTAAATTTGATTTTAATCAATTCCAGCAGTTAGTTAATAAAACATTAAATGGCCAAGCCGCTGTTAAAGTGATTAAAGAAGGTAAAGAAGTTTATAAAGATCAAGCTTCTAAACAAGCAACACAACAAAAAGCACCGGCAAAAGCGACAAACAACACAAAAGCACCAGCAAAAACTAATAACAATACAAATACAACAGCACCAACAAATACAAATACTCAACAAGCAGAAGCACCAACAAAAACTACTACAACAAATGCGAGTCAATCAGTTTCAGATTTTGAACAACAAGTGGTAGATTTAACAAATGCAGAACGTACAAAAGCAGGCCTAAAACCATTAGAAATTTATGCTCCATTAATGAAAGTAGCGGAAGCGAAATCAGCTGATATGGCGAAAAATAACTACTTCTCACATACAAGTCCAACTTACGGAAGCCCATTTGATCAAATCAAAGCAGCAGGCATTTCATACAAATCTGCAGGCGAAAATATTGCCCAAGGTCAAAAAACTCCAGCTGAAGTAGTACAAGCTTGGATGGACTCACCAGGTCACCGTCAAAACATCATGAATGCCAACTACACTCATATCGGTGTAGGTTACGTGGAAAACGGTAACTACTGGACACAACAATTTATCCAACAATAATTTAATAAGTTAATAGTGTTATGTAAGGAAGATGGTCTCAAAGTCAATTGGCTTCAGACCATCTTTTTTGGGACAGGGGGACAGGTTGAAGTCACTGAAAAAGTGCCTTTTTTTGAAAGAGTTTTTTTGATTCAAGCACATATTTTACGTAAATTATCAATTTCGTCGATGAATCTCGAAAA